>JBCBZP010000013.1:0-65042 GCA_039815285.1 Planctomycetota bacterium
CCGGCGCGATCAGCTTCCACTGCTCATCCGTGAGCTCGAATCGTCGCATCCGTGGCCTCCTTGCCACGAGTACTCTGACACCGGCCGCAGCGAAGCGCAACCGCTCATGCGCCGAACAAACGATCCGTCAGACACGGCCTAAACGCTTCAATCCCAAACGCTTCAACGAGTTCGTCACCGGTCATCAGTTCGCGAACGCCCCGGCGACCTTGCCGACCGCCTCGGCCACGGTCTTGATGTGCTCGTCGGTCAGGTCGTGGTGCATCGGGATGGAGAGCACGCGGCCGGCGAGCTTGCGGGCGATCGGCGGGTGGTCGCCGTGCTCGCCGCCGACGTGCGCGGCGAACGCGGGCTGGTCGGTCAGGCTCTTGGGGTAGTGCACGGCGTTGGGCACGCCCTCGGCCAGGAGCGCCTTGCCGAACTCGTCGCGCGTGCAGCTCAGCCGGTCGATGTCGATCCGCACCGAGTAGAGGTGCCACGCCGGCTCGCTGCCGGGGGTCGGCCGGGTCGGGTCGACGCCTTCGACCTCGGCGAGCAGAGCGTCGTATTTCTTCGCGGCGGCGCGGCGGGCGTTGGTCTCGTCGAGCAGCCGCTGCAGCCGGCTCAGCCCGATCGCGCCCGTGATGTCGTTCATCCGGTAGTTGTACCCGATGCGTGTGTGCAGGTACTTCTCGGGCTCGCCGTGCGAGCGGATCAGACCGATCTCGGTCGCGAGCGCCTCGTCGTTGACGGTGATGATGCCGCCCTCGCCCGTGCCGAGGTTCTTGGTCGCGTAGAACGAGTAGGTGCAGGCGTCGCCGAACTCGCCGATGCCCTTGCCCTGGTACGTCGCGAGGTGCGCCTGGGCGCAGTCGTAGATGACCCGCAGCCCGTGCTTCGCCGCGACCGCCTGCACGGCTTCGATGTCGACCGGGATCCCGTAGATGTGCGTGACGGCGATCGCCTTGGTGCTCGGGGTGACCATCGCCTCGAGGTGCGCCGGGTCAACCTGGCTGGTCTCTTCGAGCGAGTCGACCCAGCGGACCTTGCAGCCGCGGGCGACGAGCATCGACGCGGTCGCGACGTAGGTCCACGCTGGCACGAGCACCTCGTCGCCCGGCTCGAGCAGCGCCTCGTAGGCGAGCTGCAGGGCGCAGGTGCCGTTGGCGCAGGTCAGCCCATGCGCCGCGCCCGACCGCTCGGCAAACTGGGTCTCCAGCTCGGCGCAGTTGGAGGAAGCGCGGAGCATGCCCGATTCCAGCACCGCGGTCGCCGCGGCGATGTCCTCGGCGTGCAGCCGGGGAGACATGAAGGGAACGTTGGTCTCGCTGACCGGGGTCCCTCCCTGGATCGCGAGTGTGTCGGCGGCGGTGGTCATGGTGGAGCTCCTCTCCGGGACGACGTTCTTGATCGGAAAGCATAGATCTTTTCGGGACCACGGCCCGAACGACGCGTGACTTACACCGTTCTTGTCGTCTCAACGAGGTTCGGACCGCAGGGAGCGGGCCTTCTGAGCCACGCAGCCTGGGCCACGCAGCCCTGGGCCACGCAGACTGAACCACGCAGACCGTGCGGTCGAGTACCCGGACGAGCGGGTTCGGCTTTTGACCAGCCCAGCAACAACGCGGCGGCCAGGACGCGCGACTGGCTGCGTCCGGCCGGCTCTTCGAGCTGACACCCCTGCCGATCGCGGCACCGGGCCCGCTGTTCTCTCACGGACCGACGGATGGGTTGTTCGGTCTGTGTTGCCGTTCGGGCCGAACGGAGCTGAGGAACACGAAGCGAACCCGATGAGAGGGCACTCTCAGCGTTCCGTGGCCGAAGCGGCCGCGGGCGTTTGTTCTTTGAGCAGGCGTTCGAGGTAGTGGATGTCGACGCCGCCCGAGCGGAACCCGGGGTCGTCCATCATGCGGCGCTGCAGCGGGATGGTGGTCTTGAGCGGCTCGATGACGTATTCGTCGAGCGAGCGGGCCATGCGGTCCATGCAGGCGTCGCGCGTCGCGCCGTGGGTGATCAGCTTGCCGATCATGCTGTCGTAGGTCGGAGGCACCAAATAGCCCGCGCGGGCGTGCGAGTCGACGCGGACGCCCGGGCCGCCCGGCGAGGCGTACTCGCCGATGCGCCCGGGGCTGGGCATGAAGTTCCGGGCGGGGTCCTCCGCGTTGATCCGGCACTCCATCGCGTGCCCCGTGACCTTCACGTCGCGCTGCTTGAACCACAGCGGCTCGCCCGCCGCGAGCCGGATCGACGCCTGCACGATATCGATGCCCGTGATCATCTCGGTCACGGGGTGCTCGACCTGCACCCGCGTGTTGACCTCGAGCATGTAGAAGTCCTGGTTGCGGTCCATCAGGAACTCGACCGTGGCGGCGCCCGAATAGCCGGCGCTCTTGATCAGCCGCGCGGCGCCCTTGCAGACCTCCTCAACCTTCTTGCGCTCGATGCCCGGGCCCGGCGCTTCCTCGACGACTTTCTGGTGGCGGCGCTGGAGCGAGCAGTCGCGTTCGAACAGGTGCACGGCGTGGCCGTGCTTGTCGCCGAGCACCTGAACCTCGACGTGGCGGGCGTCCTCGAGGAACTTCTCGACGAACACGGCGCCGTTGCCGAACGCGGCCTCGGCCTCCTGCTGCGCCTTCTTCACGTTCTCGCGGAGCTCGCCGTCGCTGCGGCAGATGCGCATGCCCCGCCCGCCGCCGCCGGCCGCGGCCTTGATGATCACGGGGAACCCGATCTCCTTCGCCAGCTCGATCGCCTCCTCGGCGTCGTCGATCGCTTCTTCGGAGCCCGGGAAGACGGGCACCTTCGCGGCGCGGGCGTACTTCTTCGCCTCGATCTTGTCGCCGAGCTTGCTCATCGCTTCGGGGCTGGGCCCGATGAACTCGAAGTTGCAGTCGCGGCACATCTCCGCGAAGTCGGCCCGCTCGGCGAGGAACCCGTAGCCCGGGTGGATCGCGTCGACGCTGGCGACCTCGGCCGCGGCGATCACCCGCGCGGTGTTCAGGTAGCTCTCGCGGGCGGGCCCGGGGCCGATGCAGATCGCCCGGTCGGCCAGGTCGAGGTACGGCGCGCCGCGGTCGGCCTCGGAGAAGACGCAGACCGCCTCGACGCCGAGCTCACGGCAGGCGCGGATGATCCGCAGCGCGATCTCGCCGCGGTTGGCGATCAGGATCCGTCGGAACATCGTCGGAGGAATCTCGGGCATGGGAACTCCCCGGCGCCCGTCCGGCACGCGGCGGCCGCGAGCGGCGCGAAACACCGCCGCGCTCGCAGCCTCGCCCGGCCGGGCGGACGCGCTCGGTTATTCAGGCTTGAGCAGGAACAGCTTCTGACCGAACTCGACCGCCTCGCCGTTCTTGACCAGCACCTTCGAGACGGTGCCCGAGACCTCGGCCTTGATCTCGTTGAAGACCTTCATCGCCTCGACGATGCAGACCACGTCGCCCTCGGAGACGCTGTCGCCGGCCTTGACGAACGGCGAGCTCTCCGGGTCCGGGGCCGAGTAGAACGTGCCGACCATCGGGCTCTCGACCGCCGCGCCGCCCGCGGCTTCCGCCGACGCGTCGTTGCTCGCGGCGGGCTCGGCGGGCGAATGGCTCACCGCGGCGGGCGCCGCCGCGGCCGGAGCCGTCTGCACCACGGGCACCGCGTCGGGACCGCGCTTGATGCTGACGGTCTCGGCCTGGTCCTGCAGGTCGAGCTCGGTCAGGTCGTTCTCGACCATGAGCCGGACAAGCTCTTTGAGCTTGCGGATATCGATCATGCCAAGCCTCCACGAGGGTCCACAAGCCGCCGAAGACAAGCCGACGGAAGACGAGTCAAAAGGATAGACGGACCCAGCCCGCCAAGTGACGGCCCATGCGTTTGCTCATGACGCCTTCTCGATGACCCCTCTCAAGCGGATCACCCCTACCGGATCACCCCTACCGGATCACCAGGATGTCTTCGACCGGCTTGCGCGTCAGCTCGGGCACGACGCAGTCGTCGGCCGGGTAGCCCATGGGCACGACGAGGAACGCGCGCTCGTGCGCCGGCCGTCCGAGCACCTCGGTCAAGAACCCCATCGGGCTTGGCGTGTGGGTGAGCGTCGCGAGGCCCGCGTGGTGGGCCGCGGCCAGCAGCATGCCCGTCGCGATGCCCACGCTCTCGTTGAGGTAATAGACCTGGCCCTGCTCGCCCGTCTTGGGGTCCGGGTCGGTCTTGGCCATTTTGAACACGACGACGATCCACGGCGCGATCTCGAGGAAGGGCTTGCTCGAATCGGTGCCGAACGGCGCGAGGTCGTCGAGCCACTCCTGGCTGGCCCGGCGTTCGTAGAACTCGCGTTCCTCGGCCTCGGCGGCCTCGCGGATCTTCGCCTTCATCTCGGGGTCGCGCACGGCCACGAACCGCCAGGGCTGCTTGTGCGCGCCGCTCGGGGCCGTGCCCGCCGCGCCCACAACGCTCCGGATGACGTCCTCCGAGACGGGCCGATCCGAGAACATGCGGACGGTCCGGCGCTTGCTCATGGTCTTGTAGAACCGACGGGCCGCGTCCTCGGCGGGCTCGCCGGGCTCGTATCGGTCCAGCGGCTGCCAGCCCTCAGGCGGGCAAACGCTCGGGGGGGTCGGCTGCTGGTCGTTGGTCACGAGGGTCCTCCGGGCGGTCGCGGCCGATTCCCGTCTCCAAGCGAGCGGGCCGTCTGGGCCGATAGCAGTTCTATGGCTCGTCCCGCCCGATGGCAGGTTCTCATGGCCGCGGTCGGCACGGCGACCGCCGTCGCCGCACCGGCGGCCGCACAACCGCTCGGCGACGCCGATGATTCGGGCCTCGAGGCAAGAGTCTTCGATTTCGAAGAAGCCGACACCAACCCCCTGCCCGTGCCCCAGGGCTGGTACCGGGCTCAGGACGACCCGACGCTACCCCGCGAGCGCCCGGGCTTCCCGCTCTACAACGCCGCCGAGCTCGAGTACGGAGCGCCCGCTCGCAGCGGTCAGGGGTCCGTCCGCCTGCCCACGCGGGGGGGCTCAACCTCCCTGAGGCTCGCCCCGGGCGTCGTGCCCATCTTCCCGAGTTCGGACTACCGCGTCCGAGCGCACGTCCGCGGCGACGGGCTTGTTCACGCCCGCTTCGCGCTGCGGGCGGTCCTGCTCGACCAGCGTTCACGCCCGATTGAGGCGTCGCGGGTGGTCTCCGAACTCGTCACGCCCGCCGAGACCTGGGCGCCGGTGGGCATCGACCTGCTCGGCGAGCACCCCGACGCGGCGTACCTGCAGATCGACCTCGAGCTGCTCCAGCCGCGCGAGTTCGAACGCCCGTTCCTCGGCGAGCACCACGTCTTCGAAGAGGACCTTTCGGGCGCCGCCTTTGTTGACGATGTCGTTGTCACGCGGGTGCCAAGGGTCGAGCTCGCTACAACCAGCCCGGCGAACGTTGTGCTCGTCACCGAGGGTGTCGACATGCGCCTGCTCGTCCGCGACGTCGACGCTGCGAACCTGTCGGTCGAGCTCGACGTGACCGACGCGTCGGGCTCGGTGGTCGCGGCGATCGAACGCCCGGTCTTCGCGACGAACGCTCCCGTGCGTCTGCGGCCGCGCATCGACACGACCGGCTGGTTCCACGCCGAGGCGCGCGTGATCGATACCCGCGACCGACGCGTCGTCGGCGTGGTCACGACCGATTTCATCGTGGTCCCGCCCCCCGCCGACCACGAGCCCGCCGGCTCGTGCGGCACGGCTCCCGATGATCGCAGACGCTTCTCGCTCGCCATCGACGATTTTCGTGCGGGCGACAGCGGGCCCAATTCGATCCCGTCGGTCAACCTGCCAGAGCTTACGAAGCGCAGCGGCGTCGGCGGGCTGACGCTGGGGCTCTGGGGCTCCGGCACCGCGCCGGTCGCGGCCGACCTTGACCGGGCGCTCGGTCAAGTCCACCTGGGCTGGCGCGATGTCGGCTTCGCGTTTGATGCCCCTCCGCCCGAACTCACGGCCGGCGGTCCCCGGGTGCCGTCGGCGATCGAGATCCTCGGCGCGCAACGCGGCGCCGAGCCGTTCGAGCGAGCGATCGTCGGGCTGCTCGACCGATTCGGCCAGTCCGTCCGGCGGTGGCGCCTCGGCGCGATCGAACAGACCGATCCCTTGTTCGAGAACGACTACGGTGGGCTCGTCTCCCGAGCCGCGGCGCGGCTCGGCAAGCTTGTGCCCGGCCCGCGGCTCACGGCCCCGTGGCGGACATACTTTGATGCTGATTCGCTCGGCGAAGAGGTCGGGCTTGCCGGGGTCGACGTGGTCTTTGCGTCGGGCACGGGGCACGCGCCACTCGCACGGTTCGCCAAAGAATGGGCGGCCGGCAACGCGTCCGAGTCTTCCGACGCCCCCGAGATCCGCTACGTCCTGCCGGCCGATGGCAGCGGGCTGCTCGGACCGAGGGCGTCAGCGGCGGAGCTGGTCCGACGGGTGGCCGAATTCTGGCTCCACCACGTGCCCGCCGAGCCCCGGGGTGGGTGCCCCAGGGCGGTTCTCGAGCTTGCGTCGCCCCTCACGTCGAGCGACGAACGTCGCCCGCAGTTGCTCCCCACGCCCGAGCTGGCCGCGTTCCGCACCGCGATCGACTTCTTCCGCGGCCGCCGCGTGCTCGCCGAGCTCGAGCCCGCGCCCGACGTCCGCTGCCTCGTGCTCACACCCGCCCCGCACGCGGACGACGACCGCGGCGGCTGCCTCGTCGTCTGGTCGGAAACCCGCAGCCCGCAGACCATTCGGCTCTTCCTCGGTGACGGCACCGTCCGGCTCGTCGATGTGTTCGGCAACAGGTTCGAAGAACTGTTGCCCGTCCCTTGGGACGCGGACGACGCGCGGGCCGAAGGCATTCTGGTCCACGACCTGCCCGTGACCAACGAACCTGTCTACGTCGAAGGGATCGACGTCCGGCTCACGGCTTTCATGGCGTCGTTCGCCCTCGAGCCCGCGTTCCTCGAGACCGGCTACAACGCCCACGACGCCGAGATCGTCCACGACAACCCGTGGGACGGGACGATCGCGGGCACGGTCAGCATCGTGAGCCCGGGCGGCGGCGTCGGGGCCGACCGCGACCGCACCTGGAGCTTCAACCCGCGCGTCTCGCGGTTCCAGCTCGACGCGAACGGGACCAACCGCATCCCGATCGAGGTCGAGTTCAGCCCGGTCCAAGAAGCCGGCCGCGTCCCGCTCGTGCTCGACATCGACCTCGTCGCGCCGGGGATCCAGCGCCGGGTGCGCGTCGTTGCGCCCCTGGAAGTTGGGCTGCGTGACATCACGCTCGACGTGAAGTACGTCCCACTGGCCGGCACCGCCGACGCCGTGCTCGAAGCGATCATTTCAAACGAGAGCGACTTCACGCGCAGCCTCGAGCTGGTCGCCAACATCCCGGGCTACCCACGCCTCCGCGCGGCCGTCGATAACCTCGAGCCGGGAGTGAGCATTTCACGACGCTTCACGCTGACCAACGCACGCAACAAGCTCCGCGGCGACACCGCATTCATCGCGGCGGTTGATCGGCTCCGCGGCGCTCGCCTCAACCGGGCGGTCGACCTGCGTTGAGCCCGGCACGGATCAGGCCCGCGGCCGCAGCACGAACACGCTGTACCCCGGCGCGCTCGGCTCGCGTTCGACGCCGTCGGGCGTGACGCTCGCGGCGATCTCCATCGCCGACCCGCGGACGACGCGAAGCCACTGTTCGAAGTCGTAGGTCCGCAGCGCGTAGCTGCTGGGCTCGTGCCGCTCGCCGCTCGGGGTCTCGACCACGACGTGGCTGTAGACGCGCTCCCACCGGTCGCCCTCGGACCCGGGCATGTACTGGATCGTCTGCGACACCCGGCACGACCCGCGGGTGCCCTCCCAGACGTCCTCCGACGGGAACTCCAGCCCGTAGGACGCCAGCGAGAGCCCGATCGCGTAGACCCCGCCGGGCCGCAGGACGCCGGCAACATCGGCGAGGTGGCGGCGGACGGCCGCGTCGCTTGCGAGGTGGCGGACGGTGTTGATCGTGTTGAACGCGAAGGTGAACCGCTCGCGGCCGACGCCCGGCTCGAACCGCTCCATGTCGCCGACAAACGCCGCCGCGTCGAGCCCGCGCCGGTCGAAGGTCGCGTTCGCGTACGCGACCATGCCCGGGTCGAGGTCGAAGCCGACACACCGGATGCCCCGACCGGCGGCGACGCGGAGATACCGTCCCGTGCCGCACGCGGGCTCAAGCCAGCCCGGGGTCGACCGCGCCGCCTGCCCGGTGACCCATCGGCCCGCGAGCCGCTCGAGCTCGGAGACCTCGAACGCGGTGCCCGGGGTGTGCAGGATGTCGTAGGCCTTTGCGTCGGAGTACAGGCCGATGGTCTCGCCCGTGGCGGGCCCGCTGACGCTCATCGACCACCGTACGCTCCGCGGTGCCGCTCGACGAGACACCGCTGGTCCGTGTTCCGGGCGCGCCGGCCGACGCCGGGCTCGCGCACGGGCGGCTGATCGCCGACCAGCTCAAGCCCGGCTTCCTCGAGCCCTACCTCCGCGGGTTCTGCGAGATCAAACGGCTCACGCCGGACGAGCTCGGCCGGCAGGCCGAGGCGTGGTTTGCGAGCCTGCCGACGCACTTCCAGACCGAGATCGACGCGATGTCTTCGGGCGCGCGGGCGGCGGCGGCGTCGGTCATCGAGTACCTCTTCGCCGACATCGCCGCATCGGGAAGCCCAGACCGGGCGGGCGCGGCGCCGCGAGAACAGTGGGGGGGCTGGGATCCGTCCGCGGGCCAGCAGCGGCCGGGCGATTGGGAGCGGACCACGCCCCGCGAGCTTGTCGACGGCCCGATGTGCTCGGCGATGCTGCTGCCCGGCCCGCGCGTCGCGCGGAACTGCGACTGGTACACCCACCTGCTCACGCGCGGCACGGCCGCGGTGTTGCACGACACCCCGGGCCGCATCGCCACGCTCGCTGTGGGCATCTTCGGCGATATCGACGTCGACACCGGGATCAACGCCGCGGGGCTCTGGCTGCACGCCCACACCCTCTACGCCAAGCCCCGGGCCCGGACCGCGAAGCCCCGGCTGTCGTGGCTCTTCTGGCTCCGTGAGTGCCTTGAAACCTGCGAGACCCTCGACGAGGTCGACGCGATGCTCGCCCGCGTGGAACGCGACCGGGGCATCATCCTGATCGCCGCGGAAACGACGACGGGCCGCGGCGCGATCTTCGAGGCCACGATCGACGAGCACACCCGTGACGACATGGCCGGGCCGATGTGCGCGACCAACCACCACCGCCGCAAGCACCCCGACGACCCCGCCCGGCTCGCCCGCTCGGCCCCGGGCTCGACAACCGCCCGCTACGAGCGGCTCCGAGCACGCACCCGCGAAGGGGCAGACCTGGTTTCGGCGATCGCGGCCGAGGGCGTCGAGATGCGGACGCCCAAGCACCTGCGGACGATCTACGCGGCGACGCTTGAAGCGGCGGGTCCCGCGCCGCGCCTGCGGTTTTCCGCGGGCCGCCCCGACGGCACGCCCGCGTCGAGCCGGGGCCGATGGCGCGACATCCCCTGGCCGTTCGCCGGCTGAGCGAGGGGGCGCGGTGAAAAGATGCGACGCCGACCCGGAGGCCGACGCCGCACCACTCCAGCCGTTGATGCGCTTGGTTCGTTCCGCTCAGTCGAGCGCCGCGGCGATCGCCTCAGAGACGTCCGACGAGGGCGCGGTGTACGCGAAGTCGGCCACGATCTGCTTCGTCTCGCGGTCGACCAGGAACATCTGCCCGGTGCGCTTCGACCGCGCCTCCCAGATATCGCCGAGCCCGAGCTCGTTGGCGAGCAGCTCGCTGTGGGCGCGCCGCTGCTTGTCGGTGATGTCGAGCTTGACGAACAGCACGTCCTGCTGCCCGAGGAACTCGGGCTCGACCGCGGCCCAGTTCTTCGCCTGCGCGGCGCACTTCGGGCACCAGTCTGCGTGGATCTTCACGAGCATCACGTCGGCCCGCCGAAGGTCGCTTGCCCGATCAGGCGACTGATCGCCCGCCCGATCACCTGACTGATCGCCCGTGCCGGCCGCCCGAACATCGCCGGCCGACGTGATCGACCAGACCCCCGCGCCGAGCCCGCCCAGCATCGCCGTTCCCGTCACCACCGCTACCGCCGCACGCATCGCGCTCCGCATCATCAGGCTCCTTGCATGTCCTCGAACGTTCCGTGTAGCCGGCTACGCGATTCGCTCGGCCGGCGCTCGGTGGTCGAACGCGGCTTCGGGCCCGGTTATTCCCGCTACCAGCCACGTCGGTGCGCGAAAGGCGCGGCCCAGTACCCCGCGATCGCCCCGATGGCGCACTTGATCGCCATGCCGGGCAGGAAGATGAGGAAGCCGTTCTCGACGACGCCGCCGAAGGTCACGTCCGCGAACGCGGGATCGCGGGAGAGCACGGCGTACAGCCAGGGCACGCCGACCGCGAAGATCGTGAGGTGCCCGGCGACCGCCCCGACCAGCGTCCACCACCAGCCCCGGAGCGAGCCGTCGGGCCGGCGGACGAACCCGTTGATCATCGGCACGCAGAGTACGAAGCCGAGCAGGTAGCCGCCGGTGCGGCCGAACACGGTCGCCAGCCCCGCGTTGCCCTCGCTGAACACGGGCAGGCCGACGGCGCCCATGACGATGTAGAGGATCATGCTCAGCGCGCCGAGCCGCGGCCCGAGCGACAACGCCGCGAGGATCACGAACAGGGTCTGCAGCGTGAGCGGGATGGCGAAGTCGCCGATGGGCACCTGGAAGTCGCCTCCCGCGTTGGCCGCCCACATCAGCAGCGGGTAGCCCACGACGCCGAGGCCCGCGAGCACCCGGTCGAGCGCGACCACCGCCTCGCGCGACGCCCCGCTCGCCCGGCTGTTCACGGCGTTGCTCACGCCCCGGCTCCCTCTCCCGTGCGTTCCTGTTCGGTGTCTGTGGATCCGCCGGCGACGACTTCGAGCAGGGCGCCGCCGAAGGTCGCCGCCTTCTTCGGGCCCATGCCCTTGACCTCGATGAGCGACGCCTCGCTGGTCGGCTTGGCGCGGACGATCTCGACCAAGACCGCGTCGGAGCAGACGACGTACGGCGGCACGCCGTGCTCCTGCGCGAGCGACCGCCGCACGCGGCGCAGCTCCTGGAACAGCGCCTCGTCGGCGCCCTCGAGCCCGGTGTCGGAGCGCGACGCCGCCCGCTCGGCCCGCTTCTGTTTGCCGGCGATGGGCCGGTAGAGCGTGACCTCGTCGTCGCCGCGGAGCACCGCCATGCCGCGCTCGCCGAGCGAGACGACGGGGTACTCGCCGCCGGCGACGCACAGCGCGTCGCGGTCGACGAGCTGGTCGATGTACGACCGCAGGTCGCGCGCCGAGACGTCCTTGAGCAGGCCGTAGGTGCTCAGGGTGTCGTGCCCGAGCTGGCGGACGCGTTCCTGCTCGCTGCCGCGCAGCACGGCGAGCACGTGGGTGACGCCGAAGCTCCGCCCCGACGCGTTCTGCACCCGCGCGACGCACGACAGGATCTTCTGGGCGATGACCTTCGCGCCCGCGACCTCCTGGTGCTCGCCGAGGCACACGTCGCACGCGCCGCACCCGTGCTCGGCGTCGAGCTCGAGCGACTGCCCAAAGTGCTCGCTCAGGCTCCGGTGCCGGCAGCGCCCTGGCTGGAGCAGGCGGCTCAGCTCGCTGACGCGGTCGAGCTGCTGCCGGACGAGCTCCGCGGGTGCGCCGGTTTCTTCGGCCGACCGCTCCAGCAGCGTCCGCCACCGCCCGACATCGCTGCCCGAGTAGAGCATGAGGCACTCCGCCGCGAGCCCGTCGCGCCCCGATCGCCCGGTCTCCTGCTGGTACGCCTCGACGCTCTTGGGCAGGCACGCGTGGACGACCAGGCGAACGTCCGACCGATCGATGCCCATGCCGAACGCGATCGTCGCGCAGACGACGTTGATCTCCTCGGCGATGAACCCGTCCTGCACGCGGGCCCGCTCGCCCGCGTCGAGCCCGGCGTGGTAGGCGCGGGCCGCGATGCCCTTCGACCGGAGCTGCTCGGCGTGCTCCTCGGTGTCGCGCCGTGAGAGGGCGTACACGATCGCCGCGCCCCCGCCGGAATCGGTCCCCGCGCCGTCTGTCGCGTCGTCGCTCGGCGCGGCGATGCCGTGGCGGCGGATCGCGTCGGCGATCTGCTCGGCCGGCTTCGACCGCGCGACCACCCGGTACGTCAGATTCGGCCGGTCGAACGTCCCGACCAGCACCTCGGGGCGCTCGAGCCCGAGCTGGTCGCAGATGTCGTCGCGCACGCGCGCGGTGGCGGTCGCGGTGTACGCCTGCATCGGCACGTCGGCCGCGACGCGACGCAGCTCGCGTAGCTGTCGGTATTCCGGGCGGAAGTCGTGGCCCCACTGGCTGATGCAGTGCGCCTCGTCGACCGCGACCGCGCCCACCACGCCCGACTCGACTACCCGCCGAACCCACGCGTCGCCGACCGCCCGCTCGGGGCTGGTCAGCAGCAGCTTCAGCCCGCCCTGCTCGGCCCGCTCCTTGACGGCGCGCTGCTCGTCGGCGTCCATCTGCGAGTGCAGGCACGCCGCGGGATAGCCGACCAGCTCCAGCCCGTCGGCCTGGTCTTTCATGAGCGCGATCAGCGGGCTGACGACCAGCGTCATCCGGCCGTTGACCAGCGGCGGCGCCTGGTAGCAGAGGCTCTTGCCGCCGCCGGTCGGCAGCACGACGAGGGCGTCGCGACCGGCGAGCACCGCCGAGATCGCCTCGGCCTGCATCGGCCGGAGCCCGTCGAACCCCCACACGCCGCGCACCGCCTCCAACGCCCGCCGCGAGAGCTCGGTTTCAACCCGGGGTCCGTCCATCCGACGAGGTTAGCCCCCCGCCGACGGCCGGCTGTCGACCGCCGGCTGTCGATCCCCGGCCGATCGGACCCGCGCCCGATTCAGGACCGGACCATGACCAGGTGAGGCCCGATCCCCTTGATCTCAAACTCGCCCGACACCGCCCGGAATCCGCACCGTTCGTAGAACGCCGCGGCCGAGACCCGGGCGTTGCACCAGATCCCGTCCGCCGGGGGGCGGGCTTTCCAGCCCGCGTCCGAATCCTCTGCGTCCGAATTCCTCGCGTCCGATTCTCTTGCGTCCGACGGCGCCGGATCCGGCCCCCCGAAACACTCCTCAACATGCCGCACGCACGCCTCGACCAGCAGCCGCCCGACGCCCAGCCCCCGCGCGTCGGGCGCGGTCGCCATGCCCCGGAGCTGCCAAGCCGCCCGCCAGACTCTGCCGTTCCAAGACGCCTCTCGCGGGTTGACCAGCAGCGTGACGATTCCAACCGGCGCGTCCCGTCCGTCCGAGAACGCGCCGAAGTGGACGGTGGTCTCGACGGCGTCGCAGTCGTAGACCACTGCTTCGGGCGGCTGGTGCTGGCGCAGCACGGCTTGGCGGAGCGGCCGCGCCGCCGAAGCGTTGATGCGCCGGACGCTCGCCGTTGTGCGTGGGGAGGGCACGGCCGCCGCGCCGCCTAGGCGAGCTGCTTCGCCTCGTTGAGCTTTTTGCGGATGACGGTCTGCAGGATGCCGCCGTTCTTGGAGTACTCGATCTCCACGGCCGTATCGAGACGCAGCAGGCAGTCGAACTCGACGGCCTCGCCCGACGGCCTCGTCGCGCGGACCGACACGTCCATCAGCGGCTCGACCGTCGCCGGCAGGTTGATGTCGAACGACTCGTCGCCGACCAGCCCCAGGCTCTCGGCGTTCTGCCCCTCTTTGAAGGTCAGCGGCAGCACGCCCATGAACACCAGGTTGCTGCGGTGGATCCGCTCGAAGCTCTCGGCGATCACGGCCTTGACGCCGAGCAGCATCGTGCCCTTCGCGGCCCAGTCGCGGCTCGAGCCCATGCCGTAGTCCTTGCCCGCGAGGACCACCAGCGGCGTGCCCGCCCGCTTGTAGTCCATCGCGGCGTCGTAGATGTACTCGACGGGCGCCTCGGCCAGCGTCTCGCCCTTCGTGAAGTTGCGCGTCCAGCCGCCCTCGGGCTGGGCCTCTCCGTCCTGGGCGATGCGGTTCTTGATGCGGACGTTGGCGAAGGTGCCGCGGGTCATCACGCGGTCGTTGCCGCGCCGCGAGCCGAAGCTGTTGAAGCTCTTCGGGTCGACGCCCGCGCCGATCAGGTACTGGCCCGCGGGCGTCTCGGGCTCGATGCGGCCCGCCGGCGAGATGTGGTCGGTCGTCACGCTGTCGCCGAGCAGGCAGAGCACGCGGGCGCCCTGGATCTCGCCGAAGCCGGGCGGGTGTTCGCCCATCGACTCGAAGAACGGCGGGTTCTGGATGTACGTGCTCGAAGACTCCCACCCGTACAGCTCCGACTCGGACACCGGCACCGCGTTCCACGTCTCGTTCTCGTCGAACACCCGGGCGTACTTCGTCTCGAACTGCTCCCGCGTCACGCACTTCGCGACCGTGTCGCGCACCTCCTGGTTCGTCGGCCAGATGTCGCGGAGGAACACGTCCTCGCCGCCCGGGGTCTGTGTCAGCGGCTCGCTGTAGATGTCGAAGTCGACACGCCCCGCGATCGCGTACGCCACGACCAGCGGCGGGCTCGCCAGGAAGTTCGCCTTCACGTTCGGGTGCACACGGCCCTCGAAGTTGCGGTTGCCGCTGAGCACCGACGCCACCGCGAGGTTGCCCTCGAGCACCGCCGCGTCGATCTCGGGCGGCAGCGGGCCCGAGTTGCCGATGCACGTCGTGCACCCGTAGCCCACGGTGTGGAACCCAATCGCCTCGAGGTCGTCGGTCAGAGCGGCCTTATCCAAGTACTCGGTCACGACCTTCGAGCCCGGCGCGAGCGACGTCTTGGCCCAAGGCTTCCGCGTGATGCCGAGTGCCTTTGCCTTCTGAGCGACCAGCCCGGCGGCGACCATGACGTCGGGGTTCGACGTGTTGGTGCAGCTGGTGATCGCGGCGATCACGACCGACCCGTGCCGCAGCGTGCTGCGCATGCCCGGGGTCTCGCCGGGGCGCTCAACGGTGTGCGTGACGGCCGAGGTATCGCCGCGGGCGCCGGCCTCGTACCCGAGCCCCTTGGGGCCGTTCGGAGCCGTGAACACGCGCTCGAACTCCTCGTGCAGCGTCGCGAGGTCGATCCGGTCCTGCGGGCGCTTCGGGCCCGCCAGCGAGGGCTTGACGGTCGACAGGTCGAGCTCGAGCACGGCGCTGAACTCGGGGTCGGCCACGCCGCGCTCCCACCAGAAACCCGATGCCCGCGCCCACTTCTCGGTCAGCTCGACCTCATCGTCGGACTTGCCCGTGAACCGGAAGAACTCGATGGTCTTCTCGTCGATGGGGAAGAAGCCGCAGGTCGCGCCGTACTCCGGCGCCATGTTGGCGATGGTCGCGCGGTCGGGCACGCTCAGCTCGGCCATGCCCTCGCCGAAGAACTCGACGAACTTCTCGACCACGCCGTGCGCCCGGAGCATCTGGGTCACGGTCAGCACGAGGTCGGTCGCCGTCGCGCCCTCGGGCAGCCGCCCGTTGAGCTTGAAGCCCACGACCTCGGGGGTGAGCATGTAGACGGGCTGACCGAGCATGACCGCCTCGGCCTCGATGCCGCCCACGCCCCAGCCCAGCACACCCACGCCGTTGATCATCGTCGTGTGGCTGTCGGTGCCCACCAGCGAGTCGGGGAAGACCTGCAGCTCGCCGTCGACCTCTTTGGTCAGCACCCCTCGCGCCAGGTACTCAAGGTTGACCTGGTGCACGATCCCGGTCGCCGGCGGCACCGCCCGGAAGTTGCTCAGGCTCTGCTGGCCCCACTTGAGGAACGTGTACCGCTCGTTGTTCCGCTCGAACTCCTTCTCGGCGTTGATCGTCAGCGCGACCCGCGTCGCGAAGTCGTCGACCTGCACCGAGTGATCGATCACCAGGTCGCACGGCACCGCCGGGTTGATCTCCGCCGGGTCGCCGCCGAGCGATTTCATCGCGTCGCGCATCGCCGCCAGATCCACCACGCACGGCACGCCCGTGAAGTCCTGCAGCACCACACGCCCGGGCATGAAGGGCATTTCGACCCGGTTCACCTCTGCCGCGTTGTACGAAGCAAGCCCCGACACGTCGTCGTTGGTCACCACAAACCCGTCGAGGTTGCGGAGCTGCGCCTCCAGCAGGACACGGATCGAAAACGGCAGCCTCGCGACGCTGCCGATGCCCGCGTCCTCGATCGCCTGGAGCGAGTAGTAGGTGTACGTCTTACCGCCGACATCGAGCGTCCGGCGGGCCTTGAAGGGGTCGGAAACGGGCATAAAGGTCCTCCTTAGTCGGTACCGCCGAGGCGGGCGGAGGTAGTCTAGAAGCCGAACGACAAAAACCGAGATCGGAACGAATTCTGCGCAACACCCGCTCCTGAAAACCGTCTCTGGGTCAGAAGGAGCCCGCCCATGCCCGCCACCGCGCCAACCCCTAAGTCCGCAACCGTGTCTGCACCAGTTTCCTCCCCGGTTTCCGCTCCGAGCTCGGGCCTGATGTCAGGAGAGGCCGTCGCGTTCTCCGACCGCGAGGCGCTCAAGGCCTTCGCCCGCCGTCACGACGCCGCCGCTTTCAACGCCCTCGTCGACCGCTATGGCTCGATGGTGCTCGCGACCTGCCGCCGGGCGCTGCAGAACGAGGCCGACGCCGAGGAAGCGGCGCAGGAGACCTTCCTGAAGCTCGCTCGCCACGCCGACCGCATCCGCTCCAACACCGCGGCCTGGCTCCACGCAGCCGCGAAAAACGCCTCGACCGACCTCGTCCGCAAGCGCGGGGCCCAGCGCCGGGCCGAGGAGCAGGCGGCCAAGGCGGCCGCGCTGGGCCACGACGACGACACCACGCCCGAAGCCGCCGCGTGGCGCGACATCGAGCCGATGCTCGAACTCGCGCTCGACAAGCTCTCGAGGACCGACCGAGACCTGATCGTCGCGCACTACCTCTCGGGCCGGTCGCAGGCCGACCTGGCCGCGGAGGCCGGGGTGAGCCGCGGCACGATGTCGCGCCGCATCGGCAAGGCCCTCGAACGCCTGCGGTTCCAGCTCAAGACCGCCGGCTGTCCGATCGCCACGTCGGCCGGGGCGGTCGCGCTGGTCGCCGGCGCGATGATCCACGCCGTGTCGAAGGCGCCGTCGCTCCGGCTCACCCAGAACGCCATCGGCAAGATCGCCCTGGCGGGCTCGGCCACGACCGTCCCCGCCGTGCTCGTCCTGGGGGGGCTGGCGATCAGCAAGAGCACGGCGTGGATCGCGGCGGGCGTCGTCGGCGCGGGCGCGATCGCCGGGGGCACGCTCCTCGCGAGCTCGCTGCCGACGGGAGCTGCCGCGCCTACGTCGAGCGTCGCGGCGGTCAAGCCCCCGGACCGACCCAAGCGGCCCGTCAAGAACCTCGTGATGGTCCGCACCAGCGCCCACGCTGACGCCCCCCAGGGGCTGACCATCGCGGGCAACCGCGTCCGCGTGCGGGCCAACGAGGGCTGGTGGTCCGGGGCCGACTACGCGCTCGACCTCGACATCCAGAGCTCGAGCGGCGACGAGCGATCTGGGACGCTCACGATGGTCCTCCGGAGCGCCGAGATCATCGGCGACGCCAGCGACCCACGCGACCAGGACGTCGTCGACTGGTGGCGTCGGTTCCTCGGCAAGCCGGTCGACGCGACATACACCGTTGACAGCGTCGGACGCCTCACGATGCAGACGGGCTTCGTCACGCCCGGCGGCGAGACCCACGACTGGACCGGCGTCCGCGCCGCCCCAGACCATCCCCAGTACATCGCGCCGGACCCGAACGCCGGCAAGGCTTCGCTCGACGGCCGCTGGCTCCAGATCTCCGACTGGTCGCTCGAGATCGACCGGGAAGACGTCTCGGTGATGTCCGACGGCTACAAGGTCCACCGCTTCCACATCCTCGACTGGCAAGAAGCGCCCAAGCTCGGCGGGCACGCCCGCGTCCAGGCGATCATCGCCGACTCGATGGCCCCCGGGCTCGTCGGCAAGCGGGCCAAGGTCCTCCTTCGCGAGAACGACGACGGCTCGATCGACCTCGCCTTCCACGAGCGCAACTGGGACGCGATCGACGAGTGGCCCGCGTCGTTCGAGGGCAACAAAGACTCGGGCGTGATGGTCCGTAGTTTCAAGAAGGCCAAGCCGTGAGCGGGCGCCCGGCCACGGCCCGCGGGTTCACCCTCATCGAGCTGCTGGTGAGCATCGCGATCATCGCGCTGCTTATCGGCATCCTCGTGCCCGTCCTCGCCTCGGCCCGGCGCGCGACCCAGGCGACGGCGTGCCTGAGCAACGCCCGCCAGATCGCCACGGCCGTCGCCGCCGAAGCCGCGTCTAACGGCTCGCGACTCCCCGAGAACCGAAGCCTCGTCTCTCCCACCGAGCACGTCACCTGGCGGCACCGCTTTGCCGAACAGCGCCTTGTCGACGCGCCGCACCTGCTCGACCCCGACGCCGCGTCGGCGTGGGTCTGCCCCGCCCACCCGGGCGAGCCCGGCACCGAGCTGGGCCAGCCCGACCGCATGACCCGCTGCGTGGGCGACGTCTCCTCAAGCTACGCCCTGAACGGGCACGTCCTCTGGCGTCGCGAGACCACAGCCAAGACCGAAGATCGTGCCGACACCGCGATCCGCCGCCCGAGCCACACCATCCTGCTCGCCGAGACGCGCGCGCAGTTCCCCGACCTCCGCGTGTCCAACCCCGTGCTCGCGGCCGACGACGGCACCGCCGGCTTCTACGGCTACTGGCACGCCGGCGACGGCACCTACAGCTTCCTCGACGGGCACGCCGAGTCGATCAACCTCATCGACACCGGCTCGCCCGACTGCCGCTGGCACAACGGCCGAGACTTCGACCTCAACGAATGGGACGACGAGAACCCGCCGCTCCGCGCCCACGACCACCCGGACTGGCGCTTCCTCGCCCACCCGGTCTACTTCAAGAACGGCTGACCCACGACGCTGGCCAAGACCGCGGTCCGGGCCGGCCGCGATCTACTACCCTCGGCCATGCGCGACGCCCGAACCGTGTTCTCCCGCAAGCTCGTGCCGGTCCTCGCGGCGCTCGCTCTCGCCGCCGCGCCCGCGGCGGTCCTGGCCGGCTGCTCCAAGCCCGCCCCGGTCGTGAGCGAGCGCGGCCCGCTCGTCATCGCCCACCGCGGCGCGTCGGGCTACCTGCCCGAACACACCCTGGCCGCGTACACCCTCGCGATCGCGCAGGGCGCCGACTACATCGAGCCCGACCTGGTGCTCTCCCGCGACGGCGAGCTCGTCTGCGCGCACGACCTGACGATGAACGAGACCACCGACGTCGCCCGCAAGTTCCCGGGCCGAAGCCGCGACGATGGGCGGTTCTACTGGATCGACTTCGACCTGTACGAGCTGCGCCAGCTCGCGCGCACGGGGCCGACCCCGCGAACCGCCGAAGACGGCGCGCCGCCCCTGACCGGCCACACGGTCTGCACGCTCGACGACGTCGCCGCGCTGGTCAAGCACCTCTCGGGCGTCGAGGGCCGCACGATCGGTCTGATCCCCGAGCCCAAGAACCCCGCGTTCCACGCCGAGAACAGCCGCCCGATCGGGCCGAGCCTGACGGGGGCGCTCGCGGCCCTCGGCTACCGCACGCCCGTCGACCCCGCCATCATCCAGTGCTTCGACCTGGCCGAGCTCGAACGCATGGCGGGCGCCGCCGACGGGCCGCAGAACCTGCCGCGGCTCGTCTGGCTGGTGTCCGAGACGCCGACCGCCGACGAGCTCGAACGCGCGCAGCGGGTGTGCCACGGGATCGGGCCCAACAAGTCGCTGCTCGAGGGTCGCAACGGCCTGCCCAGGCGGCTCTTGATCGACCTGCGCGAACGCGGCCTCGCCGCCTACCCCTGGACCTTCCAGGACGACGTCGCCGAGCTCGCCCGCTTCCTGAACCGCCACCGTGTTACAGGGCTGTTTGCGAACTACCCCGATGTCGCGGTGCGCGCGCGGGCGGACTGACCCGTGTGGGTGTCGTTCAACGAGATCAGGCGGCGGCCCGGTTGACCGCCTCGGCCCCGCGGCCCGCGATGACCAGCACGTCGCCGAGCCGCAGCAGCCGGTCTTCTTCGGGACGCAGCTCGGCCGACCGGCCCGGCGGGCAGACGGCCACGAACACCACGCCGGGGTGCATCGCGCCCGCGTCGGCGATGGTCTTGCCCGAGAGCCGCCGGTCGACCATGAGCTGCCCGAACGAGAGCGCGTCGGCCGCGCCGCCGCCGCTGTCGTCCTCGCCGAACATCAGGGCCGCGACGTTGGGCCGCAGCATGCCCTCGGCGACCCCGTCGCCGCCGTAGGACGTGGGCGTGACGACCCGCATCGCGCCCGCGCGGCGGAGCTTCTGCGCCGACCCGGCGTCGTCGGCGCGGGCCACGATCGAGACGTCGGTCGCCATCGCGCGCGCCGTCAGGCAGATCATCGCGTTGACCGCGTCCGACGAGGTCACCGCCGCGACGCTGACCGCCCGGGCGAGCCCGGCCGCCTCCAGCACGGCGTCCTCGGTCGCGTCGCCCTCGAGCGCGACGTGGCCCTCGGCCCTTGCCCGCTCGACGTTCGCCGGCTCGCGGTCGATCACGACGAACGACGCGCCCGACTCGCCCAGCCGCTCGACCACACGCCTGCCCAGCCGCCCGAACCCGCACACCACGTGGTGCCCGCTCATCGCGTTCGCTTGCTTTTTCATCCGTCGCTCCGGCTCAAGGTTCCGCCGCACCGCCGCCTGGATCACCCGGCTTACCGAGTATGAGACCGTTCCGATCCCGCAGATCATCAGGACCGCCGTGAACCGCTCGCCCGCCTCGCTGAGCCCGTAGTCGCCGTAGCCCACCGTGGTCAGGGTGACCAGCGTGAAGAACAGCGACTTCCAGGTCGCCCAGCCCTCGATCCAGGCGTAGCCCGCGGTCCCGAGGACCACCACGAGCCCGAGGGCGAGCAGCGGCCTCGACACGGCCGGGTCGATGAGATACCGCCGCCGCACAGTCTGACGATCGTCCAAGGGCACCCCCTGGACATCGGCCGGTCGCACGGCTCCCTCAACCCACACCGCCGCTCTCACGCCGCCCACGCCCCCCCACGCCCCCCCACGCCCCATAACACGATCGGTCTGACGAGAACCCGGCTCTTCCTTCAACCAGATCCGGGCCTATCGGCTCAGGACGAGAACGGCTGGCGGGAAACTCGGAGCGTCCTTAGAACACGAGCTGGATCTGCGTCCGGATCCCTGCCTGCCCGCGTTCGTTGGGCGCGTCGACCACGAGGTCGCGGATAGGGCTGGCGAAGTTGGCCGTGACCGGCTCGAACGCGTAGAGCAGTTCGGTGGTGAGCCGGAAGTTATTGCCGCGGAAGAACTCGGTCCAGCCGAGGGTGATCTGGCTGAGGTCGGCCCCGCCGTCGTCGTCGGTGGCCCACTCGTAGCGGGTAAAGAGCTGGGTCTCGTCGCTGAGGTTTTTGCCGTACTGGGCAATGACGCCGAAGCGTTCCTCGTTGTCGACGCCCTCGATGAACTGGTGGCGTCCGAAGGCCTGGAGCGACGCGAAGGTGCCGTCGAGGACGCCGCCGGCGCCGACAGGGCGCTCGTACACGGCGTCGACGGTCCAGCGCAGGTCCTCGACCTGGTCGTCGAACGCGCCGTCTTGGTCGGCGTCGATCTCGCGTTTCTCGCCGTGGATCGCCGCGCCGAGCATGAGCCCTTCCTCGCCGCCGGAGAACGCCGCTTCGTCGTCAAACGAGGCGAAGTCGCCGAAGACCAGCCAGTCGACGCGCGAGGTCAGCGCCACGTCGGCCGACCGCCCGATCGCGTTCGCGGCGAACGACCGAGAGAACGCTCCGACCCCATCTGTCAGCGCTACCTGCCACTTCCAGCGGTCGGAGGACCAATCTACCTGCACGCCGTCCGAACGCCCGTTGATCAGGTTGGCGCCGACCGCCTGCCCCACGAGCGACAAGTCGTTGACGAGGCGCTTCTTGTTGCTGACCATAAACTCGCGGTCGAACGGCAGCAGGAACGTGCCGGCCCGCGCCCGCCACCCGCCGCCGAGGTCGAGTGTCACGTACTGGTCGAGCACGCCGTCGAGCCCGGATGTCGACGAGAACTGACGGATGAGTACGAAGCCCACGCGACCGCCTGGGAGCTTTGCCGAGACGTTCAGACGAGTCCGGCGGTGGTCGAACCCGCCCGTGTAGTTATCGACATCGCCGCGTCGCAGGTTCCCGACATACCGGAACTGGATCTGCCCGTTGAGGTTTAGCTCGCGCCCGTCGGCGCCGCGCCAAGAGAAAGGCGGGGCCGAGGTTGCGACGTTCTGTAGCTCGGCCTGATCGAGCCGGGCCTGCTGCAGCAGCGACGCCCGCTCGGGCTGGGCTTGCGCCGATCCCGCCGTTATGCCGATCGCCAGCATCCATGCCGCGTCACGGTTCATCCGCATCGGTGCTCCTTGCGGAAGACCGTAGGATGCAATGGTGCTGGTTTGAGCGAAGAAACCTGCCTGTGCAGCACCGTCCCCCCCTCCTTGTGGGGGAGAGCAGTGCGGGGGAGAGCGTTGCGGGGGAGAGCAGTCCGACGGGGATCGCGTTGAACAAGGCTCAGGCGCCCCCGCTGACCTCCAACACGAGCGCCGAGTTCTTCGCGCCGAACGCGAGGCAGTTCACCAGCACCCTCCGAGCACGGCTCGGCACCGACTCGTTCGGCGTGTAGTTCAGGTCGCACGCGTCGTCGGGCTCCGTCAGGTTGATCGTGGGCGGCCAGAAGCCCTCGCGATCGCCCGGCACCCGGTCGAGAGCCCCGAGCGAGCCGAGCACCGCGACGCACGACGCGGCGCCGCACGCCCCTTGAGGGTGCCCGATCGCGCCCTTGATGCTCGAGCCCCGCAGCGACTCGGCGTGATCGCCGAACGCGAGCTTGACCGCCACGGTTTCCGACGCGTCGTTCACCGCCGTGCCCGTCCCGTGGTAGAGGATCGCTTCGATGTCCGTCGGACTGAGACCGGCGTCGGCGACCGCCAGCCGCATCGCGCGGGCTCCCTCGGCCATCGAAGGCTCGGGCCGCACGCGGTGGTACGCGTCGCAGGTCGCCGCGTAGCCAAGCACCGAACCGACCGGGCTCGCCCGTCGTGCCCCCGCCGACGCCGCGCGCTCAAGCACCATCGCCCACGCCCCCTCGCCGAGCACGAACCCGTCGCGTCGGGCGTCGAACGGGCGGCACGCGGCGGCGGCCTCGGCGTCGGTCCGGCACGCCCGACGAGACAGCACCCCGAGCAGGTCCATCGTGAGCAGCGTCTCGGGACCCACGTGCGCGTCTGCCCCGACCACGACCACCGCGTCGAGCACCCCCTCGGCATCCTCGCCCGACCGTTCCGCGAGCACCGAACTCAGACGCAGCATCTCAAGAGCCCGACCCACCGCATCCGATGACGAAGCGCATCCCGTGGACACGCACTGGCTCGGGCCGCGGAGCCCGAGCCCAATCGACAGCTCGCCCGCGAGGTTCCCGTGCGTCGCGTTGGTGATCGTCCACAGGCTCGGCCGCTTGCCCTCGTGCCAGTGCTTTGCCTGGGCGAGTGTGAAATCGATCCCACCGCCGCCGGTGCCAAGCACGAGGCCGATCCGGCGCGACCGTCTCAGCTCCGAATTGTCGTCATTTCCATTGTTGGCGGCAGGGTCTCCCTGAGCCGGGCCTTGTCGGGACGTCTGGCTCGGCACGAACGCGAGGCCAGACATATCCATCGCCTCGCGACCCGCGGCGAGCGCCATCGGGCTCAGTTTGGGCAGGCGGGCCGAGTCGGCGGTCGTAAGCCCTTCTGGCAAAGGGCTTTCAGAGGATGTTGCGCCGACGCAGACTCGCTCCGCCTGGCGGTCTTTGCTCAGGAGTCTGACGCCGCTGTCCCCGCTCCGGAGCCCAGCGATAAAGCTCTTGATGCCCCGCCCGAACGGCGACACGGCTCCGAGGCCCGTTACCACCACCGTTTCTGACCACCGCTCAACCAACACCAAAAAGGATAGGAGTCGTCCGGCATAACCGATACGACTCACCTTTCTGTCATAAACGCTGGTCACGGACCGATCATGATGTAGTGTTCTCATGCGGTAGCTGGGGCCACTCCCCATGCCCACTAACCGCCAGCGCGTACCGGCTTTGATCGGGCGCGCTGGCGGGTTTTTTATGCCCGCTTTGAACAGTCCTCGCGGGTTCGTCGGGCGATCTACCGTCCATCCATGCAGATCACGCGTCCGGGCCGACCCATCTTCACGCTCCTGTTCGCGATCGTCGTGGCGTGGAAGGCGTCGGTCGCGCTCGGGCAGGCCGACTTATACGTGCTGACAAAGGAAGGATGGGTTGAGACAACGTCCGAGAACCGAACGGCCACGGTCGTCAACCCGATCACAGGGGAGATCATCGCGCTCAACGACGATCGGGCGATCGTCGACCAGGCCCGCCGGCTCGTCGCCGAGGACCGGCCGAAGCTCGCCCGGGACCTGCTCAATGACTGGATCGAGACCGAGCGGGCGGGCGTGAGCCCGTACCTGTCGGAGGCCCACCGGATCCGCGGCGACGCGCTGCTGTCGATGGGCCGGGAGTACCAGTCGCTGTTCGACTACGAGTACGTCATCCGCGAGTTTCCGGCGTCCGACCAGTTCCAGGTCTCGCTCGAGCGGGAGTTCGACATCGCGGCGGCGTACCTCGGCAGGACCCGGGACGGGCGGGCGGTTCCGCCGCTGAAGCGGAAGTTCTGGGGCGGGCCGCGCTGGATCGAGGCCCGGCGGACCGGGGAGGAGCTGCTGATCCGGATCCAGGAGCGTCTGCCGGCGTCTCGGCTGGCCGAGCTCTCGGCGATCACGCTGGCCGACGACTATTTCGACGAGCGGGAGATGGCGCTGGCCGCGGAGATGTACCGGATCTTCCTGGCGAACTTCCCGGTCAGCGAGTTCCGCCGCCACGCGGCCCAGCGGCAGTTGCTCGCCACGATCGCTCAGTACAAGGGCCCGGCCTACGACGGGTCGGTGCTCCGCGAGTCGGTCCAGCTCATCGACCGCTTCCGCTCGAGCTACCCGGCCGAGGCCGAGGCGGCGGGGGTCACGGCGGCGCTGGCGTCACGGGTGACCGAGCAGCAGGCGCTGCAGATGCTCGACGCCGGCCGCAGCGCGCTGCGTCGGAACGACGGGCCCGGGGCGTGCTACGTGCTGCGCCGTCTGCGGAGCCGGTTCCCGACGACCAAGGCCGCGATCGACGCCTACGCGCTGATCCGAGAGATCGGGTGCGTGCTGCCGGAGGATGTCGCGGGGCAATCGCCGAGGTCGTTGCCGGAGACGGAGGCAGCGCTGTGAGGAACTCGGCTCGGCTCGGCCGGTTGTTTGTTGCGTGCGCGTGCTTTGCGGGCGCGTGGGTGGTCCTGCCGGGCTGCTCGGCGAGCCCGGGCCGGGGCTACGCGTTCGGCGGCTCGTTCGACAGCTCCATCGAGACCGTCAACGTGCCCGTGGTCGACAATTTCACGTTCTTCCGCGGGCTGGGCACCTCGACGACCGACGCGCTGGTCAAGGAGATCCAGCGTCGGACGCCCTGGACGGTGTTCCAATCGCCCGAGGCGGACGCCACGCTCCGGCTGACCATCGGCGACGCGCGGCTCCGGGCTCTGACCCGGTCCAACGAGACGGGCTTCAACCTAGAGCAGGCGATCATCGCCAACACCTCGTTCACGCTGACCGATAACCGGTCGGGGCGCGTCATCGCCGCCCGAGACGGGTTCGAATCCGCGGGAACGTTCGTCCCGGACCCATCAGCACGGGAGCGGATCGATGTCGCGGAACGAGAACTCGCACAGAGGCTCGCCGCCGAGGTCGTTTCGGCCCTGCGGTCGGACTGGTGAGCCGGCGTGGCCCGAACCATGCTCTGCGGGCGGTGCCCGCGAGCGTCTAGCATTTGACAGATGACAAACATGCCTACCCAAACATCTTCAATGATGACCCCGTTCGCCAGCGATCCGCGTCCGAACGGAAGCGCCCCCAAACAGGGGGGCGGGGGCAACGGGGGCGGTCAGAACGACAAGGACCCGTCGGGCCCCGGCCCCAAGGCGCCCGGGCGCGGGTTCTTCGCGATCGCGATGGTCGCGGCGCTCGCGGTGGTGCTCTTCCTGTTCTTCAACGCGTCGTCGGGCGGCAACGCGATCACCCTCAAGGAGTTCACGACCTACTACAACGACGGGGTGATCGTCGCCGACTCGGTCGCGATCCACGACTCCGAGGTCCGTGCGATCGCCAAGCCCGGCTACAACGGCGACCCGGACGTGACCGAGCAGTCGATGGTCCGCGTGCCGTTCAACGCGGCGACGGCCGAGGAGATCGCCCGCCAGGTCATCGTGCTGACCGAGAACCAGGTGACGATCAAGCGGACGCCCAACTGGGTGAACGGGCTGATCGCGCTGCTGCCGCTGGTGTTCTTGGTGCTACTGGTGATGTTCCTGATCTCGCGTTCGCTGCGGAACGCGGCGGGCGGCGGGGGCATGCTGGGCAACTTCGGCAAGTCGAAGCACAAGATGCTGTCGAAGGAGATGACGGGCGTCACCTTCCAGGACGTGGCGGGCATCGACGAGGCGAAGGAAGAGGTCACGGAGATCATCGAGTTCCTGCGGAACCCGAAGAAGTTCACGAAGCTGGGCGGACGCATCCCGCGGGGCGTGCTGCTGATCGGAGACCCCGGCTGCGGCAAGACGCTGCTGGCGAAGGCGATCGCGGGCGAGGCGGACGTGCCGTTCTTCTCGATCTCGGGTTCGGACTTCGTCGAGATGTTCGTGGGGGTGGGCGCGTCGCGGGTGCGCGACCTGTTCAAGCAGGCGAAGGACAACTCGCCGTGCATTATCTTTCTTGACGAGATCGACGCCGTGGGGCGTCGGCGCGGCGGCGGGTTCAGTCAGGGCGGCCACGACGAGCGCGAGCAGACGCTCAACGCGATCCTCGTCGAGATGGACGGGTTCAACTCGGGCGACGGCGTGATCGTCGTCGCGGCGACGAACCGCGCCGACGTGCTCGACCCGGCGCTGATCCGCCCGGGGCGCTTCGACCGGCAGGTGAACGTGCCGCTGCCCGACCTCAAGGGGCGTCTGGAGATCCTCAAGGTCCACGCCGACAAGGTCAAGCTCGGCCCGGACGTCGACCTCGAGCGGATGGCGAAGATGACGCCGATGTTCTCGGGGGCGGACCTGGCTGGCATCATCAACGAGGCGGCGATCAGCGCCACGATGCACGCCAAGGACTTCATCGAGCAGGAAGACTTCGAGGAAGCGCGCGACAAGGTCAAGTTCGGGCGCGCGAAGAAGGGGCGGCACCGCGAGGCCGAGGAGAACAAGCTCGTCGCGTACCACGAGGCCGGTCACGCGATCCTGCAGGCCGAGCTCAAGGACGCCGACCCGCTGCACAAGGTGACGATCATCCCGCGCGGCGGGGCGGGCGGCGCGACCTTCAGCCTGCCCGACAAGGACCGGATGGGCTACAGCCTCAAGTGGCTCAACGCGACGATGCGCGTGCTCTGCGGCGGGCGGATCGCCGAAGCGAGGGCCATGCAGGACGCCTCGTCCGGCGCCGCGCAGGACATCTCCCAGGTCACCCAGCTCGCACGCACCATGGTCCTTGAGTGGGGCATGTCCGACAAGCTCGGGTTTATCCGCTACTCGGGCTCCGACACCCGCGAGATGTTCGCGCCCGACAAGGACTACTCCGACCACACCGCGCAGATCATCGACGACGAGGTCCGCCGGCTGGTCGACGAGGCGTACACGGACGCGGGCCGCATCCTCGACGAGAACTGGCACAAGGTCGATGACCTGGCGTCCTCGCTGCTCAAGTACGAGACGCTGTCGGGCGACGAGGTACACCAGATCATGCGGGGTGAGGCGCTGAACAAGCCGTCGGTCGCCGATCTGCTGCAGCGGGAAGCCCGCAAGCCCGCCGCCGCTCCGCGGAGCGATGAACCGGAGACCGACACGCCGCCTGGCGCTGTGCCCAGCCCGGCCTGATCAGGCCCCGAGCGATCGGCGGTCGTGTTGACCTTGCCCGTCTTCGAGATGGTGTCGGCGACGACGGCCGTACTATGTGTCAGATGTCGTCTCGCTCCTGGCTCCGCTCGACCCGACAACGACCACGCGACCGGCGCCCGCGGCGCGGCGCGTTCACGCTGATCGAGCTGCTGGTGGTGATCGCGATCATCGCGCTGCTGATCGGGCTGCTGCTGCCGTCGCTCGCGGCGGCGCGGACGGCCGCGGTGAAGACCGGCTGCCTCGCCAACCTCCGCTCGGTGCACCAGACGCTGCACCTATACGCGAACCAGGCCGACGGCCAGGTCCCGCTTGGGTACCGCGGGGGGCGGTATCAGTGGAACACGATGGTTTATTCAGGCTTCGGCGGGGGCAAGCTCGTGCTCTTCGGTCGGCTGCACGCGGCCGGCCTGCTCGACGCGGGGCCGCGGGCGTTGTACTGCCCGGCCGAGACGGCCGACGGGCGATCGTTCGACACCGCCACCAACCCCTGGCCGCCGGGCGATGCGGGGTACGAGAGCGTCAACGTGCAGGGCGGGTACGCGAGCTACCCGTTCCTCGATTGGGGCTTCAACGAGCTGCCTTCATCGCCCCTGCCCCGCCTCGCCGACCTCGCCCGGTCGCCCATCCTCGCCGATGCCGTGGGCCTTTCGGAACGGCTTGACTCACGCCACGAGACAGGTGTCAACGCTCTCTACGCGGATGGCGCCGCTCTCTGGATCGGCCGTGACTTCATCGACGGCCCGCTCTCAGAAGCCGTGGGCCTGAGCCCTGAGAACAACGAGAGCCAGCAACGCCTCTGGGACGCGATTGAAGATGCGCGCTAGGGCCCTTTATTGTTCTGGCGCGCGTACCTGCAGTGCTTGCAGGAGTTGATGGCATTGCTTGAGGTCGACGGGATCGAGCGTGGTCCCCAACGACGCGTGTCCACGCCAAGGCAGTCTCTTGACTCGCCCACCAGTGCCATGGATATCGAATGACAGCGATATGGTCAGTCAAACAACAGAGTTCTCTCCTGTCATAAAAAAACGCTCCACACAGTTGTATGCGGAGCGTTCAAAGATGCCTGTGTCTGGACAGGAACACGTCCAGAAGGTTGTTCGGATGATTAGCGACGGCGACGAACGCCGACAAACCCCGCAGCCGCGAACAGCCCCGCGGTCGCGGGTGCGGGAATGATTTCAAACGCGTAGAACGCCGTGCCACCTTCGGTGAATGTACCACCGGCGTTTGCTGAGAGCACATAGTTCACGCCGGAAACCAGGTCGAAGTCCACTGATCCGACCAGATTTGATGAGCCGAAAGTAGTAGAGAAAAGCTGGCTTCCCGAGGATGTATCGAAGACAGACACGCCGCCAATATCTGATGCACTCAGAAGACTCAGGTCCCATGAAAAGCGCACGAGTGCGTTTTCTGTCACAGAGACCAAGCCTGCGCCAGAACTTGAGTACGTGGGGTTAGAAACGGACCCCGGGACTCCGTTCCATGTGACCGTCGACGAAATGCTTGATCCCGATGCGGATGAAGAAGCGACGATCGAGGTGAAAGTGTCGAGGATGGCCGCCTCAAACGAGGCATCAAGCGGGTTGTTGAAAAGATCATTGGTGCTATCGCCATCAGCAGCTCCGCCGATATTCACCGAAAGATTACCGTTGTAAGCAGGGGCTTCAAATGATTGAGCACCAGCCATGGAAGCTCCGAAAGCTCCGATCGTTAGTGCAACAACACCACCAAGTTCAGAGGAAAAATTCATCTCTCGTCTCCATTTCAAGTTAAATCTCATTCGGCAGATGTTTTTCAACACAGTGCCTGATCGCTCTGTGACGTGATCGTATCAAGAATTGTGACACCGAGATACTGGTGAACACGCTTTCTTGAACAAATGATGCTTAAAATGGCTTTTCTCGGACCACTAAGCGGACAAGAAGGTAAATAAGTAATTATTTAAGAAGCTTCTGTGTTGCCACGTCAGTATGACAAGAGTCTTTGGATTTCGCTGAAAATCCTGTTGAGAAGGAATTTAAGCCTCACCGTAGGCCTCAAGCGTCACCACAGCAATCAGCTCGCGCGACGTTCGCTTCCTTCGCGTAATCGACGTCTTCCTCGTCGCCGCACTGTCAGTGCTCGATTCACAGGTCGTAGACGGTCTCTATCACTTGGAAGTGGCTCTCCTGATGTTGGGAGTCCGCTCCGAGAAGCGATATCCGACCCTTGCGACGACCGGCACTGAAGACTTCAGTTGAGACATCCACCCACGTGCGGACCGAAAAATAAATATTCTGTTCGGTATCTGCGACTCTAAAACAGGACTTTCCTTTGGAATCGGAGTCGCTCTAGCCCCGTGCTTCACTCTCCGCCAAGTGGGAGACCGGTCAGACCAGTCTTGAACGCGTGCCCGAACATACGGGATCGCAGCGTGCCGTGATTGACTCTGTTGATAACACCGCAGCTTCTTGTTGGACGCTCCAGCACGTTTGCGTGTTTCACATGCTGTTGGCGCTTTGTGCGGACGCTGTCGTCGTGATCAGCCCTTTCGACTTTGGGTCCGCTTGATTCTGGGCCCGGATTGCCGGGTCTGTCTCAATAAGACGGTTAAGCACGCTATGACTTTGGCCCTTGTCTCGGCCGTGGTCCACGTCAGCGCCCCGTGGCGCGATCTTCCCGGCCGCGGCTCAAGAACCACGGCCCTGGGACCGTGTATTGATCAGGCCGGCGAGCACGCACTACCGCTTTCGGTTGCTCGGCCGGTGCCCGTCCTAGTCATGCGATTCTTTGCGTTACCCGCGGTGATACGGGTTCGAAGTTGTGGCGGTCGCTCGTCCTGAGGCGGTGAGCAGCGTTGCGAGCGCGCCGAGGCCGAGAACGAACACCACAATGCCGCCCACGTGCCCGACGACGGGGTCGATTGGCATGACCGCCTGCCAGATCTTGACAAACGCGGCCTTACCGCCGGTGACGGGGCCGTCGCCCGCGCGCTCGAGCGCGAGCCCGACGCCGTAGGCGAAGTTCGTGCCCCAGGGGATCGTCAGCAGCCCGAGCACCCACGCCCACCGCGACCACGCGCCCCGCAGCGAGACCAGAACACCCGGCACCACGAGGATGAAGTATTCCGGGCTGACGAGGTAGAACGAGAAGAAGACCCAGAGCCACTGCGCGGTGATGACGCGGACGAGGTCGACGCCTTCGACACGCCCGGACCAGAGCCCGCCGCGGAACCGGGCGACCACGACCGGCAGCATGCCCAGCAGGAGCGCCGGCACGGCCGAGACCCTTTTGAGCACGCCGTCGTCGACGTCTTGGACGAGCGGCACGAGCCCGAACAGGTTGATCGAGGGTTCGACCTGGGGCGTGAAGCTCGCGAGCCCGAAGCCGCCGCCCATCGCGGCCGCGAAGCCGTAGACGACGGCGATCGGCCCGAACCCGCACGCCCCGCGTGTCAGCAGCGTCTTCCAGTCGATCGGCCCGGCGAGCACCATGCCCGCGATCGGCACGAGGAAGTACACCTTGCCCGCAACGACGCCGACGCCCGCAACGACGAGCGCCCACCCGAGCCGTTGCTTGACGACGAGCCAGACCATCAGCGCTGCGAACGCGACGCCGACCGACTCTTCCTGACAGATCACGCTGGCGGACATCCAGCCGACGGGCATCGCGAGCCACAGCAGCGACGCGCCCAGCAGTCCGCGCCCGGGGACGCCCGAGGCCCGCATCGCGGCCCGCGTGCCCCAGAGCCCGAGCCCCTCGAGCACGGCGTACCCCAGCCGCATCGCGAGGAAGGTGCCGGCCGAGCCGCCGATCAGCTTCGTCGGCAGCGAGATCAGGAAGAGCACCACCGGCAGCAGCGGCGGGAAGGGCGGCAGGTACCTGCCTTCTTCGATCTCAGAGAGCCCGAGCAGCACGCCCGGATCGGCCGCGTACATCATCTGAAAGGTCACGTCGTCGGATGGGTCGGACCACTTGAGCGCGAGCCCGAGCGCGACCGCCAGCCCCGCCCGGGTCACGGCGACCGCGAGAGGCCAGAGCCCGTCGCTCGCCCAGGCCCGGGGACGCGGACGGGCTTCGAGTTGGTTGACCTCGTCCATCGCCCGCCTCGCTCAGAAACACGAAACGCCGCCGGGGCGGCCAGCGCTCGGCCGGCCCCGGCGGGTCGTCTATCGGTGGATCCGAGCATAGCCGCGGCCGCGGGAACGCTGTCGCCGCGTCGGTGTTTCGCGGCGGTTTCGCGGGGTGGTCCGCCGTCCCGTCTTAGGCGGTCGGGCGTTGCGTGGAAAGGAACAGCCGCACGTCGAGCTCGATCTCCTTGGAGACCTTGTCGAACTGGATCGCGATGTTCGAGACGTCGTAGTCGGGCAGCGAGACCTTGAACTTCGAGCGGATCTGCATGAGGTCGCCGGGCGCGACCTTCTTGGTCCGCTCGCTCTCTTCGAGCAGTGTGATCTGCGTGCCGGGCATGCGGACGGGGTTTGTGCGCCCGTGCAGGGTCATCTGCCCGACGAGCGTGGCGGTGTAGCGGCGGAAGCCGTCGCCGCGCTTCTGTTCTTCGACGTCGATCACCCGCTCGAGCTGGAAGACGATGTCGGGGTGCTTCTCGGCGTCGAGCCAGCTGTCGTTTGCCAGGTGCTCGTCGCGGAGGTCGATGCCGGTCGAGATCGACTCGACGGGCAGGTGCCACTCGCCGCCCTCGATTGATGCGGGGCTCGCGCCGCCCTGCACGACGAAGCCGAGGACCGCGCGGCTCTCGCCGTCGAAGGTCTCCAGGGGCGCCTCGGACGTGAAGAAGACCTGCCACTTGTCGGTCGCGATGGTGTGGTACGCCGTGCCTTTGGGCGCGAGCTCCGCCGGCACGACGAGCGTCTTGCCGTCGGGCGCGGTCTCGGCGAACGGGGCCTGCCCGAGCGCGGTGCCGCTGACGAGGCCGCCCGTCAAGAGGGCCGCGGCGGCGAGGGCGCGGGTCACCGCGCTCGGCACGAACCGGGCGCTCGGCGAGCCGGGGCCTCGCTGCGTGCTGAACTGCTCGTCAGGCCCGTCGTGAAACCCGGCCATATCTGTCATCCTGTTGTGCATCACTGTGCTCCTTTTGTCGAAACGCCGAGCGTCAACGCCACCACACTGATCACGAGCACCCCGGACACCCCGCCGACGGTCGCGACGCTGAGCGTCGGCACGCCGACGCCGCCCGGGAGCAGCCCGAACGCGTAGGACCGGTCGACGGCCTTCTCGGGCTCGGCTTCTTCGGCGGGCTCGTCGTCGAACTCGCCGAAGAGGTCGTCGAACGCCTCGCCGTCGGCCTCGGGCTCGACCGATGTGTCTTCGCTCGCGGCCCGGCTGAACCCGTGGGCGCCGGTCGTGACCCACGCCGAGAGGGCCGCGGCGTTGAGGGCTCCCGCGAGCAAGACCGCGGTCGCCCGCGCCGGCCACACGCCGAGTCCTAGCAGCGTCTTCATCACGCGTCCTTTCCGTTCAGTCGGATCCGTTCAGTCGGATCGGGTCACTCGGGCTCGACCTCGGCGGTCGCGACGAAGGGCGTCACGCCGAAGCCCATTTCTTCATCGTTCTCACCGAAGACCAGCTCGCCGACGATCTCGATCTCGGCGGCGTCGGGGTCGAGCGGCGGTGTGTCGAACTCGGCGGTCTCGCGCAGCCGCAGCACGCTGCCTGACTCGTCGTCGGCGAGGTGCTTGGAGCCCTTGGTGCCCGCGGGCAGCTCGCCGTTCTCGACCTCCCACGTGCCCGAGCCGAGCGGCAGCAGCCCGAGCGAGACCTCCCAGTTGACCCGCTCGAGGCGGGCGTCGACGGCGCTGCGGTTCTCGACCAAGAGCTCCAGCTCGGCGCCCGAGTCGGACACCACGGCGCGCTCGATCGTGACGGTGGGGTTGGTGTGGTCCTTGACCTTGCAGCCGACGAGCCCGCAGGCCAGGCCCGCCGCCATCACACCGCTCCGAAGCACTCTCGCTGGCACGTTCATCACGCTTCCCTTCCGGATGCGGGGCCGCACGCGGCCCGACTCTTCACCAACCCAACGCGTGCCGGAGTATTCCGCGCCCGACGCGGGCCCGCGCGGCGGCACGGCCCGCGGCGCGGTGATTTCGTGCCTGCTGGGTCGGCGCTCAGTCGCCGCTGGTGAGCGGCCGGGGCGACGCCTCGACGAGCTTCACCTCCGCGAGCGGCTTTGAGCTTTTGGCGCCTGCGTCCTCGAACTTGCGGAGGGTCGGCGTGACGCGCGAGTCGATCGAGCCGACGAGCGTGTTGTAGTGTCCGATGCTCTGGTCGAGGCTGCGTCCGAGCTTGGCGGTGTGGTCGAAGACGACGGACGCCCGCTCGTGCAGCTCGCGGCCGAGCCGGAGCAGCTCGCCCGCCTGCTCGGTCAGGGCGTGCTCGCGCCAGCCGACGGCGACGGCGCGGAGCAGGCCGATCAGCGTGCTCGGCGACGCGAGGATGACGTTGCGCTGCGCGGCCTCGTCGAGCAGGCGCGGGCGTCGGGCGAGGGCCGCGTCGATGAAGTGGTCGCCCGGCACGAACATCACCACGAACTCGGGCGACCCGTCGAACAGGCTCCAGTACTTCTTGTCGCCGAGCTTCTTCGCCTGGTCGGCGACGTGCTTCGTGAAGCGTTCCAAGTGATGCTCGCGCTCGTTGTCGGTCTCGGCGTTGACCGCTTCGAGGTAGGCGTACGTGTTCGTCTTGGCGTCGACGGCGATGACGCGGTCGTTGGGGAGCGTGACGACCATGTCGGGCCGGAGCAGGTCGCCGTCGGAGCTGCGCTCGCTGGTCTGCTCGGTGAAGTCGCAGTAGCTGGTCATCCCGGCCAGCTCGGCGACGCGGCGGAGCTGGATCTCGCCGTACTGCCCGCGGATCTCGGGGCGTGAGAGGGCTTTGGTGAGCTTCGACGTCTCGTCGCGCAGCCCCCGGCCCGCGATGGTCACGCCCTCCATTTTCTCTTGCAACGCCGCGAACGACTCGACGCGTGATTTCTCGATCGATTCGAGCTTGAGCTTGGTCGCCTCGAGCGTCTCGCCGATCGGCTTGACCAGCCGTTCGACCGCGGCTCGGCGTTCTTCGATCGACGCCTCGGCCTCCTTGAGGTGGCTCTCCTGACGGTCCTTCGCCCACTTGAGAAACTGGTCGGTCGTGCCCTTGAGCGCCTTGTTCGAGAGCGCTTCGAACGCTTCCTTGAGCTTCTGTTCGTTCTTCTCGAGCTGCTGCCGGAGCGCCTCGGCGTTTTCCGCCCGCTCGCGGAGCTGGGCGACTGCCTCGCTCAGCGACACGACCTTGGCTCGCAGCGCGTCCTCGGTCTGCCGCGAGAGCTCGACCTCGCGGGCCGCCGCGGCTTGGAGTGCTTCGGCCCGGTCGGCGCGGGCCCGGGCCTCGCGGATCTCGGCCTCCGACCCGCGGAGGTCCTCGGCGTGCCGCGACGTCTGGGCCGCCTGCCCCCGCCAGGTCAGCACCGCCACGACCCCGAGCCCGACCGCGGCCACGCCCAGAACACCCACCAACACCCAGAGCACGGTCAGCATGCCAGAGTCTACATGCCGAAATCTACATGCCAGAGTCTACATGCCGAAATCTACATGCCAGAGTCGAACGGCCCGGTCCGAGACGCCCCCGCACGATCTCGGATCGTCCCGCTTCGCGGACGGAGTCTGGCGTGAGTCCACGCCCCGGCGACGTGGCCGTCGAAGACTGTGACAGCTCAGGCCGCGGAAACGAGGCCAGACGATCGTTGCGGCTCGGCCTGGGTCCGGGGCGTGTGGCGGGGGGGGCGTGGCTGTGGGTGTGGTGGGGGGCTGCCAGTTTGACACCCGCTCTTCCGTCTGGTCTTCCACCTGGGCTTCGTCAGGGCCGCGGCCGCACGGAAAACGAAGGGCAGAACGCCCGCCGCCCGCCGCCGGCCCTGGCGCGCCGCTTGCAACATCTTCCGCGTGCGACTGGTGCGTCACCATCCCAACCCGCCCTACCAGCCCGGTCCGAGCCAGGGGTCGACCGCGGCCGCCGGTGCGAACCGGCTGAACCTGTTGCTGTCGCACGCCGACTGGCAGCACGATCAGTGGGCGGACCGGCTGGAGCCGCTGCTGACGCCGATGGGCATCCAGGCCCACCGGGCACCGGACGCTCGGGCGGCGAGCCGGCTGCTGGATTCGACGCCCATCCACCTGGCGATTGTGGACTTGTCGGTCCCGCTTGAGGGGTCGACGCCGCTCGCCGAGGCCGGCTGGAAGATCCTCGAGCTGCTGGCTTCGGCCCAGGCGGATCAGGCGCCGACGCTGGTCATCCGCCGTCGGCGGTCGGCCCGCGAGCAGATCCAGGAGATGAACGCGGCCCTGCGTCTGGGCGCGTTCGCGGTGCTCGACCGCCCGAAGGAGCCGTCGGACTTCGAGCTGCTGCTTGAGGTGCTCCGCCGCGCGTTGACGCGGCATTATCAGGGGCGTTGGCCCACCGCGTAGCAGCGGGGCTGTTTGTTGAGGGGGCCGCGGGCGAAAGCACGCGGCCGGACCCGTTCAGTTCACACACCCGGGGCGCTCGCCCCTTTTCGCGCAAGCCAATTCGCATGAAGCAAGGAGAACACACCATGGCCACGAAAACCAAGAAGACGACGACCGCCCTCCGCCCGCTGCACGACAAGATCCTGCTGACGCGCGACGAGGCCGAGACGCAGACCGCCAGCGGCATCTTCCTGCCCGAGTCGGGCAAGGAGCGTCCGAAGACCGGCACGGTCGTCGCTGTGGGCGACGGCAAGATCAACACCGAGACCGGCGAGCGGATCGCGCTGACGGTCGCCGCGGGCGACCGGGTGATCTTCGCGTCGTACGCCGGCACCGAGGTCAAGCTCGACGGCGACGAGTTCCTGATCATGGACGAGTCCGAGGTCCTCGCGATCGTCGACTGAGTGGTGCCCGCTGCGATCCGGCGCGTCCCGAACACGCGGGCGCCGGCAGCCGACCTCAAGAGGCCGACCTATGACCCCCTCCCAGCTCCGCCAATCGCTCGCCAACCTGACCGGGCAGCGCGACGCCCTCATCGCCTTCACGGGCATGGACGGCGCCGCCTCGCTCCTGTCGATCAACAACGCCATGCTTATCCCCGAGGAGGGCGACGAGCTCATCAAGCTCACCGACGGGCGGAGCGAGTACATCATCGACCCCGACCGCGTCGCCTGGCTGCGCGTCGGCGCCGAGACACCACCCATCACCGCACATTGAAGTAAGACAACGGTACAAGCAGCGGCACCGGCTTCCGGGCCCGTGCTTAGAAAAGGAAACACACCATGGCCGCTAAATCCATCGCGTACAACACCGACGCCCGCGAGCGCATCCTCAAGGGCGTGCAGAAGCTCGCCCACGCCGTGAAGGTCACGCTCGGCCCGTCGGGCCGCGTCGTCGTCCTCGAGAAGTCGTTCGGCGCCCCGACTGTCACCAAGGACGGCGTGACCGTCGCCAAGGAGATCGAGCTCGAGGATTCGTACGAGAACATGGGCGCCCAGATGGTCAAGGAGGTCGCCAGCAAGTCGTCGAAAGATGCAGGCGACGGCACCACGACCGCCACGGTCTACGCCGAGGCGATCTACGCCGAGGGGCTCAAGAACATCACCGCCGGCGCCAACCCCAACCAGGTCAAACGCGGCATCGACAACGCCGTCACCGCCATCATCGACGAGCTGCACGCGCTGTCCAAGACCATCTCCTCGTCCAAGGAGATCGCCCAGGTCGGCACCTGCTCGGCCAACCAGGACAAGTCGATCGGCGACATCATCGCCAAGGCGATGGACAAGGTCGGCAAGGACGGCGTGATCACCGTCGAAGAAGGCAAGTCGCTCGAGACCGAGGTCGAGCTCGTCGAGGGCATGCAGTTCGACAAGGGCTACCTCAGCCCCCACTTCGTGACCGACACCGCCAACATGGAGTGCGTGCTCGACAAGCCCTACGTGCTCATCCACGAGAAGAAGATCTCGTCGGCCAAGGACCTGCTGCCGATCCTCGGCAAGGTCGCCGAGGCGGGCGCGCAGCTTCTGATCGTCGCCGAGGACATCGAGGGCGAAGCGCTCGCGACGCTCGTGGTCAACCGCCTCCGCGGCGTGCTCAAGGTCGCCGCCGTCAAGGCGCCGGGCTTCGGCGACCGCCGCAAGGAGATGCTCCAGGACATCGCCACGCTCACGGGCGGCACGGCCGTGATGGAAGAGCTGGGCATCGACCTCGAGAAGCTCGAGCTCTCCGAGCTCGGCCGCGCCAAGAAGGTCACCGTCACCAAGGACGAGACGACGGTCGTCGAGGGCGCCGGGGCCGGCGCCGCGATCCAGGGCCGGATCGAGACCATCCGCGCCCAGATCGAGAACTCCAGCAGCGACTACGACCGCGAGAAGCTCGAGGAGCGCCTCGCCAAGCTCGCGGGCGGCGTCGCCCAGATCAACGTCGGCGCCGCGACCGAGGTCGAGATGAAGGAGAAGAAGGCCCGCGTCGAGGACGCGCTGCACGCGTGCCGCGCGGCCGTCGAAGAGGGCATCCTCCCCGGCGGCGGCACCGCCGTCCTCCGCGCCCGCCAGGCGCTCGCCGCCCTCCGCAAGAAGGCGCCGGGCGACGAGAAGGTCGGCATCGACATCGTCTTCCGGGCCCTCTCGGCGCCCGTGAAGCAGATCGCGACCAACTGCGGGCTTGACGGCTCGCTCATCGCCAACAAGGTCGAGGAAGCCACCGACACCGCCTTCGGCTTCAACGCCCTCACCCACGAGTACGGCGACCTGGTCGCCATGGGCGTCATCGTGCCGACCAAGGTCGAGCGCACCGCCCTGCAGAACGCGGCGAGCATCGCCGGCCTGCTGCTGACCACCGAGGCCGCGATCGTCGAGATCAAGGACAAGAAAAAGGCCCCGGCGGGTGCGGGGATGGACGACGATTTCGATTACTGAATGACGGCCCGCAACACTGAAGAGTGTTGTGGGCCATTCATGGAACTTGATTCACGTCGACACGTCGTCGTTGATGCCAACGTTCTCTCGGCCTATCTGAGCCCCAAAACGGTCTACGAAGACCGGTTCGCCGAACGGGCATCCCGGCTTTTCAACGCGATCAAGCGGTACGGCTACTCGAATATACAGCTCTACACCCCGTCGGTATGCCTTGTGGAGGCACAGTGCGTGCTCGACAAGCACCGATTCTGCACGTGGTATGGGGCGTGCAAGTCGGACAAGGATCGCCGGCTCTCCGCGGACGAATACAGGCGAGCAACTTCAACCCTCAACAGTCTCGCCGGATCCCGGTTTCTCGCGAGAGTCGATGTTGCGCCCGAGCATTTGGCGGCCGGCAGGTGGCCCGGACTCGTGCGGTGCTCACGCCGCGATGAAGGCGGGTGGCCCGTGCCCGTGCCCGTGCCACTGACCTGCCTCGCAGGTCAGTGCTCCTGCCAGAGACGCCACAGCCCTCCCCCGCATCACGTGCAAACACCGCGACGCCGACACTAAGCCCATCCAAAGGATGGGCGAGGTGTCGGATCGAACAACCAACCAACGGTGGCAGGTGCCCCGGACTCGTGCGGCACTGACCTGCTCGCAGGTCGGTGCTCATGCCGCGACCGAGCACGGACCTTGCGGACGAGGTCCGTGGCACGGGACGGGGTAGGTGACCCGGAGTCGTGTCGCTGAGCCGACAGCTGGCTCGAAGCCGTGGCGGTTGGCCCTGACCCGTGCGGCACTGACCTGCTCGCAGGTCAGTGCCGGCGCCGCGTCGGAGCACGGACCTCGCAGACGAGGTCCGTGGCACGTGGGATGCCAATGCTGCCGGCTTCGTGAGCCGCGACACGCACGCTTGTTCGCCACGGGCGCGGTAGGCTTGCATTATGAAACGAACCGTCCTTGCCGTTGTTCTGGCCGTCGCGTCTGGTGTTCATGCCCAGGACAAGCCCCTGCGGGGGGCCGAGGTCTGGTCGAGGGAGTCGGTCCTGCACGGGCGGTTCGAGATGCGGCTGCGGTCGATCCGCGCCAGCGGCACGCTCGCGACGTTCTTTCTCTACAAGAACGAGTGCTACCTGCCGGGCGTCGACTGGGAGGAGATCGACATCGAGGTCTTCGGCAAGGACGACGGCTTCTTCTGGCAGTCGAACATCATCACGGGCGAGCCGCGGGAGAACGACGAGCTGGTGCACGAGGCCGAGTCGTCGTTTGCCGACGGGTTCCACGTGTTCGCGATCGAGTGGACGCCCGAGTCGGTGGCGTGGTTCGTCGACGGCGAGGAGATCCGCCGGGCGACGGGCGAGAACGTGGGGCGGCTGGTGAGTGAGCAGTCGATGCGGTTCAACCTGTGGGCGTCGAGCATCGAGGAGTGGACGGGTCCGGTGGAGGCGGGCCGTCTGCCGGTGTACCAGTACGTCGACTGGTTCAAGTACTCGCGGTACGAGGACGGCCGGTTCGTGCACGAGTGGACCGACGACTTCGAGCGTTTCGACGAGAGCAGGTGGCAGAAGGCCGACTGGTCGTTCGATATCAACCTGGCGCAGTTCACCCCGGAGAACGTGCTGGTGCGCGACGGCATGCTGATTCTCGCGCTCACGCCGCCGGACCGCGTGGGTGACTTCGACGCGGCGCGGGTCGGGCCGGACGACTGACCGGCGTGTTTCCCGAACCGCCACGGCCCGAACCGCCACGGCCCGAACCGTCATGGCCCGAACCGCCACGGATGGTTGTCTTACCGCACCGTTCTTGTGCTGTTGCGTGCTGCGGCTCCGTCCGGGGCATCGGAGTCACGCCCGGGCCTGGTCGAACGGGGTCACAAGAGGGCTGTCTGCTGAGGGCGGTCGGTTGAGGGTGGCGGTCGAGGGGGGCGACAGGGTGCTTCGCTTCGGCGAGTTGCCGCGGCGGATAGCTTGTCGGCAAGGGAGGTCCGAACCGCCGTTCCGGGGTGGCGTGCATCCGTTGGCTTGCTCGCTGCCGAAAACAACTTTGAAGTTAAAGGAGAACGCTTTGTTTCAGACCACAATTCTCGGGATCGCTGCCTTACTGTGTCCCGGGCTTGTTGATCAGGCTTTGGATTCACCGTCTTTCGGCGTGCGTGTTCTGGAATCGTACAAAGGGCATGCTGTTGCAGAGCCAAGGTACGTCACCGTCGACTTCGGCCGGCAGATGAACATCTACCGCGACCGTCAGGACTTTCATGGCGGATTCCTGAACAGCCATACGTTCCCCGAAGTCGGCAAGTTTGTCTTCAACGGTGTTCCGTTCCAGCTCGGTGCGCACACCGCCACGACCGGTGCCGAGGGCTACGGCTGGAACGCGTACTACGCGACCGGCGACAATCCTCGCACCCTTGAGATCAGCGTCGGCATCGAGAACCCGACGCGGGTCTACACGCTGGCGAACCAGTTCTGGGGGCTGCCGAAGCCGTCCGGCACCGCGGCGATCGAGTTCGTCGGCTCCGACGGCGCGTTCCACCGCAAAGTGTACCGCAGCGGTGTCGACGTCCGCGACTACAACCGCGCCAACAAGTTGCCCGGCCCGCACGTCGATGAGGCGTTCAACAACCACCATGGGCAGCACCTCGATCGTCAGGTTATTGAGCTTCCGAAAGACTTCCACGACGAGCGGCTTGAGATCATCCGCGTTGTCGATACCGGCATCAGCTCGGGCCATGGGGCCTTCGGCCGCTTCTGGCTGCTCGCGGTCACGGCCGAGTGCCTGCCACCGACACCGGCTCAGTTGCAGGGCAGGTCACGCTTGCAGGCAGTGCTCTTCAAGCTTGCCGAGCGTTCGGAGAAGCCTCATCTCGCTCCCGTGCCCGACGCTGATTCGCCGCTGGCGTCACTGCTCCAGAAGCTCGCTCAGCGCGAGCATCCGGAAGGGCACGAGCAGAAGTGGCGATCCATTGACTCGCATTCTGGTTCTTAATATTCTGGTTCTTAATATGGCAAAGCATTCTCAGAATCGAGTCGTTTGAGCGGGTTCAACCGCGGAGAATGCGACGATGATTCATTGCTCGGCCTGCGACGCTCAAGCGATCGGATCGAAGACCTTGACGCTGTGTGCTGAGTGGTCAGGATCACCGTTGGTGATTCGTTCTTGAGCCTCGGCGCGATGCTGGGCGCCGCCATATTACCCATCGGGGCATTCATTGCTCTGCACGCGATCATCCGGATCGTGCGACGGTCCGCATCGACGCCTTCACCGTCCTGATCGTCGCAGCAGCAGGCAGCCATCCGGCTGCGTCCGGGATGAGTGATTGGGTGGTCTTTGACGATAATTGTATCGTCATTCCCTTTTTTGCAGGATGTGCTCCTGCCTGGGGCGAGCGCGATATCCGAACTTATTTTGTATGAGATCAGGGATCTTTCCATGCAGCGTGCTGGCTTCGCCGACGCTCGCTGCGGCAGATTGGCGGTCGGTTCTTCTCGGCATCCGCGAGACGATGTCAGACCCAACGCGTGGACTCGGCGAGATCGGGCTGTTCTTGCTCGTGATGCTGGGGTTGGGAACGATCTTCGCGTTCAATGCTTGGCTCGCCCACAAGATTCTGCGGCTCACGCAGGGCACGAGAACAGACCCATCCTGTGATACGCTGCCCGGATGTCCGACTTCGAACAGTTTCTCAGCAGCCTCCCCGAAGAGCGCCGTGATGCGGTTGCTGCGGTCCGGAAAGTGATCAACAAGAACCTACCGGAGGGCTACGGGGAGGGGTGGCAGCACGGCATGCCTGCGTGGTTTGTGCCGCACGACGTGTACCCCGCGGGGTACCACTGTGACCCGAGCGAGCCGCTGCCGTTCTGCTCCATCGCAAGCCCCAAGGGGCACGTCGCGCTGCACGCGTTCTTCCTGTATTGCGACCCCGCAGCGATGGACGCTTTCGTTCAGGACTGGGAGAAGACCTGCCCGCACTGGAAGCTGGATATGGGCAAGGCCTGTCTGCGTTTCAAGAAAATGGATCGGATCCCGTTTGCCGTTATTGGGCGCGCGGTCAAGCGAGCAACCGTGCGGAAGTTCATCGCCGCATACGAAGGCGTTGTGGCGAAGCCGGGCGGGCGAACGCGTTCCTGAGAGGGCCCGTCGGGCACGGCGCGGTCAAGCGGTCACGCTCGTCGGTCCGGCCGAGAAGAGGAACGCCGTTGTCACCGTGGTCGGCGCCAAGGAATCTGGCGTGCGTCGTGTTCGAAGACCGTGTCGTGCGTGAACTGCGATGACCGTGGCAAGGCCGACCGGCGACGACACCGGTGTCTGAGCCACCGATCATGGGGACTTGGTGGACGACTTTGCCGTGGGTGGCTTTGCTCGAAATAATCGTGTCCGGCCCGACCGGACACAGCTTTCTCATCGGACGGTCCTTGGCGACCGTCGTCCTGATGGGAGAGCGTTTGCTGTGTGACCGGGTGGCAGATGATCTTGGTCGCGAGAGGGCCTAGTGTTTCGGCCCTGCGGGCATTGGCCCCCGCAGGATCGCTCCGCCGACGCTGGGTCTGCGGGCATATGCACCACGGCGTGTCGGACCCCGAGCCTTCTGACGAAGGGCGGGACGAGCCGGCACCCCGGCCACGGAGACCGCCATGGTCAAGCTCCGCTTTCAGCGCCTCGGGCGCGCACACCGTCCTTTTTACCGCCTCGTTGCTGTCGACGCCCGCTTCAAGCGGAACGGCCGCTTCATCGAGCAGCTCGGGTACATGAACCCGATGGCCTCGAAGGGCGAGAAGGACCTCGAACTCAAAGAAGACCGGATCAAGTACTGGGTTGGCGTCGGCGCCCAGCCGACCGACACGGTCGCCGACCTGCTCTCGCCGCGTGGGCTGCTGAGCGAGAAGCTGCAGACGCAGTGGGACCGGCGTCGTGCGGCCGACCTGGCCCGCGGCCAGGCCCGGGGCGCGGTGAAGCGCGCCGAGGCCGCCCAGGCGGCTCTCGCCGAGCTTGAGTCGGACGCCGAAGCGGATCTCGGCCCGTTCCTGCAGGAGATCGGCCCGCTGGTCGAGGCGGCGAAGACCTCGGCGAATCAGGCGAAGGTCGACGCGGCCGGCGAGTCGGCGACCGCGGCCGAGGCCGTGCTGGAGAAGGCGAGGGCCGCCGACGCCGAGGCGAAGCAGAAGAAGGAAGCCGAAGAGGCCGCCGCGGCCGCGGCGGAGGCCGAAGCCGCCGCGTCGTCGGAGGCTGAGGCCGCCGATGGTGAGGGCGAGGCGTCGGCCGACGACGCTGCGGACTCCTGAGCCGCACAAGCAACCGATCGTTCGAGAGACCCCGGGCCCGCCCGGGGTTTTTTCATGGCGTCGCCGCGCGAGCGATAGCCTCCGCGATGCGTTTCGACGTGCTGACCACGTTCCCCGAGATGTTCGACGCCGTTGCGCCGGCGGCGCTCGGGCTGTCGATCCCGGCGCGGGCGCGGGCGGCTGGGCTGATCGACTGGCACGCCCACAACGTCCGCGACTACACGACCGACAAGCACCAGAAGACCGACGATCGCCCGTTCGGCGGTGGGCCGGGGATGGTCATGACCTGCCAGCCGCTGTGGGACGCGGTCGGCGCGGTCGAGGCGATGGACCCGCGGCCGGCGACGCGGGTCTACCTGACCCCGCAGGGCCGCCCGCTCGATCAGGAGCTCGTCCGCACCCTCGCGGAGCGGCCGCGGCTGCTCATGATCTGCGGGCACTACGAGGGCATCGACGAGCGCGTGATCGAGAAGCTCGAGCCGATGGAGGTCTCGATTGGCGACTACGTGCTGTCCGGGGGCGAGCTGGCGGCGATGGTGCTGATCGACGCCGTGACCCGGCTGATTCCGGGCGTCCTGGGCGACGGCGCGTCGGCCGAGCAGGACAGTTTCGCGGGTTTGCCCAAGCACAACCCAAACGGCGAGCCGATCCCCGCGAAGACCCTGCGGGCCTGGATGGCCGAGCTCGGCCTGCCCGAAGCGTTCGACGGCCGGCTGCTCGACGTGCCGCACTACACCCGCCCGAGGGAGTGGGAGGGCGTCGCCGTGCCGCCCGAGCTGCTGTCGGGCGACCACGACGCGGTCGCGAAGTGGCGGCTTAGGCGGATGGTCGAGCGAACGCGGGCCCGACGCCCGGACCTGCTCGGGGATTGATCGGAGACTGGTCGGGTCGGCGTGCGTGGGCGTTGGGTGGGTTGGGGGTCGTCCGGCCCGGGCGAACGGTCTATCCTTGCGGTCCCTCGTGAACCGGCTGGTGGGCCGGGCCGATGACGGCTGGGCAGACGCCCCCATGGATTGTGAGCTTTTTATGTCGACGCAGCAGCTGATCGAGAGCCTCAACGACGACGCCCTGAAGACGGACGTTCCGCGGTTCGACGTCGGCGACACGGTCAACGTGCACGTTCGGATCGTCGAGGGCGACAAGGAGCGGACGCAGATCTTCCAGGGCGTGCTGATCGCCCGGAAGGGTCGCGGGATCGATGAGATGATCACGGTCCGCCGGATTGTGGACGACATCGGCGTTGAGCGGACCTGGCCGATGAACTCGCCGCTGATCTCGAAGTTCGAGGTGGTCCGCCGCGGCGACGCCCGCCGGGCGAAGCTGTACTACCTCCGCGACCGGGTCGGCAAGAGCCGTCGTCTGCGTGACCGCCGCCGCGGCCTGAAGCACGTCGCCGGCATGAAGACGATCCAGTAGGACACCCGCCCCAGCACGGCCGAGTCCGACGGCCGCCGCCGTCGGCTAGCGTGCGTCATGCGAGCGATCCGCCTCAACGCCCAGGGTCCGACACCATCCGATAACGTCGAGCTGGTCAGCGACTGGCCCGAAGCCCCTGAGCCCGGTACGGGTGAGGTTGCGGTCCGCACCCTCGCGAGCGCGTTCAACCACATGGACCTCTGGGTCGGTCGCGGCGTGCCGGGGCTGCCGCTCGAGTACCCGAGGGTCTCGGGTTGCGACGCGTGCGGCGAGGTGGAATCGGTCGGGCCGGGTGTCGATCCGGGCTGGGTCGGGCGGCGGGTCCTCGTCAACGCGGCCGTCGCGATTGAGCGTTCGCCCCGCCCGGGCGACCCGCCGGGCTCGACGCTGGCGCCCGAGTACGAGCTGATCGGCGAGCACACGCACGGGATGCACCGCGAGCGGTTCCTCGCGCCCGCGGCCAACCTGGCGCCGGCGCCCGAGGGCGTTGAGCCGACCCAGGCCGCCGGGTTCGGGCTGTGCTTTCTGACGGCATATTCGATGCTGATCGGCAAGGCCCGCCTGCGGCCCGGTCAGAGCGTGCTGATCACGGGCATCGGCGGCGGCGTGGCGACGAGCGCCCTCGCGATCGCGAAACACCTGGGCTGCCCGGCGGCGGTGACGAGCCGGAGCGCCTCGAAGCTCGAGCGGGCTCGCGAGCTGGGGGCGGACGAGGCGGTCCTCGACGCCGGCGAGGACTGGTCGCGGACCGTGCGCGCGTGGACGCGCAAGCGCGGTGTCGACGTCGCGATCGACTCCGTCGGGCGGGCGACGCACCTGTCGTGCGTCAAGTCGCTGGCGCGCGGCGGCGCGTACGTGACGCCCGGCTGCACCACCGGGCCCGACGCGACGACCGATCTCGCGCGGATCTTCTGGAACCAGCTTCGCCTGCTGGGCTCGACGATGGGCACGAACGACGAGTTCCGCGAGGTCGCCGCGCTCTACGCGGCGGGCGCGGTGCGGCCCGTGATCGACTCGGTCTTCGAGCCCGAGGCGTGCGCCGACGCGTACCGCAGGCTCGAGAGCCAGGAGCAGTTCGGCAAGGTCGTGATCGACTGGCGCTAGGCCGCGGCCGAAGGCGTGTCGCACAGACACTCCCACGAGCTCCGTCGATTGCGTTTGGTGAACGCGGGGGCCTCGTGCGGCTCGAGGAGTCGGGCGTTCTGCAGGCGGATCAGCAGCGCGCACCGCGCGTGGCGGTATTGGGTCCAGAACTCATCCGGTGCGCACACGCCGCTGTGGTACTTCTCGGCGAGGCCGTCGACGGCCGACGGCGTCAGGTTTTCGTGCTGGCGGATCCACCGGACGTCCGCGACCGCTGCGATCGCCTGGCCGGTCGGCTTCAGGTACACCGTATCGCCCGCGGTCACGCGCCCGAAGGGTGCTCGGCGGTCGGGCAGGAGCCTCGCTTCGATGGTCTTCGTGCCGTCGACGATGAGCGCGACATAGAGCGGGTCGAGAATCGCGATGTGTTCCATGTCTGCCCTTCTGCCGCGCCCCGCGGCTTGGGCCGCTCAGGGGTTGGCAAGCCGTTCGATTGTCGAGGTGGTGCTCTTGCCCGGCACGAGCTCGACGAAGTGAACCCGTCCCCCGGCCTCCCGCACGGCGCGGGCACCGACCACCTCATCCTCGCGGTAGTCGCTCCCTTTAACGAGCACGTCGGGCACGAGGACGTCGATGAGATGTACGGGTGTATCATCGGAAAACGGGACGATCGCGTCTACGCAGCGCAGGGCTCCGAGAACAATTCCTCGGTCCTGCGTTGTATTGATCGGACGACCCACCCCTTTGAGGCGGCGGATCGATTCGTCGGTGTTGAGCCCGACAACGAGCATGTCGCCTTGGGCTCGCGCTTCCTCGAGCACACGGATGTGCCCGGCGTGCAGCAGGTCGAAGCATCCGTTGGTAAACACGATCCGCTGGCCCGTCTGCCGGCGTGCGGCGACTTCGACCGCAACGTCTTCAAGCGTGCGGAGCTTGCCGCGCAGCGCCCCGCGCTGGTCAAGCACGGCATGGTGGATGCGCTCGATGGGCATCGGCTGCACGCCGAACACCTCGACCTCGAGGCCCGCGGCGGCGTTGGCCAGCTCGACCGCGTCGGCCCAGCCGAGCCCTCTCGCTCGGGCGGCGGCGAGGCCGGCGAGCACCATGTCGCCCGCGCCCGTCACGTCGTAGACCTGGCGAGCGATGGTCGGCATCGACCTCGGTTCGGATCCTCGCTCCAGCAGAAGCGCGCCGTCTTTGTCGAGCGTGAGCACAACGGCGTCGAGAGCGCACGTCTCGAGCAGCCGGCGGGCGAGCGCGTCGGGTGTGTGCGGCGTTCCGTTGCCGGGGATGGCCCGCTCGGCCTCGGACCGGTTCGGAGTGATCGCGGTCGCCCCGTGGTAGCGGGCCGGGTAGCCGTCGATGGGAGCGGGGTCGACGATGATCTGTTTGTTGGCGGCGCGGGCGAGGCGGATGAGCTCGAGCCCGACGCCGCCGGTCAGCACCCCTTTGTTGTAGTCTTCGAGACAGACAACGTCGGCGTCGAGGAGGCGCTCTTCGAACGCGGTGAGCAGCGCCCGCCTCGCCCGCTCGCCCGGCGCGTCGGAGGATTCGAAGTCGACCCGGAACATCTTCTGCGGGTGGCGGTGCTGGGCGAGCCCGATGAGCGACCGTTTGACGGTGGTCGGGCGGTCGGCGTCGGTCACGAGCCCGGTCGCATCGACGCCCTGGTTCTGGAGCGAGCCGGCAAGGGTTCGGCCGGCTTCGTCATTCCCGACAAGCCCAACCGCGGACACGCGGCCCATCATCGCGGCGAGGTCGAGGCACACGTTCGCGGCGCCGCCCGGGCGGTGCTCGGTCCGCCTCGCTCGGAGGACGGGCACGGGCGCGTCCGGACTCAGACGCTCGGCGTCGCCGTACAGCAGCTCGTCGAGCATGAAGTCGCCGACCACCAGCGCGTTGAACGGGCCCCACTCGGCGAGTGCGTTGAGCAGGTCAGTCATGCGGTGATTCTAACGGCCGTCCCGCTCTCGCGGCTGCGGCGATCCGCTCGCGGAGCTCGCCCTCGCCGCGGACGAAGCCGTGCGAGAGGCGCGGCCGCAGGACGGGCACGGGCCAGGCGTGGCGGCGGAGCTTCGACCAGTCTTTGTTGGTACACAGCAGCGCGCCGGCGCGCCGTGCGTCGGCCCGCAGCGCGTCGACCGTTTTTCTGCCGAACGGGTCGTGATCACGCAGGATCGTCTGGCCCATCAGCTCGAACTGCTTCGATGCTGGTTCCAGGAACGGCCCGGGGTTGCCGATCGCGCACGCGAGGTGGACGCGCTGGGGTCGGGCGTCGGGTTCTGAAGACTCGAAGCCCTGCCACTCGTGACGAGTGACCGCAACGGGGGGGCGGCCGGTCAGCCGTTCGACCCCGGTCGACGTTTCTTCGACCACGCTCTCTGGCGTGTTCTCGGCGTGCGTGAGCACGACGGCGTCGGCCCGGGCGAGGTTCGCGGGCGGTTCCCGCAGTCGCCCCGCGGGCAGGCAGCGGTCTCTCAGCGAGTCGGCGTTGAGATCGAGCAGCACGATGTCGAGCGCCCGAGCGAGCCGACGGTGCTGGAAGCCGTCGTCGAGCACCACGCAGTCGACGTCAGCGCCCGCGTCGGAGTGAAACAGCGTCAGCAGCCCCTCGGTCCGGTTGGGCTGGGCGACGACGGGGACGGTTGGGAAGGCCCGCTGGTACTCGTCCTGTTCGTCAGACGGGGCGCCGCTCTTGGCGCCATAGCCGCGCATCGCGATCGCGGGGCGGTGGCCGCCCGCGAGCAGCCGCTCGACGACCCAGCGGACCATCGGGGTCTTTCCCGTGCCGCCGAGCGAGATATTGCCGACGCTGATGACGGGTCGGTCGAGCGTGACCACGCCGCGGCCGGCGTCATACCGCTTGTTCCGCCGGGAGAGTTCGTTCAGGTAGAGCTTCTCGAGCGGGGAGCCCAACGCCGACACGAGCGGCGCGAGGGGCGTGCCGTCGAACGGGCCGAGGCTCGTGCTGGCCCGGGACGCGGCGGTCATGCGCTCTCCGTACCTTCGTCATCGGCGAGGCGGAGATCGGGCGTGTCCTCCTCGCCGCGTTTGGCTTCGGCGATCGCGCGGGCGGTCTCGGCTTGAAAGCGTGCGATCTCGACCCGCAGCTCGCGCCGGTGCTTGGCGGTCAGGCGGGCGTTGTTCGTCGCGTCGATCATCGCGAGCAGGACCATGAGCCCGAGCAGGAACACGCACGCCGTCGACACGAGCACGAACGCCCGCGGCTCGTCGGGCCCGAGGTAGCCGAAGAGCCCGGCGACGAGCGGCGTGAGCGTGAGCATGACCCACGCGTTGGCGATGCGGATACGGCGCCGCGTGCGGGGCATGTCCGCCCGGCGCATCGCCAGGATGTGCCCCGCGATGACGACCATCAGCACCCCCGCGGCGGGGAACACGGCCAGCGGCGGCAGCAGGGCGGCGAGCGTCATGGGACGGCTGGCCCGGAGACCGCCCCGCCGGGCACAACGTGCGCTTCAAGCCGCTCGCGGAGCAGCGTCATGGGCAGACCCATGACCGTCGCCGGGTCACCCTCATAGGTGATGGGCCAGCCAGCGTCGATGCGTTCGAACAGGTTGTAGCCCCCGGCCTTGCCCTGCCAAAGACCCGACGCGACGTAGCGGTCGATCTCATCTTCCGGGATCTCGCCCCAGGCGACGGTCGCGGTGTCGGCTGTGATCCAGCGCAGGCCAGCAACTCGTAGTTCGCCGGTCAGAGGGGCATCACTTATCGGGTCAACGCATAGCAGGGCGACGCCGCTGACAACCTCGTGGGACCGGTTGACCTGGTCGAGCAGCACGCGGCGGGCGTGGTCTTCGGAGATCGGTTTGCCCACGGAGCGGCCGTCGACGATGCAAAGGGTGTCGGCCCCGAGAACGAGGGCGTGCGGCGGGGCCGACGCGAGCACCGCGGCCGCCTTGACGTACGCGAGCGCCATCGCCTGCGCGACCGGCCGCGGATCGAACAGGCGCATGTCGGCGTCGTCGAAGGGCGCGGGCTGGACCTCACAGGCGATGCCCGCCGCGGCGAGCAGCTCGCGTCGGCGGGGGCTGCGGCTCGCCAGCACGAGCGTCGGACTGGGCTCCGGCTTCGACACGGCGAACGGTATCGCCCCCGTGCGTCGAGCGGAGCGGTCGGCCGCGTCGCGGGTTTGTCGGTGCCGGTGCTCATACCGTTTGCCATGAGCGAGCCGTTGCCGCGGAAGCTGAGTGTGCTGATGCCCGTGTACAACGAGGCGTCGACCGTTGAGGTGATCGCGCGGCGTGTGCTCGACGCCCCCTGCGGGCTCGAGGTCGAGCTGGTCTGCGTCGACGACGGCTCGACCGACGGCACGGGCGCCCGCCTCCGCGAGCTTGCCGAGGGCGACGGTCGGGTCCGCGTCTTGTCCCACGAGCGCAACCGCGGCAAGGGCGCGGGCGTCCGCACGGCGATCGGGGCGATGACCGGCGACGTCGCGGTCATCCAGGACGCCGATCTGGAGTATGACCCGAGCGACTACGCCAGGCTCCTCGAGCCGATCCTCGCGGGCGAGGCCGACGCGGTGTACGGGTCGCGGTTCCTCTCGTCGGGCCGGCGGCAGGTCCGCCGCTTCTGGCACGCCCAGGCGAACCGGCTCCTGACCTTCTGCTGCAACGCCGTCAGCGACCTGAGCCTGACCGACATGGAGACGTGCTACAAGATGGTCCGCGCCGACGTGCTCCGCGGGCTGACGCTCACGGCGGACCGGTTCGACATCGAGGTCGAGCTGACGATGCGGCTTTCCCGGTGGCGCGGGCCCGACGGCCGGGCGGCCCGGATGTACGAGGTGCCGATCAGCTACCTCGGGCGGACGCGGGCCGAGGGGAAGAAGATTGGGGCGCGTGACGGGGTCGAGGCGCTTTGGGCTATCGCTCGGTTCGGGCTTCTGGGATCGTGACCCCCCCCCGAGGGAGAGACACGCAGCCGGGTGGGGTGGGTTGCGCACGCGGGCTTCCGCGGGGAGGCGTCAAAGCCCGGCGTGCCGGTTTTCTCAGCGGCGGCGACCGATCGTAACTCGGTCTCGATTGGACCGCTGGACGCGGTCGAGCCAATGGGCGTGGTAGCCCTCCGAGCGTCGGTCCTGCCAGTGTTGGCCCAGGCGGCGGGGCGCCGCCGCCGGGTCGACGACGGTGAGAGCCTCACGGTCCTGCCAGAGCTGCAAGCGCTCGAGCGTCTCGATCGCGTCCGGGGCGTCAAAGTCGGTGTGGCGGCCGAACGTCGTCGCGATCCACGCCTCGCAGCACCGGTCGAGGTCGGGTTCGGTCACGGGCCTGGCCGGGCGTCGGAGCATCGAGTAGATCAGCAGTGCTTCTTTTCCCTCTTCCTGGCGGATCATGCGGACGAGGGTGTGCAGCACCGCGGCGTTGCTCCCGAGCGTGCGTTCGTAGAGGTTCTGCGTGCGCTGGCTGCTCCGGCGGTGCCGCGTGCGGCGGTACCCTGTGAACGACTTGAACGCGAGCCCGCCGAACCCGATGAGCGCGGCCCAGCCGAGCGTGCCCTTCGTGACCGACGCGCCCGCGACGAACGCGAGCAGCTTGCTGCCGAGCCCGCCGAGGGCGCCGGCCCCGCCGCCGTAGACCTGGGCCTGGTCGAGCCACGACATCTTGATGCGGGCGTGGGGCATGAGCGCCTCGACGTCGCGGACAGGGATGTCGCGGAAGAGCTTGAGGCGGACCCCCGTCTCGCCGCGAAGCCGCGTGACGACGACGAGGCGGCGGTAGACGTCGATCGGGGTCTCGACCCTCTTCCAGGGCTTGCGTCTGGAGCGGGCGAGCCGGGTCCGCGTCGCCACGCCGCGGACGTGCAGCGCGAGGTGCTGCACCGCTTCGGAGTCGAGGTGGACGCGCACGCCGTACGACGTGCCCGCGGCGAGGGCGGCCTCGATCTCGACCTGCGAGAGCGCGGTGAAGTTGGCCTTGTCGAGCACGTAGCCGAGCGCGTCGAGCAGGCGCCCCTCGGCCCGGTCTTCCGCCGCGGCTTCGGCCGTCTCCTCCGGCCCGCCGTCGTCCTCACCGTCCGTGCTCGATGACGCGGCGTCTTCGTCGGGGTTGAGCGCCGCGTAGTCGCGGTCGATCCGGTCGTGCAGCGCCGCCGTCTCTTGGGCGATGACGCGGTCGATCGCCGAGAGCAGCTCCGGCGCTCGACCGGCGTCGGGCCCGAAGCAGTCGGGGTCCGCGGCGATGAGCTCGGCGAGCACTTCTGGACGCGCCGGGATGAACCGGGTATCGACCGGCTCGACCGCCTTGGACGCCGCCGCGCGGGCCGGCATTGCCCGGCCGATGGGCGTTTGGGGCTGCCTCTGGCTCGAGGCGTCTGGCTCGGTGCTCGGGCTTGCCACGACGCGAGCGTAACCGTCTGCATCGAGACGGGTAGGGCGACGCGTCGAGTGTGGGCCGATTGACGAGCCACGCGGGCGATCGCCGGCGGCGTCGGCCGCCGGTGGTAGACTCTGTTCGTGTTCACTTCGCTCTGGACCCGGCTGCAAGACCTCGTGCTCCGGCTGTCTACCTACAGCCCGTGGGAAGTACTGCTTGAGCTCGCGGGCATCTGGATCGTCGTGTTTCTGGTCTTCCGCTTCGTGCAGGGCACGCGGGCGGCCGGGGCGGTCCGGGGCACGCTCGTCGTGGTCGTGCTCGTGCTCCTGGTCACGCGCATCGTCGCCGCGGAGGGCTTCGCGCGGTTCAACTACCTGTACGACCGGGCGATCGGGCTCGCGGCGATCGGGCTGATCATCGTCTTTCAGCCCGAGCTGCGCCGGGGGCTGATCCGGCTGGGCGAGACGCCGTTCTCGCCGTGGTTCCGACCGTCGACGACGGACCTGGTCTTCATCGCCGAGGCGGTCGCGGGCGCGTGCGAGTTTTTCTCCAAGGCCCGGTTCGGCGCGATCATCGTCATCGAACGCCAGATCAAGCTCGACGCGCTGACCGAGGGCGGCGAGCTGCTCAGCGCCGAGCTCAGCACCCGGCTGCTGCAAACGATCTTCCACCCCGGCACCGCGCTGCACGACCTCGCGGTCGTCATCCGCGGCAAGGTGATCCACTCGGCCGGTGTGCAGCTGCCCATGGCCGAGCCCGAGGAGCTTCCCGACCCCGGGCTGGGCGCGCGGCACCGCGCGGCGGTCGGTATCACCAAGGAGTGCGACGCGCTCGTCGTCGTCGTCAGCGAGGAGACCGGCGACATCCGCTTCGCCGAGCGAGGGAGGCTGTCCACGGCGTTCCCGTCCCGGGCGTTCCGCTCGCAGCTCAAGAAGCGTCTCGAGAAGCGGCCCACGCCGACCGACGAGGCGCCCGCGTCGGTCAACCGCGAGCTCGAGGAGGCGGCCGCGGGCACGCTCGCCGACCCGGCCGTTGCCCAGCAAGACGCGGAGGCCTCGACCCGTGCGTAGCCCGTCCGGCTTCAGACTGCTCAAGCCGCCGTCGGTCGACTGGCAGGCGCTCACGCGGACCTCGCTCGCGGTCACCGTGATCACCGTGCTGGTCTGGCTCTTCGCCGAGGGCGAGAGCCTGCAGACGGTCACCGTGTCGGTCCCGGTGCGAATCGAGGCCGGCGACTCGGGGTTTGGCGTTCGCACCGGCGGTGCCGAGCTTTCGGTGGTGCGCCTGGAGGTGGAGGGGCCGAGCGCGACCGTGGCCCGTCTGCGGAGCGAGGGCGGCGAGCCGGTCCTGATCGTGCCAGACGCAGCGGTCGCGGGTATCAGCCCTGAACCCGGCTCGCAGGCGGTCGACCTCGCCTCGGCGCTCTCCGACCGGCTGGGGCTCTCGGCGTCGGGCGTCCGCGTGGTCTCGATCGACCCGCGGGAGGTCGAGGTTGAGGTGGTTCGGCTGGTGGACGTTGAGATACCGGTCGTCCCAATCCTGCCCGACGGCTTCGCGGGGCAGATCGTCTCGGTGGACCCCCCGACGGTGTCGGCCGTCATGACCGAGCAGAGTCGTGACGATCTGGTCGAGTCCGGAGACTCGGCCCTTGCGCTGCCGACCGATCGGATGCTCGCGGGCGTGCTGCCCGGGCGGAGCGAGCGCCTGAACCAGGTGCCGCTGCGGCTGCCCGACGCGGTTCGGAGCGACCCGTTCCTGCGGCCGTCTTCCTCGTTCGTCAGCGTGGTGGTGCGCGTCAACGAGCGTCGTGTCAAGGCCGAGCTGCGGGCGGTGCCCATCCGGGTGCTGGTGCCCGCGGTGCTGAGCCGAGAGTTTGCCGCAAGCCCAGCCGGCGGTGCCGACACGATCGACCGGGTCGAGGTTTCGGGTCCCGTCGGGCTTATCGAGCGGATCGAAGCCGGCGAGATCAGGGTCTACGCGATCGCCAAGTTCGACGCGACCGACGTCGGTCCGAGCGACGAGCAGGAGGTCACGGCCCAGATCCAGTTCTCGCCGTTCGACCCCGAGCTCTCTCCGCTGTCGTTCGTCTCTGAGCCCCGGGAGATACTGGTCCGTCTCCTCAGGCGTCCGAGACCCGCTGGTACCGGCACCGACGGGCTGCCGTGATCGCGTGAGGTTGGCAGCCCCGTCGGGCGGCTGGGCCGCGGATCGATCGGCACGCCGACGCGGGGCGTTCGACTAGGCGTCCGAGCCCCGGCGGCCTATCGTCTCGCCCACCGGAGACGGGCGTGGACCGCCCGGCCACCCGGCCCGAAAACCGTCCGCACGACACCGCAGAATCTCTGCTGTGGGTGTCCCCGAGAGGTGCCGCCGTGAAGATCAAGACCGACGAGATCGCCAGCATCATCAAGCAGGAGATCGACCAGTACGCCGCCGAGCTCGAGGTTTCTGAGGTCGGCCGGGTCGTCGAGGTCGGCGACGGCATCGCCCGGGTCTACGGGCTCTCGAACGCGATGGCGGGCGAGCTTGTCGAGTTCCAGTCGTCCGACGGCAGCGTCATGGGCCAGGTCATGAACCTCGAGTCCGACACGGTCGGCACGGTCATCTACGGCGACTACCTCTCGGTGAAAGAGGGCGACCTCGTCCGCTCGACGGGCCGCCTGCTCGAGGTGCCGGTCGGCGAGGCGCTGCTCGGCCGCGTGGTCAACCCCCTCGGCGAGCCGATCGATGACAAGGGCCCGATCGAGACCACCGAGCGCCGCAAGGTCGACATCATCGCGCCCGGCATCGCCGACCGCCAGCCCGTGACCGAGCCGCTGCAGACGGGCATCAAGGCGATCGACGCCATGATCCCGATCGGCAAGGGTCAGCGCGAGCTGATCATCGGCGACCGCAAGACGGGCAAGACCGCCGTCGCGATCGACACGATCATCAACCAGAAGCAGTACTGGGGCACCGACGAGGCGGTCGTCTGTATCTACGTCGCGGTCGGTCAGAAGGAGTCGACGGTCGCGGGCGTGGTCGAAACCCTCCGCGAGAACGGCGCGATGGACTACACGATCGTGGTCAACGCCGGGAGCTCGGACCCCGCGCCGATGCAGTACGTCGCGCCCTACTCGGGCTGCGCGATGGGCGAGTATTTCATGTGGCAGGGCAAGCAGGGCAAGACGCCCAAGCACGCCCTCCTGGTGTACGACGACCTTTCCAAGCAGGCCGTCGCGTACCGCCAGCTCTCCCTGCTGCTCCGCCGCCCGCCCGGCCGCGAGGCGTTCCCCGGCGACGTGTTCTACCTGCACAGCCGCCTGCTCGAGCGGGCCACGAAGCTCTCGGACGAGAACGGCGGCGGCTCGCTCACCGCCCAGCCTGTCATCGAGACCCAGGAGGGCGACGTCTCGGCCTATATCCCGACCAACGTCATCTCTATCACCGACGGCCAGATCTACCTCGAGCCCGAGCTGTTCTTCTCGGGCGTCCGCCCCGCGATCAACGTCGGCATCTCCGTCTCCCGCGTGGGCGGGTCGGCCCAGATCAAGGCGATGAAGAAGATCGCCGGCTCGCTCCGGCTCGACCTCGCCGCCTTCCGCGAGCTCGAGGCGTTCGCCCAGCTCGGCACCGAGCTCGACGCCGCGACCCAGAAGCAGCTCGACCGCGGCGCCCGCATGGTCGAGCTCCTCAAGCAGAACCAGTACATCCCGTACAACGTTGTCGACCAGGTGCTCTCGATCTACGCGGGCACCAAGGGCTTCCTCGACGACGTCGCCCTCGACCAGGTCAACGCCTTCGAGCGCGGCATGCTTGACTACTTCGGCGCCCAGGCTAAGGACGTCCGCGACGAGCTCGACTCGACCCGCAAGCTCGACGGCGACCTCGCCCAGCGGATCGAGAAGGCGATGAACGACTTCAAGGCCGGGTGGAAGCCGGCATAAACCGGCTGGTTTCTCCGAGTTCGATACCCTTCCAAACCCGCTGTTCATGCCTGCCGCTCGGGCCCGGCGATGTCTTGTTGCTCGACTTAGGTATCAACATAATATTCCCAGGCTCTGCCAGCCTCAAGGCGTGCAGATTTCTCGACGCAACTTCGACGCATGGCTTATTAGGTTTCCACCAGGTGGCCTGGCCGACTGCGCCGCGCGTTCTGCCGACAGGCGATGAGTTGGTTCGCATTGAATCATAGAGCCGTGTATTAAATTTGTTATCACATGGAACACGCTTTGCGGGCTTTCGTATCGCATTTGGGCGTCGTTCCTGATGCCTTTGTCTTGTCTCAGGGCAGGTGCAACAAGTATGATGAAGTTGTCAAAGTGGGCTGCTGTATTCGTGGTGCTCAGCACGGTGGTTCATGCCCAGAGTCGTGAGCAGGCTCCGCATGGCCAGCGTGAGGTCGCTCCGGCTGAGATCGCGTCGCGCGAGGCTTTGGCGGCGATCCGCGAGGCGGATGTCCCGATCGGTTCGAGAACGCCAACACCGATCGCCGAGCGTTTGCTTACCGCACGGGTTGTTGGATCGCTTTCCACTCGCTCGATCCGGGTGGACCGCGTCGTGCGCCGTCCGTCGGCGGCAACGTCGACCGCCTACGGCTATGCCCTCGACGAGATGGGGCTCGCGATCCCAGGCTCACAGGTGCAACTGACGACGGACGGACGCTACGCCTACGGCGCGACCTGGCTTCCAGGCGGCGGTGGGTACGAGCTCCAGAGTCGCGGCGACGGGCTGATCGCCAAGCCATTCGATGTATCCATCGACGGGTCATGTGGGTGCCCAAGCGCGGACTGCTCGCTGCCCGCGGCCGACGGTGCTCCGCTTGTTCCCGCTCAAGCAAATCCACCCTCAGAAGAAGTTGCTGTCGGTTTGTTCAACGAGGAACCGTTCGCCTTCTCGAAGAAGTCTGAACCGGTTATCCTGAATTCTGGCCCGCCCTGCTTCTCGGGCGATAACAGAGTGTTCACCGTGCTGGTCGTCGTAAACGAGCCAACGGTTGTAACTTTCATCGGAGACAACGCGACGGATGATGAAATCCGAGTTTATGCAGAGTCGGCGGTTGATTTGATCAACACAGCGCTCATGAACTCGGAGTTAGACTATGAGGCAAGAGTTGCTGATGTCTTCTTCGATGTTGATCTGCCGCAGGGGACAAAGTTTGGGTCATCGACGTTCATCGGATTTTCGCCAAAAGCTGAAATTCTTAGTGCCCTGGCGAGCGGAGAAGAGGGGGCCGCGGCTCGTGAGCGACGAGAGGAGACTTGTGCCGACTTTGTCGCCAGTATCCTGCAAAGTTCCGATGGCGGCGGAATAGCGCAGCTTGGCGGGGACAATCCGAAAAGAGTCTACTCTACGACTGATCCTAGTAGCGTATTTTTTACCAATGTACTTGTTCATGAGGTTGGACACAATCTGGGCGCTCGTCATCAGCCCGGTGGCGACTTCGTACTGGGCAGCCCACCATTTTTACCTGACATGCGTGGCTTTGCGGCATTTAATAAGTTTAATCCGCAACAAATTGATTTTACAACGGTCATGGGTGTTGGTTCTTTTAACCGTATCTTGTTTTTTTCGGATCCCGACCGTGAAGTTAATGGCGTCAAAATCGGCGTTCCGGATGTGCAGGACGTTGTGAAGGCATGCGAAATTACGATCCCACTCTCGACGGAGTACCGCGAATCACCAAAGGTCGCGGGCGAAAACTGTGACTTTAACATTTTTCAAGACGATGTTATCGTCGCTGCAAATCCCGCGATCGACGGCGATTTCAACGGCCTCATCGACTTCTGCCAAATCGAAAACGACCCGTCGCTCGATTGCGATCAAAACGGGATCATCGACAGCGCCGAGCGTCTCGGGTTGGTCCTCGTCGAGCTCGACGGCGTGCCGCTCGTCGCGGGTGAGACCACACACGTCGTCGTTCCAGATGGATTGCCCGAGGCCATCGCAGGGCCCGCGACCCTTTTGGTCAACATCGATGCCGATCTAACCACCCCGAACTTTAACCGGAACGTGACCATCGACGTGGCCGGCGGCGCAAGCGTGACTACGCCCGACAACGGGATCGGAAACTGTACTATTAATGGAGACGTCTACCTTCCGTTCGGTGGTCAAACATACAGCAATGTGGTGACTGATGCGGCTCAAGGCATCCCGACGATCTCGATTACCGTCCCGGACACGGTGCCCCAGATCAACGAGTGCGGCCGGTCGATCTCCGCACGTTTGAGGATCTACGCCAGGCGTCCTGTCGGGACCTTCGATGCGAGCAGCATCGACGCCGATCTCGACGGCGTCCTGAACGTGTGCGAGTGCCGGGCCGACGTCAACGGTGACGGCCAGCTCAGCAGCGACGACTTCAACGCCTGGCTTACCGCGTTCCTCAACGACACGCCCATCGCCGATCAGAACAACGACGGCCTGATCGCCGCCGACGACTTCAACGCCTGGCTGAGTGGTTTCATCAAGGGCTGCCCGTAACGTTCCGGAGCCTTCGCGGATTCGGACATCATTTCGCGTCCCCAACGAGCCTCCAGAGACATGCGGAATTTCAGGCGTTTTAGCGTCCTGTCCGTGGCTCAGACCGAACCTTTGTCCGATGTTCTCGGATAGGGGACGGAGGATCTACGGCCTCCTTTTCCTGTAACAGTTCCGGTCGGCAGTACGTGTTGCACGTGGGAGCCGTTGATGATGAACACGTGTAGGTTTGTTGCACGGGCGCTCGTTACGTGCCTGATTACGGGCAGCGTGGCATTGCCCGCTGCGGCGTTCTCGCAGCCGCAGGTCGGTGTGGGGCTTGGCGAGTATTTCGCGACGCCTGCGGATTTCGAGGTGCCGAGCAACAACCAGGGCCAGCCCGTCGCCCCGCGCGTCAGCGGCTCGTTCGACCAGCCGGTGCAGGCGAACGATTGGTGGTCATCGCTGATCTGGAACCGCTCCGGCGGCGCCTACGGCTCGGCGTTCCACCCCCAGCCGCTCTCGCTGCAGGGTGTTGACAGCGGCCTCGAGGTCGTGCACCGCCCCACCCCCTTCGTCGCGGGCAGCGGGTACAACCACGGCTTCGCCGCCCCAGCGTTTACGATGGGCGCGAGCGGCGTGTCCAACGCAACCATGGCCGTCGACGGGTACGGCGACTGGCATGTCGAAGCCTCGTGGACCAGCGGCGCCAACGCCTTTGCCGCGACCATCGCCAGGGGCAGTCCCTATGTCTATGCCCGAGCCGCGTCGGCCAGGATTCAGCGAGCCTTCCAGACAAGCATCGTTTCGGACCTCGGCAACGTCATCGTGCTCCAAAGAGACGGTGTGTTCTACGGCCTCTTCGCGCCCCCCGGGACCGACTGGAATCTCAGCGGCTTCACCCTCACGAACAACCTCGGCTCGGTCGACGCCTACAGCGTCGCCGTCCTGCCGAACGGCAGCCCCGAGACCGTCACCCGCTTCGCCGAGCACGCGTTCGCGTTTGTCACCGATACGCGCGTGAGCTGGGCGTACAGCCCCGAAAACGCCTCGGCCGACGTGACGTATGAGTTCGTCACCGAAGCGGTTGTTGGCGACGAGACGACGCCGCTGGTCACGCTCTACCGCCACCAGCGTCTGAACTCTTTCCTGATCACCGAGCCCGGCTACAGCACGTCACGCGGTGAGATGCGGCTCGCCGAAGCCGGGTCTTTCCTGTGCCGCTTCCCGTTCCGAGGCGTGCTCCCGGGCCTCGCCGACGCGGGCGCGATCGACGCGGGGACGCTCGGCAACCTCGTCGATGAGGTCGCCAGCAACCCGCGTCCGGGCTTCCCGACCGATACCTACTTCCAGGGGAAAACCTTCGGCCGCGCCGCGACGGCGCTCACGCTCGCCGAGCAGGCCGGCCGGCTCGACCTCCGCGACAGCATCCTCGGCTACCTCCGCGGCGCGATCAGCGAGTGGCTCAGCATCGGGCCCGTCGACGACCCCAACTGCACGGGCAACACCGCGTATGACCTCAACCAGGCCGAAGACTTCGACGACGCGTCCGACGTGGAAGTGCTCGGGCTTCCCTCGGGCATAACCGTTGTTGCCGAGATCGGTGGCGGAGATTTCCTCCGCTTCAACGACGTGGACTTCTCCGGCGGGACGCCCACCGCTCTCGTGGTCAATGTCGACGGGACCAGCTTCTTCCCCGGCGAGATCAGCGTCCGGATCGACGCTCTCGACGGGCCGCTGATCGCCGAGGGGACAGTCGGGGCGGGCGACGATAACGATTTCCCCGATACCACCCTGGCCGTCGTTCCTTCGGACATCGCGCAGATTTCGGGTGTCCACGACATCTTCTTCGTTGTCGACGCCGACGTCACCGGAGAAATCCTTCGCTTCGACGCGTGGCGATTCACCGGCGGGCCGCCCTGCTCGCCCGGCGGCGCTCCAGACCTCGACCAGGCGTTCAGCTACAACGACCAGTGGGATACCGTCGTCGGCCGGCCCGCGTCGTTTAACCTGGGCAACGAGCTTAACGACCACCACTTCCACTACGGGTACTTCATCCACGGCGCCGCCGAGATCGCCCGCCGCGACCCGGCGTGGGCCTCGCCCGAGCAGTACGGCGGCATGGTCGAACTGCTGATCCGCGACACCGCGAACTGGGACCGCTCCGGTACCATGTTCCCCTTCCTGAGGAACTTCGAGCCCTACCGAGGGCACGGCTACGCGTCGGGTCACGCCGATTTCTTCCGCGGGAACAACCAGGAAGCCTCGTCCGAATCGCTGAACTTCTCGCAGGCGGTCGTGCTCTGGGGTGCCGTGACAGGCAATACCGAGATCCGAGACCTCGGCATCTTCCTGCACGCGACCGAGGCCGCCGCGGTGCAGCAGTACTGGTTCGACGCCGACCAGGCCGTCTTCCCGCCCGGTGTGCAGAACGACATCACCGGCATCCTGTGGGACGACGGCGCAGAATACGCGACCTTCTTCTCAGCCGAGCCCGAGTTGATCCAGGGCATCAACCAGCTCCCGCTCACCGGCGGGCACCTGTATCTCGGCGACCGTCCGGACGCGATCGTTCGCAACTACGACGTCCTCGAGCAGATCAACGGCGGCCAGCCCGAGTTCTGGAACAGCCTGCTCTGGAGCGCGCTCGCCCTGGGCGACCCGGAGCGAGCGCTCGCGTTCATCACCTCGAACCCCGGCTACGAGGTCGAGCTCGGCGACAGCCGCGCTCGCAGCGAGTTCTGGATCCGAACACTCGCCGAGACCGGCCCGATCGCGCTCGGCGTCACGGCCGACTGGCCCCACGCGGTCGCGTTCGAAAAGAACGGCGTGCGCACGTACAACGTCTTCAACCCGACGCAGACCGTCCGCCGCGTTCGGTTCAGCGACGGAACCGAATTTGACGTTCAGCCCGGCGATTTTCGGGCGTTCACCGCCGAAGACGCGGCCACGCCCTGCGCTGCCGACATCAACGGCGACGGCCAGCTCGGCGCCGACGACTTCAACGCCTGGCTCAACGCGTTCCTGACCGGCGACCCGGTCGCCGATCAGAACAACGACGGTCAGCTCGGCGCCGACGACTTTAACACTTGGCTAAACGGGTTCCTGCAAGGATGCCCGTAACACGGACACAGGGGAAGTTCCCGCGTGGCGAGACCGACGGCACGCACAGACCGCTCACGATCCGTAAGAGCCCCTGCCGCGGGTTCGGATGGCGTTCTGGCAGTCTGTAAATATAAGCTGTATGTACCAATCGGTGGGATCTGCCGATGGTTCGCGGCGGACCTAACTTTAGTGTTGCTATATCTTCTTACGCACTCGTGTACTCACGGCGACGCAAGCGAGTAAAACCAGAGAACAAAAGGGATGACCTATGACGACTCGGCAGCTACGTGTTCTGTGTGCGTGTGCCGCTTCATTACCGGTCTTCGCGCAGGATGCCACCGAATCACTCCGGACACTTTTGCATCGTGTGCCGAGCGGCGTCCTCCGCTCCCCGGAGACTCTGCGGCCAGCACCCCGTCCGAACGCCGTGTCGCGCGACGGCGTTTTGCAATTGACCCACACAGGCGGTACCGACGCGGCGATCGTTCACTCCGCAACTCGGCGTTGCGAACGTGGGCCCGTGACCTTCCGTGGAACGCTCGCCAACGGACCCGCGGCAGACGCTGGCTCAGACTTCCAGCTCACGACCGACGGCCGTTTCGCCTACGGCGTTGTTTGGACGCCCGGCGGCTCTCGGGAGCTGCGGTTGATCGACGGGCGGCTTATCGCGCTCGAACCAACGCCCGGGCCCTTTACCTGCGGCTGCGATAGTCGGGCTTGCGACGTTGCTTCCAAGACCACCCGCCCCGCACCGACGCCGAGCACGGGGATGATTCCCGTCCCGTTCAGCAAAGCCTCGGCCGTGACCAACTCGGGCGCGCCTTGCTTCTCCAACGACGACAAGACCTTCACCGTCCTGCTCATCATCAGCCGGTCGAGCTCAGACATTCTGTTCGGCCCGAACCCGAGCGAGGATCAGATCGATGTGTACGCCGAAGCAGCCATCGAAACCGTCAACACCTCGCTTGCCAACAGCGGGCTCGATTTCCAGGCCGTCCTCGTGGGAGCATCGGTCGAGGACGGTCTGCCCGACGCAGATTTCAACAACCTTCCGACGGGCGAGTTCTTTGTCGAAGAGCTCGCGCTCGGACCGATCGGCGAGGCGATCCGGGCCCAGCGCGACGAGACCTGCGCCGACCTTGTCGCCACGGTCGGATTCCTCAGCAACGCCGGCGGCATCGCTCTCCTCGGCGTGGGCGAGGAAGCATTGGGATACTCGGTCACCAGCCCGAACGTTCTTTTTTCGCTCAATATTCTCGCCCACGAGCTCGGGCACAACTTCGGCGCAAACCACGAGCTCGAGCTGGGTGGCCCGTCGTTCCTGCCTGAAGCACGCGGGTACCTCTACAGCGATGGGCTCACCGGCCAGCCAACAAATACCATCATGGGCGTCGCCACAGCCGGCTCATTCCCGTTCAACCGTGTGCCGTTCTACTCAAGCCCGGACACGGTGCTCAACGGCGTGCCGATTGGAATCGACGGCGTCGTCGACGCTACGGGAGCCTTCCAGACCACGATCCCGGTCGTCACGCGCTACCGCGAGCGTCCGGTCGTGAGCCCGGACCCCGGCTGCGACGGCGATCCGAGTCCCGATATCGAAACCATCGCCTCCAATCCGGCGATCGATATGAACTTCAACGGGCTCATTGATACATGCGAGCTCAGCAACGACCCCTCTCTCGATTGCGACGGCAACGGGTTGCTCGACGTCTCGGAACGGCTCGGCCTGTTCGGTCTCGACCTGGGCACGATCGAGTTGTCACCGGACGCAGCGTTGAGCCTGCCGATCCCCGCGGGTCTGCCCGAACAGATCAGCGGGCCCGCCACGCTCGTGGTCCGTGTGGACGCCTCTGCCGCTGCGGAACAGCAGCTCCCTGTGACAATCACCCTTTCGAACGGCCAAGACTCGGTTGAAATTCTCACGATCAACGCCGGATGCGATGAACGGTCAGAGACGTACATTCCGATCTCGGAAAGTGACTTCGCAACTCTCAGGAGCCAGGCCGACACCGGCATCGCAAGCGTCGGTGCCACAACCACGTCGGCTCTCCCAGAAACCGGCCCTTGCGGCACGCCGCTCACCGCGAGCTTCACGCTCCTCGCCCGCCGCTCGCTCGCAAACTTCGATTCCCAGAGCATCGACGCCGACCTCGATGGGCTGCTCGACACCTGCGAGTGCGCGGCCGACATCAACGGCGACGGCCAGCTCGGCGCCGACGACTTCAACGCCTGGCTCAACGCGTTCCTGACCGGCGACCCGGTCGCCGATCAGAACAATGACGGCCAGCTCGGCTCTGACGACTTCAACACCTGGTTGATGAAATTCCTCAACGGATGCGGCTGACCGCCGGATCTTGACCTGACCTGCCCCCCAGAATCTGATCCAGATTGAGGCTTGTAGTCTCGGTGCTGTGCGCTTGTCCCCGTTCCTGTACCAGTTGCAGGTTGAGGGATCTGCATCATCCGGCCAGGCTAGCCTGGCCGGATGATGCAGCGAACTC
>JBCBZP010000075.1:0-2272 GCA_039815285.1 Planctomycetota bacterium
GAGATCCAGCCCGCGCCCGACGAGTACCGCTGCCAGAAGTGCGGCTCGACGCTCGTGTACCGCTTCGGCAAGAACGGGCGGTTCCTGAGCTGCTCGACCTACCCGGAGTGCAACTACGCGTGCCCGTGCGACCGCGACGGGAAGCCGCGGCCGGCTGAGTTCGTGAACGTGCGTTGCCCGAAGACGGGCCGCCCGATGATCAAGAAGACGGGCCGGTTCGGGCCGTTCATCACGACGCTGCTCGAGGACGGCGAGTCGAACGACGTGGGGATGATCCTGAACATCGACAAGAAGGGGTTCGTGGTCGCGCCGTCGCCGCCGCCGCTGCTGACCGACCTCGAGTGCGAGAAGGACGGCGGGAAGCTGAACCTGCGCGACGGTGTGCGTGGGCCGTGGCTGGGCTGCAGCAACTTCCCCAAGTGCCGCGGCCGGGGCAAGTGGGCCGAGCTGCCCGACAAGCAGAAGGCACAGCTCGAGGCGGCTCTCGAGAAGCACACCGCCGAGCACCCGATCCCGATCATCGAGACGCTCGACGGCAAGGCGCTGACCGACCCGAAGGGCAAGCCCGCGAAGGACGCGCCGCCGGTCGACCAGCTGCTGATCGAAGACCCGGCCGACGTGGCGACCAGCTCGGTCGGTTAACGGGCCGGACCGGGCCGAGCCGCCGGATCCGGATGGGGCCGTGTCTAGAGTCGGCCCCGTGCCATCCGGCGATGCTCAACTCGGTCTGCGTCAGCGATTCATGGACCTGATGGATCGAGTGGGGATCGCGCGCGACTGGGCGCCGATCGGGATCGGGGCGGCGATCGGCTCGCTGACCGGGCTCGGCGCGGTCGGCTTCGAGCGGGCGCTGCACTGGTTCGAGCACGCGGTCGAGCGGGGGCACGACGCGTTGGGCGACCGCGGCTTCGGGCTCTTTGGGCTCGTGCTCTTCCCGGCGATCGGCATGGGGCTCACGGGCGTGCTCGTGCACCTGTTCGCGGCGGAGGCGAAGGGCCACGGCGTGCCGCAGGTCATCCGGGCGATCCTGACCCGGGGCGGCGTGATCTCGCCGCGCGTCGGCGTGGTCAAGACCGCCGCGAGCATCCTGACCGTCGGCTCGGGCGGTTCGGCGGGGACCGAGGGCCCGATCGTGCAGATCGGCGCGACGATCGGATCCTGGGCGGGCAAGACGCTGCGGCTGAGCCGCGAGCAGATGGGCACGCTGGTCGGCTGCGGCGCGGCGGCGGGCATCTCGTCGATCTTCAACGCGCCGATCGCCGGCGTCTTCTTCGTGATGGAGATCCTCCTCCGTGACTTTTCCATCAAGACGTTCACGCCGATCGTGGTCGCGTCTGTCTTTTCGAGCGCGACGACGCAGGCGATCCTTCAGCAGAACGAGGCGATCTTCGCGCCGCCCGAGGCCGTCCGCGACTATGTGTTCTCCATCGCCGAGCTGCCGAGCTTCGTGCTGCTGGGCGTGGTGTGCGGGCTCGTGGCGGCCGGGTTCAACCGGCTGCTGCACGCGGGCGAGGACTTCTTCGAGAGCTGGAAGGCGCACCCGCTGGTCAAGCCGCTGGTCGGCGCCGGGCTGCTGGGCTTGATCGGCATCGCTTGGGTGCTGCTGTCCAAGACGCCCGAGGGGCTGCCGCCGTTCTTCGGCAACGGCTACGCGACGATCCGCGATCTGCTCGACCCTGCGTCGGCGTTTTATGGCGACCGCGCCGGCACGGGCGCCCTCGGACTGCTGGTGCTGCTGGTCGTCGTCAAGGGCGTCGCGACGACGCTGACGCTCGCCTCGGGCGGCTCGGGCGGCGTGTTCGCCCCGAGCCTGTTCATGGGCGCGACCGCGGGCGCCTCGGTCGGGCTGCTTATCTCGGAGGTCGGGCTGCTGGCGAGCGGGGCGTCGCCCGCGGCGTACGCGCTCGTGGGCATGGCCGCGGTGGTCGCCGCGAGCACCCACGCCCCGCTGACCGCGATCCTGATCCTGTTCGAGCTGACGCGTGACATCTACGTGCTGCTGCCGATCATGATCGCGGCGGTGATCTCGACGGTCGTTGCGCAGGTGATCGACCGCGACTCGGTGTACACCTTCAAGCTGCGCCGGGCTGGCGTGGCGGTGGGCGCGGCCAAGGACCTGACGATCCTCCGGCGGATCCCGATCTCGTCGGTCGACTGGACGCCGCTGCCGCCCGAGCCGGTCTACGCGGGCGACCCGGTGAGCAAGCTCATCCGCCTACACGCCGACCACACGGTGCCGGACTTCCCCGTCGTCGACGCCGACGGCGACTAC
>JBCBZP010000006.1:0-107532 GCA_039815285.1 Planctomycetota bacterium
CTTTTGGCGTTGTCCGCGGCCCGCTGGAGCGAACGTATGAGGTCTTCCCGCGGGCCGAACGTTTCAAGGGCTTGGCTCAGGTCGGGCTGGGCGAACGGATCGACCCCCAAGCCCGTGCTGGATCTTGGCCCAGCGGTCGAGCCGGCTTCGGTCGCCGCGGCGACGCTTCCGACCGGCACTGGCGTTGTGTCTGCGACACCCGCTGGGACGACACCTGGGCCCCAGGATGGGCTGTTGGTTTGCTCGTTGCGTGTGCTGTCGTTCGTTGTGTGGGCTCTGGCAAGGGTGTTGCCGCCCTGGCCGCGGGTTGTTTGCGTGGACAGGCCGTCGGGCCCGAAGGTGCCCAGGACTTCCTGCCAGGCGCGCCCGTCGTAGGCGATGGGCTCCCAGACGCCCTTGGGCCTGGCGACGTCCCAGAATTCGCCATTGGCCTTGGCTCGGTTGAACGCCCGCTGCTTCGACAGATAGATCGCTTCCTTCTGGGCTTTGTAGTAGCGGTCGGCCTGGTTGGACTCGTGCCGGAAGCGCGACGCCTCCATCGGCTCGATCCGCGCGGTGTCGAGGGTGATGGTCCGCTTCTGACCGAGGTCGAGGAAGGTGTAGGCGTCGCCCTTGGGTGCGGGCCTCGTGCCCTGCGCGAAGTACACCGACCCGGTGCCCGGGTGGACGACCTTGAAGTGCGACGGGCCCGAGGCGCAGCCGGTCAGGAGCAGGGCGAACGCGGCCAGCCACGCCAACAAAGTGCCGGCGTTCGGACGAGGAGATGCCACGCGGCTGGCGGATTGGTTTTCGCAACGCACGGCACGGCCCTCCCGCGGAGATTGAAATAGACCAATGTGTCCGCAAAAGCCGAGGAAAAACCCAGGTCGGTCGCGGCCGAGGTGGTTATGGCTTGGTTGCATTGTTGAAGGTGGCGCCGGAGATCGCCGTCCGCTCGTAGTCGGTGAGGGTGACGGTGTTGCCGGTGGCGCCGTCGGTGAAGCGGATCTCGCCGCCGGCCTGGGGCTCGACGGTCTTGTCCTGGACGTAATAGGTGTCGCCGGTGACGCCGTCGGTGATCTTGGAATAGGAGGCGCAGCCGACGAGGGTGAGGACGGCGAGGGCGACCGTGGAGCCGAGGGCGGCCTTCCGGAGACGGGCGTTCTGGAATCGGGGCATGCGCGAGCTCCTGGTTTTGGGCGGGCGGGGCCGCCGGTGTGCTGTGGTTGTCGGGTCGTGGCGTTCGTGCCGCGACTGTACCGGAGACTACCGGCGGTCTGGGCCGCGGGTTCGGTCTGGTTTCGTGGCAGGCTCGGCTGGTGGGGGCTCTTGCCCATGATCGCGGATGACGGGCCCTGGGGGGATGGAGTCCGTACGCTTGTGGGTCGATGAATTGGCGGGAACGGCTGATGCTGGGTTCATGACGGGTTGGGCGTGGTTCGGCGCCATGGGCGTGTGTTCGGAGGTGTGTGATGGACGTGAAGGGAAGCATCCTGGAGGCGATCGGGGGCACGCCGCTGGTCCGGCTGAACCGGGTCGTCCCGCCGGTGGGCAGCGCCGAGGTGCTGGTCAAGTGCGAGTTCGTGAATCCCGCGGGCTCGATCAAGGACCGGATGGCGAACTACCTGATCGAGCGGGCCGAGCAGGAGGGCCTGCTCAAGCCCGGCGGGGTGATCGTGGAGAACACCTCCGGGAACACGGGGGCGGGCGCGGCGATGGTCGCGGCGGCGAAGGGCTACCGCGCGATCTTCACGATGCCCGACAAGATGTCCAAGGAGAAGATCGACGCGCTGCGGGCGTTCGGCGCGGAGGTGATCATCACCCCGACCGACGTGCCGGGCGACTCGCCGGACCACTACGTCAACGTCGCCAAGCGCCGCGCCGCCGAGACGCCCGGGAGCTTCTACCTCGACCAGTACCACACCGAGTGGAACATCGAGGCGCACGAGGCGACGACCGGCCCCGAGCTCTGGGAGCAGACCGGGGGCGCGATCGACGCGATCGTCGTCGGCACCGGCACGGGCGGGACGATCTCGGGGATCGGTCGGTACTGGAAGAAGCGTGGCTCGCCGTGCCTGATCGTGGGCGTCGACCCGCTGGGCAGCGTGCACTACAACGTGTTCAAGTCGGGCGAGCCCTCGACGCCCTACGTCTACAAGGTCGAGGGGCTCGGCGAGGACATCGTCTGCCGTGCGTTCGACACGAGCGTGGTCGACGAGATGCACCAGGTCAACGACTACGAGTGCTTCCACGTCTCGCGGCGGCTGATCCGCGAGGAGGGGCTCTACTGCGGCGGGTCGTCGGGCGGGATGGTGCACATCGCCCACCGGGTCGCCGAGCGGCTGGGCGCGGGCAAGCGGGTGGTCGCGGTGCTGCCCGACTCGGCGGGGCGTTACCTGACCAAGTACCTCGACGACGAGTGGATGCGCATGCACGGGTTCATGGAGCCCGAGCGCGGGCTGGGCGTGATCGGCGACATGCTCGCCGGCGAGCGGTCGGTCGTCACGGCAAACGAGACCGACACCGTCGCGAGCGTGATCTCGCTGATGCGCGACAACGGCGTGAGCCAGGTGCCCGTGGTCAACGGCTCGCCCAAGCCCAGCGGCATCGTTCACGAGGTCGACCTGCTCCGCGGGCTGCAGCGCGGGGCCGTCTCCAAGGACTCGCCCGTGCGCGACGTCGAGAGCCAGATCGGCGGGCTCGTGCATCCCAACGCGCGGGTCGAGGAGCTCTACGGCGTGTTCGCCGCGGGGCAGGCGGCGATCGTCGTCGACGGCGAGCGGGTGCTGGGCGTGCTCAGCCAGATCGACCTGATCGAGCACCTCGCCAAGCGGAACTAGGGCGGCGGCTCCGCGCGCGGCGGAGCCGGCTTCAGACAACCCGGCCAGAGAAGAACCAGTCGCGGAGAGACCATGGAAGTAACGAGCGAGCACGGCTTCGGCACGCGGGCGATCCACGCGGGGCAGGCGCCCGACCCGTCGACCGGCGCGATCATGACGCCGATCTATCAGACGTCGACGTACGTGCAGAAGTCGCCGGGCGTGATGGTCAAGGACGGGTATGACTACTCGCGGGCGGAGAACCCGACGCGGGCCGCGGCCGAGGCGAACCTGGCGAGCCTCGAGGGGGGCAAGCACGGGCTGCTGTTCGCCTCGGGCGTCGCGGCGACGAGCGCGATGCTCCACACGCTCTCGGCGGGCGACTCGGTGCTGCTCTGCGACGACGTGTACGGCGGGACCAACCGGCTCTTCCACCGGGTCTTTAAGCAGCTTGGGATCGAGCCGATCCTTGTGGACATGACCGACCTCGACGCGACGCGGGCCGCGTTCCGCGACACGACGAAGCTGGTCTGGATGGAGACGCCGACCAACCCGACGCTGAAGGTCTGCGACATCGCGGCGGTCTGTGAGATGGCGAAGGAGCGCGGGGCTCGGGTGGCGGTCGACAACACGTTCGCGACGCCGTACCTGCAGAACCCGCTGTCGCTCGGGGCCGACGCCGTGCACCACTCGACGACGAAGTACCTGGGCGGCCACTCCGACGCGATCGGCGGGGCCCTCGTCACTAGCGACCCGGAGCTGCACCGCGAGCTGAAGTTCATCCAGCTCTCGGTCGGGGCGGTGCCCGGGATCATGGAGTGCTTCTTGCTGCTGCGGTCGACCAAGACGCTGCACGTGCGGATGGACCGGCACTGCGAGAACGGCCGCGCGGTCGCCGAGTGGCTCGAGAAGCACCCGAAGATCGACCGGGTGGTCTACCCCGGGCTGGAGAGCCACCCCCAGCACGCGCTCGCGGCGAGGCAGATGCACGCCGGGCGGGGCTTCGGCGGGATGGTGACGTGCTTTGTCAAGGGCGGGATCGACGAGAGCCGTCGGTTCCTCGAGCGGGTGCGGCTGTTCGCGCTGGCCGAGAGCCTGGGCGGCGCGGAGAGCCTGATCGAGCATCCGGCGATCATGACGCACGCGAGCGTGCCGCCCGAGCAGCGGGCGAGGCTGGGGATCGACGACTCGCTCGTGCGGCTGAGTGTCGGGATCGAGTCGGCCGACGACCTGATCGCGGACCTGGAGCGGGCGCTCGGCTGAGTAAGGGGTGAGCCCTTGATGGCTTGCCGTTGACGCTTAGGCCTTGACAACGCCGGCGGGTCGCCAGCCGCGCCCGACGACCGGGGCGGGGTCGGCGCCCATCCAGGTTTTGAGCACGTCGGCGTAGACGGTTCGGAAATCCGTCGTGTAGACGAGGTCGCCGTTGTCGAGGTGGGTCAGGCTCGGGTGGTTGCCCGTGAGCCCGGGCCTGACCATGGGCCCGAAGAGGAACATGGGGGCGGCGGTGCCGTGGTCGGTGCCGCCCGAGGCGTTCTCGCCGACGCGGCGGCCGAACTCGCTGAACGACATCACGAGGGTGCGCTGGTCGTTGCCCTGCTCCTGGAGGTCGCTCATGAACGCGCGGACGGCGCCGGAGAACTGGGCGAGCAGGTTGGCGTGCTGCCCGTTGGCGCCGCCCTGGGCGGCGTGGGTGTCGAACCCGCCCTGCGAGACGTAGTACACGCGGGTCTTGAGCCCGGCGCGGATCATGCTGCCGACCATCTGGAGCTGGCGTCCCAGGTCGGTCCTCGGGTACTCGACGAGCGGGCGCTGGCTCACGGCGCGGCGGATCTGGTCGCTGGAGACCTGGGCGTTCATCGCGGTGCGCATCAGGAAGTCGGCGTTGGTTTCGCCGGCGGGCGAGCCTTCGGCCGTCCGGTCGGGCTCGCGGGCGACGACCTTTTTGTAGGGCTCGACGAGCGCCTCGTGGACGTCCTCGCCCATCCACTGGAAGAGCCGCTCGTTCTCGAAGGCGACGGGGCGGACCGTGCCGCCCTCCATCGCGAGGGGCGCGGTGCGGCCGATGGCGATGCCGGGCTCGGGCAGCTCGTCGGGGGTGGCGCGGGCGAGGTCTGCGACGCGCTGCCGGCGGGCGGTGGGGGCGCGGCCCGACTCGCCCGCGCCGTAGCCGCAGCACTGCGAGTCGATGTAGCGGGCGATCCAGCCCGTGCCGGTGCCGGTGGTGTCGGCGGTGTGCCAGATGTCCATCGACTTGAAGTGGGACCGGTTGGGGTTGGGGTAGCCCACGCCCTGAACGATCGAGCAGAGCCCGTCGTCGTAGAGGTCTTTGACGCCCTCCATGGCGCGGTGGAGCCCCATGGGCCCGCCGCGGCCGAGCGAGAGCACCTCGTCTTGGGGCAGGGCGATCCGCGGTCGGGCGTTGTAGTACGCGTCGAAGCCCGCGGGGACGACGGTGTTGAGCCCGTCGTTGCCGCCCGAGAGCTGGACGACGACGAGCACGCGGTCGGTGTCGACGCCGGCGATCTCGGACATGCCCGCGGCGGGCATGGGCAGCCCGAACGCCGACTGCTGGAGGAAGCCCGGGACGGTCATCGCGGCCGAGGCGAACACGGCCCCCTTCACGCCCGCGTCGAGCAGCTCGCGGCGGGTGAAGGCTTGGGCGTTCGACGGGTCGTTGTGCAGGCTCATGCGGGCTTCATCCTTTTTCGGCCGGGCCGGGCCGGTCTTGGAGCAGTCTTCGGGCAGTTTCGGGGCAGGACAGTTCGGGGACAGGATCGGGTTCGCCCGGGCGGCGGGCTTCGGGTTCAGGTCAGCTGGTACTCGGGCATCGCGGTGATCAGCAGCAGCAGCCCGGTCACGCTGTCTCGGTTGACGGGCAGGTCGTATCGGTTCATGAACGCGCGGAGCTCCTGGCGGGGCCCCTCGGGGGTGCCGCCGAGGGTGAGCTTGAGGAGGTAGTCGATCGCGGCGTTGGGCTTTGCCGCGTCGTCGCCGAGGTCGGCGAGCAGCGGCAGGGGGTCGAAGCCGGTCTCGGTCGACGCTTGCTGGTCGGGCATGCGGCCGGTGAGCAGGTAGACCAGCGCGTTCTGTCGAACGAACAGGGTGGCGGTGTTGATCCACGCGCGGCCGCCGTCCCAGCCCTTGACGCTCGGGGGGAAGAAGAGATTTTGGCCCATGCGGTCCATCGCGTCGAGGAGGACCGAGACGTCGCGGGCGGGCGTGTTGAGCGAGCGGATCGCGCCCGCGACGAGCACGGCCGGGCTCTTGATCTGCGAGCCGACCACGGCGTCGGAGTAGAAGTGTTCCGAGAGGAAGAGCCGGCGGAGCACCGGGCGGAGGTTGTACCGCTGCATGGTGAGCTCGGTCTCCATGGTGCGGATCATCTCGCGGGTGTCGCGGGGCAAGTCCATCCCGCCGGACGCGGCGTCGGGCGGCAGGTCGGCGGCGAAGAAGCGGTAGAGCTTGCGGCAGACGAACGACGCGCAGGCTCGCTGCGAGAGGATGCGGGTGACGAAGCCGTCGCCGTCGAAGTTGCCGACCGAGCCGAGGATGCGTTTGTTGCCCCCGTCGTGGTTGTCGGGCTCGAAGACGAACTCGTCGTCGCGGAAGGTGTAGCCGGTCAGGGCGCGGGCCCCCGCTTTGATGTCGCCCTCGCCGTAGTTGCCGACGCCCAGCGCGAAGAGCTCCATGATCTCGCGGGCGAGGTTCTCGTTGGGCGCGTCGACGCGGGAGTCGTTCTGGTCGAGGTAGGCGAGCATCGCTGGGTCGCGGATGATGCGGTAGAGCAGGTCGCCGAAGTTGCCCAGCCCGAGCTCGCGGAACATGGCGTTCTGCAGCGCCATGTGGTACGCGTCTTCGATCGTGCGGTAGCTGGTCGCGAAGTGGCCGTGCCAGAACAGCGCCATCTTCTCTTGGAGCGGCGCGGGGCTCTGGATCATCCGGGCGAGCCACCAGTGCTGGGTGTCGCGCATCTGGCGGCGGTCGCGGCGCTGCTGCTGCTGGCGTTGCTCGCGGAGGCGGGCGAGGGTGTCCTCGTCGCGTCGCTGCCGGGCCTGGGCGTAGGCGAGACGCTCCTCGGGGGTGTACGGGCGGATGACGTTGCGGTCGATGAAGCCAGGGAGCGAGGGCTCCGGGTCGCGGGCGTCGAGCAGGAAGTCGACGGCGGCTTCGGGGCCCATCTGCGCGAGGGCGCGGATCTGGGGCGGCGTGCCGCCGAAGCCGGCGCGCCAGAGCAGGTGCCTCGCTTGGTCGTAGCCGAAGTCGCGGTCGGCGATCTGTTCCGGGACGACAGCGCCGCGGAGGCCGAGCGTGGAGAGCCGGTGCGGGCGTGGCATCGCGTTCCCTTCCCTGGTGACAGAAGTCTAACGGAAGGTCGGCCGTGCGATTGCACGCGCCCCGTCGGACGGGTCGCGAGCGAGGGTCTGGTCCGTCAGGCACCGGCGATCGCGTTGGGTTCGTGTTGGGGCACGGCGGCGGCGGGCGGGTTCTCGGAACCCGCCGCGGCGGGGCGCCGGGCGATGGCTCCCGCGCGGACCGCCCAGGCGAGCGCGAGCCCGGTGAGGGCGGCGAGCGCGGCGCCGTTGGCCTGGTGGACCGTCGCGATGATCGAGCCCAGGTAGTTGATGTCGCCGGCCGCGGCGAGCTGGTCGGCGGTCGGGCGTTCGGTGTAGCCCGAGCCGAAGCCCCACGCGGCGAAGCCGAGCGTGAACTGGATCGCGAGCACGGCGAAGATCGCCGGTGCGAGCCGGCGCAGCCGGACGCCGGCTTCCGTGTCGCCGCCGTTGTCTGCGCGCGAGCTGTCTGCGCCCGACCCGTCCTCGCCCAACGCGTTCGGCTTGAACTTCGTGGAGAAGATCGCGACGTGGGCGATCGCGCCGGTGACGATGACGCTGAAGCCGATGTGCGAGTAGAGCGCGTGCGACGAGCCCAGGTGGCGGTAGAGGCTGCCGAACGAGAGCTGGATCGCGAGGCAGGCCAGGCTCACCGCGGCGAGCACGAAGACCGGCCGGGCGGTCTTCGCGGCGGCGGGCGAGCTCGCGAACGCACGGCCCACGAACGCGGCGGTGATGGTCGCGATGACGAGCAGCCCCTGACCGAGGACGCCGTGAAGGAAGCCAAAGGCGGGGATGTCCTTGGCGACGCGGAAGCCGCCGAGCAGCCCTTGGACGATCACGCCCGCGAGCAGCGCGACCGCGAGCGCCCGCACGGTTGTGCTCGCCCGCATCGCGAAGGCGCCGACGAGCAGGATGACCGTCGAGAGCCCGGCGAGAGTGCCGAGCAGGCGGTGGGTGTGCTCGTAGAAGATGCGCGGGTCTTCCATGAGGGCGAATGGGTAGAGGAACATGTTGGAGCCGTAGGTGCCGGGCCAGTCGGGGACGGACATGCCAGAGCCCGTAGAGGTGACGAGCCCGCCCACGGCGATGAGCGGGACGTAGCTCGCGGCCGCCGCGAGGGCCAGCCTGCGGAGCCAGAGGTCACGGTCGGGTTCGCGGGCTTCGCGCCGGCCGAGGGCGTTGGACGCGAGCCCGCCGAGGAGGCCGAGAACGGTCGTGGAGGCGACGAACGCGAGGACGATCACGGGCGCCTGGGTGTTGAAAGCGCCGTCGGCGCCCTGGGGTTTAGCGATGTGCGAGCCCAGGAGCATCAGCCCGATCAGCCCGGCGGTGGCGCCGCCGATGGCGCCGGTGGCGGGGGCGTTGGCGGCGACCCGGGTCAGGAGGGCGGTCATCGCGACGAGCGTGAGACCGACCGCGGTGCCGGTGACGATCAGCGGCGTGTCGAGCCCGGGGCGGTGGAGGAAGTACCACGCGACCCACATGGCGACGGCGGCGGCGACGCCGGTGGCAATGCCGGGCCAGGCGAGCATACGTTTTTCGGTAAAAGTTTGGTCTTTCAGGGTCGTCATCCGGATCGAGTTCGCGTCTTCGGAGGTGGTCCGATGCTTTCTTCGAGATTGAGACTTGGTCTCAATCGGAAGTGTCCGTGATCTCCGCTTGACACTGTACGCTCGACCCGGAGAAATTCCGGGGTTCCCGAAAACGACCGCCCGGGCATTTGGGGCCTGTTTATCGGATTTGGAGGCCGGTTTCGCCATGCGGATGATCTTCCCGAAGTGGCTCAATCTGTTCCCGACGCTCTCGGCTCTGGCCGGCGTTGGGGCGCTGCTGACCGTCATCACGGGCACGTGGTACTACGCGACGCCGGACTTCTGGGAAGTCGGCTACATGCCCGAACAGCCCGGCAGCGGGTTCAACCACCAGCTCCACGCGGGCAAGCTCGGCATGGACTGCCGGTACTGCCACACCAACGTTGAGAAGTCGGCGCACTCGAACGTGCCGGCCGTCGCGACGTGCATGGGGTGCCACACCGACGGCATGCTCGGGCAGCAGTGGGACCCGGGCGTTGAGAAGGTCGGGTTCGTGCGCACGGCGTACGCGAACGACGACTCGATCCCTTGGCGGAAGATCCACCACCTGCCGGGGTACGTCGGCGCGTTTCCGCACCACATGCACGTGCGGGCGGGCGTGAGCTGCTATTCGTGCCACGGCCAGATCACGGCGATGCCGGTGGTCTACCAGGATCAGGGGCTGGGCATGGGCTGGTGTCTGGACTGCCACCGCAACGTCGAAGAGAACATCGTGCCGCCGGATAAGGTGACCGACCTGGTGTGGGTGGAGCAGCACTTAAAGGACCGGAAGCAGGGCGCGGCCGTGCCTTCGGCGGCGCAGCAGATCATCGACCGGATCCAGGAGAGCATCCACGAGGGCGGCCCGCAGAACTGCGGTGCCTGCCACCACTGACCGACGCCCGCTCCGTTGCCTGACCGTTTCTGTTTCTGACCGATCGCGCTCGCGCCCGAAGAGACCCACGCATGACCGACCAGTGCCCATCGACACGCGGCAAGAAGAACCCGGCCTCGGACGATTCGCTCGCGACGGCCGGCGTCGTGGGCGGGACGGGCCGCAAGCTTTGGAAGTCGATCGAGGAGTATGCGGACACCGGCGAGTTCCGCGAGTTTCTCGAGCGCGAGTTCCCGGCCGGCGCGAGCGAGCTGCTCGGGTCGAACCGGCGGACGTTCTTGCAGATGATGGCGGGCACGGCGGCGATCGCGGGGATGGCGACGCTGCCGGGCTGCCGGCGGCCCAACCACAAGATCTACACGTACTCGCGCGAGGTGCCCGAGGAGATCATCCCCGGGAAGCCCTTGTACTACGCGACGTCGATGCCGATGCCCGGCGGGTATGCGGAGGGTCTGCTGGTTGAGACGCACGAGGGCCGCCCGACGCACGTCGAGGGCAACCCGCTGCACCCTGTGAACCGTGGCAAGTCGAGCGCGTGGTCGGTCTCGTCGATCATGGAGCTGTACGACCCGGACCGTCTGAAGTACCCGATGTTCCGCGCGGCGTCGGGCGACAGCGTCGCGACGTGGTCGGACTTCCGGGCGTGGTCGGCCGAGCACCTGAAGAAGTACGACGCCAAGGGCGGCGACGGGCTGGCGTTCATCGTTGACAAGAAGACGAGCCCGACGCGGAACGTGGTGCGCGACGCGGTGTTCGAGCGGTTCCCCGGTGCCCGCTGGGTCGCGGTCGATCTGACAGAGGCGGGCTCGACCCGCGGGTCGGACCGGGCGGCGACGCGGCTGGCGTTCGGCGCGGCGAAGCGCACGCTCTACCACTTCGAGCGGGCGGACGTGATCGTGGCGTTCCAGGACGACGCGATCGGGGGCGGCGGGTCGAACCTTGCCAACGAGCGGGGCGTGGCGTCGGGTCGCGAGCTGAGCGCGGCCGACGACCGGATGAGCCGGATCTACACCGTCGAGGCGGTCAACACGCCGATGGGCGGGCTGTCGGACCACCGCCTGAGGCTGTCGCCGGCGATGACCGAGGCGGCGCTGTTCGAGCTCGCCCGGATCGTGCTGGAGCGGACGGGCGGCGGCGAAGAGTTGGCGCGGGCGCTCGCGACGTCGGCGGCGGGCGTTGCCGGCGGCGACGAGAGCCTGGACGGCGCGTGGCTGCAGGCGGCGGCCGATGACCTTTTGTCCGCTGCGACGCGCGGCGTCGTGACGGTCGGCAAGACGCTCTCGCCCGAGGCGCGGGCGGTCGGGCACGCGATCAACCGCGCGATCGGGGCGGTGGGCACGACGGTGTCGTACCTGGACATGTCGCCTCGGGATCCGTTCGGCGAGGAGGCGCGGGCGGGGTGGGACGATCTGGCCGAGCTGATCGCCGAGATGCGCGGCGGGTCGATCACGACGGCGGTGGTCATCGACTCGAACCCCGTGTTCGCGGCTCCGGCGGCGCTGGGCTTCCGCGAGGCGTTCGGGCTCGTGACGAACCGGATCGTGATGAGCGTGGGACCGAGCGAGACGGCATCGATGGGCACGTGGCAGCTCAACGGGTCGCACTTCCTCGAGAGCTGGGGCGACGCGGAGGCGATCGACGGCACGATCGCGCCGATGCAGCCGATGATCGCGCCGCTGTACGACGGGGCGTTGTCGGAGATCGAGCTGCTGGCGTTGTTCGCCGAGGACCGCGAGCCGTCGGCGTACGAGGAGCAGCCGTCGGGCTATGAGCTGGTGCGCTCGGCGTGGCGCGACCTGACCGGCGCGAGCGGCGGCGACTTCGAGAAGGTCTGGAAGCGGTCGCTGCACGACGGGGTGGTCGCGGGCACGGGGCTGGTCTCGGGCGGCGGCACCGGCGACGACGGCGGTGTGACCGCTGCCGGCCTGTTCGCCAACGTCCGGCGGGCGGTCTCGGAGTACACGCTGCGGTCGGCGCCCGCGGGCGGGGCGCTCGATGTCGTTGTCGCGAACGACCTGATGTACGACGGTCGGTTCTCGAACATCCCGTGGCTCCAGGAGCTGCCCAACTTCGGCACGATGGTTGTTTGGGACAACCCGGCGCTGGTCAGCCCGAACACCGCCAAGCGGCTGGGGCTTGAGCCGGACCCGTACACGGTCAAGGAGCCCAAGGGGCGTCTGGCACGGCTGACGGTCGACGGGCGGAGCGTCAAGCTCGCGGTGTGGATCCTGCCGGGCATGGCCGACAACACGGTGTGCGTGTTCAACGGCTACGGCCGCGAGACGGTCGGCGTGATCGGGGCGGGCGTGGGCTTCGACATCTCGCCGGTGCGTTCGGCGTCGGGCGACGCGGTTCTGGCGGGCGGGCGTCTCGAGCCGATCGGCGGGAAGTACCCGATCATCTCGACGCAGAACCACTGGACGATGCAGAGCCGCACGAGCATCGTGCGCTCGGTCGACGCGCCGGCGTATCGCAAGCACCGCGACCACAAGCGTGCGAAGAAGGACGTGTACGGCAGCAAGGAGTACGTGAACCTCGCGGAGGAGCTGGGCGAGCTGGCGCACACGCCGCCGACGCTGTCGATCTACAAGCACCCGTACACGGACTCGATCGAGGGCAAGCCGGCGGAGGGCTCTGAGTACTCGCGTCGGCCGCAGTGGGGGATGACGATCGACCTGGCGACGTGCACGGGCTGCGGCGTGTGCACGGTGGCGTGCCAGAGCGAGAACAACATCCCGAGCGTTGGCAAGACCGAGGTGCGCAAGGGCCGGGAGATGACGTGGATCCGGGTCGACCGGTACTTCACGGGCGACGACCTGAACGACCCGGACGAGGTGTACTTCCAGCCGGTGGCGTGCGTGCACTGCGAGAACGCGCCGTGCGAGACGGTGTGCCCGGTGAACGCGACGGTGCACGGGCCCGAGGGCATCAACTACATGGTCTACAACCGGTGCATCGGCACGCGGTACTGCGCGAACAACTGCCCCTACAAGGTCCGGCGGTTCAACTTCTTCGACTACGGCGTGAAGAAGCTCAACGGCGGGCTGCGGGACGAGTTCCCCGAGGGCACGCCGACGCCCGACAACATTAACCTGATCCCGCCCCGGCTGCGGGAGAAGCTCAGCGAGATCGAGAAGTTCAAGATGAACCCGCACGTGACGGTGCGGTCGCGCGGCGTGATGGAGAAGTGCACCTACTGCGTGCAACGGATCAACGCGGCGCGGTACGAGACGAAGCTGCAGGATCTTGAGAACATCCCCGACGGGTTCTTCCAGGCGGCGTGCCAGCAGGCGTGCCCGTCGAACTCGATCGTGTTCGGCGACCTGCTCGACGAGTCGAGCAGGGTGCACGAGACGTACAACGGGGCGAGGTCGTATGCGCTGCTGGGCTACCTGGCGACGCGGCCGCGGACGACGTACCTCGTGAACGTGAAGAACCCGAACCCGGCGATCCGGACGCCGATCGAGGACCCGTTCCACCACCATCACGGTGAGGAGCACGGCGACGACCACGGCGACGACCACGGTGACGACCACGGTGATGGTCACGGCGCCGGTCACGGCGAGGATCACGGGGATGTTCAGGGGGGTGGGGGCGAGCACGCGTTCGGCTCCGACGGCTCGCGTGGGGGCTTCATGCCGCGTCGTGTCCGAGAGGGCGGGCGCACGACCGTGAGCCTGCCGGTGATGAATCTTTCGAGCATGCCTTCGTTTGAAGGGGGAGTGACGGCATGAGCGCCATCAACCCGGACAAGCTGACCGCGGACCGGCTGGCGGGGCTCGCCCCGCGGGCCGAGCGAGAGCGCCCGAAGGACCCGCTGGGCGACGGGACGCTGGTGGAAGACCCGGCGCTCGACCCGCCGCTGGTGCTGGGCAACCCGTCGTTCGGCGACATCACCAACATGGTCGCGAGCTACGCGGAGAAGCCGATCGGGCTGTGGTGGCTGATCGTGTTCCTGACCGGGGCGAACCTGTTCGGCCTGCTGCAGGTGATGCTGATCTACCTGATCACGACCGGCGTCGGCGTGTGGGGGCTGAACAACCAGGTCGACTGGGCGTGGGACATCACGAACTTCGTGTTCTGGATCGGCATCGGCCACGCCGGGACGCTGATCTCCGCGATCCTGTGCCTGTTCAAGCAGAACTGGCGGACGGCGGTGAACCGCGCCGCCGAGGCGATGACGATCTTCGCGGTGATCTGCGCGGGGATCTTCCCGGGCGTACACGTCGGGCGTGTGTGGTTCGCGTGGTTCTTGTTCCCGATCCCGAACTACAACTACATCTGGCCGAACTTCCGCTCGCCGCTCCTGTGGGACGTGTTCGCGGTGTCGACCTACGCGACGGTGTCGGCGCTGTTTTGGTACATGGGGATGATCCCGGACCTGGCGACGTTCCGCGACCGGGCGGTCAAGCGCATCCGCGAGGGCGTGGCGAACCCGTTCAAGCTCGAGCCGCCGCTGTGGTTCCCCGCGGCGCCGATGCCGTCGCTGAAGCTGCCGTTCACGGCCGACCACGTGCGGGCGTTCATCTACGGGTTCCTGTCGCTGGGCTGGCGTTTCAGCGGCCGGCACTGGTACCGCTACGAGAAGGCGTACCTGATCCTGGCGGGCATCTCGACGCCCCTGGTGCTCAGCGTGCACTCGATCGTGTCGTTCGACTTCGCGACGAGCCAGGTGCCCGGGTGGCACACGACGATCTTCCCGCCGTACTTCGTGGCTGGGGCGGTGTTCGGCGGGTTCGCGATGGTGCTGTTCCTGCTGATCCCGCTCCGGATCCTGATGCGCGACTTCTCGCGGCTCGTGACGCTGCGTCACCTGGAGCTGATGGCGAAGATCATCCTCGTGACGGGCACGATGGTCGGGTTCGCGTACTCGATGGAGTTCTTCATCGCTTGGTACGGTGGGAACAAGTTCGAGCTCGACGTGTTCGCGAACAACCGGGTCAAGCCCGACATCTTCTTCAAGGACGGCGCGCCGTACTGGTGGGCGTATTGGTCGATGATCTTCTGCAACGTGGTGACGCCGCAGGTGTTCTGGTTCAAGAAGATGCGTCAGAACCCGGCGGTGATCTGGGTGGTCGCGCTGTTCGTGACGATCGGGATGTGGTTCGAGCGGTTCGTGATCATCGTGACGTCGATCCATCGGGCGTGGCTGCCGGGCGAGTGGCACATGTTCTTCCCCACGCCGGTCGACATCCTGACGTTCGTGGGCTCGTGCGGGCTGTTCCTGATGCTGTTCATGCTGTTCCTGAAGTTCATCCCGGTGTTCGCGATGGCCGAGCTGAAGGCGGTGTTGCCGCAGGCGAGCCCGCACTATGGGCATAGTGGGGGGCACGGTGGGGGCCACGGCGACGATCATGGCGGCGACAGCCATGACGCTGGTCAGAGCACGGTGATCGCGTCGGCCGACGCCGACGAGAAGGAGCTTGGCTGATGTCGATCTTCTCCCCCCAGCCCCGCGGGCCGATCTACCAGACCGAGGCGGGCAAGACCGTGTTCGGTGTGCTGGCGAAGTTCGCGAACCCCGGCGCGCTCGTGCACGGGGCCGAGGCGGTCCGCGACGCGGGCTACAAGCGTTGGGACACGCACTCGCCCTTCCCGGTGCACGACATGGAAGAGTCGATGGGGATCAAGGGGTGGCTGCTGACGCCGCTGATGTACATCATCGGCGGCGGGGCGCTGACCGGGTTCCTCGTCGCCGGCGCGATGCAGTACTGGATCACCCACGTCGACTACGAGATGGTGGTGCAGGGCAAGCCGACCGACGCGTGGGAGAGCTTCGTGCCGGTGAGCTTCGAGCTGACGGTCCTGTTCACGGCGTTCAGCACGCTGATCGGGATGCTCGCGCTCAACGGGCTGCCGCGGCACCACCACCCGCTGTTCACGTCCGACGCGTTCTTGAAGGCATCGGACGACGAGTTCTTTGTGTCGATCGAGGCGTCGGACCCCGCGTTCGACCCCGAGAAGACCCGGTCGTTGCTCGCCGACGCCGGCGCGCTGTCGATCGAACTGGTGGAGGAGGACTGATGGCCCGCTCCCCGTTCCCGATGAGCCACGCGTTCGTGTCTGCGGCGGTGCTCGCGATGGCGGCCGGCCCTCTGGCGGGCTGCCGCGGCGAGCGGACCGACAAGCCGCCGCGCCAGTTCTTCCCGGACATGGACGACCCGCCCCGGTTCGAGGCGCAGTACGAGACGGCGTTCTTCGAGGACGGCCGCACGCAGCGCCAGCCGGTCGAGGGGACCGTCGCCTACGCGCGGTGGACCGGCGACGTGTACGCGGATTCGTTCGTCAACGCCGAGTGGTCGGGCCCGATCCTCGAGGAGCGGGCGAGGCTGCTGCGGGCCGACCGCGAGCTGTACTACGGCTCGGTCGAGACCCCCGGGTTCGGCCCGACGGACACCGCGTTCTGGTCGTCGGAGATCCCGGTGCCGGTCGACCGCGACTTCATCCTGCGCGGCCAGGAGAAGTTCAACATCTACTGCTCGGCGTGCCACGGCATCGAGGGCAACGGGCAGGGCATGGTCGGGCGGCGCTGGAGCTACCCGGTCCCGAGCTTCCACGACGACAAGTACCAGCGCGAAGCGGGCGAGGGCGACGAGGCCGAGCGCACCGGCCGCGACGGGTACCTCTTCCACGTCTCGCGGAACGGGATCCCGAACGAGGCGAACCCGGGCTACTACCGGATGCCGCCCTACAAGCACGCGATCAACGAGCGTGACGCGTGGGCGGTGGTCGCGTACATCCGGACGCTGCAGGCGACCCGCCGCGGCACGCTCGACGACGTCTCCGAGCAGGAGCGTCAGCGGCTCAACGAGATGCGCGGCATGCCCGCGGCGATGGGCGACGCCCCCGACCCGGCCGACCGGGTGGGCCTGGCGACGCCCGGCGAAGGAGGCACCCGATGACATCGATCCCCGCCGGGGCTTCGGATCAGGGCGCGGGCGCGAAGCCCGGGCACGTGGGCGAGAGCGTCGTTGTTTCGAGCGAGGCGCTCCGGCGTGAGAACATTACGCTCGACCCGTCGAACGCCGCCCGTATCTCGCTGCCGTTCCTCGGGGTCGGCGGGCTGCTGCTGATCGTCGCGATCGTGGCGGCGGTCACGCAGCCGAACGGTCTGAAGCACGCGCTCGGGGCGTACCACGTCGGGTTCATGTCGGTGCTGGCGATCACGCTGGGCGCGATGTTCTGGACGATGGTCATGTACCTGGTCAACGCGGGCTGGTTCGGGCCGCTGCGGCGTCAGTTCGAGAACATCTTCACGATGGTGGGGGTGTGCGCCGCGCTGTTCGTGCCGATCCTGGCGATCGAGCTGTTCTCGTCGGGCGTGCTGTTCAAGTGGATGAACCCGGAGGTCACGGCCGGCGACGTGATCTACGACGTCAAGGCGCCGTTCCTCAACAGCCCGTTCTTCATCGTGCGGGCGGTGATTTACTTCGTTGTGTGGGGGGTGCTGGCGTACCGGCTGAGCAGCCTGAGCCTCGAGCAGGACCGCACGGGCGACCGCTGGCTGACGCAGAAGGCGCGGTACACCTCCGGGTGGGGCGTGCTGCTGTTCGCGCTGACGACCGCGTTCGCCGGCTTCGACTGGCTGATGACGCTCGACTACCACTTCTTCAGCACGATGTGGGGCGTGTACTTCTTCGCGGGCGGCGCGTTCGGCTCGCTCGCGCTCGTCGCCACGCAGCTCGGGCTGCTGCGCCGGGCCGGCCGGCTCGACGGCGTCGTGACCGAGGAGCACTCGCACGACCTGGGCAAGCTGCTCTTCGGGTTCAGCGTGTTCTGGGCGTACATCGCGTTCAGCCAGTACTTCCTCATCTACTACTCGAACATCCCCGAGGAGACGGCGTTCTACCTCGCCCGCATGCAAGACTGGCTGCCGCTGACGATCGTGATCGTGGCGGGTCACTTTGTCTTCCCGTTCTTTGTGCTCTTGCCGCGGCCGCTGAAGCGTCGCGCGGGGTGGATCGGCGTGGTCGGGGCGTTGCTGCTGCTGGTGCACCTGCTCGACACGACGTGGGTCGTGCGACCGATGATCTACCTCAAGAGCGAGGCGCCCGACCCCGGGCTGGCGGGCATGTGGATCGACATCGCCGGCACGGGCGGCGTCGTGTGCGTGTACCTCGGGTTCCTGATCCGCCGGGTCTTCAGCGTGCCGCTGGTCGCGTTCAACGATCCGCGGATCGCCCGCGGCCTGGGTCACAAGAACTACGTGTAGAAGGAGCGGGCGCATGACCGAACACACACCCGCTTCGGCGGTGGAAGCCGGCGCCGAGGTCGACGAGTGGCACCTCCACGCGGCCGACGAGCACATCCAGCAAGCCCACGGCGAGAAGATCAACTCGGCGGTCCTGCTGATCGCATGGGCGGCGAGCATCGTCCTGGTGCTGGTGGTAGTCGGGGCGGTCGGCGTGTTCTTCAATTACACGACGACGAAGCTCAAGGCCGAGCGGGTCGAGAGCACGGCCCTTCGTTCGGGTTACGTTCAGTATCGCGACGAGGCTGAGGCGAAGCTTGACCAGACCGCGTGGCAGAATTCGGCGGAGGAGCGTGTCCGAATTTCCTTGGACACGGCGATCGGAAAGGTTGTCGAGACCTACGACGACTAAGTCTCGGCAAGGATATTGCGATTCTCAGTATTTTCAATCTAGACTGAAAGCTGAGACGAACCGATTTCTGGAGTTGGAATGAGTTCTTCGAGGCGGGACATGCGGGGTTGGCTGACGGGCGTTGTGCTCGGCGGCTGCATCGCATCGGCTTCGGGGGGACAGATCCTGCTCGACGAGCCGCCGGCGGAGCTCGACGGTGTGGGTGTCGAGGAGCGTCTGGGCGAGCGGGTGCCGGGCGACATCGCGCTGTACGACGCCGAGGGGCGGTCGGTGCTGATGGGCGACTACTTCGCGGCGTCGCGCGACGACAAGCGTCCGGTCGTCCTGATGATGGTCTACTACGACTGCCCGCTGCTGTGCGGGCTCGTGATGGAGAAGGCCCACGAGGCGTGGAACCGCCTGAGCTACCAGGTCGGCGAGGACTTCAAGGTCGTGGTCGTCTCGTTCGACCACACCAACACGCCGGCGATGGCCAAGGGCCAACAGTCGTCGTACGCGACGCGGTACGTGCACTCGGCGGAGATCCGTTCGGACGCCGAGAAGCGCGAGGCGTTCGACGCCTCGTTCAACTTCCACACGACCACGGCCGGCGAGGCCCGGCGGCTGGCCGACTCGATCGGGTTCAACTACAACTTCATCCCGGGCGTCGGCGGGCGGGCGGGCGAATACTCGCACCCGGCGGTGCTGACCGTGCTCATGCCCGACGGCACCATCTCGCGCTACTTGGAAGCCCTCGACCTCGAGCCGAAGCAGCTCCGCATCGGGCTGCTCGAGGCTTCGAATGGGGCGATCGGCGAGAGCCTGGGCGACATCTTCCTGCACTCGTGCTTCACGTGGGACCCCGAGGCCGGGGTGTACTCGCTCGAGGCGATGCGGGCGATGCAGATCGCGGCCGGGCTGACCACGGCGGGGCTCGGCGTGTTCGTGGCGGTGCTGTTTGTTGGTGACTCGTTGAAGAAGCGGCGTCTGGCGGCGGCCGCGGCTCCCCAGGCGGGCACCGGTGAGAAAGAACGGTCGGAAGCCGCGGGCGATGCGCCGCCCGCCGCGCCGGCCCATGCGTGAGACGATGATGAACCAGACACTCGCAAGCCTGCTCGCGTCGGCCCCGGCCCACCCGCCCGTCGGCGGCTCGTGGACGCTCGGGATCAACGGGCTGTTCACCAACCTGTTCTTCGGCGAGAGTCAGGGGTCGGACTACGGCACGGTGGCCGGCCTCGATTCCGGGTCGGACGCGCTGTTCTTGTTCATCTGGTACGTGGGCGTGTTCTTCTTCCTGCTCGTGGTGGGGCTGATGGGCTACTTCGCATGGAAGTACCGCCGCGTGCCGGGCAAGGCTGTCGAGCCGAGCGCATCGCACAACACGGCGCTCGAGATCACGTGGACGGTGATCCCGACGATCATCCTGTTCCTGATCTTCTTCTGGGGCTACCAGGGCTACGTGTCGGCGCAGACCGCGCCGGTCGAGGCCGAGCAGATCGAGCTGAACGGGTACAAGTGGGGCTGGACGTTCACCTACGACAACGGCAAGCAGTCGGCCGAGACGCAGTCGTTCGCGGGTGAGTCGTCGCAGATCCCGATCTTCTACGTGCCCGAGGACACGCCCGTCCGGCTCAAGATGTCGAGCTCCGACGTGATCCACAGCTTCTGGGTGCCCGACTTCCGGACGAAGCTCGACGTGATGCCGAACCGGTACCAGCCGTACTGGTTCCGCGCGAAGGCGCTGAGCGAGACGCCCGACAAGCTCGAGTCGGCTTCGATCAAGATCGGCGAGGACGACCTCGGCGAGCCGATCGAGGAGAGCTACGAGTACCGCGACCACTGGATCTTCTGCGCCGAGTACTGCGGCGATCAGCACTCGCAGATGGCCGCGGTCCTGCGGGTCGTTCCCATGGGTGTCTATCAGGCTTGGAAGTCGGACCCGGGCTACGAGGAGGGCATCACGCCGCTCTGCGAGGTGGGCGAGCTGGTGTGGAAGGCGAAGGGCTGCAACGCGTGCCACTCGATCGACGGCGCCGCCAAGGCGGGCCCGACCTGGTTGAACAACTACCGCTACGACGTGCCGCTGTCGGACGGGTCGATCGTCGCCGGAAACGACGTCACGGAGTGGGAGAACTACGTCCGTGAGTCGATCCTGTACCCGGCGGCGAAGATCCACGAGGGCTACCCGAACCAGATGCCCTCGTACAACGGGCGGATCAGCGACTTCGAGCTCCGCGGCGTGATCGCGTACATGAAGACGCTCTCGGATCGTGCGAGTGAGTCGGAGCGGAACTCGGCGTGCTCGGGCGGTGAAGCCGACGGAGCCGCTGAAGGCGATGCGGACGGCATTGAAGAAGACGCGGGCGAAGACGCCGGCGCGATGGGCAACGAGTTGTAAGCGGGCCGGGTCTGACCGGCCGTGATCGGCAGCGATGGGTCGGGCAAGCGACCGCGAGGGGTGAGTTTGGATTGGCTGGGCCGAGTTCGTAGCCGGCCCGGAAAGGACCTGAGATGACGACGATCAACCCGACGGGCGGACAGATCGAAGAGGCCGTCGGTCACGGCGGTGGGCACCAAGGCAACTACCTGACGCCCAAGGGTGGCATCTGGACCACGATCGTGGACTGGGCGACTACGGTCGATCACAAGAAGATCGGCATCATGTACCTCTTCACGGTGCTGTTCATGTTCTTCCTGGGCGGCGTTGCCGCGATCGGGCTGCGCATCGAGCTGCTCGAGCCGACCCGCGTGATCGACGGCGTGACGACCGGCGCGTTCTTCGACTGGACGGGCGACTCGGTCGGCAATACGGGCAACACGTACAACCGGGTGATGACGCTGCACGGCGCGATCATGGTGTTCATGTTCATCGTGCCGGGCATACCCGCGTCGATCGGCAACTTCATCCTGCCGCTGATGCTGGGCGCGAAGGACGTCGCGTTCCCGCGGCTGAACCTCGCGTCGTGGTACGTCTACGTGTTCGGCTCGATGTTCGGTGTCGGGTCGATCCTGATGGGCGGCGTCGATACGGGCTGGACGTTCTACACGCCGTATTCGACAACGACCGACGGCGACCACGCCCGCGTGCTGCTGATGATCCTGTCGGTGTTCATCCTCGGGTTCAGCTCGATCTTCACGGGGCTGAACTTCATCGTGACGACACACAAGCTGCGGGCGCCGGGGATGGGCTGGTTCGACCTGCCGCTGATGGTCTGGGCGCTGTACTCGACGTCGCTGATCCAGGTGCTGGCGACGCCGGTCATCGGCGTGACGTTCCTGCTGCTGCTGTTCGAGCGGGTGTTCTCGATCGGGATCTTCGACCCCGGGCTCGGCGGCGACCCGGTGCTGTTCCAGCACTTCTTCTGGTTCTACTCGCACCCGGTGGTGTACGTGATGATCCTGCCGGCGATGGGCATCGTGTCCGAGGTGATCTCGGTGCACAGCCGCAAGAAGATCTTCGGGTACCGTGCGATCGCGTTCAGCTCGCTGGCGATCGCGCTCGTGTCGTTCCTGGTGTGGGGCCACCACATGTTCACGTCGCAGGGCGAGCTGGGCGCGACGGTGTTCAGCTTCCTGACGTTCCTGGTGGCGATCCCGACGGCGATCAAGGTGTTCAACTGGATCGCGACGCTGTACAAGGGCTCGATCATCTGGTCGACGCCGATGCTCTACGTGTTCGCGTTCCTGTTCCTGTTCTCGATCGGCGGCCTGACGGGCCTGCCGCTGGGCGCGCTGTCGACCGACCTGCACCTGCACGACTCGTACTTCGTGGTCGCCCACTTCCACTACGTGATGTTCGGCGGCACGGTGATCGCGTTCCTCGCGGGCATCCACCACTGGTGGCCGAAGTTCTTCGGGAAGATGTACAACGAGACCGCGGCCCGGATCGGGTGCGCGCTGGTGTTCGTGGGCTTCAACATCACGTTCTTCAGCCAGTTCTTCCTGGGCACGCGGGGCATGCCGCGGCGGTACGCCAGCTACGTCGACGAGTTCCAACTGCTCCACGTGATCTCGACCGTGGGCTCGTTCGTGCTGCTGCTGGGGTTCCTGGTGCACCTGTTCACGTTCCTGCACTCGCTGTTCGCGGGCGACAAGGCCCACGCCAACCCGTGGGGCGGTCTCACGATGGAGTGGGAGAGCGACACCCCGCCGGACGAGCACAACTTCCACCACGAGCCGGTCTGCAAGCACGGCCCGTACGACTTCGACACGACCGTCCCGCCGCACTGCTCGGCGGACGAGTACCCGCTTCCGGACGCCGAGGCCGTGAAGGCCGCGCACGGGTAAACTGCACTGCTCGCCGTCCGCCCCGACCGGGGCGGGCGGTCTTTCCTCCCGGATACGGGCCGCCTTGGGGCTCCGCCCGGGGAGGCCGGAGAAGAACGCATGGCGACCATCACGGGTCCCAACCAGTCGCCCGCGGGCGGTCCGCTCGAGCTCGAGCGGCCGGCGCTCGAGCGTTGGAAGACCCACAAGCACGGGCACCACTGGCGGAACGCCGAGGACGAGTTCGACGCCGCGAAAATCGGTATCTGGCTGTTCCTGTCGACGGAGATCCTGCTGTTCAGCGGGATGTTCTGCGCGTACGCCGTGTTCCGGATGCTCTACCCGGAGTCGATCGCGGCGGGCAGCCAGTACCTCGACCCGCGCTGGGGCGGCACGAACACCGTCGTGCTGCTGATCTCGTCGTGGACGATGGCGATGGCGATCCGAGACGTGCAGCTCAACCGTCAGTTCTGGGCGACCGTCAACCTGCTCATCACGCTGGTGTGCGCGGCGGGCTTCCTCGCGATCAAGTTCACCTTCGAGTACATCCCCAAGTGGGGCGAGGGCAAGCGGCCCGGCACGCTCTTCAGCTACCCCTGGGCCACGCACGATCACGAACACGTCTGGTGGTCGATCTACTACGCGGCGACCGGCATCCACGCGTTCCACGTCATCGTGGGCATGGGCCTGATCGCCTGGCTGCTCTACCGCCAGCGGATCCGCAAGGCGTACGGCCCGACGCACTACACCATGATGGAGGGCGTGGGCCTGTACTGGCACATCGTCGACCTCGTCTGGATCTTCCTCTTCCCGCTGCTGTACCTCGTGCACTGACGCGGCGACGCGTTCGGACTCGGAGCCTCTGAAGATGACCACCGCCGACTCCCACGCCGCCGACGCGGCCCACGCGCACGACGGCGCCCACGACCATGGGCACGTGATCGTCCCCTGGCAGGCGCTGCTCGGCGTGCTGCTCGTGCTGCTCGTGCTCACCGTCGCCACGGTCTTCACCGCGCAGGCGGAGATCTTCGTCACCGGCGAGTGGGGCTGGGAGCTCCCCGGCTGGCTGAACATCGTCGTGGCGATGTCGATCGCGCTGGTCAAGGGCACGCTCGTCGCGCTCTACTTCATGCAGCTCCGATACGACAAGGGCATCAACGCCCTGATCATGCTCTTCACGCTGTTCGCCGTGACGCTCTTCCTGCTCTTCACCATGCTCGACCTCGGCAACCGCAACACGATCACCGAGTGGCGAGCGGGCGAAGTGAACCCCGGCGGCACCACCCTCGGCTCGGGCATCGTTGCCACGGCTCGCGCGAACTACATCGCCGAGATGGGGCTGACCGAGGAGGAGTACTGGAAGAAGTGGGACGAGAAGCACGCCGGTCATGGTCATGGTGGCGGGCACGGGGCTGCGTCCGGTGACGTGTCGACGGCGAACCACTCGGTGAAGGGCGCCGGGCTGACGCCGGGCCTGTTCGCCACGGGGGTCTGGGCCGAGCACGATGAGCACCACGATGAGCACCACGATGCCAACCACGCCGACGGCAAGCACGCCGACGGCAAGCACGGGGACGGCGACCACGACGATGGGGGCCACTAAACCCCAGCGTCTCTCGCTCCTCAAGGAGCGGCCGATCTCGCTCGCGGTCTCGCTCCTGAGCAGCGGCCTGTTCGTCGCGGCGTCCGTTTCGATGATCCCGAGGATCCGCGCGTACTACGACGGGCGAACCGACCTCGAGCAGCCCCGCCGCTACGCCTTCCAGATCATCGAGGAGCCCGAGTTCGAGTACGGCGGCGTGCCCGTGACGTTTGAACACCTCGACGCCGTCCGTCGCGTCGTCGAGCCTGGAGACACCCCGCCTGCGGCAGACCCGGCCACCGGCTCGCTCCGCATCACCTACGGCGACGAGTCGCTCACGCTGCGCGATTATGTGCCCGGCATCGCCGAGCTGCCCGACCTCCGGCGGTACGAGAACTGGCTGAAGGTCGTCCGCTTCGTCGAGACGACGGGCATGTCGGTCGCCGAGGCTCAAGGGAAGGTCGACGCGGGCGAGCTCCGCGATCGGCTGGCGCTGGCCGTCCGCATCCCGCCGCCCGGGGCCGATGAGCAGACGTGGGGGCGTGTCAAGCGGAGCGAGTGGCGGTTCGAGACGCATGAGCTTCTGGCGCCGGACGCGTCGCTGGCCGCCGGGACGACGGAAGCGGCGCGGCCGGGCGAGCAGAGTGATCGGGCCGAGACGGGCGGCACCGCCGACACGTCCATCGTCTCGGAGGCCTGGGTCGCGCCCGAGTCGGAGCGCTCGTTCAACCGCCGGGTCGCGGCCGCGAGCCGCAGGGGCGAGCCGATCCCGGAGCGCCGGGCGGACGAGCTGCGTCAGGGGACGTGGCAGCACGACGCCGCGCAGCTCACGATGCCCGACAGCCGCGGCTACGCGCCGGTGTTCGGCGCCGACGCGTTCGAGGCGTTCGGCTGGACGTTCCCGACCGCGGGCGTCGTGGCGATCGTCATGCCGATCGGGCTCGCGTTCCTGTTCGCACCCCGTCGCGAAGACGTTGAGGCGAAGGCCTGACCCACGCGCCACTACACTGCGGCTGAGCCTGGTACGGAGGGCACGGACGCGATGGCGAAGAAGAAAACGGGCGGAGCCCTCAACAACAAGGCTGCGGGACCTGCCCGCGGGACGTCGGGCGGCGAGACAACCAGCCGGAAGACGACGAGCCGCAAGAAGGTTGCGAAGAAGCCGCCCGGCAGCGCCGCGGCTGGCGGCAAGTCGAAGTCGGCCGCCGACCGCGACAAGCGCACGGCGGACCGGCTCACGACCCTCGCGACGGGCATCGTCAAATCGGCGATGGCCGGGCGCGAACCCAAGGTCGAGGTGCCCACGCGGTCGGCGTCGAACACCAAGTGGAACAAGTCGCGCGGCATCCTGCAGATGGGCACCGCCTACCAGGAGCGACAGCTCTTCAACATGGGCCAGGCCCGCAAGTTCATGCAGACGCTGCTGCACTCGCAGGGCATCCACGAGCTGATCGACGCCGACAAAACGCTCAGCCTCCGCGGGATGTTCTACAAGGGGCTGCACACCATCCAGGGCACCGGCGGCCGGGGGCGCCCGGGCGAGAAGACCTTCAACGACCAGACCGAGTCCGACGGCGTGCTCGAAGACCTCGAGGTCACCGTCGGCTCGCTCCGCGAAGAGCTGCACATCTTCGCGAAGAAGCGCGGCACCATGGTCGGCAACATCACCGTGATCGACTCGGGCGACACCATCGACTGCCGGCGCATGGGCTCCGGGGGCTACGCGATCCCCTCGATCTGCGAGCCCGACGTGATCGAGTTCGAGCAGGTCGACGCCGAGTTCGTCCTGCACGTCGAGAAGGACACCGTCTGGCAGCGGTTCAACGAGGACAAGTTCTGGCGCGAGCACAACTGCATCCTGACCGAGGGATCGGGCCAGCCGACGCGCGGCGTCCGCCGCATGCTCCACCGACTCAACGTCGAGCACGGGCTGCCCATCATCTGCCTGCTCGACTGCGACCCGTGGGGCCACTACATCTACTCGGTCATCAAGCAGGGCTCGATCTCCCTCGCCCACGAGTCCGAACGCCTCGCCATCCCCGAAGCAAAGTTCCTCGGCATCCGAAGCAAGGACTACGACGCCTGCGACCTGTCTGATGACGTCAAGATCGAGCTCAACGACCGCGACCGCACCCGCGCCCAGCAGATCAAGGACTACCCGTGGTTCCAGGATAAGAAGGCCTGGCAGAAAGAGATCGACGGCATGATCCGCAACGGCTTCAAGATGGAGGTTGAGTCGCTGATCACCAAGGACATCAGCTACGTGACCGAGACCTACGTGCCGGAGCGCCTGGCGGCGGAGGATTGGCTGAGCTGATCCGGCTGTTTGAAACTGTTCGACCGGTGGCCCGAACTCGTGCCATTGACCGGCAAAGCAGGTCGGTGCTCGACCTTGCCAACGAGGCCGACGACTGACCTCCGCGACAGGTCAGTGGCACGGCCCACACAGAGATCACTCGGCGACCCCAACCGTCATCGACGCCCAATAACTTTCCCAGTCGGCGTGAGACGGCTCGAACGAACCGTCGCCGGTCGCGGGCGGCAGCGCGACGGCGGGCAGCCCGTCGCACGCACCGATCGTGTGCGTGCGGATGAACCAGTGGCCGGGCTTGTCGATCACGAATTCGGCGACGCCCTCGCCGTCGGTCATGAGTTCCTGCTCGTAGCGGTGGGCGGGGCTTGACTCGTGACCGCTGGCGATCGGGTGGTGCGCTGCCACCCGCCCCTCCAGCAGCACTCGGACCCGTACCGTCTGGCCGACCGTCCATCCCACCGGATTGGTCACTGGCACGATCTCCAGCCGGTGCCCGACCGGCTCGGCGTGGCTGGTGTCCGACGGGTCGATCGGCCCGACTTGGACGAACGCCTTGCCGAACTTGGTGTAGTACTCGAGCCCGGGACGCGACTCGGAGCCGTCGCGTCGGCGTTGCTCGAGGGCGTCCTTCGCGCGCTCGGTTTCGAGGTAGCGGGTGAACGTGTCGCCGTCGAACTCGATGAACCTCGGGTAGAGCGCGGCCGCGGCGATGTGGAGCCCGGGCGCGGTGAGTTCGGCGTGGGCGACCAGGTCGCGGCCCTCGATCGCGTAGCCCGTGACGGGGGTCGACGTCTCGCCGCGGACGACGGTCCACGACGCGATCCGTTCGGGCTGCGTCGCGTTCTCGCCGACGGGGAACGCGTCGTGGCCCGTGACGAACGCGAGCCGCACGGTGCCCGGACCGTCGAGGCGCGTGCGGTCGGCGACGACCCACGAGTTGTGCCCGAGCGCGCCCAGCGCGACCAGGACCGTACCGAAGGCCACCATGGCGATCAGGAGTCCGCGGATCGGCTGCGTTATCGATGGTCCTTCCTGCGATCGGTGTCGTCGGCCCGAGCCCCCGTCCGATCTTCGGGCGGCCACGATGGCCGGGGCGTGGGCCGGGCCCGTCTCACTCCGTTGTTTTCAGCCAGGTCTGCACCTTGGTGTCGTAGAGCTTTTCAGGGTCTGAGAGCTGGTAGAGGATGTCGCGGAAGTAGGGGTTGTGGATGTCGCCGTGGTCGCGGCCGATTTCTTCGGTGACGGTGACGATCCAGTAGGGCGTGTCGTTCCACGCGCCCTCGATGGGCTCGATGACGACCTCGCCCGCCTCGACGAAGGCGCGGTGGCTGGCCAGGAAGGGCAGGTGCCCGGTCGCGCGCATCGACATCGTTGTCTGACTCGGCCAAGCGCCCTCCCTGAACTCGCGTTTGTCGACCCTGCGGCGGTCGAGCCACTGCCCGGTGGGGTAGGCGACGCGGGTGATCCAGTCGGCCTCCGACGTGATCGCGGCGATCACCGGCCCGCGCATCGGCTCAACGCGGCCCGTTTCGGGGTCGCGCAGCTCGCCGACGACGCCGCGCCGCTTCATGAAGTCGACGAGCTGGAAGGTCGACATCGCATCGAGCGCCGGGTTGAGCAGGTAGACGCCGTCGATCGGCGACCGGAACCCCTGCTCGCGGCTCGCGAGCAGCATTGTCTCGATGCCCGGGCCGAGCGCGAGCCCGACGATCATGCCGCCCATGGAGTGCCCGCGGACGAAGACCTTCGACTCGGGGCGGACCTTCGTCGCGTCGGTGAGCTCGATGAGAGTCTCGCGCATCCGGTAGCTGGCCACCCGTTCGCCGCCGCGCCGGCGGTCCCAGAAGGTCAGGTTCTTCAGAAGCGGCAGGCTGGTCGTTGCGCCACGCCAGCCGATGTAGACCCCGATGACGTCCGTTGGCAGTCCGTCTTCCTGCTCGAGCTCGTCCGCGAGATCGCCGAGGTCGCTGTGAAACCGCGCCAGGTCGTTGTTGGTCTGCTTCGGATCGGCGTTGTTCTGCCAGCCGTGCACGTAGACCGACAGCATCACGCCGTTGTCTGACGAGGCGTTCCGCTCCCTGATCAGCCGGAGCGCTGCGTCGAGCTGCTCTTGGTCCCAGAGCATGCCGAACTCATCGAACTCGATGATCGCCAGATCGATCGACACCTCGGAGCCCTCGGGGCGTGGCAGACGCCTGAGATACTGCTCCGGCTCGGTGTTGAACTGTTTGTAAGCGACGCAGCCCGACGCGAACGCGCCTTGAAGCACAGCCAAGAGAAGAACGGCGGCGTCGCGGGCGGCGCGTGTTTTCATGACGTCGACTCCGTGGGGAACAAGCCTGATGAGTTTAGCGGAGGTCAGCAGCGGATGGGGCGCGTGTATCGCTTGGGTCGGGGTCGGGGTCGGGGTCGGGGTCGGCGGGAGGAGCGCTCGCGGGCGCGGGAGGCCGCTTCGACCCGCTACGCCCGCAGGATCTTGTCCATCTTCTTGCCCTTCGCCAGCTCGTCGACGAGCTTGTCGAGGGAACGGACCTGCCGTGTTAGAGGGTTCTCGATGTCTTCGACGCGGTAGCCGCAGATAACACCGGTGATGAGGTGCGCGTTCTCGTTGAGCGTGGCTTCGGCGAAGAACGCTTCGAACGTTGCTTTCTCATCCACGAGCTTCTCGATCGACGCGGCATCAAGGCCGGTGAGCCAGGTAAGAACCTCGTCGAGCTCTTGCTTCGTCCGGCCCTTCTTCTCGACCTTGCTCAAGTAGTGCGGGTAGACCGAGCTGAACGTCATGTTCGCAATACGTTCGTCTTGTTCCGGGGTCGTCGTGGGCATCGATTTCTCCAATATCCCGGCACGCGCAAGCGGTACCTCCGTCATGCATCACACCGCGGGACCATAGAAAAAAGGATCGGGGGGTTGGTTGTCAAGCGGGTTGCTACCCCGACGGGCCGCAGGCCGGAGCTCCGGGCAGCCACGCGGCACCTGTTCTCAAAACGCCCAGGCGATTTCGTCCTCCGGGCTGGCCTTACACACCGACGCCCGCGACCTCACGGACGTGGTCGAAGAACCGGTCGAGGTCTTCGAGGGTGTTCTCGGCGTTCACGCACGCGAGCCGGACGACGGGCTCGCCGTCGACGATCGCGTAGCCGACGAGCGCCCGCTCCTCCTGCCGCATGCGTTCGCAGAGCTCCTGCGGCGTGATGCCCTCGACCTTGAAGCAGACCGTCACCGACTCGGGCCGCTTGACGAGGGTCATGCCCGCGTCGGCTTCGACGGTCGCCGCCGCGTGTTGCGCAAGGTCGAACAGGTGCGTGATGCGGCGGTCGTAGCCCTCGTCGCCGTGGTGCTGCCACGCGGCGAAGAGCTTGAGGGCGTCGTTGGGCCGGCCGCACTGCGGCGACATCGTGCCGTGGTTCAGCCGGTCCTCTTCCTTCATGTCCTCGGGCGACTGGAAGAGGTAGCTCGCCGACTCGTTGAAGCACGAGCGGAGCCGCCCAGGCTCGCGCGTCAGGATCACCGAGCACACCAGCGGCACGCCCATCATCTTGTGTGCGTCCCAGCTGAACGAGTCGGTCAGCTCCGACCCGCGCAGCAGGCACCGGTGCTCGGACGACAACGCCGCCGACCCGCCGAAGCAGGCGTCGGCGTGCAGCCACAGCCCGTGCTCGCGGCAGACCGGCGCGATCTCGTCGAGCGGGTCGTACGCGCCGAGCACCGTCGTGCCCTCGGTCGCGATGACCAGGAACGGCGTGCACCCCGACTCAGCGTCGTCGCGGATCGCCCGGTCGAGCGCGTCCGGGAGCATCCGACCCCGCGCGTCGGTCGCGACCTTGCGGACGTGCTTCGACCCCAGCCCCATCATCTTCGCGTTCTTCGGGACGGCGTAGTGCCCGTTGTCCGAGTAGTAGAGCGTGAGCGGCTTCGCGGGCGGGCCGTCGGTCTGGTAGCTCGGGCACTTGGCGTCGCGCGCCATCAGCATGCCCGCGAGGATCGCCAGCGAGCCCCCGGGCGCGAACACGCCCTCGCAGCCGGTCGCCGGGTCGGTGTCGTAGCCGACCTTGCCGCCCATGTGCCGCGTCAGCGCGCGCTCAATAAGCACGTGCACGCCCGCGATCTTGTAGGTGTACATCGAGCTGTTCAGCACCGACGCCAGCATCTCGCCCGCCACGGCGTGAGCGTCGCGGCCCGCGAAGAGCTGGTTGAAGAACGATCGCGTCGTCGTGCGCGGCGTCGCCGAGACCACGCCGTCGAGCAGCGTCGTCCAGGCTTCGTCGTCGAGCCCACGCCGGGGCAGCCCCAGCGACAGCTCCGCGGCAACCTCCGCGGGCGACGCGGCGACCGAGACCGGCGACGCCGACTCACGCTCGAGGTGCCGCTCGATCAGATCCAGCGTCTGACGGAAAATCCCTGACGCATCACTCGACATCAAAGACCCTAGACCGCCGCCCGCCGCGAGTCCGCCCAGAGTTCGGCCAGAGCTCGGCCAGACACCACCGCCGAACCAGCCCCACCGGATACCGCTTCGGTCGGCGTCGGGGCTGCTACGCGCCCGGCGTCAGAGCTCGATCGCCCGCTTCGGCGTGCGGCGCTTCCGCCGCGAGGGCCGGATCGTCCGACGGGTCGCGCCGAACGATCGTGACCGCGCCGGTCAGGTCGTCCTGCTCGACGAGGATCTCGTGCCGCCGCGTGAGCTCGAGGCACGCCAGGAACAGCCCGATCCGCTGCACGGGCCCGGCGTCGTCGAACAGCGCGACGAGCGACAGCCGCCGGTCGCCGCCGTCGGCGACCACGAGGCGGTCAAGCCGTTCGAGCACGTCGCTCGCGTGCACCTCGATCGGCGTGTCGTCGGTCTCGACAAGGTGCTCGCCGAGCCGGTCGAAGTTGACCGCGGCGGCGACGCGCCAGTACGCGTTGCGTAGGTCGATCGCGTCGAGGTCGGAGAGGTCGATCGGCTCGTCGGCGCCCGCGGCTGAGCGCATCGCGTCGCGGTCGGTGCCGGCGTGCCCCGCCGACCAGCGGGCGTGCCACGACTCGCGCCGCGCCTCCAGCTTCGCGCCCGCCTCGCGGAAGGCCCGGTACGCCAGCAGGCGGCGGATCAGCGCCTCGCGCGGGTCCTCGTCGGCCCCGCGGCTCTCGCGGGCCGCCCGCGCCCGCTCCTCGGGGGGCATCAGCGTCCGCGACTTGATCTCCATCAGCGTCGCCGCCATCACAAGAAAATCACCCGCCGACTCGACGTCGACCCGGTCGATATCCTCCAGGTGCTCTACGAACGCCCGGGCGACCGACGCGATGGGGATGTCGTGGATGTCGACCTCGGCCCGACGGATCAGGTGCAGCAGCAGGTCGAGCGGCCCCTCGAACATCTGCGTCCGGACCCGGTACTCGCTGGTGTAATCCTCGCTGGGCACGGCCAGAGCGTATCGCATTCCTATCGTCTCAGATGGCCGGTGAACTCGCGGACGCCCGAGACGTGTTGAAGCAGGAAGCGGCCGCGCTCGCCGCGCTCGCCGACCGGCTCGACGACCGCTTCGAGCGAGCCCTCGACATCATCGAGACCTGCGCGGCCTCGGGCGGCACGCTGCTCGTCTCGGGGCTCGGCAAGAGCGGGCTGGTCGGCCAGAAGATTAGCGCGACGCTCGCCTCCCTCGGCGTCCCAAGCCACCACGTCCACCCCGCCGAGGCCGTCCACGGCGACCTCGGTCGCTTCCGCCCGTCCGACGCCGTGATCTGCCTCAGCAAGTCGGGCGAGACCCAGGAGGTCGTCACCCTCGCGGCGATCCTCAAGCAGGACGGGCTGCCGTCGATCTCGATCACCGCGGGCCGCGGCGCGAACGATGGCGACGACGCGCCCCCGAGCTCCCTTGAGCGCCTCTGCACCGTCGCGCTCACCCTCGGCACGCGCGACGAGGCCGGCAACGCCCCCGCCCCGACCACCTCGACCACGCTCACCCTCGCTCTCGGCGATGCGCTCGCCCTCGGCGTCGCCCGCCGGCTCGGCTTCACCGACGCCGACTTCGCCAAGCGCCACCCCGGCGGCACCCTCGGCGGGCTGCTCCGGCCGATCACCGAGATCCTCAGGTTCCGCGTCGGCGACAACCTCCGGCCCGTCGACGACGCCAGCACCGTCGCCCAGGCGCTCGAGGCGTCGGTCGTCGAGCGCCGCCCCGGCGCCCTCCTGCTCGTCGACGGCTCCGGCCGGCTCTCGGGCATCTTCACCGACAGCGACCTGAGACGCCTCGTCACCCGCTCGCCGGACGACCTCGCCCGCACGATCGCGGAGGTCATGACGAGATCGCCGCGCGTGCTCACCGAGACCGCGCTCGTCCGCGACGCCGTCGCGATGGCCCGCGAGTACCGCCAGGACGAGATCCCGGTCGTCGATGCCGACGGCAGGCCCATCGGGCTGGTCGATGTGCAAGACCTCATCGCGCTCAAGCTGGTGCGCGGGTAAGGGGGCCCATGACCGGCTTCGAGCGAGAGACCCCGTTCGCCGACCCGAGCACCATCGAGCTGATCGTGCTCGACGTCGACGGCTCGCTCACCGACGGCTCGCTCTGGTACGACGCCCAGGGCAACGAGCTCAAGCGGTTCAACGTCAAGGACGGGCTCGGCATCCGCCTCTGGCAGCACATGGGGCACGAGCTGGCGATCGTGACCGGGCGCGGCGGGCCCGCCGTCCGCCGCCGCGCCGCCGAGCTCGGCATCGACCACGTGTTCGAGGGCTCGAAGAAAAAGACCGAAGCGCTCGACCGCATCCTGAGCGTGACGGGGCTCGGGCCCGAGCAGGCCGCCTGCCTCGCCGACGACTGGAACGACCTCGGGCTCATGGCCAAGGTCGGCTACCCCGTCGCCGTGGCCGACGCGGTCGAACGCGTCCGGGCCGCCGCCGCGCACACGACCCTGCTGCCCGGTGGGCACGGCGCTGCCCGCGAGGCGATCGAGTACCTCCTGACCGCCCGGGGCGAGCTCGACGAGGCAGCCGCCATGTGGCGATAAACTCCCCGGTCCGCCGTCGCCGGGTGACCCAGCCGATGGACCACGGCGCCCGACCAGCACCCCCCAACCGGAGCATCCACCGGGTGACCACGCGAGCGATGACACGCACGGCCGTACTGGCGGGGCTCGCCAGCCTCATGATTGTCGCCGGCGTGGCCGTCATCGGGCTCCAGGCAACCCGCGGCGGCTCCGACACCGACGAGCCCGAAGCCCCCGAACCCGAAGCCGCAGCGGCCGAGACCGGGCCGTCGGGCCCGAACGCGATGGGGCCCGCGTCGGCCGCGCGCATCCGCCTCGTCGATCGCCGCGACCCGACACGCATCGCCTGGGACATCGAGGTCGACGCGTTCGACCCCGTCCCGGGCACCGACCGCGTCCGCATCACCAGCCCGCGCGGCTGGGTCTACCTCGACCCCGAAAGCCCAACCTACTTCAGCGCGGCGTCCGGCGAGTTCACCCTCGCCGAGCTCGGCCAAGAGCCCGACCGCGGCCGGCTCGAGGGCGACGTCGACATCCGCGTCTTCGAGGGCCCGCTCGACGGCGTCGCGTCGTCGGCCAGCGAGCTGCCCTCCCCCGAGGGGCTCAACCCCGCCGCGACGGTCCGCTCCGAGTCGCTCTCGTTCGACAGCCTCCGCGGCCGGCTCGTCAGCGAGACGCCGATTACGATCGACGCCGGCGCGGTGCACGCCGAGTTCGGCGACCTGGCCGTGCTGATCAGCCCCGAAGCGGCCCGGGTCGAAGAGGCGTCGAGCGACACGCCCGGGCTGATCGTCTTCGACGCCGAGCGGGTCGGCGGCCCCAACGCCGCCCGGACCCCCGCGGCGCGAGAAGCCGCGCCCGCTCGGGCCGCGCCGGTCGCCTTCCGGCCGGCGTTTCGCGCGCAGCCCGCGGCGAGCGGGCCGTCTCCCACGACCGAACCCGTCGATCAACCCCCGCTGTACTACACGACCGCGTTCCGCGGCGACGTCGCGCTCGTGCAGGGCCCCGCGTCGATCCAGAGCGAGCGCATGCGGGCGTACGCCACCGTCGTCGACGGCCGCCTGCCCGACGACGCGATCGAGCCGCTGTCCGCCGCCCCCTCCGTCCTCCCCGTCCCTCCCGGCCGCTCGCTCATCGAGCAGGTCGCGTGGAACGTTGTTGCGGCGCAGCCTGGGCCCGCGGGCGGCCCGCCCACCGACGCACCGGTTCGCCTGACCTGGACCACGTCCATGCGGCTCTTCCGGACACCCGAAGCGCAGGCGGCGATGCTCCCCGACTCGCTCGCGGCCGTCTTCGACGCGACCGACGGCGTGCCGGTCGTCTTCGCCGAGTCGGGCGCCTCGGTCAGCGGCGTCGCGTCCGAAGTCCGATACGGCCTGTCCACCGCGACCGTCTCCGCCAAGGGCACGGTCGCGTTCCCGCTCGTGGTCGACGCCGACGGCAGCGGACGGCTCGCCGCCGCCGATCTCGCGGTCGACCTCGGCACCGGCGTCGGCGTCATCCGCGGACCGGGCTCGCTCACCGCCCGTGCCCAGCCGCGATCACAGCCGCGCGCGCAAGACCAGAACCCGGCCGAAGAACAGCCAACCAGACCGGCACCGCCCACAGCCGCGACCGACGACCGCATCGACTGGACCGAGCGCGTCGACTTCCTGCTCACGACCGGCGGCGATCGGCAGCTCGAAGAAGCCACCTTCGCCGGCGATGTCCGCCTGATTTCGGAGCGGCTCGAGGCGAGCGGCGACCGGCTCCGGGCCGTCTTCGGAGCGAGCGGCGAGACCGGCTCGTTCGACCTCCGCGGCGCGACGCTCAACGGCAGCGTCAAGGCCGACGCGCGCGACGCCTCCATGACCGCCGACGAGATCGACATCGGCTTCGACCCCAGCGCCGCCGAGCCCACGCCCGACCGCCTCACCGCGACCGGACGCGTCGTCGCTTCCCAGCGAGGTGCGATCGTGCGCGGCGACCTGCTCGAAGCCCGCCTCGAGCCCGGACCCGACGGCGAGGCCGAGGTCACCACCTCGCTCGTCGAGGGCAACGCCGAGTTCCGCCGCGACGACGGCACCTTCGCCGCCGGCGACACCATCCGCAACGACACCCGCGGCAAGCGCACCGAGGTGCTCGGCTCGCCCGCCGTCGTCGGCTCGCCCGGCGGCCGGATCACCGGGCCGACGGTCGTCCTCGAAGAAGAGGGCGGGCGCGTGAGCGTCGCGGGCGCCGGCGAGTTCGAGCGCGAGGCCGACGGACGCGTCGTCGCGCGCGCGACCTGGACCGACTCAATGCGCTACGCCTCCGAGGCCGGGCGTCTCGAAGCGTTCGGCGACGTCGCCGCCGTCTCGACGCCCGACGAGACCGGACGCGACACCATCCGCGCCCAGCGCCTGTTCGCCACGCTCGTCGAGGGCCCGGGCGGCGAGACCGCGCTCAGCGACCTGCGGGCGTTCGGCAGCGACGGCTCGCCGGCCTCAGTCGAGACGCTCCGGTTCGATGCCGACAACGCCGCCGACCAGGGCGCCGCCGATCGGGCCGGCGTCCCCGAGCGGCTGATCTACCTCGAGGGCCCGGTCATCCTCGCCGACAACCCGGCCGCCACGCTGACCGTCGACGGGCCGGGCCGGCTGGTCACCGCCGACAACCGTTCCGACGAAGCGCCGGACGCCGAGGGCGCCGGGCAGTCGGGAGCGAGTGGGGGCGGGAACGGGTCGTCGAGCCAGGCCCGCGGCGCCGCCCTCTTCGACTGGCAGCGTGACCTGCTGTTCGACCGACGCGTGGGCACGCTGCGGATGCGCCGCGGCGTGCGCATGGTCCGCCAGAGCGCGTCGCGCGACGAGGCCGAGAACACCGAGATCCTCGCCGAGCGCCTCACGGCCCGCCTGACCGCGAGCACGGCCGGCTCCGCCCGCGCGGGCGACCGGGCCCAACCCCTCGACCCGGACGCGACGCTCTTTGAGTCTGCCGGCGAGACGACCATCCGCGAGGTCGTCGCCGAGGGAGCGGTGTGGGCCCGGCGCGGCCCGACCGAGGTCATCGGCGACCGACTGGTCTACGACGCCGCCGGGCAGAGCGCCCGCGTCGAATCGCCCGCGTCCGGGCTCGTCTCGGCGTTCAACCGCGAAACCGGGACCGATGTCACCGCGACCGCCATCGAGTGGGACCTGATCAACAACCGCGTCGACCTGATCGACCCGACCCCGGTCGCTGCCCCCAGGTAAGCGCCGCCCCAGGGACAGGTGCGCGTCCCCGGTACGTGCGAGCCCGACCCTAACATCCGCTCCGCCGGGCCCGACGCGTCCCGCGGGATCGAGGAGACCCCATGGAAGCCGGGATCGTCGGACTGCCCAACGTCGGAAAGAGCACCCTGTTCAACGCGCTCACGGCCGCGGGCGCGCTCGCCGCGAACTACCCCTTCGCCACGATCGAGCCCAACGTCGGCATCGTGCCCATCCCAGACGACCGGCTCGCGCGACTCAACGGGCACATCGAGACCGACAAGGTCCTCCCCGCGTCGCTCCGGCTGGTCGACATCGCCGGCATCGTCCGCGGCGCGTCCGAGGGCGAGGGGCTGGGCAACAAGTTCCTCAGCCACATCCGCGAGGTCGACGCGATCGTGCAGGTCGTCCGCTGCTTCGACGCCGCGCCTGGAGGCGAGGACATCACCCACGTCGACGGCTCGGTCGAGCCGCTCCGCGACATCGAGACGATCAACACCGAGCTCGTGCTCGCCGACCTCCAGACCGTCGAGAACGCGCTGCCCAAAGCCCAGCGCGCCGCCCGCAGCCGCGAGCCCGAGGAGGTCGCGAGGCTCAAGGTGCTCGAGACGCTCCTGCCCGTGCTCGAGGAGGGCCGGCCCGCGCGGTCGGTCGCGTTCGACGACGCCTCGCTCGCCGACGCCCTGCGGAAGATGACCCTCATCAGCTCGAAGAAGATTCTGTACCTGGCCAACGTCAACGAGGACGACCCGAACGGCGAGGGCCCTCACGCCGCCGCGGTCCGGGCCCACGCCGAGGCCGAGGGCATGCAGATGGTCCCCGTGTGCGCGCGCATCGAGAGCGAGCTCTCCGAGCTCGACGACGACGACAAGCGCGAGATGCTCGCCGACATGGGCATGGACGAGCCCGCGCTCAACAAGCTCGCCCGCGCCGCCTACGACCTGCTCGGGCTCCAGAGCTTCTTCACCGCCGGGCCCAAAGAGATCCGGGCCTGGACCGTCCGTCGCGGCGCGACCGCCCCCCAGGCCGCCGGCGTGATCCACACCGACTTCGAACGCGGCTTCATCCGCGCCGAGGTCTACTCGGTCGACGACCTCGACGAGCTCGGGTCCGAGAAGAAGATCAAAGAGGCCGGACGCATGCGCTCCGAGGGCAAGGACTATGTCATGCGCGACAGCGACGTGTGCCACTTCCTTTTCAACGTCTAGTTCGTTCCATCCGGAGCCGGACAAGCACCCGAACTTACTCCGGGCAGGGATCCCTCGGGCCACGGTCTGCGGAGAGTTCAGCATGAAGACACCGTCCATCTCAACCGTTCTGTGCTCGGTCATCGCGGCCGCTTCCGCGTGGGGTCAGGATCTCGACATCGAGCTCTTCGCCGAACGGTCCCTCCAGCCGGCCGGCGAGTTCTGGGGCACGGTTGTGGGGGGGATCTCGGGCGTCGACTACGAGCCCATTTCGAAGCGATGGGTCATGGTCTCCGACGGGCGAGGCCCCAACGGGCCCACCCGCGCGTACGAGTTCGCCGTCGTCCTTGAGAACGACCGCCTCCGCAAGTTCCAGCTCCTGGGCAAGCTGCCCATGAACCACGGCGACGGCACCGGGCTCGACGCCGACCTCTACGACCCCGAAGCCGTCCGGCTCCGCCCCGCTCGATTTTTCGACGGCGACGACGACGGCGACCCCACGCTCATCTGGGCCGACGAGGGCGTCGACGGACGCCCCCCCGCCATCTACGAAGCCTGCATGGGCGCGACCTGGATGGACCAGTGGCCCGCCCCCGACGAGCTCGTCCCCACCGAGACCGCTGGCGTGCGCAACAACCTGGGCTTCGAGTCGATGGCGATGCTGCCCAGCGGTGACATCATCGTCGCGACCGAGGATGCCCTGAAGCAGGATGGCCCGCGCACAACCACCCTCGCCGGTGCCCAGAATGTGCGGCTCTACCACTACGACCTCAGCAGCCCCGGCACGCCGCCCACCCGCGGCTGGGTCTACCCCCTCGACCCGCCGCCCGCCCGGCTCGGCCCGCTTGCCATCGCAGGGCTTGTCGAGCTGGTCGCGCTCGACGATGACACGCTCCTCGCCCTCGAACGCGCGTACAGCCCGACGGGCGGCACCTCCTCGCGCGTCTACCGGATCGAGCTCGCGAGCGACGGCGACCCGCTCGGCGTGCCGTCCCTGTCCGAATCGGACGTCACGCCCGTCGAAAAGACACTCCTGGTCGACCTCGCCGACGTCCGCGGCGTCCGGCCCGCCAACTACGAGGGGCTCGCGCTTGGGCCCGAGCTCGACGACGGCCGCCGCCTGCTCGTGGTCGTCAGCGACAACAACTTCGACCGCATGATCCCGACCCGCGTCGTCTTCCTCGCCGCGTCCGGGCTCGACTGACAAGGTCGCTCCGCGGTCGCCCCGCATCGCCCCCCTCGTCGTTGTCGGTCGCTACGCTCGCCCGCCGTGGAAGACCTTGCCGCCAAGTACGACGCCGAACTGCTCGAGGGCCCGCGGCCGCGGCGCAGCGAGCTGCTCCGGCTCACCCGCATTGGCGCCGAGTTCGTGCGCGGCTTCCGCAAGCTCCACTTCCTGGGTCCCGCGGTGACCGTCTTTGGCTCGGCCCGCTTCGGCGAAGACAGCGCGTACTACGGCGTTGCCCGCGACATCGGCCGGCGCATCGCCCGGACCGACACCGCGGTCATCACCGGCGGCGGGCCGGGCATCATGGAAGCCGCCAACCGCGGCGCCCGAGACGCCCGCGACGCCGCCCCGGCCGGCGACCGCGTCGGCCGATCCGTCGGCTGCAACATCACCCTCCCCTTCGAGCAGCATCCCAACCCCTATCTCGACACCTTCATCGAGTTCCACTACTTCTTCGTGCGCAAAGTCATGCTCGTGAAGTACTCGTTCGCGTTCGTCGTCCTCCCGGGCGGCTTCGGCACGCTCGACGAGCTCTTCGAGTCGCTCGTGCTCATCCAGACGGGCAAGATCGAGCGCTTCCCTGTCGTGCTCATGGGCACCGACTACTGGGGGCCGCTTGTCGACTTCGTCCGTACCCGTATGGTTGAAGCGGGCACCATCGCCGCGGCCGACGCTTCGCTGCTCACGGTGACCGATGACGTGGACCGGGCCCTAGCCGTCATCGGCGAGGCTCGGGCCGCCTCAAAGCCGCTCCGTCCGCGCCGGTGGCGTCTGCTGGGTGAGTAGCCGCGACCGCCTCCGATCTCTGCCCGGCGTCCGCACGACACAGCGACGCTTGGGCCGTGTCGGCCCTGCCCGATGTGTGCCAGCCAGCGGATCTGAGCGAGTTCTCTTGAGCACGGTCTCTTGAGCGAGGAAAGGACTCCCCGAGCGGCGGGTCACATCCACCTGACACCGAGTGGCCTACACCGAGTGGGCGGGCTCCGGCATGCCCTCGTCGACCTTCTCCCGCGTGACCTGCCCGTCCAGGCTCGCGCACGTGTAGCGGTACATCTCCTCGCGCACCCTCATGAAGCAGTGGACGGGCCGCCCCCAAAGCAGCCGGATGTTCCCGATGACCCGCTCGGCGAGACCCGCGTCGACCTCGAGCCCGTTGAACTTGTTCATGAGCACCAGCTCGCCGCGGTTGGCGTAGTTCCCGTCGACGACGTGCATGAAGGGCTGGCCCATGTTCGTCAGGCGGTACAGCAGCGCCTGCTTGACCCGGTCGAAGTCGCGCGTGACCACCCGCACCTCGCCCGTCCGCGGGTCGCGGCGGAACTGGTACATCTGGTGCCGCTCGACGAACTCGGGCGTGAGAAACTCGTCGATGAAGCTCACGTCGTTGTAGATCCGCCGGACCTCGAAGATCTTCTCGCGCCCCTTCACCGACCCGTCGTCGAACCGGTCGCGCTCGCCGATGCCCTCGAGCGACTCCCACGCCGCGCCGTGCTGCCCGCGGTCCCACCGCCGCTCGATGTCCTTGAACAGCTCGAGGCCGATCTTGTACGGGTTGAACCCGCCCGGCGGCATGTACACCACGCCCGAGTGCTGGTCCGCGTAGTGCACGATCTCCGCGTCCTCGAGGAAGTGCTCGGTCATCAGCTTCGAGTGCCAGTACGTCGCCCAACCCTCGTTCATGACCTTCGTCTGCGCCTGCGGCGCGAAGTAGTAGCTCTCGTCGCGCACGATCGACAGCACGTCCGACTGCCAGTCCTCGAGCGGCGCGTGGCTCAGCAGGAACCGCAGCACGTCCCGCGTCGGCTCCGCGGGGATCTTCTGCCGCCGCTCGGCCCGGTCGCGCTCGAACGCCTCCCGCTCGGCGTCGAGCGCCGACCGCGGGTTCACGAACGGGTCCATGTAGTCCTTCGCCGCGATCTTGGTCGGCTCGAAGCCCCGCGCCAGGTCCGCCCGCCGCGCCTCGGGGTTCTCGCGCCGCACGAACACCGAGTGTGGGTCGATCAGGTGCTCGAGGCTCAGGCACGCGTCGAGGAACCGCTCGACCACCTCCTGCCCCTCACGCTCGATGTGCCGCCGCACCCGCGTCGCGTGGTTTGCCATCTGGTCGACCATCTTCCGGTCCGTCTTGCTGAACCAGAAGTTGTTCTTGAAGAAGTCCGCGTGCCCGTACACGTGCGCCATCACCAGCTTCTGGTCCGTGACGCTGTTCGACTCCTGCAGGTACGCGTAGCACGGGTCGTTGTTGATCACCATCTCGTAGATGCGGCCCATCCCGTACGCGTCGCGCTTGCTCATCGAGTCGTACGACGCCCCCCAGCGCCAGTGCGGGTACCGCACCGGGAACCCGCCATACGCCGCGATCTGGTTCATCGTGTCGAAGTCCAGGACCTCGAAGACCGTCTCGAAGAAATCCAGCTCGTACTCGATCGCCCTCGCCTTGATCGCGTGCATATGCCCGAGAAGCTCGGGGCTCAGGTCCGTCGAGACTCGGCCGGTCTGCATGGGCGGCATCGCTCGCCTCCGATCACGCGCGGCGGGGCGCTCTCGACGCCAGAGCCCACGGGGACATCCCCCGCGGACGCTCCGGCCTGGCCCTGGCCCTGGCCCTGGCCCTGGCCCTGGCCCTGGCCCGCCCGGGCCTCGGCTCTCGTGCGAGCCGCGCCCATCGACATACCGCCCGCCCGTCAAACCACTATCGGCGGGCGGGCCGGACTCGGTCGAACAGCGCCGGGCAGAACCCCGCTACCAGCCGGTTCGTGACGCGGCCGGAAGGGTTCCCGTGGAGCCGGAGCGCCGAGCTGCGCCGTCGGCCCGACGCCGCCGCGCACCCGCGCACCCGAGCCGATCCCGTCCACGGCGCCGGCACCACCTCGAAGCCCATCGCAAAGTCGCACGGCTCCTCGCCGAACACGCCGTCCGCTTCCACCGTGAACGTGTACCGACCCGTCTCGAGCACACCCGAGAACTCGAACCGCTGCGACGCCATCGCGTCGAACAGCCCCGTGCTCGGGCCGTGGATCCGGTCGCCCGCCGTGCTCTCCGCCCGCGCGAATACGAAGCGGTCAACTGACACATACTCCAGCTGCGCCTGCACGACACCGGCCGTCATGGGAGCTTCACCAAAGAGCAAGGTTCTCATCGCTCTTCCTTCCACCAAACACACCCACGACCGGCGCGCACTGAGGCCAGAAACACCCACCATAACACACCATGAGGTAGCGAATTCAAGAAGCGTTGCCTGAACTGCAAACACCGGCATTCCGCCCACGCCTCCTCCCCGCCCCCGCAAGCCCCTTCCCGACGACCGCGCCCACGCTGAGCCGCCCGGCGCGTAGGCTGGGCGTTGCCCCCGGAACCGAGCCATGCCGACGTGTTGCAGATCGCCCTGGTCGCTCTCGGCGGGGCCGCCGGTGCCGTCGCTCGCTACGCCACGGATCTCGCCGTCCACGCGGCGTTCCGGGGAAGGCTCCGCGACCTGACTGCGGCCGGGCTCCCGGTCGGCACGCTCGCCGTCAACGCCGTCGGCTGCCTCGCGATCGGGTTCGTCATGCACCTCGTCCTTGAGCGTCAGTCGATCGACGACCGCGTGCGCCTGCTCGTGGTCACCGGTTTCCTCGGCTCGCTGACCACGTTTAGCGCGTTCGGCTTCGAGACCTTCCGCCTCGTCGACGCCGGCCGCTGGCCCGTCGCCGCGGGCTATGCCCTGGTGTCGTTCGCCGTCGGTCTCGCGGCCGTGTTCGCGGGATGGTCGCTGGCATCGCTGCGGCCGATCGCCGGCTAGCACCGCTCATCCGGAAGCCACGGGGCGACGCCGCCAAGCGATGAAAAAACCGCCCGGCACAAGCCGGGCGGACGGTCACCAAGAAACGGCCCTGAAGCCGTCGTTCAGGGTTTAGCCGCGGCGACGGCCGGCGAGCACGCCACTCAGCCCGAGCAGCGCGGCCGAGGCCGGTGCCGGCACGATCGTGACGAACTGGTCGCCATCGATCTGCGAGAAGTCGGGCGAGCCTGCGAGGTTATCGGCACCGCCAACACCGCCGAGCACCTGGTTCGAGACAAAGTCGCCGCCGCCGTTGCTCACGAACGCGGTCGCTTTGATCTCGCTAAGGCCGGCGTCGCCGAAGAACGCCGCCAGATCGATCGCGAACTCCCAGCCCGAATCGGACGAAAGCGGATCCGCAGCGTCGCTGTCGCTGACGCCCGCTCCGTTCGCGTTGTCCCAGCCGACGGTCGTGCCGAAGTTGCCGGCGCCCTCGGAGAGGGGCAGCTCGGCCGGACCGCCACCGGAGATGATCGAGCCCGCGGTCACGTCCAGCAGGTCGAACTGGTTCAGGCCGAAGAAGCCGTCGCCGACCTCGATGCGGATGCCGTGGTCGGCCTCGAAGCCCGAGTCGAACGTCACGCCGAGGTTGTTGATCTCGTTGAACCCGCCGTCAACAAGCCCCGCGTCGGTCGGGAGCTGGTTGAACCCGCCGTCGACGGCGTCAAAGAAGATCCAGAGCTTGTTAAAGTTGGCTTCGAGGTTGCCCGCGATCGACAGGTTGAGCATCCCGTTGGAGATGCCGCCCCAGGCCGCGTTCAGCTCCGAGCCGAAGGGCGCGCCCTGGTCGGCACCCGACGAATTTCCGAACTGCGTCGCCGTATCTTGAACAGCCAATAAATCGAGCCCGTTCGCGGCGGCGTCAGCCGCGAGGTTCGAACCGTCAAGCGATTGGGCCGAAGCCGACCCCGCAAGAGCGGCCACAGCCAACGCCCGGTACATATTCTGCATTTTATGGATCTCCCTCAAAGCACAACTCTTCGCGCCCACCGACGCGATCACTCTTCTAAGCTCAGTATACACCAATACATACCAAAGCCGCCCACATATACGAATACAGCTGTATTTTGCAGCACTACCCAGACGTTTGTTGACACGATTCGTCGGATCGAGGTTTCGGGACAACGGGGAGATATCGGACTCTCCTGCTTCGAAGTTCTTCAACAACTGATACCGCGAATGAAGAACGGCTGCTTCAGCACGTGATGCCGACCGTTCCTTCGGAACGCAAGACCGTCTCGCCTGTATCCGGATTGCTGGTAAAGCACAACGCCCGATAATACAAGAATAGGGCTTTGGTCGTATCTGCATACTTCAAACGGCGGACAGCATCTTTGTGCTCGTCTGCCGTTGTTGACAGAGTCACGGGGCTGCGCGAATGCGGGCCCGGCCGGTCTCGCCGTTGCTCAGTCCCTTGGCTCAGAGCGGCTTGAGCACCTCGGTCATGCCCACAAGCCGCTCGACCGCGGTGCTACCCCGATCATCCGGTGATCCATATTCCGAAGCCGCCTCTCGCCGGGCTTCGTTGTGAAAGAGCTCGTCGACCCGTCCCGCAGAACGCGCACGCGAGTTGTTGACGTGTCAGCAGCGGTGTATCACGCACGAGTCGGGCCGCGGGATGGCTCTCAACGAGCGGTGGTGTTCGCGAGACGGTCTCTCAGGACGGGCCGACGACGCCCCTGTTGTTGCCCCGACGATCTGGGTGCTCTCGGTCCGCCGGTGAGCCGTAACGGCCGGTCGCTTGCTCGATGCTTCGTGAAGGCGCCACCCCCAACCCTGCTACTGACAAACGCAGATCGCAATATCGGAGACCTGCCCCGCCCCGTTGATTCGATCACGTAGTGGGAGTGTTTCGTCGCGTTCGAATGCACGCCCTCGGACCAGCCCCCATCTGCACCGTCCGCAAGCAGCTCGCCGCTGGGCTACCCGCCGAAACAAGCGTTCGTTGTCGTTCCTCATGCTGCCCGCCGCCCGAGCGGGTTCAGAGCGTGCCAAACAGCATGCATCGACCACCAGGCTTTTAAAGCAGGGCAAGGACCCGCTGACAGCAGGAGGGGGCCTCAGCCGGGCGTGATCGTTGCCCGCTGCCGAACGATCCGCTCGACCGAACCGTCCGTCCGCCCGACAAGCAACTCGTCGCACTCGTCGACGAAGAGGCCGTGGTCGATCACGCCCGGGATCTCGTCGAGCTGGGGTGCCAGCTCGCACGGGTCGCGCTCCGGGTGGTCGCTGGTGACGTCGAGCACGAGGTTGCCGTTGTCGGTCAGGAAGAGCCCGCCCTCGAGATCGCGGCGGAACACGCCGTGGAGCCCGAGCGCCCGAAGGCTCGCCCGCGTCGACGCCAGCCCGAACGCCATGACGGCGACGGCGAACGTCGCGTTGGTGCCCAGGCTCTCAACCAGCTTGTGCTCGGCGACCACGTAGACCCGCCGGGCCGCGGCCCACGCGAGGATCCGCTCACGCGTGAACGCGCCGCCGGAGCACTTGAGCATCCGTAGGTCGTAGTCGACTTCGTCGGCGCCGTCGATGATGTAGTCGAGCTTCTCGACCATAGAGAAGTCGATCATGCGCAGCCCGAGGTCGGCCGCGAGCGCCCCGGTCTGCTCGCTCGCGGCGACGCAGTCGACGCTGAGCCCGTCGTTCTTCACACGCGCGGCGATCGCCTCGATCACACGCCGCGCGGTGCGCCCGTTGCCGAGCCCGATCGTCATCCCGTCGCGAACATCCCCGGCCGCCTCGGCGGCGATCGCGTCCAGCTGCTGGTCGTGGTCACTCAAAGCGGATCCCTTGCGCGAGCTCCATGTCGGAGCTGTGACTGATCGTGGATGTCTGACGACGCATGTAGGCCTTCCAGGAATCGCTGCCGGCCTCACGGCCGCCGCCCGTGTCCTTCTCCCCGCCGAATGCGCCGCCGATCTCTGCACCGCTTGTTCCCGCGTTCACGTTCGCGATGCCGCAGTCGCTGCCCGACGCCGACACGAACCGTTCCGAAGCCTCCAAACCGGAAGTGAAGATAGCGCTGGAGAGCCCTTGTGTCACCGAGTTCTGCGTCGCCAACGCCTCATCGAGCGTCGCGTAGGGCACCAGATATGTCAGCGGGCCGAACGTTTCCTCGCTGCTGACCTCCAGCGGCCGAGAAGATCGGACGATCGCCGGCCGCACAAAGTTCCCCGCCCCCTCGATCTTTTCACCGCCGACCAGCACGTCGCCGCCCTGCGACCGCGCCGTCTCGACCGCGCTCAGGAACGTGTCGACCGCCGCCGGCGAGATCAACGGCCCGACCAACACCCCCGGCGCCCGAGCGTCGCCGATCGAGATCGAGCGGTACGCCCGGACCATGCGCTCGGCGAGCTCGTCGATGATCGACTCGTGCGCGAGCACCCGCCGCGTGCTGGTGCACCGCTGGCCCGCCGTGCCCACCGCGCCGAACACGATGTTCTTCGCCGCCAGGTCGAGGTCGGCGTCGGGCTCGACGATCGCCGCGTTGTTGCCCCCGAGCTCGAGCAGGCAACGCCCGAGCCGCCCCGCGACCACCGCGCCCACACGCCGGCCCATGCGGCACGACCCCGTCGCCGAGACCAGCGGCAGCCGCCGGTCGGCGATCAGCCGCTCGCCGATCTCGTCGTCGGTCCCGATGATCAGCTCGAACACGCCCGCGTGGCCCATCTCGCCCGCGATGCGCTCGGCGATGTCGTGCGTCGCGATCGCGGTCAGCCCGGCCGCGAGGCTCGGCTTCCAGATCACGGTGTCGCCGCAGACCGCCGCGACCATCGCGTTCCAGCCCCAGACCGCGTTCGGGAAGTTGAACGCGGTGATCACGCCGACCGGTCCGAGCGGGTGCCACGACTCCATCAGCCGGTGCTTCGGGCGCTCGCTGGGCAGCGTCCGCCCGCCGATCATGCGGCTCAGCCCCACCGCGTACTCCGCGATGTCGACCGTCTCCTGCACCTCGCCGCGGCCCTCGGCCGGGATCTTCCCGACCTCGACCGAGATCACCTCGCCGAGCAGGTCGAGCTTCGACCGCATCTCCTCGCCGATCGCGCGCACGACCTGGCCGCGCTCAGGCGCCGGCGTCTCGCGCCACTTCTTGAACGCTTCCGCCGATCGCTCGACCGCCGCGTCGTAGGCCGCGGCGTCGTCGAGCGCGAACGACGCGATCGCCTCGCCGGTCGACGGGTTGACCGCCGTGTGCCGCCCGCTCGGGCCGTCGCGGCCGAGCCTGGCGTGATCGGAGAGTCCAAGCTTCTTGAGTACGGGTTCCACGGCTCGACTGTAGGCGAAGGTCAACAATCCACCATGACCCTGAGCGAGCTCCAAGGCACGCCGCGGCCGCCGCGGCTCGACCGTCTGGTCATCGCGACCAAGAACCCCGGGAAGATCACCGAGCTGCGCGAATTGCTCGCGGGCCTGCGCGTCGAGGTCTTGGGTCTGGCCGATGTGGGCGTCGACACCGTCGAGCCCGAAGAGACCGGGGCGACCTTCCTCGAGAACGCCACCATCAAGGCTCTGGACTACGCGCGTCAGACCGGCCTGCCCTGTCTCGCCGACGACTCGGGCCTCATCGTCGACGCGCTCGACGGCCGCCCGGGCGTCATCAGCTCTCACTACGCCTGGGACGGTGAGACCACCGGCGAGCCCGCCACCCTGACCCGCGCCCAGCGAGACGAACGCAACACCCAACGACTGCTCCAGGAACTCACCGGCACGCCGGACGACCAACGCACCGCGCGCTTCACCTGCACGATGGTGCTGGCCGGCGCGCGAATCCTCCTCACGAGCAGCGGCACCTTCGAGGGCCGCATCGCCCGCGCCCCGCACGGAAACGGCGGCTTCGGCTACGACCCCGTCTTCCTCGCCGCCCCCGACTTCTCGGTCACCGCGGCCGAGCTCGCGCCCGACGACAAGAACGCCCACTCCCACCGGGGGCACGCCGTCCGAGCGATGATCGTCCAGATCGAGACACTCGCAAGCCCCGCGGCGGACGCTTCAGACGAAGCTTCGCCGCCGCCCCCTCCCGTCCCGCCGATCGAGTAGCCTCCGAACGGACGCTGGACGTCGCGAGCAGCGCGGCGGGCCGCGGCCCACCGAAGGAGACGCCCGATCAACACCGACCAACTTCTCAAGGCCCTCGCCGTGGCCCTCTACTGCGCCGTCCTGCTCGCGATCGGCTGGCTCGCCTCGAAGCGCATGAAGGACATCCGCGACTACTTCGCCGGCGGCAAACGCCTGGGCTTTATCAACGTCGCGTTCTCCGCCCGCGCGACGGGCGAGTCGGCCTGGCTCCTGCTCGGGCTCACCGGGACCGGCTTCGCCGTCGGCGCGCAGGGCTTCTGGATCGTCCTCGGCGAGCTGCTGGGCGTCGGCGGCGCCTGGCTGCTGCTCGCCAAACGCTTCAAGCGCCTCACCGACCGGTACGACTCGGTCACCATGCCCGACTATCTCGAATCGCGCCTACGCGACACCGGGCACTGGCTCCGCCTGATCGCCGCGGGCGCGCTCGTGGTCTTCGTGCCGATATACGCCGGGTCGCAGGTCTTCGCCACGGGCAAGGCGTTCAACGCCTTCTTCGACATCAACTACTTCCTCGGCGCCACCATCGGCTTCCTCGTCGTGCTCTTCTACATCACCAAGGGCGGGTTCATCGCCGTCGTCTGGTCCGATGTCTTCCAGGGCACGCTCATGCTCGTCGGGCTCGTGCTGCTGCCCATCGCCGGCGTCCTCGAGGCGGGCGGCGTCACCAGCGTTCTCGACACCCTCCGCGACGTCGCGCCCGACCACCTCTCGCTCACCGCGGGCAAGGGGTTCACGCCGCTGCTCGTTGCCGAGATCATCGGCTTCGCCGCCATCGGCATCGGCTTCCTCGGCTCGCCGCAGGTCTTCGTCCGCTTCATCTCGCTCCGCTCCGAGACCGAGCTGACCAAGGGCGCCGCGGTCGCGCTCGTCTGGACGCTGCTCGCCGACTCGGGCGCCGTGCTCGTGGGCATCGTCGGCCGAGCGCTGTTCGATCAGGCGACCATCGGCGCCGACGACAACATCCTGCCCTTCATGTCTCAGGAGCTGCTGCCCGCGTTTGTCGCCGGGCTCTTCATCGCGATGGTCCTCAGCGCCATCATGTCGACGGTTGACTCGCTGCTGGTCGTCGCCTCGAGCGCCGTCGTGCGAGACTTCTGGCAGAAGACCCGCCGCCCCGACATGCCCGACGAGCAGCTCGTCAGGCTCTCCGAACGCCTCACGCTCGGGCTCGCGCTGCTCGCGTTCGCCATCGGCATGGGCATCATCTGGTACAACGCCGAGGAGGGCGTCTTCTGGGTCATCATCTTCGGCTGGTCGGGCATCGCCGCGACGTTCTGCCCCGTGGTGATCCTCAGCCTGTTCTGGTCGAGGCTCACGGCCCACGGCGCCCGCTGCGGCATGGTCGCGGGGTTCCTCGCCGCGGTGCTGTTCAAGTTCGCGGTGCCGCCAATCATTAACGCCCTCGGCTGGGACGCCGGCACCGACTACCTCACCGCGCTCGACATCCTGCTGCCGTCGTTCCTGGTCTCCGGCGCCGTCTCGGTGGGCGTGAGCTTGGCCGACGCGAAGGGTCGAGCGAAGCTCGAGGGCGTCAAGGCCGAGCTCAAGCACGCCGAGTCAAACGCTTGAACGCCGCTCGAAAACGCGTCAGCACCTCCCATAAAAAAACCCGCCTCGTGGCGGGCTTTCAGCTCTGCTTCGAGCGGCGGTTCGGCGGGCCATCCCGCCCGGACCGGTCCTATTTCTCGTCGTCCTTGACCTTGAAGTCGGCGTCGATCACGTCGTCCCCTCCCGAGGACTCGCCATCCGACGACCCCGCGTCACCAGCCGGCGCTTCTGCGCCGGGTGCCTGCGCGTTCTGGGCTGCTTCTTCATAGATCACCCTTCCCAGTTCCGTGCTCGAGGTCTCGAGCTCCTTGAGAGCCGCCTCCAGGGCGTCCTTGTCGTCGCCCTTGAGCTTGTCCTCGACGTTGGCGAGGGCACTCTCGATCTTGCTCCGGACGTCGGCGCCGACCTTCTCGCCGTGCTCGTCCAGGCTCTTCCTGGACTGGGCAACCACCGACTCGCCCCGATTCTTCAGATCGATCAGCTCGCGGCGCTGGCGGTCCTCCTCGGCGTGGGCCTCGGCGTCGGCCTTCATCTTCTCGATCTCCGACTCGCTCAGCCCGCCCGAGTTCGAGATCTCGATGTTCGCGCTCTTGCCCGTGCCCTTGTCGGTCGCCGTGACCTTCAGGATGCCGTTGGCGTCGAGCGCGAACTCGACCTCGATCTGCGGCGTCCCGCGCGGCGCCGGCGGGATGTCCTTGAGCTCGAACATCCCGAGCGTCCGGTTGTCCTTGGCGAACTCTCGCTCGCCCTGCAGCACGTGGATCTGCACGCTCGGCTGGCTGTCGGCCGCCGTCGAGAACACTTCCTTCTTCGACGTCGGGATCGTCGTGTTCTTCTCGATCAGCTTGGTCATCACCCCGCCGAGCGTCTCCACGCCCAGCGACAGCGGGGTCACGTCCAGCAGCAGCACGTCCTTGACGTCGCCCGCGAGCACGCCGCCCTGGATCGCCGCCCCGACCGCCACGACCTCGTCCGGGTTGACGCTCTTGTTGGGCTCCTTCCCGAAGATCTCCTTGCAGATCTCCTGCACCTTCGGGATCCGCGTCGACCCGCCCACCAGCACGACCTCGTCGATCTTGCTCGGGTCGATCCCCGCGTCCTTGATCGCCTCCAGGCACGGCTTGCGCAGCCGCTCGAACAGCGACTCGGCCAGCGACTCGAACTTCGCCCGCGTGATCGTCACCTGCAGGTGCTTCGGCCCGTTCTGATCCGCGGTGATGAACGGCAGGTTGACCGTCGACTCCTGCGACTGGCTGAGCTCCTTCTTGGTGCTCTCGGCCGCCTCCTTGAGCCGCTGCATCGCCATCGCGTCGCCGCGGAGGTCGATGCCCTGCTGCTTCTTGAACTCGTCGGCGAGGTGGTTGATCAGCACCTCGTCCCAGTCGTCGCCGCCCAGGTGGGTGTCGCCGTTGGTCGAGAGCACCTCGAAGACGCCGTCGCCGACGTCGAGGATCGACACGTCGAACGTGCCGCCGCCGAGGTCGAACACCGCGATCTTCTCGTTCTTGCCCTTGTCGAGCCCGTACGCCAGCGCCGCCGCCGTCGGCTCGTTGATGATCCGCTCGACCTTCAGCCCCGCGACCTCGCCCGCGTCCTTGGTCGCCTGGCGCTGCGAGTCGTTGAAGTACGCCGGCACCGTGATGACCGCCCGGTCGACCGACTCGCCCAGGTAGTCCTCAGCAATCTTCTTCAGCTCCTGCAGCACGAACGCGGAGATCTGCTGCGGCGTGTAGCTCTTGTCCTTGACCTGCACCGACACGAACTCGTCCGACCCGCCCGTCACCGCGTACGGCACCAGCGTCTCTTCCGAGCTCACCTCGCTGTGGCGACGCCCCATAAACCGCTTGATCGAGTAGACCGTGTTCGTGGGGTTGGTCACCTGCTGGTGGCGGGCCGGCTGGCCGATCAGCCGCTCGCCCTTGTCGGTAAACGCGACCACCGACGGCGTCGTCCGGTTGCCCGAGCTGTTGATCAGGACCTTGGGGTCCTTCCCCTCCATCACGGCGACGCACGAGTTCGTGGTGCCGAGGTCGATGCCGATGATTTTGGACATGTTGATGCTCCTTCCGGGACACGCCGCCTGACGCTCGTGTCGCACAAGGGCAACGTGCAACTCCGGTGCCAGAGCGCCGCTGGACCGACACCGCCGCGGCCGCCGCGCCGGCGTGCCGAGCCGGGCCCGCTGGCTGCCAGACTGGCACCCGCACCCTGGCTGGTCTCCGGCTCCGCCCCGCCGCCGCGGCCGTTCCGGTTATGCAGCGGTGCTTGACGTCCAGTTTTCAAAGAACATTGAAAACTCACCGCGTCCTGCTAGCCTGAGGCATGCCCACCGCTCTTCTGCAACCCGAGACCCACGCCGATGCCTCCCTCGAAGGCATCCGCGAGAAGGTCCGCGCCGGTCAGCGGCTCACCCTCGCCGAGGGCGACCTGCTCTACACCACCCCCGACCTGTGGTCGGTCATCGAGCTCGCCGGCGAGGTCCGCGACAAGCTCCACCCCGGCGTCGCGTACTACAACATCAACCGCCACCTCAACTACTCGAACGTCTGCGCACTCTCGTGCAAGTTCTGCGAGTTCTACCGCAAGAAGGGCGACGACGGCGCGTACACCCGCGACGAGACGTACATCCGTAAGGAAGCGCGCAAGGCCGTCGAGAACGGCGCGACCGAGATGCACATCGTCGGCGGGCTGCACCCCTACCTGCCCTGGGACTACTACCCGGACATGCTCCGGTGGATCAAGGACGAAGCCGAGAAGGCCGGCGCGAGCTCCGGAACGAACGGAAACGGTCTGCACCTCAAGGGCTTCACCGCTGTCGAGATCGTCCACCTCGCCAAGATCGCCAAGCAGTACAAGCGTGACGACCGCCGCGCCGGCATCCGCTGGGTGCTCGAGCAGCTCAAGGACGCCGGGCTCGGATCGCTGCCGGGCGGCGGGGCCGAGGTCTTCGACGACCGTGTCCACGACCAGGCGTACAAGGGCAAAATCCGCTCAGACGTCTGGCTCGACGTTCACACCGTCGCCCACGAGCTCGGGCTCAACTCCAACTGCACCATCCTCTACGGCCACATCGAGCAGCGTCGCGAGCGACTCGTGCATATGGACATGCTCCGCCGCGCCCAGGACGCGGCGCTCGACCGCCTGGGCTACGAGGGCGAGGAGAACTGGCGCGAGTTTTCGGACGTCTACGAGGCGACCAGCCACATCGACGCCCCGGCGATCACCCTGACCGGCGACGGCGTCCGCCTGCCCACGCCCGACATGGCCAGCCGCGGCGGCTACTTCCAGACCATCATCCCGCTGCCGTTCTTCCCCGACGGCTCCGAGCTCGAGCACCTGCCCGGGCCGACCGGGCTCGAGAACCTGCGGACCCTCGCCGTCGCCCGGCTGATGCTGGACAATTTCCCGCACGCCAAGGCGTTCTGGATCATGCAGACCCTCGGCATGAGCCAGCTCATGCTCCAGGCCGGCGCCGACGACATCGACGGCACCGTCGTTTGGTACGACATCACCAAGGTCGGCGGCGCCTCCACCCACCAGGAGACGACCGTCCTTGACCTGCAGCGGGCGATCCGCGAGGCCGGCTACGACCCGGTCGAGCGAGACACGCTGTACCGCCGCGTCGTACGCGACGGGCAGACCTGGTCCATCACGGAGTAGGCTTGCTGCCCACACGCTGAAGAATCGTATTCAGGTCACCGGTTGGCTGTTTCAGATGTTGGCTACTTTTGATATTATCGAAGACGGCGGATGAATTCTCCGCAGTATGTCAACCGTCACGCGAACAGCACGTACCGGAACCAGTCATTTCGTCCAGCCGCTCGTTCAGCGGTTATTTAACTCCCGATTAAGTGCCGCCAATTACCGCCGCCAACTACCCTAGAAATAATCCAGAGTCGAGCCGCATTGGCCCGCGGATAACCCCGATGGAGACTGCTATATGTCGCGTATTGCCCTATCTACTCTCGTATCGGTCGCTGCGGGCCCGCTGGTCGTCGGCCAGCCAACGAGCCAGGCAAGCAAAGGAGCCCAAAGCCAAACAGATGGTGAAACGACGCCGGCACTGGCTGATCCCGCTGTTGGCCGTGGGGTACTCCTCAACACGAACGTTTCTAGCGTCGTCTCTGTCGAAACGACCGAGCAAAACAAGACCAAGCCGATCATGCTCGTGGATGAACTCGGTCCCACAACGGTCATCTCTCCGACCGGCGAAGAAATGGTTGTCGATTTATTCCGCAAGACCAAGTTTGTCTGCGGCACCGACGAGACGGGCCTCGACGAGCAAGTCCTTCGAGAGATCATGGACAACCACGACAAGATCATGGCGGAGCAAGAAATCGTTGTGGTAAATACGCCGCAGAAGAAAGTCGGCTTGGATGTCATCTTCAACGTAGGGGGCAACATCCCAGCCGGGGCGATCGAAGCGCTCCAGTTTGCCGAGCAGGTCATCGAATCGACGTTCGATGATCCTTCAACCATTGTCGTCAGTTTCAGCTTCCAGCCGCTCCCTTTGGGGATCATTGGGTCTGCAGGCAGCGCCGATATTCTTCCGGCGTACAGCGTTGTTCGCAACTCTCTCGCTCTTAATAATGATGGCGACGATTTCATCCAGGAGTTCCTCCCCGAGGGAACTATCCCGATGATCTACAACTTCAACAATCTTAATAATATTACAAACGAAAACCTCGTCGACCTAAACACTGCAGCCGCCAAAGCGATCGGCTTCCAGACAGGCGGCTCCGATGTAAATATTACGCTTAGCACACAGTTCAATTTCGACTTCGACCCCAGCAACGGGATCTCCGGCTTTCAGACTTCCTTTGTTGACGTGGTTATTCACGAGGTCGGCCACGCCCAGGGCTTCACGTCGAACGCTGACATTAACGGGACCAACCCGACCATACTGGATTTGTTCCGCTTCGCCCTCGATGATCTCGGGCTCGACCTGAATCCCGACACCCAGGAAGAATTCACGACCACACCCCGGATCGTCGACTTCAACGCCCCCGATAACGATCGGGTCATCGTTGATGTGATCGCTTCGAGCTATCGCATGGAAGACGGCGATCCCGATCAGGCGTCGCACTTCCGCGAACAGGGCAACAACATCGGGATCATGGACCCGTCGATCGCCGGTGGGCAGACCTTCTTTGATCGTGGATTTTATTCAGAAGCCGACCTCATTATGTTTGATGCGATCGGCTACGACGTGAGCACTCTCAGTCAGCCTTTCTTTAACGTACAGCCCGCGGGGGTAAGCGGGTGCGCCGAAGACGTTGGGGGTACGATCACTCTGAACGCGTCGGCGGGTGGCGGGCAGCTCAGCTATCAGTGGTTCAAAGATCAGCAGCCGATAGACGGTGAGACCAATGTCTTCCTCATTCTGGGTGAATTAGCACCGGAAGACAGTGGTGCTTATTTCGTTCGCGCCTCGAACCCGCTCGGCTCGACAGACTCTGAGATCGCAGAAATCGACATTCAGCAACTCGAGTTTACGGTTGAGCCGCAGTCGGTGACCGTCGTGGAAGGAGAAGACGCAACCTTCACTTTCGAAACAAATTTTCCTACATTCCTTCAGTTCTGGACGTTTACTGACCCGTTTGCGACCATCCAGATCGGCGGCGAGACTTTAACGATTGAGGATGTGCCGCTTTCGCTCGATGGGTCCCAGATCAGCATTGATGTTCGAAGTTCTACCTGCGGCGAACTGTTGTCGATCGTGACTCTCAACGTCGTTCCCGCGACCGCAGATCCTTGTCTGGCTGACGTCAACGGCGACGGCACGCTCTCTTTCGACGATTTTTCCGCGTGGCTGACCGCGTTCCTGAACGAAGATCCAGCCGCCGATCAGAACGGTGATGAAAAGCTTGCCGGTGACGACTTCAACGCGTTTATCAACAACTTCCTCAGCGGATGCTCGTGAGAGGCTTTGTCTTGTGTCCAATTCTCTCAAGCAGGTCAGCCGTCGTAGCGATCGGTTCTTCGAACAGTCCACCCTGGGCCGGTCTGTGACAGGCTGACACACTCGCCGGTTCTGATCGTCAGCCCGCTCCGTACCGGGCTGCCCGTTACGAGCAGCTCGATGATCCCCGAGACCGTCGGCTCGTGGCCCACGAGCACGGCAGGGCCTTCAAGCATGCTGACGCGTTCGGCCGCGGCGGACAACGTTGTTTCAAGCGACAGCCATGCCGCCGGCTCGGGCTCGGTGTGGAGCGCCAGAGCGATCCGCTCGGCCGTCTGTCGGGTCCGAACAGCTGGGCTCGTGAGCACACGCCCGGGCCGAGGCGAGAACCCGGCAAGCAGCGAGCCGAGCCACGCCGCTTGACGCTCCCCGCGGGCCGCGAGCGGGCGGTCGAAGTCTCGGCCGGTTTCAGAATCACGTTCGGCTTTGCCGTGGCGGATGACGTGCAGCATCTCGAAAAATAGTCGAGCGGCTCGGCCGATCGGGAACAAGGCGCCCGCCCGAGCGAAAATGAGACAACGAACAGGGCAACCGGTCGTCACCTCGGGCCATCGCCACCGTCAGCGAACGGCGATTCGGGGGCAACAAGGCACGAACCGAACGAGAGCCGGGCTTGATCGTTATTCCGGGTCGGACGGGCATGCACGCGGCTGCGGCTGGCCGATACACTCTGGGCTTGGCGGTTGCCTGACAGCCCGCCATTTCTGTTGTCGCGTGCGACCATGGTCGATCGAGCGACTCGAACCTCGGATGGCGACGCTCGGCACCGGGGGTGGAAAGGAAAGCAGCATGAGTTGGAATGTTGTCAACGGTCGGATGGGTCGCCTCGGACAGGTGGGCTCGACCAGGACGGTCCGCAGCCTTCGGGCCGCGAGCTTGGTTGTCGCGGCGGGTGTCATCGGCTCGAGCCTGCTCCCGGTCTCGGACCACGCCGGCCTGCTCGGCACCGCGGCTTCGGCTCAGGGCTCCGCGCCCGATCCTTCGGCGGAGGTCAAGCGTGACAACCTCACGAAGCTCGTCACGACCAACATCGACCTCACCTTCACGGACCAGCGGCTGGAGGACGTGCTGAACTTCCTCGCTGACATTAGCGGCGCCGAGCTCGAGCCGATCTACCTCGACGACCGCAACGCCGAGGGGCTCGACCCCGAGCTACTGGTCTCGCTCAGGGCCCGCAACCAGTCGGCGCTCCAGGTGCTCGAGCGTGTGCTGCGTCTGGTCGAGCGGGGGCAGTTCACCGAGTTCTCCTGGCAGATGACCGACTGGGGCAGCGTCGAGATCGGGCCGAAGCCCGTGCTCAACCGCGCGACCCGCATCGAGATCTACGACATCGCCGACCTGCTCTTCGAGATTCAGGACTACGACGACTTCGCCCGGATCGACCTGCAGCAGGTGCTCCAGGCGTCGCAGCAGCAGGGCGGCGGTGGCGGCGGCGGCGGCGGCGGTGGTGCCGGCGGCCAAAGCCCCTTCCAGCAGAACCAGCAGGGCAACAACAACGAGGACCGCGTCCTCCGAGGCGACCGCGCCGCCGAGGTCATCGCCCTCATCACCAGCCAGATCGAGACCGTCCAGTGGGACGAGTTCGGCGTCGAGATCCAGTACTACGACCCGATCCGCACGCTGATGGTCGCCGCACCGGACTACATCCAGCGGCAGCTCGTGGGCTACCCCTGGTTCCCGCCGGAGCTCCAGCAGATCAGCCGCAGCGGCGACGGCGTGCGGTTCCTCCCGCCCGCCACGGCCCGACGCGCCCGCCCCGCGGTTTACGAGACCCGCGACGGTCGCATCACCCGCGTCGCCGCTCCGGCCCGCTAAGAGCTGCGGCACACGGCCGACCGGCCAAGCCCACACGACAACAAGAACGCGTTTCATCGGCCCCGGGCGGGAACACCGCCCGGGGCTTTGCGTTGTGTGATGTACCATAAAGCTCCGGCCGCGGCGCGCTCGTTGAGTCGAGCATCCGGGCCGGGAGTCGGGAGGTTCGATGCAACACGCGATCCGAGTCTGGCTGCTTTCGGCCGCCCTCGCGGGGTCGGCCGCGGCCCAGGACACGACCAAGCGGCTCGTCGCGGTGCCAGGCACCGGCATCGTCGTCGAGCGCGAGCTCACGCCGACCGAGGTGCTCCGCGAAACGAAGATCTCGCTCAGCGAGCGTTCGATCCGCTTCGACGACCTCGTGCAGCTCCTCGCCGACCGCACCGGGCTCTTCTTCGACCTCCACGAAGACGAGGGCCCCGAGGGCTTCGACGCGACGGTCCGGCTGTCGATCGTCGTCAATGAGGCGTCGGCCTATGACGTGCTGCGGTTCGCGGTCAAGCGGGCGTCCCGCCGCATGCGCGAGGACGTCGGCTGGCAGGAGGGCCTGCTGGGCTCGATCGAGGTCGGGTTCAAGTCCGAGCTCAACGAGGCGAGCGAGAGCCGCGTGTATGCGGTCGGCGATCTGCTCTTCGAGATCCCCAACTACTGGATCGCTCCCTTCGCCATGGGTGGCGCCGGCCAGCTCCAGACCCGAGACACGGTCGAGGGCCCGAGGTCGCTCGTGACGTATAGCCTGACCGAGCGCATCCGCACGGAGCGCGTCCTGATGCGGCGGATGAAGGAGCGCGGCCTGCGCGACCCTTACCGCGAGGAGTACGCGGGCAACCCCGACAACGAGAACCAGCGCATCCACCAGCAGATCCTCGTGCCCACGCACGACCACTACGAGGTCGCGCGTCGCGCCCGAGCCGAGGAACTGATCGACACGATCAAGTCGAACGTCGAGCCCGACCAGTGGTCCCACCCCAGGCTCCGCATCGAGTACAAGGACGACGCGAAGGCGCTGGTCATCACCGCGCCGCCGTACATCCACCGCCAGATCGGCGGCGGGCTGGGTGTCAGCGACTAGTGCCACGGCGCAGGCTGGAGCCCGAGCCGGGCCGACGCCCCGATTCCGAAGCTCGGCCCGAAGCTCGGCCCAAAGCTCGGTCCGAACACCGCGCGCGAGCCCGACAGCCGGGCGATCGGGCGTAGCTCCCGGCCGTGGCGGTGCGGCTCAGGCCTCGGGGCTGAGGACTTAGCCCTCGGCCAGCTCGCTCACGGGCGGGCACGAGCAGACCAGGTTGCGGTCGCCGTAGGGGTTGTCGACGCGTGAGACCGCGGGCCAGAACTTTCGCGTCTCCGAGCCCACGCCGCTCTCGGGCTGGAGCCAAGGCGCTGGGTACGCCCCGAGCGACCGCGGGTAGGGCCGGTCCCAGGAGTCGCCGGCGACGACCGCCGCGGTGTGCGGCGCGTGCTTGAGCGGGTTGCTGTCCCGCGTCCACTCGCCCGACTCGATCTTGGCGATCTCCGCGCGGATCGCGATCATCGCTTCGCAGAACCGGTCGAGCTCGTCCTTCGATTCCGACTCGGTCGGCTCGATCATCAGCGTGCCCACGATCGGCCACGACATGGTCGGCGCGTGGAACCCGTAGTCGATCAGCCGCTTGGCGACGTCGTCGATCTCGATGCCGATCTTCTTGAACGGGCGGCAGTCGACGATGAACTCGTGCGCGACGCGGCCGGTCGGCCCCTTGAACAGCACGCCGTAGTGCCCCTCGAGCCGATGCGCCATGTAGTTCGCGTTGAGCACGCTCAGCTCGCTCGCCTCGAGCAAGCCGCGTGAGCCCATCATCGCGATGTACATCCAGCTGATGGTCAGGATCGACGCCGACCCGTAGGGCGCCGCCGACACGGCCGAGACCGCGTCGAACCCGCCGCCCGTGACCGACTCGGGCCGCACCACCGAGTGCCCGGGCAGGAAGGGCGCGAGGTGCTCGGCGACGCCGATGGGCCCCATGCCGGGCCCGCCGCCGCCGTGGGGGATGCAGAAGGTCTTGTGCAGGTTCAGGTGGCAGACGTCGGCGCCGTAGTCGCCCGGCCGCGCGAGCCCGACCTGCGCGTTCAGGTTCGCCCCGTCGAGGTAGACCTGCCCCCCGCGCTCGTGGACGAGCGAGCAGATCTCGCGGATGTTCTCGCCGAAGACGCCGCGCGTCGACGGGTACGTCACCATCAACGCCGCGAGACTGTCCTTGTGCTCCTCGGCCTTCGCCCGCAGGTCGTCGAGGTCGATGTCGGTCCCGCCCGCGACCTCGCCGTCGCCCGGCGCCGCGTAGCACTTGACGCCCACGACCCGCATCCCCGCGACGATCGCCGAAGCCGGGTTGGTCCCGTGCGCCGACTCGGGGATGAGGCACACGTCGCGGTGCCCCTCGCCGCGCGACTCGTGGTACGCCCGGATCGCCAGCAGCCCGGCGTACTCGCCCTGGCTGCCCGCGTTGGGCTGCAGGCTCACCGTCTTGAACCCGGTGATCTCCGCGAGCCACCGCTCGAGGTCGCCGAACAGCTCGGCGTAGCCCGACCACTGCTCCCGCGGCGCGAACGGGTGCAGCCCGCCGAACGCCTCCCACGTCACCGGCAGCATCTCGCTCGTCGAGTTGAGCTTCATCGTGCACGACCCGAGCGGGATCATCGAGTGCACCAGGCTCAGGTCCCGCTCCTGCAACGCGTGCAGGTAGCGGAGCATCTGCGTCTCGGACCGGTGCGCGTTGAACACCGGGTGCGTCATGTAGCCCGACGTCCGCTCGAGGTCGTCGCCCAGGTCGAGCCGGGCGCCCTCGGCGATCGCGTCGACGTCCTCGGCCCCCGTGCCCCCGAAGGCGAACAGCAGGTCGCGCAGCAGCGCCCGGTCGGTCGCTTCGTCGAGCGTCACGCCCACCGATCCGTCGCCGAAGTCGCGCAGGTTGATCCGCCGCGAGCGGGCGCGGTTGAGCACCGTGTCGGTGTCGCGGTCGCTCACGCGGACCCGCAGCGTGTCGAACGCGGGCGCGTGCCCGGCGCCCTGCCCGGCACCGTGCCCGAGCTCGGCCAGCCCGGCCCGCAGCGTCTCGGTGTAGAGCCGCACGCGGGTCGCGATGCGCCGGAGGCCTTCCGGGCCGTGGTACACGCCGTAGAACCCCGCGATGACCGCCAGGAGCACCTGCGCGGTGCAGATGTTGCTGGTCGCGCGGTCGCGCTTGATGTGCTGCTCGCGGGTCTGGATCGTCAGGCGCAGCGCGTGCCGCCCCTCGGCATCACGCGAGACGCCGACCAGCCGGCCCGGCAGCTTGCGCACGTGCTTCTCGTGCGTCGACAGGAACCCCGCGTGCGGGCCGCCGAAGCCCATCGGCACCCCGAACCGCTGGGCGCTGCCCACGCAGATGTCCGCGCCCCACTCGCCCGGGGGCGCGAGCAGCGTGAGCGCGAGCGGGTCGGCCGCGGCCACGACGACGGTCCCCGAAGCCTTCGCCGCCGAAGCCACCGCCCCGTAGTGCTCGATCCGCCCGTCGGTCGTCGGGTACTGCAGCAGCACGCCCGCGAAGCCCTCGCCGTCGGCCGGGTCGAACTCGTCGGCCGGGCCGACGACCAGCTCGACGCCGAGCCCCTTCGCCCGCGTCGCGAGCACCTCGAGCGTCTGCGGGTGGCAGTCCTCGGCCGCGTAAAAACGCGCCGGCTTGCCCGACGCGATCGACAGGCACATCGACATCGCCTCGCCCGCCGCGGTCGCCTCGTCGAGCAGGCTCGCGTTGGCCAGCGGCAGGCCCGTCAGGTCCGCGATCATCGTCTGAAAGTTCAACAACGCCTCGAGCCGACCCTGCGAGATCTCCGCCTGGTACGGCGTGTACTGCGTGTACCAGCCCGGGTTCTCCAGCACGTTCCGCAGGATCACGCTCGGCAGGATCGTCTGGACATACCCCATGCCCAGGCACGATCGGAAGACCTGGTTCTTCGACGACAGCTCCTTGAGCCGCGCGACCGCCTCGCTCTCGGCGAGCCCCGCCGACGCCCAGCCAAGATCGAGCGCCCGGCCGAAGCGGATGTCCGCCGGCACCACCTCGTCCATCAGCGACGACACCGAAGCGCTGCCCACTGCCTGCAGCATCTCGGCGACCTCACCCGCGTCAGGCCCGAGGTGCCGCGGCTCGAACCGGTCCGACGCGTCGAGCACCACGCGGCCCACGGCGTCGCCCGAAGACCCTCGCGCGACGCCGTCCCCGCGTCCATCGGCTCCGGCTCCATCCGGACCAACCCCATCACGCCCCACGTCCGTCCCGCCGGTGGCCAGGCTCATAAGCGTCTCCATCGCTCCAAGTGCTTGCCCGCTGGGCTTCGTCGAGTCCGCGTCGCGGATGCGGATTCTAGAGACAGCGGGCGCTTGTTCGACCCGGCCGAACCTTGGAATCGTCATCCGCCCCGGCCGACGCCCCGCCCGCCCAGCCGTTCAGCTCTGCCCGAACCACAGCAGCTTCCAACGCCCGTCCTCGATCACCATGTCGAAGCTTGTCCAACGCAGCCCACGGCGTGCCTTGCCCCGCACGCTCAGACGGAACATGTTGATCCCGATGTTCTCAAACCGTGCGTTCGCCGAGATCTCCCCCGCCGGCATCGACCGCAGCAGCGCGTCAATGTCCGAGAACCCCGACCGCAGCCGCTCGTACGCCTCGACCGGCTCGTACCCAGCCTCGTAAAACCGGTCGATCGTGCGGACGCTGAGCACCTGCCGCAGGAACAGCTCGGGCTCCTCGTCCCCGAGCGTGTCGAGCACGTGGACCATCAGGTCCCGCGGGTTCCGTGAGACCAGGGTGATCGTCCCGTCCTCGGCCTCGACCCGGATCGGCCCGGCCCGCGTTCCGCCCACGCCCCCGCCCCCCACGCCCCCGGCGCCCGCCAAACCATCAACCCCGCCGGTCGTCTGCTTGGGCGTCGGCTCGCCGCCGACCACCGCGCCCGGCAGACCCTCGAACGGCCGCCGTCCGCCGACGATCCGCTCGTAGCGGCAGCCCGAGGCGACGCCCGAGAGCACCATCAAGAGCATCAGAGAATACACGAGACGCCGAGGCTCGCCCCCCGCCCGCCCGACACGGCGCCGCGAGCGTGTCACGCCCCGGACGCCAGCGCCGCCGTCCCGTCGGCCGTGAGCACCGGGCTCGTCTCGCACTCCTCGTGCCCGCGGCGCCACAGGTCGTGCACCCGGAACGCCTCCTCGGCATCGTGTGCGTCCGAGCGTGTGTGCGCCCCGCGCGTCTCGACCCGCCAGCGGCTCGCCCGCGCGATCAGCGTCGCCACCACCAGCATGTTCTGCGTCTCCCACTCCGACGGCGAGTCGAAGACCTTGTCGAGCGTGTACCGCGCCCAGAACTGCAGCATGTCCACCGCGTCGTCGAGCTTCGAGCCCGTCCGCTCCACGCCGACGTTCCGCCACATCGCCGACCGCAGGCTCGACCGCACGTCGCCCATGTCGAGCTCGCCGTGGTCGCTGGGCGGGATGTCGCTGATGATCGGCGTCGGCCCGACGGGCTGCGCCGTTTCGTTTCCCGAGACGGTCGCCGTTCCGCCGCCGGCGTCGCGGCTCGTCGCCCGGGTGCCCGCCAGCTCGCCCGCCGCGGCGCCGATTACCAGCCCTTCGAGCAGCGAGTTGCTCGCCAGCCGGTTCGCGCCGTGCAGCCCGGTGCTCGCGACCTCGCCGACCGCGAGCAGCCCCGGCACGTCGGTCTGACCCACGGCGTCGGTCCGCACGCCCCCGATCGTGTAATGCGCCGCGGGGTGTACCGGGATCAGGTCGGTCCGCACGTCGATCTTGTAGCGGGCGAGCTGCTGGCTGATGCCCGGGAACCGCTCGGCGAACCCCTCGATGTGCCTCGCGTCGAGCCAGACCCGCGACCCGCCCGACCGGGCCAGCTCGCGGACGATCGCCCGGCTCACGACGTCGCGCGGCGCCAGCTCGGCCAGCTCGTGCTCGCCCTCCATGAACCGTCGGCCCGCGTCGTTGACCAGCAGCGCGCCCTCGCCGCGGACCGCCTCGGAGATCAGGTGCCGCCCCGCCCCGGGCAGGTACAGCACGGTCGGGTGGAACTGCACGAACGCCATGTCGGCGAGCGTCGCGCCGGCTCGGTACGCCATCGCTAGCCCGTCGGCCGTCGCGATTCCCGGGTTGGTCGTCTCCCGGTAGACCCGGCCCGCGCCGCCGGTCGCAAGGATCGTCGTCCGCGCCCAGATGCTCTGGAGCCCGTGCCGGGCGTGGTGCGTCATCGCGCCGAGCACGGGCGAGCCCGGCGCCGCCGAGGGCGTGAGCAGATCGAGCGCGAAGCAGCGCTCGAACACGCGGATCCGCGGGTGGGCTCGCACGGCGTCGCCCAGCACGCGCTGCAGCTCGCGGCCCGTCCGGTCGCCGCCCGCGTGCAAGATACGGTGGGCCGAGTGCCCGCCCTCGCGCCCGAGCCGCACCGCGGCCGACGCGTCGCGGTCGAACGCCATGCCCCGGTCGAGCAGACGCTCCATCTCGCGGGCCCCGGCCTCGCAGACCAGACGCACGATCGGCCCGTCGCACAGGCCCGCCCCGGCTTTGAGCGTGTCCTCGACGTGCTGCTCGACGCTGTCGCCCGCCTCGACGCTGCCCGGCGTCACCGCCGCGATGCCGCCCTGCGCCCACGCCGTCGAGCTGGTCTCGAGCGCGCCCTTGCAGACGATGATCACGTCGGCGTCGTCGGGCTGGGCCGCGGCGAGCGCCGCCCGCAGACCCGCCACGCCCCCCCCGATCACGAGCGTGCCCGTGAAGATGTTGGGCAGCAGGCCCGAACGGAACGGGATCAGGTACCGGCGTTCATCGATCAGAGCACTCACCAGCGAACGGTACGCGGCCGCCCGTCGGTTGGATGAGCCGGCCGGGCATCGACCCTACCGGATTTCAAACATTGTGACGTGTCGGCTCAGGCGCCCGCGCGCATCGCGTCGATCTTCGCGGCGATGAACCGGTTGTGGTACTCGACGTGCCAGACCAGCAGCTCGACCATGCGGCGGAGGGTGATCTCGCCCGCCTCGGGGTGCATCGCGGTGCGATTCCAGTCGGTGTCTTCGAGCGTGGCGAGCCACGACGCCGTCCACTGGCGGGCCGCGTGCATCGCCGCCATCGACGCGCCCACCGGCGGTGCCGGCCGCGCCTCGCGCCCCTCCTCGGGCGACACCAGCCCGTACAGCCCGGCGTCGATGAACGCGTCGTGGTCCCAGTCGGCCAGCAGCGGGTGCGCCTCCGCGACCGTGCGGCGCATCCGGTGGATCCAGACCAGGTCCGAATCGGTCAGGTGGCCCACGACCACCCGGACCGGCAGCTTGCCCACCCCGGCCGACGCGAGGAACGCCGTGTCGACTTCCTCGGCGGACAGCTCGGCAATACGCGGATCGAGCGCGTCGAGCGAGCGCGCGAACCGGTTGATCAGCTCTTCCTTGTCGAGGCCGAAATACTCGTCGAGCTTGGGCAGCGTCAGCGTCGTGGGCATGCCGAACGGTACGCGGCGTGGCGGTCGCCGCCGGGCCGTACGCTCCGGGCATGACCGACCGACCCGGATCGCTCGAAGACCGCACGCTCGCGCTGCGCTTCGTCACCATGCCCAAGGACACCAACCATTACGGCACGATCTTCGGCGGCGTCATCCTCAGCGCGATCGACCAGGCCGGCTTCGTCCACGCCCAGACCCACGCCCGCTGCCGCTGGGTCACGGCCGCGGTCGACCGGGTCGACTTTCGCGCCCCGGTGCAGGTCGGCGACACGGTCGAGTGCTACGCGACGACCGCCCGCTTGGGCACGACGAGCGTGACGCTCGCGGTCGACGTGGAGGTCGAGCGGTGCCACGACGGCTGCCGCGAAACCGTGACCCGGGCGGAACTGACGATGGTCGCGGTCGACGAGCAGGGCATGCCACGGCCGTTCCGGTCGGAATGATCCCGGCAGGCCCGTGCTGTTTGGCAAGATGGGCTGTCTTTCTCACTGGCCGGCTTGTGTGGACCCGCTGGTCTTGTATACTTGCTGGATGTCCATACCGCAGAGTTCCGAACAACAGCCCGACGCCGCGTGCGAGTTCGACGAAGCGGCCCACGCGTTGGTCGTTCGCCTGTCCGTGGAGCGGTTCGCAGACGCGGAGGCGACCGCCGCCAAGCAGGCGATCACCGAGAAGCTGCGCACCTGCCGCTACCGGCTCGTGGTCGATCTGACGCCCGTGGCGTACGTCGCGTCGACCGGGCTTGGCGTGCTGGTCGCGCTGCGCGACCTGGTGATGAAGCACGGCGGGGCGCTGTCGGTCTTCGGCGCCCACCCGGGCATGGCCGAGACGTTTCGTCTGACGCACCTCGACGAAGCGCTCAATCTCCGATCGACGCGCGACGAGGCGCTCGCGGCCGTCGCGTGAGCCCGCGTACCTTCCGCGCGTGACCCAGGCCCCTCCCGAACGCCGCCCGCGGCTCGCCGTGTTCTGCTCCGGCGGCGGCCGAAGCCTGCAGAACCTTATCGATCGCTCGTCGCGTCGCGGCGCGGAGTCGGCGCGTCTGGATGCCGAGATCGCCGCGGTGGTCGCGTCGCGGCCGTGCGGCGCGGAAGAGCGCGCAGACGCCGCCGGGCTGGCGCTCGTGCGCGCTTACGGCCGCGTCGAGCCCGATCGGCTGCGAGACCTCGTCGCCGAGCACGCGGTCGACCTCGTCGTGCTCGCGGGGTATCTGCGGCTGCTGCCCGTGCCCGCGGAGCTCCGCGGGCGAGTGATCAACATCCACCCGGCGCTGCTGCCGCCGCTCGGGCGGGCCGAGTTTGGCGGGCGTGGGATGCACGGGCTCGCCGTGCACTGGCGCGTGCTCGAAGCTTTCCACGCCGGCGAGGTCACGCGGTCGGGCTGCACCGTGCACCACGCGAGCGACGAGTACGACACGGGCGAGGTCGTCCTGCAGCGGTCGTGCCCGATCGAGCCGGGCGACACGCCGGCCACCCTCGCGGCCCGGGTGTTCGACCTCGAGCTCGACGCGCTGCCCGACGCGATCCGAACGGTGCTCGGGCGATGACGGCTCGGCGTTCTGAGAGCGTGCGTGCGCCTCGGAGCACGATGGTGTTTGTGTTCATCGTCGCCGTGTTCGTAGTCAGTCTCGCGCCCCCGAGCCGTGCCCAGCCGATCGGCGACCGGGCGGCGGCGGCGTTCCTCCGCGGCGACTACGCCCGCGCGGTCGAGCTGTACGACCGGATCGCCGAGGAGAACCCGAGCTCGTTCGTCCCGTTCCTGAACCTGTCGCTCGCGCACGCGTTGAGCATGCCGCCCGATCTGGAGCGGGCGCAGGCGAACCTGGTCGTGGCGATCGAGCAGGGGTTCACCGACCTCGCGCGTCTCGACCGCGACCCGAGGCTCGCGGACCTCCGCGCGACGCCGCTCTATCAAGACGTATCGGGCGCGTGGCCGCGGATCCTCGACGCTCGGCGCGACGCCTCGCTCGACGCCTGGAAGCGGGCGCTCGGCCCGCGCTACGAGTACGAGGTCGACGCCGACCGGCGGGTCGTGATCGTGAGCTTCCCGCGTCTGGCCCGCGCCCGCGACGTGTCCGAAGAGCTGCTCCGCACCGAGCGGCTCGCCGACCGCATCGGCGTCGACCGCGCGGTCGACGAGCGGACGCCCTGGGTGTTGGTGCTCGTGCTGCAGACGCCCGACTACGCGCGCTGGCTCGCGACCGATCGGGGGCTGACCGATCCGGCCGAGGCCGCGGCGCTCGCGGCGAGGCTGCCCGGGCAGTACGACCACGACGCGAAGCGGCTGGTCTCGCGCGACGCCGACGCCACGCTGCGGCACGAGTACTTCCACGCCCTGCACCACCGCCACCAGACCCGCCTGAACCAGCGGCACGCGCCGTGGGTGCTCGAGGGGCTGGCGTGCCTCGCCGAATCGCTCGATGAAGAGGGCCGCCCCCTGCCCACCGACCGGCTCGACGTCGCGCGTCGGCGCGCGCAGGCCAACCGGCTGATGCCCGTCGGCGACCTCGCGGCCCTCGGGTTTCCCGCGTTCAACGGCGAGCGGCCGCTGGCGAACTACGCGGGCGCGTACGCGGTCTGGCTGTGGCTGGTCGAGCGGTCGCTCGCCCGCGACGCGTACGGCTCGCTGGTCGCGGGCGTCGCGAACCCGGTCGACGACGAGGCGGGCTTCCGAGCGTGGCTCACCGAGCGCCGGCCCGCCGGCCCGTGATCGCCAGACTGTGATCGCCGGACCCTAACCGCCGGGATCTGGCCGCCGGGATCTGGCCGCGGTTAGCCCAGGACGCTCTCAAACTCGCCGCCCGTGCGGACCAGGTCGAGGTCGTTGAGGAACTTGGCCATGATGAAGTTGATGACGATGATGGCGATGAAGCTGGTGACGAACGAGTCGGTGGTCGCGCGACCGACGCCCTCGGCGCCGGGCTTGCAGGTGAAGCCCTTGTAGCACGAGACCACGGCGATCGCGAACGCGAAGCAGAAGCTCTTGCTGATCCCGTTGAGCACGTCGAACCAGGAGACGAACGCGGCGGAGTAGTCCCAGTAGAGCTCTGGGTTGGTGTCGAATATGCGGGTGACGACGAACCAGCCGCCGACGACGCCGCACGCGTTGGAGATGGTCACGAGCGCCGGGATCATGAGCACGCAGGCGGCGACCCGTGGGCAGACGAGCACGCGGACGGGGTCGGCGGCCATCGCACGCATCGCGTCGAGCTGCTCGGTCACGCGCATCGACCCGAGCTCGGCGGTCAGCGCGCAACCGACGCGGCCCGCGACGATCACCGCCGCGAGCACCGGCCCGATCTGCTTGACCAGCGAGATGTTGATCACCCCGCCGAGCCGCGTCTCCTGCCCGATCGCGGCGAACTGCAGGTAGCCCTCGATCGCGAGCACCATGCCGATGAACAGCCCAGTGAGCATGAGGACGGGGACCGAGGTCGTGCCGACGAAGAACAGCTGCGATCCGAGCCGGTCCCAGCGGGCCCAGGTGCGGACGCTGGAGAACCCTCGGATGGTCGAGCCGGTGAAGCGGACGAACTCGCCGAAGCCGACGGTGCCGCGGAACAGACGTCGGCCGAACCGCGCGATCAGCTCGATCAGCAAAAACGCGCGGAGGAACCAGGGCAGCGTTCGGGGCGTGGGCGTCGGGGTCGCTTCGGGCATGCGACCGCAGCGTAGGGGGGACGCGGGGTTACTTGGTGATCGGCGGGAGGCCCGACCGGCCGCCGGTGTCGTTGGCCGCGTCAGCTCCGGTGGCGTCTCCGGCGGCGGACGACGCGTCGTCGCCGTAGGTCGCCTGGGCCGAGCCGGTCGACGCCGCGAGCGCGATCTCGACGCGGCGGTTCGCGGGCGTGCCGCCGGTCTCGGAGTTGGGCACGAGCGGGCGGTGCTCGCCCCAGCCACCGGTCAGGATCGCGTCGGCCGGGATGCCCTCCGACGCGAGCACCTCGGCGACCGAGATCGCCCGGGCGACGGACAGGGCGCGGTTGGTCGGGAAGCGGCGGGCGGTCGACGACGACGGCCGCACGCTGTCGGTGTGCCCGACGACGGTCAGCTCGTACGGGTCGTCGAGGTCGGCGAGCACGTTGGCGAGGTCGGCCAGCGCGTCGCGGGCGCCCGCGGTCACGTCGGCCGAGCCCGACGCGAACGTCAGGTCGCTGGAGAACCGCAGCACGCCGATCGCCGAGTCGTACTCGATCGCGTCGTTCCGATCGGCGAGCCCGCGGAGGGCGTCGTCGGTCTCGGCGTCGAGTGTGTTCACCGCGATCTCGCCGAGCATCTGGTCGAGCCGGCGGAGCTGCCCGTCGAGGTCGCGGACCTGCGACAGCAGGCGGTCGTTCTCGGACTGCAGGTCGCCCATGCTGGTCTCGACGCTCTCGGACCGGTCGCGGGTCTCGTTGAGCTGGGAGCGCAGGTCGTCGTTCTCCGCCGAGAGCACCTGGAGCCGCTGTTCCTGGGCGGCGTTGTTGGTCCGGAGGTCCTCAAGCACTTGGTCGGTGGTACAGCCGCCGAGGAGGCCGCCCAGCACGGCGGCCGAGCCTGTGACAGCGGCGAGGCGGCGGGCACGGAGCATCAGGGGTCTCGATCGCGTGGTCATGGCACGGTCCTCTTTGACGTCGTGTTGGAAGCGGACCGGGCCCGGGTCGCGGGGCGAGATCGATCCTCGACGTCGAATTATCGGATTGTTAGCACCCGGTGCATCAGCCCGATCGATGACCCGACCGCGAAGTCGCCGCGCGTGTCTCGCCCGCGGTTGTCCACGGAGGCGGGTCGGGAGGCGGTCGGGAGCTCGGCGGGTCCGCTAGCGTCGCGTATGAGGTCAACGATGGTCCTGATCGACGCCGCGGCCGTGCGGGATGCGAAATCGCCACCCGGCCCGTGTGAGTCCGGTGGCGAGTCCGTGCTGGTCGAGGCTCTTCCTGGGCAGGCGGCGTTCGGACGCGTCCTGGCCGTGGGCCCTCGTCATGAGGTCTATCGGCACGAGCGGGCGGCGTCGGCCAGTCGCTTGGATCTCGAGGGGCGGATCGTGGTTCCGGCCTTTGTGAATGCGCATACACATCTGGATCTGACGATTGTCGGGCCTCGCCCGTTTGCGCGGGCTGGGCAAAGCGGCGCGGGCTCCGCGTTCGTCGACTGGGTGCAGATGGTCCGCCAGGAGCGGCCCGCGGAGCCCGACGGCATCCGGGCGGCGGTCTCAGAAGGCGCCCGCCTGTCCCGCGCGGGGGGCGTCGCGGTGGTGGGGGACATCGCCGGGGCGGCCCGTGGCCGGCCGAGTGTCGACGCCGTCCGAGCGTTCCGCGAAACCGCGCTGGCGGGCGTGTCGTGCCTCGAGTTCTTCGGCATCGGGGCCCGCGAAGCCGACGCGCGGTCCGCCGTCGAGCACGCGATAGGCGAGCTAGGCTCGGAGCCGTTCGGGCTGTCGCCGCACGCGCCCAATACCGTGTCGGTCGGCAACTACGCCTGGGCCGCGAGCCTCCGGGCGGGCGGGCGGGCGCACGCGCTGATCGCGACCCACGTCGGCGAGACGCCCGAGGAGCGCGAGTTCGTCGAGGCGGGCACGGGCCCGCAACGCGACCTGCTCGAATCGCTCGACCTCTGGGACGACCGGATCCTCGCCGACGTCGGCCGCGGGGCCCACCCGGTCGAGCACGTGCTGCGGGCGCTCGGTTCGGCGGCCGGGCTGTCCGTCTTCGCCCATGTCAACGACGCCCCCGACGAGCAGATCGCCGCCCTCGCCCGAGCCGGGGTGAGCGTGGCGTACTGCCCCCGGGCGTCAGACTACTTCGGCCGCCACCACGACTTCGGCCCGCACCGCTACCTCGACATGCTGGGCGCCGGCGTCAACGTCGCGCTCGGGACCGACTCGATCATCAATCTCCCCGAGGGCACCGACAGGCTCTCCACGCTCGACGAGGCCCGGTTCCTCTTCCAGCGCGACGGCTTCCAACATGGCGACACGGGCCCGCGCCAGCTCCTCGAGATGATCACGCTGAACGGGCTGCGCGCGCTCGGGCTCGACGAAGGTGCCGGCCGTCTGGCGGTCGGAGCCTGCCCGGTCGGGCTCGTGTCGGCGGGTTTGGGTGCCGACGGGTCGGCCGACCCGATCAAGGATCTGTTCGCGTCGGAAGCAGACCTCGTTCTCCTGTAAGACGAGATTTTCGGCGAGACAGGAAAATTAGCGTGCGGTGGGTCTGTTGTTCCTACCGTTCGAATCCGATGAAAGCGGCGTGCGAGGAGGGTTATGAGCGCGAAGTGGCGTCGAGTGCAGGCATGGGACGACCGGGTCTTTCCGGCGTGGGCGTGGGCCGCCAAGGCGGTGCTCCGTGCGTTCAGCTCGATCTCGCTCGCGGTCGTGCTGCTGACGGGCGTCAGCCTGTACGCGGTGTTCGCGAGCGTGCCGATCGGGCTGCTGGCGCTCGCGCCGACGTGGGCGATCTACGCGGCGACTCTGCTGGTCGCGGTCGGTGTGCTCGGGGTGCTCCCGGCGTGGCTGGTCGGCGGGCTCGCGCCGGCCGGGGCCGGGCGGTTCGCGGCGCGCGTGGTCTTGGGCCTCTTGCTCGCTGCGGGCGCGGCGTATGGGTGGTGGCTCGTCGCCTGGCCGCGGCTGCACTTCGACCCCGCGACCGGCGACGGGCTGCGGCTCTTCGCGGGCTTCGTTGACCGCTACGACGCGATCACGCTCCGACGCCTGCCCGGCTTCGAGATGACCGAGCTCGAGTTCTACTCGTGGTGGCCCATGCGGGTGCTGCTCCTGCTGTTCGTCGCGAACATGGTCGTCGCGACGCTCCGGCGGATCGAGTTCACCTTCCACAACCTCGGCGTGCTGACCGTGCACACCGGGATCGTCGTCATCGCGCTCGGCAGCGTGTACTACCAGAAGCTCAAGCAGGAGGGCGACACGATCCTGCTCGCCGGGCCCGCCGACGCGCAGGGCGTCTCGTCGCCCGGCCCGGCGCAGCGCGTGTTCTACGACGGCACTCGCACCGCGCTCTGGATCAACCAGTTCCGCGGCTGGCAGCAGCGCCCGCTCTCGGGCGTGCCGCGGTACAACGACTACGGGCTCGACGCCGGGCTGCGCTCAGGCGATGAGGTCGGTCTCGGCGGCTCGATCTCAGAGCTGGTCGGCGCGACGCTGCACGTCGGGGCCGGGCGGCTCTCGGTGCCCGTGCCGCCCGCGCGCGACCCGGCCGCGGGCACGCGGCCGGTGGTCGATCCTCGCGTGAACTTCGAGATCGTCGGCTACAGCTCGTACGCCGAGCCCACGACCGACTGGGTCCGCCGCGAGACGCCGGCGGGTTCGCCGCCGAACCCGATGCGGCTGGTCTATCTGTACAGCGACCTCGAGCTCGACGAGGGGCAGACCGAGTCGGCTGATCCGTTCTTCTACTACTCGCTGACCCCCGAGCGCCCGAGCACGCGGTTCGGCGACAACACGCTGTTCGGTGTCGAGTACACCATCGGGCTCGACGACGACCGGTTCGCCGACCTGGCGGCGCCGGTGCCCCCCCGGCCCGATGGTCGAGCAGCGCCCGCGGCGCTCATCGTCCGTGTGCCCGGCGGGGACGACGGCCAACCGTTCGAGACGGTCGTCGCGGTCCAGCCTGGCGACCGGCTGGAAGTTGGCGAGACCGGGTACCGCATCGAGGTTGAGGACCTTCTGCCCGAGCCGCCGTTCCCGATCATCACGCCCGGGTATGAAGGCGCGACGAGCGACGTCGCGCTGATTCGCGTGACCGAACCCGCGGGGGGCGCGTCGTACACGCGCTGGGTGTACAGCCGGTTCCCGGAGCTCTCGCAGGACCTGCTCGACGAGATCGGCCCAGAAGGTCGGCCGGTCCGCCGCGACGCCGATCCGGGCATCGAGATCGTCGCGCTCGATATCTCGCAGCTCAACGTGTTCTTCGACGAGGACCCGCGGACGGGGCTGGTGCGGGCCGTGGTCCGCGAGCCGAGCGGTTCGGTCCGGGTCGTCGCCGGCATCGAGCCGGGCACGCGGCTGCGCGATGTTGTTCCCGAGATCGACCTGGAGCTGGGCGAGCGATGGGCGCACGCCGAGCGGTTCGAGCGTCCGCGGCCGGTGCCCGAGATCGACCGCGACCGCGAGCAGGTGGGCACGCACGACCGCGCGATGCTGGCGGTCGAGGTGACCGTCGACGGGTTCGAGGGCTTTAGCCGCGTGGTCTGGCTGCCCTTCGTGCGGTATATGGGACTCAGCGGCACGCGCGAGGAGGCGTCGGTCCGCGTCGAGCTGCCCACGGGCGAGCCGGTCGAGCTGGCGTTCGGCCGGCTGCAGCGACCGCTGCCGGGCTTCCAGGCGCGGATGCTCGACTTCGAGATGCTCGCGTACGACCACCGCGGCGCGCCGCGCGACTACCAAACACTCGTGCGTGTCGAGCCCGCGGGCGGCGACCGGTTCGAGCCGTTCAGCCACGTGACCAAGCTCAACGCGCCGCTCAAAGCCCCGTTCCGCTGGTCCGACGAGCGGCCCGCACCGGCGAACGTCGTGGGCGAGCTAGCGAGCCACCTGAGCCCGAACCAGTTCAAGCTGAGCCAAGCAGGGTGGGACCAGCAGGGATGGTTCGAGAGCCAGCGGCTGGCCGACGAGGGCCTGCTGCCGCGGCCGCGGGCCCGGTTCACGATCCTCCAGGTCGGCAACAACCCGGGCATCCACGTTATCGCGTTCGGCGGCGTGCTGATGTCGCTGGGCATCCCCTGGGCGTTCTACGTCAAGCCGTGGCTCGTCAGGCGGAAGAAGCGGGCGATCCAACGCGAGATCGAGCTCGCCCGCGCGGGCTCGACGCGATCGAAAGAAGAACCGGGCGGCGAAGAAGCGTCGCGGCCGGAGCCGGTGGGAGCGAGCGCATGAGTCTGCTCACGAGGTGTCGTATGTCGTGGCGTTGCCGTTCGCCGTTCCGTGTGCTGATCGCGTGGGCACTGGCCGCGGCGTTCGGTCTGCCGGGCGTGGTGCTGCCCGCGGCGGGTCAGGTCGCGCCCGCGGGCAACGCGCACCCGGAGGACGCGATGGTCGCCCAGGCGTCGGTCGCCGAGAGCCCGTTCGGCTCGCGCCCGATGACGCCGACGCACTCGGTGCGCGCCAAGCACGCGTTCGCCGAGGGGGTCGATCTGACGCCGCTGCGCGGGCTCGCGGTGTTCCACAACGGCCGTGTCAAGGTCCTCGACACGCTGGCGCGGGAGACGGTCCGCACGATCACGGGCAAGCCGCGGTACCACGACACGGTCGCCCCTGTCGACGGCGAGGGGTCGCCGTTGCCGGGCAAGCCCGTGAAGCTCAAGCAGGACCCGCTGTTCACGCTCTTCGACGTGGTGATCGACCCCGGGCACTACGCGGCCAAGCCGCTGATCGGGATCGACTACCTGCCGCTGCGGCGGGCGATGGTGGAGATGGTCGCGCCGGGAGAGCCCCGCAAGCAGGAGCGGCTGCTGGTGTCGGGGCGTGTGTCGCCGGTCGCGGTCGAGGCGTTCGTGCCCGACCTGCGGCTGCGGTTCGGGTCGAGCGAGCCGCACGTCCGCGCGATCAACGCGGCCGACGACGCGCTGCTGCTCTACGGCGGGGCCCTGAACAACATGCTCCTGATCGCGCCCGACTCCGCGTCGGAGCGGTGGACGCACGTCGGCCGGGCACCGGCGGACTCGGGCGTCGTCGCGGCCGCGGCGGCGCTCGGCGACGCGTGGCGGTCGCTCGATGTCGCGCGGGCCAATGCCGCGATCGCCGAGCTCGCGTCGCTGGTGCCCGCGGTCAACGCCGAGCAGTACCCGGCCGCGCGGCGTGATCTCGAGCTCGCGTACAACCGGTCGAACGCGTTCGAGTGGGGCATGTGGCTCTACGGGCTGAGCTTCGTGACGCTGGTCCTCGCGTTCGGCACGGGCCGCGGGTGGCTCAAGGCGGTGGGCGCGGTCTCGCTGGTCGTGGCGGTGAGCCTGCACGCGTCGGGCTTCGCGCTGCGGTGCGTGATCGCCGAGCGGTTCGCGATCCAGAACCAGTTCGAGTCGATGACCGGGCTGAGCCTGTTCGCGGCGCTGGTCGGGCTCGGGCTGCTCGTGGTCAAGCGGCAGTGGCTCTTCGCCGCGGCGACCGCGGGCGTGGGCTTCCTCGTGCTCGTCGCCGCGACGCAGACCGCGATCCCCGGGCAGTTCATCGAGCGCGAGGCCGCGATCCTCAACACGTCGGTACTGCTGAAGTACCACGTCACAACCGTGCTTTCGAGCTACGGGCTCATCTCGCTGGGCTTCATCGTGAGCCTGTTCTACCTCGGGACGCACTACGCGTCGAAGCTCGGACGCGGGAACGCGGCGGCGGCGGGCGTGCCGCAAGCCGCGATGGGCGCGGCCAGTGCTGCCGAGCTCTCGGGCGGGGCGCTCGGCGGCAAGCACACCACCATCCACCGCACCCTCGCCGACCTCGACAAGGCCCAACTGCTCGTGCTCCAGCTCGCGTTCTGGACGCTGGGCGTCGGCATCCTTCTCGGGGCGTGGTGGGCCGACCATTCGTGGGGCCGCTGGTGGGCGTTCGACCCGAAGGAGACCTGGGCGCTCGTCACCTGGATCATCTACCTGATCGTGATCCACGTGCGGCTGGGCGCGAAGGACAAGGGCCTCGTCACGGCGTGGCTGAGCGTCGTCGGCTTCGTCGTCATGCTCTGGACCTACTTCGGCGTGAACCTGCTGCTGCCCGGGCTGCACGCCTACGCCTGATGCCCCGGCTCACCCGCCAGGATTTCGCGACCGACCCGGTCACGCTCGCCAAGGCGCTCATCGGCTGCCGGCTGATCCGTTCGGCGGACGACGGCGACGGGCACGGATCAGAGTGGGGCGGCGTGATCGTCGAGACCGAGGCGTACTGCGGTGTTGAGGACAAAGCCGCTCACTCCGTCGGCTGGCGGCGGACCGAACGCACCGAGCCCATGTTCGGCCCGCCCGGCACGTCGTACGTCTTCCTGACCTACGGCATGCACTTCCTGTTCAACGCCGTGTGCGGCGAGGTCGACGAGCCCGTGGCGGTGCTGTTGCGGGCGGTCGACTTTGAGGGCGAAGCGGGCGTGAATATCGGGCGTGCCCGCCGCGAGCGCGCGGCCAGGTCGCGAGCCTCGAAGCCCGCCAAGGACCACGAGCTCGGGTCGGGCCCGGCCAAGCTCTGCCAGGCGCTCGCGATCGAACGCTCGCTCAACATGATCGATCTCGCGACGGACCCGAGGCTCCGGATCGAGCCCGGCCCGTACAGCGCGGCGGACGTCGAGCTTGCCAACGGCCCGCGGATCGGCGTGGGTTCTGCCCAGGAGTGGGCCGATAAACCCCTGCGCTGGTGGGTGGTCGGGAACCGCGCGGTGAGCCTGCGGGACGGTGTTCGGGCCGCGGCTGGGCAGGAAACCCGGACTCGGTAAGATCCACCGGCCGATAGACTTCGTATGTTCAGACGCCCTGGGAGTGGATCATGAGCGAGGCGTTCACCGTGGACTGGAAGGCGATGAGTGAGGCGTCGGGCGGATTCCCGCCCGCGTCGTTCGACTTCGTCCGCGAGGGGCTGCAGCACACCGTCGGCCGCATCCACGGCGCGACCGGCTCGGCGCTGGTCGACGACGGCGGCGGCGACGACTTCGACGACGCGGGCGACGAGAGCCGGCACGTCTCGGGAGCTGACCTCTGCCTCGGGCTGCGGGAGCTGGCTCTGCGGCGGTACGGGCTCCTAGCCCGCACCGTGCTGCACCGCTGGAATATCCGCGAGACCGCCGACTTCGGCCGCATCGTCTTTGCGATGATCGAGGCCGGGCTGCTCCGCAAGACCGAGGAAGACTCGTTCGACGACTTCGTCGGCGTGTTCGACTTCGACGAGGCGTTCGACCCCGCCGAAACGGCGTGACGCCGGAAGAAGTGGTACTGGTCATTCGGTGGTCGGTGGCAGCGTGCTTGCTGGCGCTGGGTTACTTCATCCACATCATCCATATCGCGCAGATTGTCTACTTCTGGACAACACGGAAGAGCACCGGTTCGGGGATCATGATCGTGCCCGGGCTCTGTCTCGTGCTCGGAGTCGTTGTCATGCCTTGGCAGCATCTTGAGATGAAGCTGCTCGCGATCGCGTGGATTGTCGCGTTCGACCCGTACTTCGTCTTGCTATTGATTCTGCTCGTTTTCTTGAACTGGTTGGAAGAGATACACCCGGAATGGAAGCAGGGCCGGCTGCATCGCTTCCTCTACGGTCCTCCGATAGGCTCCCTGGATGCCGCCTCCCGACCCGAAACCGACGCGTGAGACCTCGCCCGATCCGCTGGATAAGCACCTCTGGCAGATCCAGCCGGTGCGCGACGTGCTCGTCGTCCTGGCGATCGTCGGCGTGCTGTACGTGGGGCAGCTTGCGAGCATCGTGACCGTGCCGCTGCTGCTGGCGATCGCGCTGGCGTACCTCGTCGAGCCGGTCGTGCGGTGGCTGGGGCGCGTTGGCATCGGGCGGAAGTTCGCGGCGGTCGTCATGATCGGGGCGGCGGTGCTGGTCGTCGTCGTGCCCGCGGGCGCGGCGCTCACGGCGGGTGTCGTGCAGGGGGTCAACCTCGTCGAGCGCATCGCCGAGCGCACGGGTCAGGTGATCGCGTCGGTCGAGGCGCCGGACAACGAGCAGAAGGCCGACGCGCTCCCGGGCGCCTGGCGCGAGGTCCGCGACGCGGTCGTCGAGCTCCAGCAGGACGAGGAGCGGGGCGAGCTGGCCGAGTACGCCGCGGTGGGGCTGGGTTGGGCGCGGGACAACGCGCGCGAGCTGACCGAGCGGGCGGCGTCGGTCGGCGTGGGCGCGCTCGACGTCGCCGCGGGCGTGCTCGGGTCCGTCGCGGCCTTGGGCTTCGCCGGCTTCCTCACCGCGTTCTTCTTCTTCTTTGTCTGCACCGGCTGGGCGGGCGTGATCGAGACGCGCGACGGCTTCATCCCCGGGCGCCACCGCGAGACCGTCGACCGCCTGCTCCGCCGGTTCGACGGCGTGATCGCCGGGTTCGTCCGCGGGCGACTGACGATCGCCGCGATCCAGGCCGTGCTGTTCACCGTCGGCTACTGGCTCATCGGCGTGCCCGTGCCGATGATCCTGGGCCCGGTCGTCGCCGTGCTCTCGATCGTGCCCTACCTCGCGAGCGTCGGCATCCCGGTGTCGATCGTGCTCTTGTACATCGAGCCCAACGGCGGCTTCCGCGACGAGTGGTGGTGGACCGTCTTCGCGCCGCTGCTGTTCTACAACCTCGCGCAGTGGCTCGACGACTACGTCTGGACCCCGACCATCCAGGGCAAGGAGGTCGGGCTCGGCACCGCGACGATCCTGTTCGCGACCTTCGCGGGAGCCGCGTTCCTCGGGTTCTTCGGGCTGCTGCTGGCGATCCCGCTCGCGGCGTGCATCAAGATCGCGTACGAAGAATTCGGCGCGCCGGCGATCCGGGCGTGGGCCGACGGGACGCGTGCCGACTTCCTGCCGCTGCAAGGCAGCGCTAGCAAAGCCAAAGACGGCGTCGCGGACGCGGGCTGAACGACCGACCGGACGCCCGCCCCGCTGCTAAAGCTCGCCGACGGGCGAGTACTTCGCCGGGATGTCCTCGCCGTCCTGCTTCTGGTGCCAGGTGATCGACAGCACCTTCCACTGCGGCTCGTCGCCCGCGGCGGGCCCGACCTTGACGAGCTGGATCGAGTTGATCCCGCGGATCTCGAAGCCGTCTTGGGCCTCGGTGACACCGTGGTACGTGCTGAACGCGTGCGCGACGGAACCGAACACCTCCAGCACGCGGTGCGTCTCGGTCTCGACGAAGCCCGCCTCCTCGAGACGCGGGCCGATCTTGGTCACGTAGTCGTCGGGCGTCAGCACGACGAGTACGAACGTGCCGTCGCCGTTGGGCCGGGTGTACGACATCCTGCCTTCGGGCGCGAACTGCTTGTGGAAGCGGTCCCAGTCGCGTGCTTCGCCGGCCGGCCCGGAGATCACCGCGTACAGGTCTTTGATCGCCGCGTCGATCGCATCGGCGTCAGCGGTGCTCACGGCGTTCGTGGTCTCCATCGCGATCTCGTCTGTCAAGGGTGAGCCCGTCGCGGCCCGGCTGCCCGGCGCCGCCAGCAGCCCGGCGAGCGTCGCGAAGCCCGCGGCGACGCCGGCCGCGACGGCGACCCACCTGGCGTTCTGGTTGATGGGCCGACGAGAGGAAGAACGGTTCGGGCAGCGTGAGGGCACAGCGGTCTCCCAAGAACAGTCAGAGCAAGAGCAGAACACGGGCGCGGGTCGCCGCGACCCGGCGGCGTGTGCCCCCGCGTGTACCGGCAGGGCTCAGCGGCGTTTCCGCTGCTTGAACTTCTTCTTCGGGCTCGTGGTCTTCGTCGAGCCCTTCATCCGTCCGAGCCCGCCGCCCATCCCGCCGCCGGCCTGCATCTGCTGCATCGCCGCGAGCTTGCCGCCCGAGCTCAGCCCCGCCATCTGCTTCGTGACCTTGGTCAGCGTGTCGAACTGTTTGACGAGCCCGGAGACCTGCGTGTCGTCGGTGCCCGAGCCGGTCGCGATCCGCCGGCGGCGTGAGTGGTTGATCACGCGGGGCGCGCGACGCTCTTCCGTGGTCATCGAGGTCACGATCGCCTCGGTGCGGTCGAGCTGCTTCTCGTCGATGTTCGCGTCTTTCAGGGCCGAGCCCACGCCCGGCAGCATGCCCAGCAGCTGCTTGAGCGGGCCCATCTTCCGCAGCATCCGGAGCTGCTTGACGAAGTCGTCCATCGACATCTCGCCCTTCATCATCTTCTCTTGGAGGCGCACCGCTTCCTCCTCGGAGATCTCCTGCTGGGCTTTCTCGACGAGCGAGACGACGTCGCCCATGCCCAGGATGCGCCCGGCGAGCCGCTCGGCGTGGAACTCCTCGAGCCCGTCGAACTTCTCGCCCGTGCCGAGGAACCGGATCGGCGCGCCGGTGACTTCCTTGACGCTGATCGCCGCGCCGCCCCGAGTGTCCGAGTCGAACTTGGTAAGGATCACGCCGTCGACGGCGAGCCGCTCGTGGAACGCCTTGGCGGAGTTGACCGCGTCCTGCCCGGTCATCGCGTCGACGACGAGATAGATCTGGTGCGGCACGAGCTCGCCCTGGATGCGGTTGAGCTCGCGCATGAGCTCGTCGTTGACGTGCAGCCGCCCGGCGGTGTCGAGGATGAGCGTGTCGATCCCCTCGCGGCGGGCTTCCTTGAGCGCGTTCTTGCAGACGTCGACCGCGACGCCCACGCCCTTGCCGTACTCCTTGGTCAGCGCCGGGTCGCCGAAGAACTCGACGCGGGCGCTGCCCTTGGCGTTCTCGCGGACCTGCGTCGCGACGGTCTCGAGCTGCTCGACCGCCGCGGGCCGCTGCAGGTCGGCCGCCGCGAGCATGACCGACCGGTTCTGCCGCCGCAGGTACGCCGCGAGCTTGCCGCAGGTCGTCGTTTTGCCCGAGCCCTGCAGCCCGCACATCATCACGACCGTCGGGCCCGGCTCCATCCGGGGGATGCCCGGGTGCTCGGCGTGGATGTCCATGTTGCCGACGAACTCGTCTTCAGATGGCGGCGTGCCGCCCAGCAGCTCGACCAGTTTCCTATGCACGATCCCGATCATCTCCTGCCCGGGCTTGAGGCTCCGGGTGACCTCGCGCCCCAGCGCCTCGTCGACGACCTCCTCGCAGAACTTCTTGACGACGTCGTAGTGCACGTCGGCCTCGAGGAGCGACGTCTCGACCTGCTCCATCGCGTCCCGCACGTTCTTCTCGGAGATCGTGCCCTGGCCAGAGAGCTTCTTCAGGGCGCCGTTGACGGTGTCGGAGATCTGTTCGAACATGAAAACGCTCCCGCCCGGGGCGGCTTGGGGGTGGTGAGGTTGCCAGAGCTTGACCGGCCGAACGCTAGGGCGTCGGCGTCGTCGCGTCGCGGTCGAAGCCGCGGCCGTTCCAGAGCGCGTTGGAGCCCTCGTCCTGGATCGGCAGCGAGTCCGAGCCCACGACGTGACCAAAGTCCTCGAGCCGCTTGCTGGCGACGTGCCCGTCGAGCCAGACGGCCTGCGCCCGCCCGAGGTGCCTCGCCTCCAGGTAGGAAGCCGTATCATGGCCCCAGCGGTCCGTGTTGGTCTCGCCGGGTGCGAGCCTGGGGGCGTCCAGCGTGTACGCGTGCTCGCGGAAGCCCTGCGGACGCAGCCCGATCCCGCCGCCGCTCGTGCCGAACGAGACGGTCCTCGACGGGTTCAGCACGCGGCTCTCCGGCACCGGATGGTTCGCGTCGGGGCGTCCGTCGAGCCCGCCACGTGTGTTGCCCAGGTAGCGGAAGTTGTACCCGTAGCTGCCGCAGCGCAACACCTGGATCTCGCCCGACTGCTCCGACCGCATGTCCTCGACGCTGTGCACGGGGTCGAGAAAGACCGGGTGGTCGAGGCGGTCGAAGTCGTTGTTGTTCTCGAATTGGAACTGTTCTTCGGCGTTCTGCGGCAGGTACGGCGGCCAGCCGAGCAGGTCGCCGATGATCCAGTGGTACCGCGCGTTCACCCGGCCGGTGTGGTGCGTGCCCTCCATTTTGAAGGGCACAAAAACGCCGTGATCGCCCGTGTAGAGCGCGAGACCCTGCCCGTGTGAGCGGAGGTTGGCCAGGCTCTTGGTCGCCTGGGCGTTCTTACGCGCGACGCCGAGCGTTGGCAGCAGGATGCCAATCAAGAGCGCGATGATCGCGATGACCACGAGCAGCTCGAGAAGCGTGAAGCCCCGAGATGTGGCGGAACGGTTTGCCATCGATTGAGGATACCAGCATCCGCCTGCGGCGGCTGCGGCGATCCGTCGACTTATGACCACTTCGAGCGGATCCACGCCCGCAGACGGTCCCGGTCCCAGGCGTTGACGCAGCCCTCGGCGGTCAGCCAGCCCCGCCGGCCGGTCACGACACCGAAGCGCAGGTTGTCGAAGCACTCGGCGGTGTGCACGTCGCAGTCGATCGCGATCGGCGCGCCCGCGGCGGTCGCCGCCCGGACGTGGGTGTCGCGCAGGTCGAGCCGCATCCAGTGGCTGTTGATCTCGAGCGCCGTGTTGTGCTCGGCCGCGGCGTGCACCAGCTCGTCCATCGCGGGCTCGAGGCCCTTCCGCCGACCGACCAGCCGCCCCGTGGGGTGGCCCACAACGTGCACGAGCGGGTGCTCGATCACGCGGAGCAGGCGCTCGGTCGCCCGTGCGGGCTCCTGCTTGAGCGACGTGTGCGGGCTGGCGATGACGTAGTCGAGCTCGGCGAGGACGTCGTCGTCGTAGTCGAGCGAGCCGTCGGCGTGGATGTCGACCTCCGACCCGCACAGCACGTCGATCGCGCCGCCGAGCGTCTCTCGCAGCGCCTCGATCTCGGCCCGCTGCTTCTTGAGCCGTTCCACGCTCAGCCCGTTCGCCTGCACGCTCGAACGCGAGTGGTCGGTGACCGCGATCGTGTGGAAGCCCCGGTCGATCGCGTGCTGCACGAGCCGATCGAGGCTCAGCCGCCCGTCGCTCTCGGTCGTGTGGGCGTGCAGCTCGGCCCGGATATCGGCGACCGTGATCAGCTCGGGCAGCGGGCCTGCGCCGACCTCGCCCGCGTCTTCGCGCAGCTCCGGCGCGACCTCGGGAAGCTCGAGGGCGGCGAAGACCGCCGCCTCGGTCTCGCTCGCGGCCGGGGTCGTGCCGCGCTCCTGCGGCGGCTCGCCCGACGCCCGCTCCTCGTCGCTCTCTTCGAACAGCCCGTACTCGTTGAGCGTGAACCCACGCCTGATCGCGGCCTCGCGGACGCGGACGTTGTGGTCCTTGCTGCCCGTGAAGTACATGAGCGCCGCGCCCCAGCTCGCTTCGGGCACGATGCGCAGGTCCGCCCCGACGACGTCGTCCTTGGCGTCGAGCCGCCAGCGGCCCGAGTGCACCTCGATCTTCAGCCGCACCGAGCACTTCGTCTCGCCGCGGGCCACCACCTGCTGGACGTCGTCGTGCTCGCAGAACGCCGCCCGCGCCCGCTCGGGGTCGTCGGTCACAACGAGCAGGTCGAGGTCGCCGATCGACTCCTTGCCACGCCGGAGCGAACCCGCGAACGCGCACCGCCTCGTCCCCGGGACCTTCGACATCCGATCGACGAGCGCCTCGGCGATCGGCATCGCGATCCCCAGCGGCAGGCGTTTGCTCTCCTTGCTCGCGAAGCTCAGGTTCTGCCGGATGTTCTCGACCGACTTGGGCCCGAGCCCCTTGAGCGTCGCGAGCGAGCCGTCGTCGATCGCGCGGCGGATCCCGTCCAGATCCGTAATCTCCAGGTTGTCCCAGGCGAGCTTGGCGGTCTTGGGCCCGACGCCCGGCACCTGCATCACGCCGAGCAGCCCCTCGGGGACCTTGCCCACGAGCTTCTGATGAGCGGCGATCGCGCCCGTCTCGGCGAGTTCGAGGATCTTGTCGGCGGTCGAAGCACCGATCCCGTCGAGCTCGGTGAGGGCCGGCTGGTCGAGCCCCTCAAGGGCTCCGGCGTGCGCTTCGAGCACACGCGCCGCCTTGGCGTAGCTGTTGATGCGGAAACGGCTCTCGCCGAGCAGCTCCATCAGGGCCGCCATCTCCGCGAACCGCTCCGCGGCGTCTTCCCGCAGCCCCATCGCACCCTCCTCAAGCCCCGCTGCCCGCTCGTCGCGGTGGATGGTAGCGGGAGGCGCGACAGGCTCAGGCCCCCTTGGGCGAGGGGTCTGCTTCGGGACCTGCCTCGGAACTGGCATCGGCGTCGGTCGCCGACTCCATTCCGACGTCGTTCGACGGCTCGGGCTCGTTTTGGTAGTACGTGCGGGCGATCTCGGCCTCGACCGACCGGACCACGGCTTCGCGATCATCTTCAGGCACGGTCAATAGAGCCGCGAGCCAACGCCTCCCGAGCTCGACCCCGGCGGGCTTGAGCAGCTCAACCAGCAGCCGGGCGCTGTCCTGCGGCGGCAGCGACGGCGGCGCCGATGCCTCGGGCCCGCTCGCCGCGTCCCCATCCGGCTCGTTTCGACTCGATAAGGGCCGCCGATCCGCGCTCATGCGTCTCCTGACCGCCGCGGACCCGCGACTCCAGCGTCTGGACGTAGACCTCAAGCCGCCCGAGGCGATCGTCGAGGGTGTCAATGGTACCGGCGACCGCCGAGAGCAACTCGGACGGGTCGGCCAGCTTGAGCGCGTGCGCCCGGGCCTCACTGAGCCGCATCGGCCCGTGCCCGGTGAGCATCCACTCCGCGCTAATGCCCATCGAGACACAGAGCGCCATGAGGAACTCAACGCTGGGCGACTGACCCTGCATGTACCGGCGGACGGTCTCGGGGTGGGTTTTCGTGAGCTCGCCGAGCTTGCGGTACGTATGCCCGTTCGCGGCCGTGTTCATCCGATCGTGCAACGCATCAACAGGCAAGGTTCAACCCTCCTGCCGCTGAGCTCGTACCGCTCAACGGGTAAACGTTCGGGTCATACTAACCATACATTCACCGAACGTCATCGCAAATACGGGGTCAGCGCGGAAACGTCCAGAAACGACCAAGGTCGGCCCCAAGCCCTGATCCACAACTTTGTGCGGCTGTCTCGGCTCGGCTCTTCGTGCTAGGCAACATCACCGAGGCCAAAGTCTTCGCCGTGCGAACGGAGCACTCTCCGGCGGAGCACGGCTTCGCCTGCATGCCCAAGCCTGGGCGACCGTTCGACCCAAGCCTCCGCGTCCCGCCGGGCGAGCTTGAGGAGTTCGATGTCGGTCAGCAGGTTGGCAACACGGAATTGTGTGCTGCCGGACTGCCGGGTGCCGAACAGATCACCGGTTCCGCGGAGCAAGAAATCTTCCTCGGCCAGCGCAAACCCGTCGGTTGTGCGCGCCATCGCCCGCAGACGACGCTCGGCTTCGGGCGTCGGCGGGTCGCTGATCAGCACGCAGCGCCCGGGCTTCGAGCCGCGGCCAACGCGCCCGCGGAGCTGGTGCAGCTGGCTGAGCCCGAAGCGGTCGGCGTGCTCGATGACGATGCAGGTCGCTTCGGGAACGTCGACCCCGACCTCGATCACGGTCGTTGCGATGAGCACGTCGATCTGCCCCTGCCGGAAGCGTTCCATGGTGGCGTCGCGGGTGTCGCGCTTGAGCCGGCCGTGCAGGATCGCGAGGCGGCGACCTTTGAGTATGCCCGCCTCAAGCCGGTCCATCAGCTCGCGGACGCCGACGATCTCGGCGTCGCCGCCCGTGCCCGCGGAATCGATGGCGGGGGCGACGACGTAGCCGCGCTCGCCCGCGTCGAGCCGTTCGGAGAGCTCGCGGTACGCCGCGGTGCGATCGCTTGCAGCGAAGACCTTGGTCTTGATCGGCGAACGCCCGGGTGGGAGCGCGTCGATGGTCGAGACATCGAGGTCGCCGAAGAGCGTCATCGCGACGGTCCGGGGGATGGGCGTCGCGGTCATCACGAGCGCGTGGGGCGTCCGTGCGATCCCGGCGGTCAGCCCGCTGCCCTCGGCCGTCGATTTCTCACGCAGCACCGCCCGCTGCTCGACGCCGAAGCGGTGCTGCTCGTCGATGATCGTCAGCGCGAGGCTCTTGAAGCGGACGCGGTCGGTCAGCAGCGCGTGCGTGCCGACGATCAGGTCGATCTCGCCCGCCGCGAGCCGCTCGAGCATGGCGTAGCGCTCGCTGTCGGGCGTCGACCCAGTAAGCAGGCGGACCGAGACGCCCGAGCCCTCGAGGGCCGCGGAGAGCGAGCGGTGGTGCTGCTCGGCAAGGATCTCGGTGGGCGCCATCATCGCGGCCTGGTGCCCGCTGGCGACGGCGAGGAGCATGCCGTAGAGCGCGACCATCGTCTTGCCCGAGCCGACGTCGCCCTGGAGCAGCCGGTTCATGGGCCGGTCGCCGGTGAGGTCGGCGCGCAGCTCGGCGATGACGCGGGCCTGCGCGTCGGTCGGTGGGTAGGGCAGGATGGAGAGCACGCGATCGTGCACCGCGTCGGCCGAAGAGAGCGCCGGCGCGAGCGACGACCCGCGGAGCTGCGTCTTCTTGAGCGCGACCGCGAGCTGGAAGAGCAAGAGCTCGTCGTAGGCGAGCCGCCGCCTCGCCTCGTCGGCCTGGGTCTGGTCGAGCGGCGCGTGGATCGCGCGGTACGCCTCGCGGAGTTCCGGCAGCGCGCGCTCGCGGCGGTACGCGGGCTCGAGGTGGTCCTCGATCAGCGGCAGCGCCTCGTCTAAGACCCCGCGGACGACCCGCGCGATCTCCCGCGTCGGCGCCCGCTCGCTCGCGGGGTAGACGGGAACGAGCTTGGCGTCGCCGTCGCTCTCGGTGTTGTCGCTCGTCTCGTCGGCGTCGGCGGTCGCCACGCTCTCGTCGGGTCGGAGCACGCGATAGGAGGGGTTGGCGATCTGCAGCCCTTGGTTGTACGGCCGGCACTTTCCTTTGACGCGCAGCCAGGCCCCCGGGTGGAACCGCCCGATCATGTACGGCGCGTGGAACCAGACCAGGTCGAGCCGCCCGGTGCCGTCGTTGAGCACGGCCTCGAAGCGCGTCGCTCGGCCCGATCCTCTCGGGCGGCACGAGGTGACCTCGCCCTTGGTCGCGACGAGCGCGCCGGGCTTGAGCCCGCCGATCGTGGTCTCGGGTTCTTCGACCTCGTAGCGGTGGGGCAGGTGCGCGACGAGCTTGCCGACGTTGGTCAGCCCCATCGCGGCGAGCGCGCGCGCGAGCGCGTTGGAAACGCCCGGGAGCTCGTAGAGCTGGGTCGTCAGCGAGACGGGCTCGCGCTGCGTGTCAGGCACCGTCGGTTCCTGCGTTGCCGTGGCCGGGGTGGCTCTGCCGATCGGACGGGTTCTCGGTCGCGCGCGTTTCGTCGTGCAGGCGTGTTCGGTCGGGGTCGATCTCGCGGAGGTACGACCACGCGTAGAGCCCGGTCTTGTGCCCATCGGAAAAGAGGATCCGGATCGCGTAGTTGCCGACGAGCTCGGCGTCGGTCGCCGTGATGCCGTTGTTGCCCGCGCCACGCGGCAGAACGGTCAGCGGGTTCGTGTCCATGTCGGCGCGCAATTGTTTCATGTCCGCTGACGGTGACATGCGGCGGAGATAGGCGATCGGGAAGTAGCTTGAAGTGCCGTCGTTCCAGCGGACGGCGAGTCCCTGATCTTTCTTCAAATCGATGGACTCTGGCGTGTTCGGGTCCATGGAGGACGGTAGCATCACTTGCCTTTGGATATCGACGGAGATAACTCGATTGGCCTTCGCTGACCGCCTCGCAGCCGCGATCGAACGAGCCGGCACCCCAGCCTGCATCGGCCTCGACCCTGTGCTGGAACGCTTGCCGTCTGACGTGTCGGGTGTTGAACCCGCCGACCGTATCTGCGCCTTCTGTGGCGACATCATCGAGTCGATCGTGGGCACCGTCGCGATCATCAAGCCGCAGTCGGCCTGCTTCGAGCGGTACGGCCCGCCCGGGCTCGAAGCGCTCGAAGCGGTTTGCGCGCTGGCGCGCGACGCCGGCATGCTGGTGATCCTCGACGTGAAGCGGGCGGACATCGGCGTCACCGCGGGGCACTACGCGGCGGCCGCCCTCGGGAGCGGCGCGCAGGCCGTCACGCTCAGCCCGTACATGGGCCGCAGCTCGATCGAGCCCTTCCTCGACGCCGGGCTGGGCGCTTTCGTGCTCGCGCGGACGAGTAATCCCGACAGCGACGAGCTGCAAGCGCTGACGACCGGCGACGGCGAGACGCTGGCCGAGCGGACCGCCGAGATGATCCGCGAGCTTGGCGCCAGACGGCTCGGGCTCCGCGGGCTGTCGGACGTTGGCGCGGTGGTCGGCATCACCAAGTCGGAGGCGGCCGAGCGGCTCCGAGAGCACATGCCCAGGGCACCGTTTCTCGTGCCAGGGTTCGGGGCGCAGGGCGGGAGCTTCGACTCGGTGCGGCCGCTGCTCGGCGAGCGGTCGCTGCCCGGGCGGGGCGTGATCCCGACCGCGAGCCGGTCGATCACCTACCCGGACATCAACTTCGACTGGCGCGAGGCGGTGCGGGAGCAGGCGAAGATCTTCGCGGATCAGGCCGCGTCTGCGGTCGCCTGAGGAATCGCCCAAGCCGATCCGGTCCCTTCAGGATCTGAAACAAACCGACCACAAAGAACAACCGCCCCTGGCAGGAGGGGCGGTTGCGGGATTCAGATCTGCTGGATCGCGAACGATCAGCGGCGGCGGACGGCGCCGAGCAGGCCGCCGAGCCCGATCATCGCCACGGCACCCGGGGTGGGGATGAGCGAGCGGGTCGAGCCGGAGAACGAAGCCTCGGCGGTCCACTCTTCGACAGGCAGGCCGTTGTCGTCAAGCTCGACGACGCCGTCGCTCGACGAGTCGGCGAGGAAGGTGAGCGTGAACACCCCGTCGTCGAGGTCGTCGCCGGCCGACTCCTGGCCGTTGAAGATCAGGTAGTCGGGGAAGTCCATCCCGCCCCAGCGGTAGGTGATCTCGGACATGTCGATGTCGCTCGTGATGATGCTGCCGGAGGTGGCCCAAGAGTTCTCACCGCCGACGATGCTCATGACGCCACCGGCGACGTCCGCCTCGAGGATGTTGTTCGAGCCCGCATCGCTGAGCGCGAAGACCCCATCGACGGAGTAGTTATGCAGGAACAGGCCTGGCGCGATCATCGTTTTGCCGAATGACGTGATCGAAAAATCGGCCATGAAAAGGAGGTCGGCAAACTCCAGCGTGGGGAGGGGACCGTTTCCATCATCGACCAGGAGGCTGAAATCGGGCTCGGCCGACGGCGCGTTCCCGAACGTATCGGACGAGCCGACGAATGTTGGATCGTTGCTGTCGCTGTCGCTCGCAAAGCTGAACGTGATCTGCTGCGCAGACGCCGCCGGAGCCAGCACGCAAGCGAGTAAAGCAACCGGGAACTTCTGGGAAGCCATTTCATTTCTCCGCCGTGTCTGGGTAGGGCGCACACGGGCCTCTTTCACCCGCACCGTTCAATCTCTCAGTCACACACTGCAAGCCGCAGCACACTCGGGCAAGGTCCGGCTTACCGGCCGGGACAGCACCGTCCGCTCTCGTGCCGGCCACTGTTTGCGGCGCGGCTTTCCATCGTCAATGGCTTTGCACAGTCAAAGAAGTGAAGCGAAACTGGTAGTACACCCGGTCTTACACCAAGACCGTTGCTGCACCCGGCGGTGAGCGTGATGGTCACCGCTTGCATCGATACTGATCGCGTGAACAGCCGATGTCGTCAGCGCTTCTCTTCAAGGAGTTACACACCTTCTCTCATCAAATCGCGACTGGTGAGATTCTTCACCAGCCCCAATCCTGCCGGAACAAAGCACACAGACAGAACAGACCACAGGTTGTGCGGCTCGCTAGCGAAATTTTCCGTATTTATGGATCAGGGGCTTCCGTCTCGGACGAGAGGCGTCGCTTGGTCGCCCAACGCATTCGGACTGATCCGAGAACGCCCTACATCGGCTTGCGGCCGATCGTGACGTCGTAGACGCTCAGGAGCTTCTGCTTGTCGAAGATCATTTCCTGGCGGCTCGCGCCGACGACGTCGTACTCGGTAGTCAGCTCGATCGCGTCGACCGGGCAGGCTTCTTCGCACATGCCGCAGAAGATGCAGCGGAGCTCGTCGATCTCGAACTTGGCCGGGTACTTCTCGCGGTCGTCCCAGGGGCTTTCGGCGGCCTCGATGTGGATGCAGTTGGCCGGGCAGAGCGTGGGGCACATCATGCAGGCGACGCACTTGACGCGGCCGTTCTCGTCGCGGTTGAGCCGGTGGACGCCGCGGAAGTTGCTGGCGTTCTGACCGCCGTCGACGACGTCGTAGTGCTCCCGGCGCTGCTCGGGGTACTGGATCGTGCGGCTGGTTTTGCCCTGGCCCCACGAGGTGAACATGTGCTTGAAGGTGGTGCCGAACCCCCGGAAGATCTCCGGGAGATACACGCGTTCCAGCCCGGACATCTCGCCGGAACTCACGGGCACGATTTCGTCGTCTCTGATCGCCATAGCCCGGGATGATAGAAGGGTTTTGGCCCGGTTTGGCCCGTCGCGCCCCGACAAGCCGACGAACAATGCATCGTGCCCAGGCGACGATCGAGTCCGGCTCTCTTCGAACTGCTCCAGCAGCAGGGCGATGCCGTGGACGATTCGCCGAGCTCGCCGCCCGGATCGGTGGCTCCTTCTTCGATGGACGCCGACGGGCAACGCCCCGCGGCGGCCCCGCAAGACGACGCCAAGGTCCCTTCTTCGGGTGGAGCGTCGGCCGCCTCTCCGCCGGATGGAGCGGAAGCCGGCTCGAACCCCGATGAAGCCCGGGCGCCGGGCGGGCCACCGGAGCCTCAGCCCGAGCCCCAGCCTGAACGGCTTGCCGAACGCGGGGCGCCGCGTTTGCCAGAGGCGGATGCGTTGCCGCTGGACGACCCGGGGTTCGCGGAGCCCGTGGGCCCCGAGACGGGCGTCCCGAGCGTTGCGTCCGGCGGGACTCGCATGGTGCCGGTCAACCTGATGACCCTGGCGTACGTCGTGACGGGGGCTCTGGCGTTGGCGCTCATCAGCTTCACGATCGGCTTCCGCCAGGGGCAGTCTGACGCCGAGGGCACGTTTGTGGTGCCTCGGGAGGTTGATCCGGAGATTCCCGAAGACCCGATCCTGCTCGACCCGGCGACGTCGCCGGAGCCGGAGCCGCCGCGGCGTTCGGAGGCGGAGGTGGCCGGCGGGCTGGGCGAGGGCGGCGGCGGCGTGGTTGCGGTCGCGCCCGACGTCGAGCGCCGGACGCCAGGGCTCAACTATGTATCGCTCGGGGTCATCGGCGACCGTCCCGAGGCCGAGCGGCTGGTCCGCTTCCTCGAGGCCAACGACATCCCCGCTCAGATCAACCGGATCCAGACGCGTCGGGTCCGGGGGTGGCAGGTCATGACGCTGCGTGGCATCACGGGCCGCGAGTTTTCTCAGAAGCTGCCGCGGCGGACCGACCACGAGGCTGAGATCGCGGCGCTCGGGCGGATCTGGCGCGATCAGGCCGAGGGCACGCTCGACTTCACGTCGCCCGAGCGATGGCTCTGGGTGAAGTACGATCCCTAACAGAATCCTTTGCTTTGCGTTTCGCGCGCTGGTGAACCTTGACCTTTGCGGGGCATGTCCCCTTCAATCGTGGCTCCGCGGTTGGCGGATCTGGTCCGCTCCCGCTCGGGGACCCTGGAAGGACGTGCGCTGTGAGCATCGATCGATCGCTGAAGACTTCGGGCAACCTCGCGTCGGTGCGGTCGGTGATGACGCGGGCCGAGCGGATCGAGAAGCTCAAGACCGACGGGAAGTTCGACCCGAAGAAGAACGTCCCGCTGGGTCTACCCAAGACGATCCCGGTCGTCAAGTAACGGCCCGGTCCGGCGTTGGACTTCGATCATCTGATCTCTGACCGGTCGGCGTCGCTCGACGCGTCGGGCATCCGCCGCATCTTCGAGCTGGGCGCGAAGCTCGACGACCCCATCAACCTCTCGATCGGTCAGCCGGACTTCCCGGTTGATGCTTCGATCAAGGCGGCCGCGGCGAGCGCGATCGACGCCGACCACAACGGCTATACGCTGACGCAGGGCATCGCGCCGCTCCGCGACCGCATCGCCGCGCACCTCGAGCGTGACCTCGGCTGGGAGCGCGGGGACGACCCGGGCCTGCTGATCACCAGCGGGACGTCCGGGGCGATCATGCTCGCGATGCTCGCGCTCCTGAACCCGGGCGACGAGATCGTCATCCCCGACCCGCACTTCCTGTGCTATCCGGCGGTCGCGACCATGTGCGGGGCGACGGCGGTCCCGTGCGACACGTACCCGGACTTCCGGCTGACGCCCGAGCGCGTCGAGCCGCTGCTGACCAGGCGGACGAAGGCGGTGCTGCTCAACTCGCCGTCGAACCCCGCGGGCGTCGTGCTCGACCGGGCGTCGTGCGACGGGCTGCGCGAGCTCTGCGCGTCGCGTGGCGTCGTGCTGATCTCCGACGAGATCTACGACGAGTTCACCTTCGACGACTTCGCGACCGACACGCGCGTCGACGGCTCGCCGGCCTGCCCGAGCCCGTGCCGGAGGCCGGACGCGTTCGGGTCGACGCTGCTCATCCGCGGCTTCGGCAAGACGTACGGCATGACCGGGTGGCGGCTCGGCTACGCCGCGGGGCCCAAGGCGCTGATCGACCAGATGGCCAAGCTGCAGCAGTACACGTTCGTCTGCGCCCCCGCGCCGCTCCAGCACGGCGTGGTCGCGGCGTTCGATGTCGACATGGGCCCGACCGTGTCACGCTTCAAGGCCCGCCGCGACCTCGTCGTCGAGCGGCTGTCGAGGGTCACCGAGGTCACTATCCCGGGAGGTGCGTTCTACGTCTTCCCACGGGCGCCCGAGGGCGTGACGGGGCGAGACTTCTGCGAGCGGGCGATCGACGAGAACGTCTTGGTGATCCCCGGCGGGGCGTTCAGCTCGCGCGACACGCACTTCCGGATCAGCCTCGCCGCGCCCGACGAGCGTCTGGAGCGGGGTGTTGACATCCTCGCGTCGATGTTCGCGACCGGCTGAGCCCGATGTCGAGCCGGGCTGTCTAGCCCAGGCTTTCGAGGCGGGCGGCCGAGTCCGACCGCACGGGTCGATGCCTGCTTAGAGCCGCAGCTCGGCGCCGATGAAGAAGCCCTCGACCTGCGCGTCGAACTCGATGTCGAACGCGTCGGTCTCGGCGATGATCTGGCGGTAGCCGACGAAGACGCCGGCGTTGCGGAAGAGGTCGTAGCCGAGCACGGCCTCGACGTCGGTCACGCGTCCGAAGTCGCCGTACTCGGCGAGGTAGAGGTCGGCGGAGACGTAGAAGTGGTTTAAGAAGTCGACCCGCGCCCCACCGCCGACGACGGGCAGCGGGACGAACACCTCGTCCTCGGCGCTGCCGGGTGACCCGCCGACGGTGCCGGAGATCTCCGAGCGCCACGTGACGAAGCGCATGCCGGCCCCGACGTAGACCTTGACGCCCAGCGCTTCGCTCGGGCTGAGCTCGAGCAGCTCGTACGCGACGTTCAGTTCGACGAGGTCGAAGGTGTCCTGGGTCGTGACGTTGCCGGTGAAGGTCTGCCCGTCGAACGACAGGCTCTGGGTTGTTTGGGCTTCGAGCTCGTGGGTGCCGAGGTAGCCCACGTCGATCTTGAGGTCGAGCACGGGCAGCGCGACCTCGACCGAGGCGATGGGCTGGGTGGAGTCCGGGTCGGCGCCGAGGGCGTCGTCGAGGTCGATGTTGTTGGGTCCGCCGGCGGTGCCGTCGCCGACGGCCCGGCTCGCGGTGGCGCGGGCGAAGAAGACGCCGGCGCGTGCCTTGAGAAAGGTGTCGTCGCCGACGCCGGCGCCGTAGGCTGACGCGCCGAACGCCCGCTCGGCGACGCGCGTCAGGCCCGTGGGCGAGCGGCCGAACGCGGCCTCGAGCCCACCGCCGGCCGATTCCGACGAGAACACCCGTGACCGGGACAGGCTCAGCCCGCCGTCGCCGAGGTCCGTGGCTCGTTCGGCCGCGGCCGAGGTCCCGGCGATGAGGGCGATCGCCGCGGTCAGCAGCGCCCGCGCATGCGGGCGGCGGTCGCGGCAAGAGGTCGTTCGGCAGGGTTGCGTGCGTGTCATGTCCCGCGCTCCGTCGTGCCCGCGGGCCGGAGATGGCTCTCGGGCGGGTGCTCCGCTCGTGGTACGCCGGCGGTGTCCCGCTCGGTTCGGAGAGCGTACACAAATCTCGCCCGAACGTGGAGTGGGCGGTGTCACGCCGAGAGCAGCTTCACCGCGGCGAGAACCATGATGAGGCTGACGATCAGGCGGACCCGCGCCGTGGGCAGGCGGTGCACGAGCGATGAGCCGACCATGGCCCCGACGGTGGCGCCCGGGGCGAGCGCGGCGGCGATGCGCAGCCCCTCGCCCGCCGACAGCCCGAGCGAGCCGAGCGACATCATCTTCAGCGTGGCGCCGAGGCTCGCGGTCGCGATCATCACGGTCGAGCTGAGCCCGATCGCGGTTCGGATGGGCAGGCGCGCCAGGGCGCGGAGCGCGGTGACGAGCACGACGCCGCCGCCGACACCCAGCAGCCCGGCGCTCAGCCCGGTCGCGACGCCCGAGACGTCGAGCCCGGCGGTGTTGGTGTCTTTCCCGTCGGCCTCGGGCGAGAGCCGCTCGCGGACGAAGACGAGCACGACGAAGACGAGCACCATGCCGCCGAGGAGGCGCGTGAGGACGACGCCGTCGAGCCGGTTGGAGAGGTAGACGCCGACCGCGACGCTCAGGAGCACCGAGGGCAGCAGGCGGACCGCGAGCCGGCCGGGGATCACGCCGGCGCGTTTGTGGCGTAGCGTGGCGGGGACGGCGACGGCGACGTTGGCGACCATCGACGCGGCCATGTAGAGGTGTTGCTCGGCGTGCTCTTCGCCGCTGAACCCGAGCACGAGCGCGAGCCCCGGCAGCATGATGATGGAGCCGCCGAGCCCCGCGAGCCCGCCGACGAGCCCGCCGACGAGGCCGACCACCGCGACGGCGGCGAACAGGAGCGCCGTCGGCTGCGAGGGGTCGAAGGGCACGAGCGAGCGTAGCGGGGCGGCCCGCGGATCAGAGGGGCCGCGGCGTGGGCAGGCCGGGGACCGGGAACCTCGGGCCGATGCCGGTCGTGCGCTCGGGCGCGGGCGGCTCGGGCTCGGGGCGGTACTTGGCGTCGAAGATCTCCGCGGCCTTACGGGCCGCCCAGCGGATGTGCTCGGTCATCAGGCGTCGGGCCTCGCCCGCGTCGCGCTGCGTGATCACCCGGAGGATCAGGTCGTGCTCGGCGAAGACCTGCGCGATGTGGTCCGGGTCGAGCGGGCGCGGCTTGCAGCCGGCCGCGTGCACCAGCAGGCGCGTGTCGCGGACGATCTTGCGGATCTGGCGGTTGCCCGAGCCGTCGAGCAATTCTTCGTGCCAGCGGATGTCGAGCCGCGCGAACGCGTCGATCTGGTCGGCGCGGAGCATGCGTGTGTCTTGGAGGTACGACTCGCGGAGCATCGCGTGCATCTCGTTGTGGACCTGTCGGACACCGATCAGGTGCGACTCGGCCAGATCGGGCCGGGCGGCCATCGCGTAGACCGCCTGGCTCTCGAGCCATTCTCGGACCTCGTACGCGTCGGTCAGTTCTCGCCGGGACGGGCTCTTGACGAACGCCCCGTAGCCCGGGACCTGCTCCAGGATGCCCTCGGCCCGGAGCTGTCCGATCGCCTCCCGAACGGGCGACCGGCTCACGCCCGTCTCCTTGGCGACCGTCAGCTCGCTGATGCGCTCACCGGCGCGGAGCGACCCCTCCAGCAATTTCTTGCAGAGGTGGTCGTAGACCGCTTGTCGTAAGGCTGTCGACATGCCTTCTCGCCCTCGTACTGCTGCCGTGACCATCGAACGGCTCCCTGCGACTCGGTGATTTTCCCCAGCATTGTTTGCACGGGACGCCCAGTGGGACTGTCTCGTTCGGCGACTTCACGAGACTTTGAGTATTTGTCCGCTTATTCAGACGCGACGGTCTCGTGCTCGCGGAGGCCCGCGAGCAGCGCCTTCTTGCTCGGTTCGCGCCATCCGGGCTGCTCGTTCGCGGCGGTCTCGGTGATCGAGCCGTCGTCTCGGATGTCGTCGACCCGGACCGAGACGCGTTTCGAGACGCCGTGCTCCTGCATCGTGATGCCGTAGAGCCGGTCGCCCTCGGCCATGGTCCGCTTGTTGTGGGTGATGACGATGAAGTGCGAGCGGTCGGTGAACTCGCGGACGACGCGGCAGTACCGCTCGACGTTCGCGTCGTCGAGCGCGGCGTCGACCTCGTCGAGCACGCAGAAGCAGCTCGGCTTGCTCTTGAAGATCGATAGCAGCAGCGCGACTGCGGTCATCGTCTTCTCGCCGCCCGAGAGCTGGTTGATCGTCCGCGGCTCCTTGCCGGGCGGGCGGGCGATGACCTCGACGCCCGACTCGAGCCAGTCGATCTCGTCGGTCTGGACCTTCTCGCCGTCGATCTCCTTGATCAGGGGCATGAGGCGGACCTCTGCCTTCCCGCCGCCGAAGAGCTTGCGGAACATGCCGTCGGGCGCGGCGAAGTGCTCGCGGACGATCTCGAAGGTCTCCTTGAAGAGGGCTTCGGACGTCACGTTGAGCTTCTCGATGAGCCCTTCGAGCTGGCCGCGTGCCTCGTCGAGGTCGGCGACCTGCGCGACGAGGTCCTCGTTGCGTTCGGCGAGCTGGCCCTCTTCTTCCATGGCGTCGAGGTTGACGTTGCCCAGGGTCTTGATCTCGCGGGCGAGCTCGGCCGCGCGGGCCTCGGCGGGCTCGCGCTCCAGCAGGGTGACGTCACCCGGCGCGATCGTCGCGCGGTAGTCGAGGTGCTCAACGGCGAGGTCGATCCCCAGGTCGGCGAGCACCTGGTCTTCGAGGTGTTCGCGGCGGATCTCGAGCTCGCGCCGGCTCGACTCGACGGCGTGCCAGTCGCGCTGGACGACGTCCATCGACTGCCGGGCGCTGCCCAGGCGCTCGCCGAGCTCGGCCGAGCGGGTCGCGGTCTCGGTGAGCGCGAGGCCGGCCTCGCCGATCTTGAACGTCAGCGCCTCGGCGGCCTTCGCCGCGGTCTCGGCGAGCGAGCGGGCCTCCTGAGCCGCGGCGAGCTCGGCGCTGACGGCTGAGAGCGCGTCGTCGATGTGCCTGGCGAGCGACTCGGACTGCCGCTGGCACTGCTCGAGCTCGCGTCGGGTGCGGTCGAGGTCGCGGCCGGCGGCGGCGAGCTGCTCGCGCTGCTGCCCGGCCCGGACCTTGGCGGCTGCTAGCGCCTCGCCGGCCGACTCGGCCTCGGCCTCGGCGCTCGTGAGCCCGGCGTCGTGCTCGGCGGCGAGGGCGGCCTGCTCGTTCTCGAGGGCCGCGAGCTTCTCGACGCGCGTGCGGGCCGACGCGCGTTCGTCTTCGATCGTCGTGACCCGTTCGCCGACCGACGCCGCTTCGTCGCTCAGGGTGCCCGTGGTCGCGGTCAGCCGCGCGATCTCGCGCTCGAGCCTGTCGTGCTCGGCCGTCCGCGAGGCGATCTCGCGTTCGAGGCGGGCGTGCTCGGTCTGGAGCGACTGGCGGCGGTCGGCTAGGTCGGCTGCTTCGGCGTCGACCCGGGCGAGCTCGGCGCGGTCGCGGCGGACCACCTCGGCGAGCGACTGGATCTCTTGGGTCAGGTCGGCGAGTTCGGCCCGTCGTCCGAGGACGCCGGCGGTCGGAGACTCGCCGAGCGGGCCGAGCACGACGCGGCCGTCTGCTTCGAGCAGCTCGCCGCGCCGCGTGACGAACCGGGCCGACCGCCCGAGCGGGCCGGCGCCGAGGAGCACGGCCGCGTCGAGGGATTCGACGACATAGGTCGTGCCGAGCAGGCGGTCGAGCAGCGCACCGATGCGGGCGTCGGCGGCCCGGACCGCCGATCGCAGCCGGACGACCCGGCCCCCGGTCGCGTCGACGTCAAGGTTCGGCGTCGGCTCACCCGTGGCAGGCTCATTCGTTGCTTGCAGCGGGTCGCCCGCGACGGTCTCTGGCAGGAAGGTCACCCGGCCGGCGAGCTCGGCGTGCGTGTCGAGCTCGCTGAGGCTGGGAACCACCAGCGCGCCGAGCGTGTCGCCGAGGGCCGCTTCGAGCGCGGGCGCGTCGTCGGTATCGGTTTCGATCAGCTCGGCGAGCGCGCCGCGGACGGCGGCGAACGCCGCGTCGCCGGCGTCGCGCTGCTCGAGCACGTGCTTGACGGCGTCGGCGAAGCCCTCGCGCGACTCGATCATCTCCTGCAGCGTGGCGCGGCGGGACTCGAGCCTGACCAGCAGCTGTTCCTGCTCGGCGAGGGTGGCCGAGCGCTGGCCGCGGTCGGTCGCGAGTGCTTCGTACCGCGTGATGACGGCGGCGAGCGACCGGGCCTCGGTGTCGAGCTGGTCGCGGTCGCGGTCGAGGGCGTCGCCTGCGCTATCGAGCGATCGGGCGGCGGCGGTCAGCTCGTCGTGGGCGGTCGCCTGCTTGGCTTCGATCGAGCGGCGCTGCTCGTGGAGCGTTTCGAGGCGGCGAGCGTCGGCGTCGATGCCGGCTTCGAGCGACGCGCGCTCACGAGCGATGTTGGCGGCGGCGGTCCGCGCCTCGCCGGCCCGACCGCGGAGCTCGGCGAGCCGCTCGAGCACCGCGGCCCGCGACTCACCCGCGGTGGTTAGCTCTCGCTCCGACGAGCCGAGCCGCTCTTCGATCTCGGCGACACGTTCGCGCTGCTCCTGCTCGACCTGGGTGAGCTCGTCGGACTTTTCCTCGGCGTCGCGGAGCGTGGCGCGGTCGCGTTCGATGCGCTGCTGCGCCTGGGCGATCGACCGCTCGGTCATGTCGGCCCGCTGGGTCTGCTGCTGCTGTTCGTGCTGGCGGGCGAGCTGGTCGCGCTCGAGGGCCTTGAGAGCCTTGTCGTGCTCGGCGAGGTCGATGTCGGCGTCGCTCTTGGCGACCTCGAGCTCGCGGACGGCCGCCTCGGCTTCGGCGCGCTCGTTCTCGAGCTTGGACAGTCGGCTTGTCAGCCCGTTGAGCCGCTGGCACAGGTCGTCGTACTGGTCGAACGCGAGGGCCGCGCGGATCGCCCGGTGCTCCTCGTCGAGCGAGACGAACCTGCGGGCCTTGGCGGCCTGCCCCTTCACGAGCCGCAGCCGTCGCTCGGTCGCGTCGAGCTGCTCGCGGGCCCGGGTCAGGTTGACCTCGGTGCGTTCGAGCTTGCGGACCGCCTCGATCCGGCGCTGCTTGTACTTGGCGACGCCCGCGGCTTCCTCGAAGATCGTGCGCCGCTCCTGCGGGCTCGCGAGCAGCATCGCGTCGACCTTGCCCTGCTCGATGATCGAGTAGGCGTCGGCGCCCACGCCCGTGTCGAGGAAGAGCTCACGGACGTCGCGCAGCCGCACGCGTCGGTCGTTGATCAGGTACTGGCTCGTGCCGTCGCGGTAGAGGCGGCGTTCGACGTGGACCTCGTCGGCGTCGATCGGCAGGGCGCGCCGGCCGGTGGTCGCGCGGCGTTCGGTCGCCGCGGTGTCCGACGGGTCGGCGCTTGGGTTGGTGTCGATCACGAGCTCGTCCATCGACGCCTGCTCGTCGACGACCGGGTTGTCGAAGCTCAGGACGACCTGGGCGAGCCCGGACGGCTTGCGGGCGGCCGAGCCGGCGAAGATGACGTCGATCATCTCTTTGCCGCGGAGGCTTTTGCTGGAGCGCTCGCCGAGCACCCACTTGACGGCGTCGACGACGTTCGACTTCCCGCAGCCGTTGGGCCCGACGACGCAGGTGATGTCGTCGTCGAAGGTCAGCTCGGTCTTGTCGGCGAACGACTTGAATCCGTTGAGGGTGAGCTTGGCGAGTCGCATGGTCAGCCGGCCTCCGTGCCTGTGCCTGTGCCTGATCGGGTCGTCGAGCCCGGCGCCGCTCGACCTTGAGCGGTGGTGCCGGCCGCGGTTGCAAAGCGCCTCCGGCGCTCGGCCGAATGGTACACGATCGCGCTCACCGCGACGCGCTTCGCGACGAGTCCGGCTCGCGCACGATCGGGACCACGTACCGCGACGGCGCCGAGGGCGCCCGCTCCTTGCCCGCGTCGAAGGCGTCGGGGTTGAACGCGTCGGGGTCGAACGTGGGCTCGTCGTCCGGATCGGTCAGGCTGTCGACGGCCCGCTCGGGTTCGGCCGGGCCCGTGGCCGCCGAGAGGAGCTGCGCGAGCAGGCGGTCGTTCTCGGTCGCGAACGCCGCGGCGGTCGCACCGTCGGCGTGCACCGCGAACATCGCGCCGACCACTTCCGAGTAGCTCATCCGCAGGCCCGGTTCGGGGCGGTCGGGCGTCGAGTCGCGAGCGAGGAACTCGACCAGCTCGGGCAGCGACTCCCCGAGCGACTGCTGGATGACCCGCCCGCTGAAGTCGTCGCGGTACCGCACGCGCACGGCGTCGTCGCCCGCGTCGGCCTTGACGATCAGTTGCCCCTCGAACGCCAGCGCGTCCGACGGACGCTCGATCGTCGCGTCCTCGCCCAGGATCGCGATCCGCGGCTGGCCCTGCTGGGTCACGTAGATCAGGGGGTCGCCCACCGGAAGCACGTCGAGCACGAACTTGTCGCCCAGCGGCTCGCGGACGATCCCCTGGATCATGCCGACCGGGAACGCACGCTCGGCCAGCTCGGCGAGCTGCTCGTCGGTCGCGCGGTCGTACGTGTTCAGCCGGACGAGGGCCGCGAGCCGGTCGCGGGTGGCCCGTTTGGCGAGCGCCTCGTACGCGCCGATCCGCAGGCTGAGCTCTTCTTCGGTCTCGACGATCGTTCGGAGGGTCTGGTCGATCGAGGGGCGGCCGCGGACGACCCCCAGCAGCTCGATCGCCTGATCGCGCAGCGGGCCGGGCTCGGCCGCGATCTCCGAGAGCACCAGGCCGGCCCTCGGGTCGTTCAGGTACGCGCCGGCGGTCAGCCCGGCCAGGCGGGTGTCGGTCTCGGGGTGGTCATAGAGCTCGCGGACGAAGGGCTGCGCCGGCGGGCCGAGCGCACGCAGCGCCCAGACCAGCTCGTTCGGGCGGCTGGCGCCGTTGTTCAGCCGTTCGGTGTACTGGCGGGCCCGCTCCTCGGGGAAGCGGGGGTCGATCGGGAGGTGCCGGATGAGTTCGACGAAGTCGAGGAAGCGGTCGCGGAACAGCAGCGGGGGGCGGACGGAGACGACCGCGTCGCTGACGCCCTTGGCGGTGGTGCCCGGGCCGCGCGGGCCGTCGGGGAAGCGTTCGTTGATCGCCGCGGCGATCGCCCGCGCCCGCGAGTGCAGGGGGTTGCCCAGCAGGATCTCGAGCTGGAGCGGGTCTGTCATGCGTCCGCCGCCGAGCACGCGGCCCTCGCGCGGGTTCAGGTCGCCGGTCGAGCCCTCTGCCGTGGCGAAGGGGTTGGTGAAGACCTCGCCGGAGGCGACCGCGACCTGCCGCGTCTGCGCGCCGCCGACGACCGCGGGCGGGCCGGCCTGCATCGCCGTGGTCCAGAGCGTCCCGCCCTCGAGCGAGGTGGTGTCCGAGCCCGGCAGGGCCCGCACGCGGACGTCGAACCGCATGCCTTCGGGCGCCGCGAGGGGCACCGCCGCCTCGACGACGACGACCGCGACGTCGGGATCGCGGAGCACGTCGGTGGGGGTGCGTCCTTCGAGCAGCGTGCCCTCGAACGCGCCGGGCCGTCCGATGCCGCGCAGCCCGAGCTCTCGTTCCATCGACGCGGCGACGCGCTCGGGCACCGTGCGCCCGCCCGTGCCGTCGAGCCCGACGACCACGCCATAGCCCGAGACGATCGTCGGGAAGACGCGGCGGAGCTTGCACTCCGACCCGATCGTGCCGCGGAGCACGGGGGTCGTGTAGGGCAGCACCGGATCAACGTCGCGCAGGCGTCCGCGCTTGTCGCCCGAGCAGGCCGCGAGCGTCGTCAGCAGCAGAGCCCCGAGGACCAGCCGCCCGGCGGAATGAAGGGCCGTGGCTTGAAGGATTGTGGCGCCGGAGCGGACGGCGCGTGTTCGGGGCGATCGGGACCACGGGCTGGGGCAGCGGAACGGCTGGTGCATCCGTGCATTGTGGCGAGGTTGGGAGCGGGCGTCCGGGTAGCGGGCTTGCGATCTGTGCCGGGTTCGGTCGGGTCAGACCGCGAAGATCCGATCAAAATCCGATCAAAATGGCTCATAAGGCGTCGCAAGTGGATATCGTGGTGGACCGAAAGTGGACGGCTTGGCGATTCCCGGCATCTGGTGGGGTTTTGGAGTGGACGAGCGGTGGAATACTACATGTTGTATTATCGCGGAAAAAAATCTTTCAGTAGGAACCCGCTGGACCACGGTGGGTTAGCGGCATCCGACAGCTTGTGAACGCGCAATTCATACTGGATTTTGGATGCTCAACAAGACGACATACGATCTGTAGTGGTAAGCTCTCTGTTGCCGCTTTTTGCGGTGTTCATCGGCACATCCTTGTGTTTGTTGGGCCAAAGAGCATCGCGACCCAGTCAGTGGATCTGAGGGCGGCGGAAGAAGGCACGAGATAGTCCGGTCGGGCTCGTGAGTCGGCCCGACGGCACGGTGGATTCGTGGAGCACCCGCTGCGGGCGGCTTCCGGAGGTGTCGGCGCGATCGCCTCGCGCTTGTTGGGAGGTCGGTGATGGGTGTGCTCTGCGACGCACAGATCCGCGAGTTGGTGGATATCGAGCCCTTCGCCCCCGCGGCGAAGCGGCCCAAGACCATCTCTTATGGCGTGTCGAGCTACGGCTACGACGTCCGCGTGGGCACGCGGTTCAAGATCTTCAGCCCCACGACCGGGCGCATCTCCGTGGTCGATCCCAAGTCGTTCACTGAGGAGATGATGGTCGAGGTCGACACCGACGAGATGGGCACGGACCACGTGATCATCCCGCCGAACTCGTTCGCGCTCTGTGAAACCGTCGAGACGATCGCCGTGCCTCGAGACATCCTGGTGATCTGCGTCGGCAAGAGCACGTACGCCCGCTGCGGCCTGATCGTGAACGTCACGCCGCTTGAGCCCGAGTGGCGGGGCAAGGTCACGCTCGAGATCAGCAACACGACGCCCCTGCCGGCGAAGGTGTACGCGAACGAAGGGGTCGCGCAGTTCATCTTCTTGAAGGCGGAGCAGGTGTGCGAGCTGAGCTATGCGGATAAGGCGGGGAAGTACCAGGATCAGACGGGGTTGACGTTGCCGATGGTTGATTAACTATGAATGCTACTCCCAGACTTCAGTTACTAGATATAGCAGCGTACATTGTTCCCGGCACTGCTTTTTTGATATTTTTAATAACATGGTCTGATTATAACTTTAAATTATTACACATCGGTGAGAAATTTGACATTACAAGTCAGGTGTTTGCAAGACCAGTGCTGGGTGGCCTGATTGCGTTTTCGTCGGCATATGTGTTTGGGCAGGTAATAAATATCCTAAAATCATCTTTGATAGCATTCTATTCGCTTCAAGTGATATTAGTAATTGCATTGAAGCGAAGGCGTGAGTCAAATAAGTACAGTGCTGTTGAGGAGCGATACAGGAAGGCGACAGATGCAAATCAGAGGCGTATTTTGAAGCCGATTCTTGAGGAGAAAAAGAGATTTGCAGATGGCAACCTCGTAAAAGATCGTATCGAGCTATTTATCTCGGCACTCGACATTATGGGGTATGGGTTGAAATCTGATTTTCAAGAAGTGCTTGCTTTCAAAGCCGACGCTTCTGGATCTCTCCGTAGGATGTAAGGTTCTGTCCAGCTCTATAGTTCTATGGCTATGACGGGTGGAATTTGTGCGATTATGGCTGGCTGGTCACATCCAACTGGATTAAATTTAAATGTATTTCGTGAGTTTAGCTTCAGTAGTGTCCATGATCTTTTATTGATTGTGCCTCTGGCTATTGGAATTTTATTCGCGATTGCATGGGCGGGTATCGCATACAGGTATCGGAAAAATATCTCTACATGGTCGGCAGTGGTCATGGCTGGTGGCGACCAGGCGATAGACGAAATTTCGCGATCTAGGAAACCGGAAGTTAGCTCATGAAGATCACACGGAAGTTCACGAAGCAAGGAAGCAACCCCTTCGACACCGTCGAATGGACCACCCGCTCCAGCCGCATCGGCAACCCCGACGGCACGGTCGTCTTCGAGATGGCCGACGCCGAGGTGCCCAAGGGTTGGAGTCAGCTCGCCACGGACATCATGGTGAGCAAGTACTTCCGCAAGGCGGGGGTGCCTCAGACCGAGCAGCCGTACGCGGTGCCGGGCGAGAGCGCGATCAAGATCGAGAAGGATGGCTCGCCCGTGACGGGTCCCGAGCGTTCGGCGCGGCAGGTGATCCACCGCCTCGCCGGGTGCTGGAGGCATTGGGGCGAGGGCCACGGTTACTTCGACACGGCTGAGGACGCGCAGGCGTTCTACGACGAGCTGGTGTACATGATGGTGCACCAGATGGCGGCGCCGAATTCGCCGCAGTGGTTCAACACGGGTTTGAACTTCGCCTACGGCATCTCCGGCCCGGCGCAGGGGCACTGGGTCGTGGACGCGGAGACGGGCGAGGCGAAGCTGGCCGACGACGCGTACAGCCACCCGCAGCCGCACGCGTGTTTCATCCAAAGCGTGGGCGACGATCTGGTGAACGAGGGCGGCATCATGGACCTATGGGTTCGTGAGGCGCGGCTGTTCAAGTATGGCTCGGGCACGGGCACGAACTTCTCGAAGCTTCGCGGCGCGAACGAGCAGCTCTCGGGCGGGGGCAAGAGCTCGGGGCTGATGTCGTGGCTGAAGATCGGCGACCGGGCGGCGGGGGCGATCAAGTCGGGCGGGACGACGCGCCGGGCCGCGAAGATGGTCTGCCTTGATCTTGACCACCCGGACATCCGCGAGTTCGTGAACTGGAAGGTCCGCGAGGAGCTGAAGGTCAAGGCGCTCGTCGAGGGGCTCAAGCACTGCAAGGAGCACGACGAGAGCGTGAAGGAGACGGCTGAGCGGATCGGTCTCGAGCTCGACTACGACTTCAACGGCGAGTCGTACCAGACCGTTTCGGGGCAGAACTCGAACAACTCGGTACGGATCCCCGACTCGTTCTTCGACGCGATCGACGCGGACGCGGAGTGGGGGACGACCTTCCGGACGACGGGTGAGGCGGCGACGGCGTTCCCGGCGCGGCAGCTCTGGGACGAGATCGGCTACGCGGCGTGGCGCTGCGCCGACCCGGGCGTGCAGTACGACACGACAATCAACGCGTGGCACACCTGCCCGAGCGCGGGACGGATCAACGCGAGCAACCCGTGCAGCGAGTACATGTTCCTCGACAACACGGCGTGCAACCTCGCGTCGCTGAACCTGCTGAAGTTCTACGACCCCGAGGCGCGGTCGTTCGACGTCGAGCGGTACGAGCACGCGGTCGATGTGTGGACGATCGTGCTTGAGATCTCGGTGCTGATGGCGGCGTTCCCGTCGAAGGAGATCGCCGAGCGGAGCTACAACTACCGGACGCTGGGTCTGGGGTACGCGAACCTGGGCGCGATGCTGATGCAGGCGGGCGTGCCGTACGACTCGGACCACGGCCGTGCGACGGCGGGCATGCTGACGGCGATCCTGACCGGGCGCAGCTATCGGCAGAGCGCGCTGATGGCGAAGGAGCACGGGCCGTTCCCGGGCTACCGGGCCGACCGGGACAGCATGCTTCGGGTGATGCGGAACCACCGCCGGGCGGCGCGGGGTGTGGCGCGGGGCTCGGGCGAGTACGAGGACCTGCGGATCACGCCCGTGCCGATCGACCACGCGTTGGTCGAGGGCGGCAAGGTGCCGTTCAGCAACTCGTCGAAGCTGCTGCAGCGGTCGATCGCGGCGTGGGACGAGGCGGTCGACTTCGGTGTCGAGTTCGGATATCGCAACGCCCAGACGACGGTGATCGCGCCGACGGGCACGATCGGCCTGCTCATGGACTGCGACACGACCGGCGTCGAGCCCGACTTCGCACTCGTGAAGTTTAAGAAGCTCGCCGGCGGCGGCTACTTCAAGATCGCCAACGACTCGCTCGAGCCGTCGCTACGGGCGCTTGGCTACACGGCCGACGAGGTCCGCGACATCCTGCACTTCATCCTGGGCACGCTCTCGCTCGAGACCGAGATCGACGGGCTCGGCGTGACGCTTCGCGGGTTCCTCGCCGACAAGGGCTTGCCCGAGAAGGACCTCGCGGCGATCGAGGCGTCGCTGCCCGGCGTGTTCGAGCTGGGGTTCGCGTTCACCGGCTGGAGCGTGTCCGACGAGGGGCTCAAGGCGCTCGGGTTCGACCCGGACGAGGCGCGGGCGGACCACGCGTTCAACCTGCTGAGGAAGTTGGGTCTTGACGCCGCGCAGATCGCCGGGCTGAACAAGACCATCTGCGGCACGCAGACGATCGAGGGCGCCCCGTACCTCAAGGACGAGCACCTGCCCGTCTTCGATTGTGCGAACAAGTGCGGCCCTACGGGTCAGCGGTACATCGCGGCCGAGGGGCACATCCGGATGATGGCCGCGGCCCAGCCGTTCATCTCCGGGGCGATCTCCAAGACGATCAACCTGCCCGCCGAGGCGTCGGTCGAGGACATCAAGGACTGCTACCGCCTGTCGTGGGAGCTCGGCATCAAGGCGAACGCGCTGTACCGCGACGGCTGCAAGCTCAGCCAGCCGCTGTCGACCAAGAGCGACGTCGAGGAGGAGTCGGACGCTGAGACCGAGGGCGCGGTCGCCGAGGCCGAGGCCGAGGCTTCGGACGAGATCGCGGGGCACGTGGCGAAGGTCGCATCGGCGGTGTCGGACGAGGATGCCGCGGCGGCGGCCGAGGAGACGGTCCGCATCGTGCACCGCCCGATGCGTCGCCGCCTGCCCGACACGCGGCGGTCCGTGACGCACAAGTTCAACATCGCCGGTCACGAGGGCTATCTCACCGTTGGGCTGTACGAGGACGGGCTGCCCGGCGAGCTGTTCATCACGATGGCGAAAGAAGGCTCGACCATCGGCGGGCTGATGGACTCGCTGGGCACCGCGACGTCGGTCGCGCTGCAGTACGGCGTGCCCGTTGAGAGCCTGGTCAAGAAGTTCACCCACCAGCGGTTCGAGCCGGCGGGGATGACGACCAACCGCGAGATCCCGTTCGCCAAGAGCCTCGTCGATTACATCTTCCGGTGGATGGGCTTCCAGTTCATCCCGGGATACAAGGAGCAGAACGCGCCCAACCGCGACGGCGGCTCCACGACCACCAAACCGACGACCACACCAAGCAGCAAGCACACGACGCGGGCGTCGGAGACGCCGGGAGAGCAGCGTTGGAACACATCTCAGTCGCGGCCGATCGGCAGCGTGCAGGACACGGCCGGTCCTCATTCCGGTCCTCATGCCGGGCCGATCGCCGGGCGCATCGGGACACAGCCGGCGTCCGAGCCGGTCTCGGGCCTCTCGGTCGAAGGGACGTCGGCGCTCGTCGCCGAGGTGAAGCCGGAAGCGGTGGGCGTGTCGCGGGACGCGTTGAAGCCCGAAGCTCAGGAGGCCGTGCAGAGCTCAGCCCTCTCGGCCGCCATGGAAGCCAACATGGGCGATGCCCCGCCGTGTGACACCTGCGGCGAGATCACCGTTCGCAACGGAACCTGCTACCGCTGCCTGAACTGCGGTGCCTCGATGGGGTGCAGCTGAAAACGACACCGCCGCCGGGGTATCCGCGCAGGGCCCCGGCGTCGGTTTTTCTGACCCCCCGCCCGCCGAAAGGCGGCCGGGACGGACGTGAGCCGTCGGCGCAGGGACGCGCCACTCACGCCCTTGCCAAACGATCCTCCGGACCCACCACCTGGGGATGCTCCGAGGGTGCAACGCCCGAACGCTGAGCGTCCCCAGCCCTCTCTGGCCCTCGGCTGTTCCACCGGCAGCCGAGGGTCCTTTTTTTTGGGGTTCTTACCCGCGCGGCTCGTCCTCGCCGAGGCGGAACCGGGCGACGATCGCGTGCAGACGCTCGGCCTGCGCCGCCAGGTCGCTCGCGGCCTGTGACGCCTGGGCGGCGCCCTGCGAGGACTCCCGGGTGACCGCGGAGATCTCTTCGACCGCCTGGGCGATCGTGCCACTGGCCGACGACTGCTCGTCGGTTGCCGCGGCGATCTGACGCACCATCTCGACGGTGCTCTCGCTCGACTGCAGGATCTCGTCGAGCGCGTTGCCCGCGTCGCGTGCGAGCTCGACGCCGCGGCTCGCACGCGAGCTGCCGGACTCGATCTGCTCGACGGCTCCGCGTGTCTCGTCCTGGATCTCTCGGATGCTGGCCGAGACCTGCTCGGTGGCCTGTGTTGTCCGTTCGGCGAGCTTGCGGACCTCGTCTGCGACGACGGCGAAGCCGCGTCC
>JBCBZP010000057.1:0-8070 GCA_039815285.1 Planctomycetota bacterium
CCCCCCCCCCCCCCCCCCACGAATCGAACCCGGCTTACAACTCGCTAACACTGAGCACAATAACTATTGTCGGTTCTCCTGGGCGGTATGAGAAACCTCCTACTACGCTAGTGGAAAAGCTTCAGAAGCTCGCGAATCCGATCCAGATCACGGAAGTGTCACAAAAGCTTGACCCAGGACTAAATATTTGGACATGGTTTGAGTTGACAAATTTGTCGGACGAAGACATTGTTCTCTCGAACATTATTATTGCTTCTGATCCTCTATATGACGCCGAGTCGGTCAATGCGGCTGCTCTCCCGTCAGTTTCTATTGACAAGCATGAGTCTGTGGTCGTCCTCACGGGTGTACCCGAAACAGACATCGATGCTCCCATTGCCGGTTTTCAAACGGACTGGATTAATGACCTACCAAACACGCCTTCGTTTAACCCGAACAATGTGAGTCCCGAAATTGCCATTATAAAAAATAAACTAACGCTTAATTCTAGTGGCGGTTACTTAAATCTATACGAGGTTTTGGACAACAACGACAAGGTGTACGTATCCCAGATCGGTATTGAAACCCCTGACGTTCAAACGCTTCTTAGTACAGTATACAACCCGGGGGAAGAATTTGCGACTTCAGTTTTTCTGGCGGGTGATGTTTTTGACAAAGACAATACCCTATCTGGCACCGTCGCTTCAGAGACCGGCCAGTTCGCATCGTATAAATCAAAAAACAGCAATATAATTGGGTCGCCCGGAAGTTATTCACCATTCAGTAAAGCACTGCCGTTTGTGTTTGTTGCAGATTTGAACCAGGATTCAGTCATTACGATCGGTGATTTTAGTATACTTGACGAATATGATAGTCGGCGATCTCCCGCTGCCGTTCCCAGGCGCCGGGGATATTAATGGCGACTTTGAGCTTGGTGTTTCGGATATAGTTATACTTCGAGATTATCTCCTTTATCAAGAGTAAGATTGACCTGTACCGGGCGGTTGTTGTCACTGGGCCTCTCGTTCGAGCAGGGGTGTCTACAACCCAAACGGGCAGTCTTACGATCGGACGATCGCTCATCGGCGGGGTGTGGTTGTTGCTTGGTGCGTGCTATGTTTGCGTCCCAGCTCTGTGATTTGTGTGCTCTACTTACACCCCTTGGTCTGCATAAGTCTTTGATTCTGATTTTCTAGGCGACCGATCCCGGGGCTTGATGTAAATGCCCGTCCGGGGGGCTCGGCGCGAGAGTCTTCGTGAGCTCCTGTTCGTTCGTTTGCCGCTGTTGGCCCGGCGTGATCGCGGCGCTCCGGTCGCCAGTACACGCACGAGCCGTCGTTCAGGCACCGCCGCGCCGCTTCGGCGACTTCTTCGATACGCGTAGCACTCCTCAACGCCAGATCCGCTCGACACGCTTGTGGTTCATACGCCAGCCCTGACGACGCGAGCGCGGCCTGATTTTTCTGGGGCCGTTACCCCGCCCGCATGGCGCGGCCGGCTCGATGATCCGCCTCGTCAGAGGCTTCTCGACGTCCCGCTCCGCCGGCTGCTACCGGTGCATGATCGATGCACTCAGTGGTCGACCCCGAGGCGAACACTCCGCTTGGCCGGGCGGGAAGGGCACGGCACGGCAGCTTGTACACGATGCGACGACGGAGCGGCCGAAGCCAGGCATTCGCGGTACTCGCAATGGGATACCAAAGCACAGATCATTCCGGGTCTTTCGACCTAGTCGTACAACGTCAACATAGACCGGCTGCCGCCTTCACCTCAAAACATCGATCATGGCCCACAGCAATGATCGAGGCGCATCAGGACAAGATGGCAATGCGGTGTATCGGCTGCGTCAGGTCCACGGATTTGAGCCCCGTTGTCGAGCGGGAATGCGGCTTACCAATCGGTACCTCGCAAAGAGGCAACTGATGCTCTAGGCGTCGCCACATGCTCAAACCAGCAATTCAAGTCCTCGAGTTGAGTACCTAAAAAGTAAGGCGCTGCATATGGAAAAGAGACCCACCAGTTATCGGGAGGAGATCGGCTCACGGGACAGGTGGCTCGGCCGATCAACCAGCCCAAGGCGGCGGAACTCTTCGCGGAGCATGCGGCCGTTGATATTCCGTGCAAGGCGTGTTGCGATATCAAGATCTACCTCACGCTCGGCCAGCGTTGCAAGCTGGGGCGTGGGGTCCTTCATGACCTCTCTGAAGATGTCCTCGCTGGTGACGACCTTCTCCTGCTTCTCCGACGAGCCGCAGCCGGTGAGCGTCGTGGCAAGAATGACGGACGCAGCGAGCCCGGAAAAGAGCGAGGCACGGGATCGGTTCTGCACGGTCAGGGCTCCTTATCGGGGTCGCGTCTCAGGCTTTCCCGGCCCGCGAGGCCCCAAGTATAGTCGATCGGGCGGACGATGTGCTACGCTCGACCCGCGGGCGTGGCGGTCCACGCCGCGGCGAGCACGTGCATGTCCGAACCTTGTGTACGACCCCGGGAGCGTGGAAACGGGCCGATGGGCAGGCCGCCTTCGAGCGGAAGTCCGGGAGCTTGGGCGATCGCACCCACCTGATATGGGGTTCGGGCCTCACAGCTCAGCCGCGGAGTGGACCGGTATGCCCGATTTTCGGGCCTCGCTTTCGAGGGGAGTGCCTCCGATCGCTGAGACATGCCCGCTTTGCTGGCGTTCCTTGGCGGCGAATCGCATAGTGAGAGCATGTCAATCGATGCGTCCGCCCCGTCCACGCTGTCCAGCCAGATCAACGTCGCCATCGCCCGCAAGGCGATCGACGTCGTCCGCCAGCAGGGCGAGGCCGCGGTCTCGCTGATTCAGTCGGCCACGCTGCCCACGACCACCCCTCGGGCGGCGGTCTCACCCGTGCCCGGTGTGAACGAATCGGGCGGAACAGTCGACCGGGTCGCCTGATCGGGCCGCCCGGTCGGGCCGAACGCCAACCTTCTGACGGCAAGACTTCCCCGGGCGGCAGACGGCCACGCCGCCTGTCAGTTGGGCAGGTCGGCGGGCGGTTGAGGGCTTGCCGCCCGGCCTCTCGGCTTCTCCTGGCCGATTGATCGACTGGCGCGGGTCTTGCAACCTGTTCGTCTGCGTGGCGGAGCGACGCCGCGTGGAAGGACAGCGGCATGAGACCCGACCGGATGACAACGATCGCGCAGCAGGCCCTTGCTTCGGCCCAGACCGAGGCGGTGCAGCGGTCCCACGGGGAAGTGGGGGGGCTGCACGTCCTGCACGCACTGCTCGACGAGCGCGGCGGGGCCGCGGGAGCGATCCTTGAGCGGGTGGGCGTGCGCCCGGACGCGGTGCTCCGGACGGTCGCGGCGGAGCTCGACCGCCAGCCGACGGTGTCGGGCGGCGCGGGGCAGGGGGGGCAACAGCTTCTGAACCTGTTCGCCGCGGCCGAGAAGGAATCGCGGGAGATGGGCGACGCGTACGTGTCGGCCGAGCACATGCTGATCGCGCTGGCGACGGCCGCCGGGCCGGCGAAGGACGTGCTGGATGTTTCGGGCGCGACGCCCCGCGCGGTCCGCGACGCGGTGCGGGCGATCCGGGAGGCGTCGGGAGTGGCGAACGTCACCGATCAGAATGCCGAGAGCCAGCTCGAGGCGCTCAAGAAGTACGGCATCGACCTGACCGAGCGCGCCCAGCAGGGGCGGCTCGACCCGGTCATCGGGCGCGACGACGAGATCCGGCGGACCATGCAGGTCCTCAGTCGACGGACGAAGAACAACCCGGTCTTGATCGGCGAGCCGGGCGTGGGCAAGACCGCGATCGCGGAAGGTCTGGCGCTGCGGATAGTCAACGGCGACTGCCCGGAGGGCATGCGTGAGAAGCGGATCGTGGCGCTCGACGTGGGCCAGCTGCTCGCGGGCGCGAAGTACCGCGGCGAGTTCGAGGAGCGGCTCAAGGGCGTGCTGCGCGAGGTGACGCACTCGGACGGGTCGGTGATCCTGTTTATCGACGAGCTGCACACGATCATCGGCGCGGGCGCGGCGGAGGGGGCGGTGAGCGCGGGCAACCTGCTCAAGCCGGCGCTGGCGCGGGGGGAGCTGCGGTGCATCGGCGCGACCACGCTCGACGAGTACCGCAAGCACGTCGAGAAGGACCCCGCGTTCGAGCGGCGCTTCCAGCCGATCGTCGTCGACCAGCCGAGCGTGGAGGAGACGGTCGCGATCCTTCGGGGGCTCAAGGAGCGGTACGAGGCGCACCACGGCGTGCGCATCCGCGACGACGCGATCCTCGCGGCCGCGCGGCTGAGCGACCGCTACATCGCCGACCGGTTCCTGCCCGACAAGGCGATCGACCTGATCGACGAGTCGGCCAGCCGCCTGCGGATCGAGAACGACAGCATGCCGACCGCGCTCGACGAGCTCCGCCGGCGGGTGATGCAGCTGGAGATGGAGCGCGAGGCGCTCCGCATCGGCGCTGGGGACAGCGCCGGCGGCGGCGAGCTCGAGCGCGTCGAGAAGGCGCTCGCCGAACTCAATGAGTCCAACGCATCCCTCACCGCCCGGTGGGAGCGCGAGAAGGCCGACCTCGACGCGTCGAAGAGCGTGCGCGACGAGATCGACCGGAAGAAGGTCGAGCTCGAGCAGGCGCAGCGGCGGGGCGACCTCGAGGCCGCGGCGCGGATCCAGTACGGCGAGCTGCGCGAGCTGGAGCAGAAGCTCGCCGACGCCGAGCGGCGGCTCGACGAGCGGCAGGCGTCGGGCGACGCGCTCGCCAAGGAGGAGGTCGACGCCGAGCAGATCGCCCAGACCGTCGGGCGGTGGACGGGCATCCCCGTGTCGAGGCTCGTCGAGACCGAACGCGAGAAGCTCACGCGCATGGAGGACCACCTCCGCGAGCGCGTGGTCGGGCAGGATGAGGCGCTGCGGGCGGTGTCCGACGCGGTGCGCCGATCGCGGGCCGGGCTGGGCGACCCGGACCGCCCGATCGGGAGCTTCCTGTTCTTGGGGCCGACGGGCGTTGGCAAGACCGAGACCTGCAAGGCGCTCGCGCGGTTCCTGTTCGACACGGAGGAGGCGATGGTCCGCGTCGACATGTCGGAGTACATGGAGAAGCACTCGGTGTCGCGGCTGATCGGCGCGCCCCCCGGGTACGTCGGCTACGACGAGGGCGGGGCGTTGACCGAGGCCGTCCGGCGCCGCCCGTACTGCGTCGTGCTGCTCGACGAGATCGAGAAGGCCCACCCCGACGTATTCAACGTGCTGCTGCAGCTGCTCGAAGACGGGCGGCTCACCGACGGGCAGGGACGGACGGTCGACTTCAAGAACACGATCGTCGTCATGACCAGCAACATCGGGTCTCAGAAGATCCAGGAGATGACCGAGGCGGGGGCCGACGACTGGGAGATCGAGGCGGCGGTGCGCGACCTGGTCCGCCGCGGGCCGGGGGCCGACGTGGCCGGCAAGCAGGACGCCGGCGAGAACGAGTTCCGCGCCCGGCTCAACGTCGACCTGCACCAGGGCTTCATGCGGCCCGAGCTGCTCAACCGCATCGATGAGACCGTGGTCTTTCACCGGCTCGGGCGCGATGCGCTCGGCACGATCGTTGAGATCCAGCTCGGGCGGCTCCGCGAGCGGCTCGCCGAGCGCGGCGTCTCGCTCGAGCTGTCCGACGGCGCGGCGGCCGTCCTCGCCAGCGAGGGCTGGGACCCCGCGTTCGGGGCGCGGCCGCTCAAGCGGGCGATCCAGCAGCGGCTCGAGAACCCGCTCGCGTCGAAGCTGCTGGTGGGCGAGATCAACTCGGGCGACCGAGTGCGGGTTGACTCGACCGGCACGTCGTTGGTGTTCGAGACGCGCCGCGATGAGTAAACGGCGAACAGAGAAACGCCGGGGTCCACCGGCGCTGCGGCTGCTGCCTCTTGGCTTCCACACACGGGGAGACGCCGGGTTCACGGAGTTCCAAAGCCTGGGGCTTTGAGACCCTACATCTGAGGCAATGCCCCGAGTTGGTGCCCTCAAAGAGCCGCAGACTCAGTTCGGCGTCAGGATGTCGGTCAGCCGATCGGGCTGCTCTGGGTCTCGGACAAGGGTCATGTACCGGGGGCCGTTGTCGTACTCGATGGTCTTGGTCACGTATCGATCTCCGTCGGTCATCATGAGCTCAAGGTTGGCCTTGATGGCCGAGCCCTTCAGGGCGTCGGCGAACCGTTGTCGGGACCAGCTAAAACCATTGATTGCCTGGATACGCATCTCAGGGGCGAGCCCGATGTTGTCGGCGGGCGAGCCGAGGAGGACGGTGGCGATCGACCCGTTGGGCCGGACGCTGATCCCGAGCGAGTCGCGGGCGTCGAGCGGGTCGATGCGCTCGCCGGCCGGCCCTTCGGGTGGCTCGTTGGTGTACTGCACGGTGTAGCCGAGCTCGCGGGCAAGGGAGAGGTTGGCGTTGGGCGCGACGGTGTCGACCCGGTCGGCGAAGAAGGTGTCCCAGTCGTAGCGGAAGACGGCGGCGAGCGTGTCGACGACCTCGCCGCGGCCGTAGGGCTTGGGCGCGGCGTCGCCGTCCGGTGCTTCGAAGAAGACCTTGCAGAAGTCGTCGATCGACTTGGCGTTGTCGGTGCCGTTGCGGATGATCGCGTCGGCCTCCATCCAGATAAGGGCGCCCTCCTCGTAGTAGTCTTGCCCGCGGCGGAGCCCCGACCAATAGCGGCTGCCGCCGCGGAGCAGGTGCGAGCTGCTGGCTGTGTCGGCGAGCGAGCGCCAGCGGCGCCCCTGGCGGAGCGAGGCCCACCGCAGCCGCTTGAACAGCTTCCAGCGGTACTCCTCGATGCTGCCCATACCAGAGCGGATCTCGATGAGCTCGCCGAGGTACTGGGTCAAACCCTCGTAGACCCAGAGCAGTTCGGTGTCCTTGGGGTCGTGGAAGTTCTCGGTGAGCATGCCGGCGGGTCGGCGGTACTTCCCGCACCAAGCATGCACGTACTCGTGCGGCACCAGCATGCGGTCCCACCCGGTCAGGCTGTCCGGGCTGGTGAGCTTGTCGAGCGGGATCGAGTTGAACGAGCTCTTGAGGTGCTCCAGCCCGTTGCGGTTCAGGTCGTTCGAGGTCGCGAGAAGCACGTCGTAGTCGGCGAACGGGTGCGACCCGAAGAGCTTCGCGGCCTGCTCGACCATGCCCCGGTACCCCGCAAGCACGCGCGGGTCGATGTCGACCAGCCCCTCGACCTCGCTGAACACGTGCATCGCGTGGTGCGGCGTGCCGACGGGCGACGCAGTCGTCAGGTCATAGGTCCGCATGAACTCGCCGAGCATGATCGGCGTGTCCACCAGCGTCTCGGCCGACGCGGTCTCGAAGGTGTAGGTCGTGTCCGACTCGGTGAAGGGCATCGCCCCCTCGGCGACCCAGCCCTCGGGCACGGTCAGCACGGTGTCGATCTCGTAGTCAGCGATGCGGGCCGACTCGGGCAGCACGAGCACGGTGTTGGGCGAGATGAAGCCGATCTGCTCAAAGCCGAAGCTGTCGATGCTCCGCGAGTTGGCGTCGGGCTGGTTGACGATGTAGCGGGTGCGGACGGTGACGACGCCGGTGTCATCGGGGACGTCGACGAGGAAGCGGTTGGCGTCGCCGCCCTGGCGCTTCCAGCGGAGGACGTTGCCCGCGTCGTCGACGCACTCGAACCCGGCGAGGTTCTCGATCGGCCCGCCCGGGGCATGCACGCCCGGCACCCACTTGGGGTACTGCAGCGCCAGACGCCCCTCGTCGAGTTCGAGCCCCTTGAGCGGGATGGTGATCGATCCGGCGAGCAGCCCGCGGGGCAGGTCCGTCGCGTCGATGTGGAAACGGGCGGGTTCGGCGGCGACGGGCGAGCCCGTGGCGAAGGCGAACACAATCATGAACAAGTGGCGGACCGGCATGCCGACGGGCTCCTCAGGGTCGGTTCGAGCAGAAAAGCGTATCAGGATGCACACAAAAAAACGCCCGGGCTGGAGAAGCCCGAGCGCTGTGGTGGGAGCGATCGATGATCGAGATCAGCGGCGGCGACCCGCAGCAAGACCAGCGAGGCCAAAGAGAGCGGCCGAGGCCGGGGCCGGGATCTGGCCGGGCGAGCCGATGAGGGTGAAGGAGTTGTTGGCGTCGCC
>JBCBZP010000045.1:0-17096 GCA_039815285.1 Planctomycetota bacterium
GAGCCCGTGGTGGGCGACGATCTCGACGGCGATCCAGAGCACCGCGCCGACAAGCACTGACACCAGCGCGACGACCGGGACCCACTTTCGCAGAAGCTCGGAGCGGACCCGCGCGTGATCGGCGTCGCCGACGGCCGCAAACACCGCGTGCCACGCGACCCGTCGCAGCCGGACTCGCCGGCCCGCGTGGTCCTCGCTGATCATCCGCATAGCCCAACGGTACGCTCGCGCTAACATCGGCTCATGGGCCGCATCCCGCTGATCTCGGACAACGACATTGCCGCCGCGTCGAACGCGGCCGGCCGCGTCGTCGACGTCCACCGCGAGCTCACCGCCGCCCTCGGTCCGGGCATGACCCTCGGCGAGGTCGACCGGCTCGTAGCCGACACCCTCCGCAAGCTCAACGCCCGATCGTGCTTCCTGGGGTACAAGGTGCCTCGCAGCCCGGCGTTCCCCTCGCACGCCTGCCTGAGCGTGAATGAGTGCGTGGTCCATGGGACGGCCGCGTCGCTCGACCGCCCGCTGAAGGCCGGCGACGTCATCAGTGTCGACATCGGCGTCACGTTCGAGGAATGGATCGGCGACGCCGCGTGGACCTACGCGATCGCCGAGCGGTCCGAGGCCGCCCAGAAGCTGATGGACTGCGGCAAGGAGTCGATCCGGATCGGCATCGAGCAGCTCCGCCCGGGCGTCAAGCTCGTCGAGTGGGCCCGGGCCGTGCAGACCTTCGTCGAGACCGAATCTGGCTTCATGCTCATCCGAGGGCTCGGCGGGCACGGCTACGGCCGCAAGCTGCACGCCCCGCCGTTCGTGTCCAACGTGTTGCCCAACAACCCGCTCGAGTGGCCCGACGCCGGCACCGCCTGCGAGCCCGGCATGCTGCTGGCCGTCGAGCCGATGCTCGCGGTCTCGACCGGCGGGATCTCCCAGGATGCCAACAAGTGGCCGATCTACACCGACGACGGGTCGCTGAGCGTGCACTACGAGCACGATGTCTTGGTCACCGCCGACGGCCCGCGGGTCTTGACCGCCGGCCTGGAGGAGCTGCCCGATGTCGTCGGCGGCTGACGCCTCGCCGCTCCGAGGGCTCGACCGGGTCCGCCACGCGTTCGAGACCGGCCGCGAGACAGGCCGGCGGGCGATCATGCCCTTCGTCTGCGGCGGGCACCCCGAGCCGGCTCTCTTTCAAGACATCCTCCGCGCGGTTGACGCGGCGGGCGCGACCGCGATCGAGATCGGCTTCCCCTTTAGCGACCCGATCGCCGACGGCCCGGTGATCGCCGCGGCGATGGACCGCGCGATCTCCGCCGGCGCGACGCCCGATTCGATCTTCAACGCCGTGTCAGCGATCCGCGGCGAAGTCTCCGCGGCCCTCATCGCGATGGTCAGTGTCTCAATCGTCCACCGGCTCGGCGGGCCGGGCCGGTTCGTCGAGCGGGCCGCGGCCGCGGGCTTCGACGGCTTCATCTTCCCCGACGTGCCCCACGAGGAAGCCGCCGAATTGGTCGCCGCGACCGGCGCGGCCGGCTGCTCGATGAGCCTGCTTGTCGCCCCGACCACGCCCGACGACCGGGCCGCGGCGGTCGCTCGCTCCTGCCGGGGGTTTGTGTACGTGCTTGCACGATCGGGCATTACGGGCGAGCGGTCGGAGGCTCCCGACGTGCGAGCCCGCGTCGCGACGCTCCGCGCGGCGACCGACGAGCCCATCGCCGTGGGCTTCGGGATCTCGACGCCCGAGCACGCCGCGGCCGTGTGCGAGCAGGCCGACGCCGCCATCGTGGGCAGCGCCCTCGTCCGGCGGCTCGACGTGGCGAATGATCCCGTCGACGAAGCCGCGACCTTTGTCGCCTCACTGGTTGGTCAAGACTCGCCCCCGTTGCCCGGCTAAACCGAGCCCGTGCCCGCGACGACCCTCGTGTGTCGCACTGATCCCATCTCACCTATTTCCGAGAAACGGAACCCGATGCACGACTCCGCGACCCGCACCCACGCCGTTGACGCCGCCTCGACCTGGAACCGCGCCTTCGACGGCGGCGAGGGCACGCTCGGCGACGTCGAGAGCTACTACGGCTCCGACGCGTTCACCATCGCCACCATGCGTCAGCGCCTTCCAAAGTCTGTGTTTAAGGCGATGATCCAGACCATCCGGGCCGGAAAGCCGCTCGACCGCGGCGTCGCCGACGTGGTCGCGTCGGTCATGAAGGACTGGGCCGTCGAGAACGGCGCGACGCACTACACCCACTGGTTCCAGCCGCTGACCGGCGCGACCGCCGAGAAGCACGACGCGATGATCAATCCCGACGGCGAGGGCCGAATGGTCTACTCCCTCTCGGGCGAGGACCTCACCCGCGGCGAGCCCGACGCGTCGAGCTTCCCCTCGGGCGGGCTTCGCGCCACCTTTGAGGCCCGCGGCTACACCGCCTGGGACGTCTCGAGCCCCGCCTTCCTCCGGCGCGGCGAGAACTCGGTCACCCTCTGCATCCCCACGGCGTTCGTCTCGTGGACCGGCGAGGCGCTCGACAAAAAGACCCCGCTCCTCCGCTCGATGGACGCGGTCAGCGAGCAGGCGATGCGAGTGCTGCGCTTTTTCGACGCCGACACCGGCGTCCAGCGCGTCCTCTCGACCACCGGCTGCGAGCAGGAGTTCTTCCTGGTCGACCGCAATCTGTTCTACGCCCGCGCCGACCTGGTCGCGAGCAACCGAACGCTCTTCGGTGCGAAGCCCCCGCGCGGGCAGCAGCTCAGCGACCACTACTTCGGCACCATCCCGCAGCGCGTCCTCGCGATGCTGGCCGAGGTCGAGCGGAAGCTGTACCGCATCGGCGTCCCGATCAAGACCCGCCACAACGAGGTCGCCCCCGGGCAGTACGAGCTCGCGCCGGTCTACGACAACGCCAACGTCTCGGCCGACCACCAGATGCTCACCATGGAGGTGATCAACGAGACGGCTGGCAAGTTCGGCCTGCAGGCGATCCTCCACGAGAAGCCCTTCGAGGGCATCAACGGCTCAGGCAAGCACACCAACTGGTCGCTCGCGAGCGACACGGGCGTCAACCTGCTCGACCCTCGCGACGACACCCACACCAACAGCCAGTTCCTGGTCTTCCTCACGTCCGTCATCCGCGCGGTCGACGTCCACGCCGACCTGCTGCGCGCCTGCATCGCCGGCGCCGGCAACGACCACCGCCTCGGCGCGAACGAGGCGCCGCCCGCGATCATCTCGATCTTCCTCGGCGACATGCTCACCGACATCATCGAGCAGATCGCCACCGGCACGACCAGCCGCACGATCAAGGGCGGGCAGCTTGAGCTCGGCGCCTCGACCATCCCCCAGATCCCGAGGCACTCGGGCGACCGCAACCGCACGAGCCCGTTCGCTTTCACCGGGAACAAGTTCGAGTTCCGCGCTGTCGGAAGCGCCCAGTCCGCCGCATGGCCGCTCACGGTTATGAACACGATCGTCGCCGACAGCCTTTCCGTGCTGTGCGACGAGCTGGAGAAGGTCGCCGGCAAGTCGCCCACGCCGGCGAAGCGGCAGCAGGCGGTCAAGTCCGTCCTCAAGCGGCACATCAAGCAGCACGGGCGCGTCTGCTTCGACGGCGACGGCTACTCCGACGAGTGGCACGCCGAGGCCGAGCGCCGCGGGCTGCCCCACTTACGCGACTCGGTCGACGCCCTCCCGGTCATCACCAAGAAGCCGACCGTCGACGTCTTCAAGCGTCACAAGGTGCTCACTAAGGCCGAGCTCGAGAGCCGCTACAACATCTTCGTCGAGAAGTACGCGCTCCAGCTTCGCATCGAGTCGGAGTCGATGGTGCTCATCGGGCGCCAGCAGATCCTGCCCGCGGCGTTCGAGCACCAGGGCCGTCTCGCCGAGGCCGTCGCCGCGACCGAAGCGGCCGACGTCGACCCGGGCTCGCTCCGCGATGAGCTCGAAGACGTCGCCGAGCTGACCAACCGCTTCCGCCAGACGCTCGAGAAGCTCGACGCGGCCGACAACACGTCGTACGACGACCTGACCAAGGACGCCCGGTACATGAAGCAGACGGTCGTGCCGGTGATGGACGAGCTCCGCGAGATCGGCGACCTGCTCGAGGCTCGCGTCGCGACCGACCTCTGGCCGCTGCCGAACTACCGCGACCTGCTCTTCATCAAGTGAGGTCGGTCCTGTGACGCCTCGCCCACCCGCCGCCCGGTGGGACGGCGGGTGGGCCGACGACGAATAGCTCAGTCCTTCCGCTCGGTCAGCACGTGGTAGTGCGGGTCCTCGCTGATGTTCACCTCGACCAGGTCCCCGGCCCGGTCGAGCAGGCGGCGGCAGTCGTCGCTGAGGTGCCGAAGGTGCAGGCGCTTGTCGGCCTTCTGGTACCGGTCGGCCAGCGTGTTGATCGCCTCGAGCCCGGACTGGTCGAACACGCGGCTGAAGTAGAAGTCGATGACCACGTCGTCCGGGTCGTCGCCCGGCGTGAACAGGTCGCGGAAGCGCGAGACGCTCGCGAAGAACACCACGCCGTGGAGCTGGTAGATCTTGCTCCCGTGCTCGTTGTAGCTCACGTCGGCGACCAGGTGCTTGCTCTTGTTCCACGCGAACACGAGCGACGAGAGCGCGACGCCGATCAGAACCGCGGTCGCCAGGTCGTGCATGAACACGGTGTACGACGCGACGGTGAGCATCACGACGACCTCGGTCGCGGGGATCCGCCGCCAGGTCTGGAGCGTGGTCCATTCGAACGTGCCGATCACGACCATGAACATCACGCCGACGAGCGCCGCCATGGGTACCTGCTCGATCAGCGGCGAGAGGAACAGGATGAACCCGAGCAGCGCGAGCGCCGCGGTGATGCCCGAGAGCCGCCCGCGGCCGCCCGCCTTCACGTTGATCAGCGACTGCCCGATCATCGCGCACCCGCCCATCCCCCCGAAGAACCCGCACGCGACGTTCGCGACCCCTTGCCCCACGCACTCGCGGTTGCTCTGCCCGCGCGTGTCGGTCAGCTCGTCGACGAGCGTGAGCGTCATCAGCGACTCGATCAGCCCCACGCCCGCGAGGATCACCGAGTAGGGCAGGATGATCCAGAGCGTCGCCAGGGTCGCGGGCGGCATCTCGAAGTCGAGCCATGCCGGCCGCGGAAGCCCGCCGGCGATCCCCACCTCCGACGGATCGACCGACTCGATCGCGGCCGCGACCTCCTGCTGGCTCAGCGGGCTCACGACCCCGCCGTCGCCCGCGCCCGCCTCAACGCCCTCGGGGAGACCCTCGCCCACCTCAGCGAGCACGGCCCGATCCTTCTCACGCTGGGCCGTGCGCACCGCCGCGGCCCGGGTGCTGTCCAGCAGCATGTCGCCCACGGTCAGCATCGGGCGCGGGGCCGCGGCTTCGCTCTCGGCGGTCTCGCCCGCGCCGCCGCCAGCCACGGCGTTGATCGCGAATGCCGCCAGCGACACCAGCACGATCGCCGCGAGCGACGCCGGCACCGCCCGTGTCAGCCGCGGCAGGAACGAGATGATCAGCATCGTCAGCCCGACGAACCCCAGCATCAGCCACAGCCGCACGCCCGAGAGGAACTCCATGCCGCCGCCCGGGGCGATGGTCTTGAAGCTCCCGATCTGCGCGAGCAGGATGACCACCGCCAGCCCGTTGACAAACCCCAGCATCACCGGGTGCGGCACGATCCGGATGAAGCGCCCGAGCCGCCCGAGCCCGACGCCGATCTGGATCACCCCGCACAGCACGACCGCCGGGAACAGGTACCCGATCCCGTGGTCGGCGACCAGCGACACGACGACGACGCCCATCGCCCCGGTCGCGCCCGAGATCATGCCGGGGCGTCCGCCGGCAACCGCGGTGATCAGGCAGATGATGAACGCCGCGTACAGCCCGACCAGCGGCGGCACACCCGCGAGAAACGCGAACGCCACCGCCTCGGGCACCAGCGCGAGCGCCACGGTCAACCCCGAGAGGATGTCGGCGCGCGGCGAGCCGCTGAGCCCCGACCTCAGGTTGATCACCGGCAGGCGGGACACCAACGGCGGACGCGACGGGCTTGAAGAGTCGGACAAGCGGACCTCGGTTTCACGCGGCGTGCGGGCGTGCCCGCGCCGGGCAGTGGTCTGTTCGGCGAGGGGTGGGGGGACAGTGGGGCTGCGACGGTAGGCTGCCGGCTCCGCGGATCGGTCGTTTGCCCAGCGTTGCCGACTCGACGTTGCAAGGCAGGATCGTTCCGAAGCGCCCCGCGGCCGGTCCCTCAGCGGCCAGAGTCAGCGCACCAAGCGGGGCTAGATCGTGTTCACACCCGCGACCTAGGCGTCGTTGGGCACGACCTTGCGAGCGAACATCTCGAGGGCGATCTCGGCTGTGCCGTCCATGCCGGCGTTCAGGCTCATGGAAAGCCTTGCCGCATGAAGAAACCGGCCCTTTGCCGCCGACTCAACGCGGACCGTATCGAACGGGTCGGCCCGAGCCGCAGAAATGGGGAGCGATCCCAGACATGGCAGTCAGTGTCTGGTGAACAACGAAAATGAGTTTACGAACAAGTAGCTCGGTCAATGAGTGAAGTGGCTGGGTCTGGGGTCTTCACTATTATTCCTCTATGCAGTGGGTGCTCGATCGGCGGTGGTTGGAAGGTATCCGGTCGACTACAGGGCTGGGCTTTCACACTGGGGCGGGAGCGGTGAGTGGTCTGATTGTTATAAATAAGCATGAGCCCCTTGGCGGCACGGTCACAGCCTAGTCAGTATATTCTGGTCAATATGGTATGGAAACGGCGTGCCATAGCGGGTCGCTAAGGAGCCATTGCGTTGTCTGAGATCCTAATCTTTATTGATTATGACTTGGACATACGTCGTGTTCATTGATCTATCAGATACAGCCGTGCAGGTGCAGTGTTATCTGCAAAACTCGATGGTGTCGCCGCGTTCTAGGAGTTGGCCATACGATTTGCTGTGTGTTTCGTTCTGTAATGACCGGCTTGAGATCAACCGGCTTTGCCTGGATGTCCATGTGCTTCTGAAACCTCCCTGATCCATCTGTGCTGAGTGAGGGAGGCCGCGGATATGGCCGATTCGGCAGCAGCGAGACAAGCGGCCGGCACTGCGTGCGACGTGAGTGATGCTCCTTACAAGCAGCCCGCGTCAAACCCCCTCAAGAACTCGATCGCGTCAAAGAAGTCCGGTCCATCCAGCGGCGCCGTGATATCAGCGGTCGCGTCCTCGGCTTCAAAGCTTGTCAGATAACCCAAGACATCGGCGCTGTCGAGTGTCCCGAACGGCGACTCGTAATCACACGGCGAAGCCGTCTGCAGCGTCACGCTATCAACAAACGCCGAGCCGCCCGGATTCGAAGCCGCTTGGACGAACTGCAGCACCACGCGCGCCTCGACGGCGTCACCCGGTGCAAGAGCCGTCAACTCCGAGGGGGACCACGTGTCGGTGGGGGATTCGTGATCGGCGATCACGATCAGCTTCTCGCCGACGAGCGCATCCGACTCGTACGCCGCCCCCGCCTCGCTGTAGTACTCGATTTTCATGACCGCGAGGTTGTCCGTGCCGCTGAGAGAGTCTTCGGAACGGGTGAGTGCGTGCGCTCCGGCTACGAGCCGGTCACCACCAGACACGGCAAAGTTCTGGAACGCCCCGGAGTAGTTCTCCTGGCCGTTGAACTGCCCGTACAGCTTGAGCGACCGCGCGCCGTCCAGCGCCGTCCCCCAGTCTGACGTGACGTTCTCGATCTCGTTCCCGAACCGTGACCACGCCGCCATCGAGCCATCCTCGTCCTCAAACCCGCCGTCACTCAAAAGCGATACCGGCGGCGCGACCCACTCCGGACGCTGCCAGACCCGCACATAGTCGATGTCGAACTCCGACGGGAACGGCGTCGTCCAGTCCGGGTACCCAGAGAAGTTCCCGCCGACCGCCAGGTTCAGGACGATGCTCTTCGGCGTCCCCGGAATACCCACCGCCGGCTCATAGACACGGAAGTGTTCCACGCCGTCGACAAAGAACCCGACCGTCCCCGCATCCCACTCCACCGCGTACACGTGGTACCCGGCCTGGAAGTTCGCACCACTCTCGTGCCAGTTGTGTACGAACTGGTGGTTCGCCTCGTCCCAGCCCCAGTGCAGCGCACTGCTGACGCCCCAGGGCTTGTCTCCACGCGCTTCCATGATGTCGATCTCGCCGCCCGCCGGCCAGCTTGCGGTCCTCGGCAGCAGCCAGATCGCCGGCCAGAACCCTTGCCCGTATGGAAGCTTCGCCCGCACCTCCACACGCGCGTGGCTCCATTCCTGCCATGTCCGTACCAGCCCCGAGTTGAACTCGCGCCCGAAGCTCCAGAGGGGATCATGATCCGCACGAAGGTGCAGCGATCCGCCCCAGACCGATACTTGGTTGGGGTGGTAGTACTGCGACTCGCCGTTGTTGCTCCCGGCCCAGTCGGCCACCTGCCACACGCCGTAGTCGATCGACGCCCCGTCGAACGTCTCTTCGAATACCGGGCTCCCCCAGCCGGGCACCAACCAAACCTGACCCGCCGCAGGCAGCGTCCCCCCCGTCAACAGCCCGAGCACCACCGCGCCCAAGACCGCCGCCAGACCCGGGCTGCCAACGCCGTTCCGACCAGACTGACACTCAGAACCCCGCGTCGTAACGTTCGTGTTTCTAAACATAGATAACAGTATATACAAATCCGGCCCCCGTGTGTAGGGAATTTTGCCACATACTCCGGAACTCGCTCGCGTGTGTCTGCCGAAGCAGACCACCCCACGGGTCAGGTAACGTGGTCTCGTCGGCACCCGCCGGCACACCCACCCGCCAGGGAGTCCTCCATGAATGATCACCTCCGCAGGCTCACGCTGCTCCTCACCGCCCTCTTTTGCCTGCTCGCGGGAATCACCACCGCCCAGCCCGAACCCACCCGGCCCGAACCCGCCCCGCCGTCCACCCACGCCTACAGAATCAACCAGAGCCTTGGACGGGGCATCAACTTTGGCAACACCCTCGACGCGCCCAGCCTCGGCGCCTGGGGGCTCGACTACCACCCCTGGATGTTCGACGTCGCCCAGCGCGCCGGCTTCGACTCCGTCCGCCTCCCCGTCCGCTGGAGTGCCCACGCCGACGAGCACCGCCCCTACCGCGTCAGCCCCGCCATCTTCAAGCTCGTCGACGATGCCATCCGCGAGGCCCGCCGCCGAGGCATGCCGGTCGTACTCAACACCCATCACTATGACGAGATCTTCGAGGACCCCGCCGCCCACGAAGACCGCCTCGTCTCGATCTGGCAGCAGGTCGCCGCCCGCTACCGCTCCGTGCCCGACGAGCTGCTGGTCTTCGAGCTGCTCAACGAGCCCCACAACGAGCTCACCCCGGAGCGGTGGAACGAGCTTCTTCCGAGACTCGTCGAGACCGTCCGCAAGCAGAACCCCACGCGCCCCGTCATGATCGGCCCGGGCAACTACAACAGCATCGCCGCTCTCGATAAGCTCGAGCTCCCCAGCGACGACCACCTCATCGTCTCCGTCCACTTCTACAACCCGTTCGAGTTCACCCATCAGGGCGCCGAGTGGGTCGGCCCGCGCTCCAACGACTGGCTCGGCCGCGAGTGGACCGGCTCCGACGACGAACGCGCCGAACTCCGAAAGAGCTTCGAACGGGCCGCCGCGTGGGCCGTCGAGAAGGGCGTTCCACTCAACGTCGGCGAGTTCGGCGCCTACTCCAAAGCAGACACCGCTTCACGAGCCCGCTGGACCCGCGCCGTCCGCGACCTCTGCGAAGAGCTCGGCATGTCCTGGCACTACTGGGAGCTCGCCGCCGGCTTCGGCGTCTGGAACCCCAGCCAGCAACGGTTCAACGAAGAGATCAAACAAGCGCTCCTCGGCGAGGGCCCGCTTCCCGACTCACCGCCGAGCCCCGCCGAAGCGCCGTAGCGTTTCGGCGCCCCCCCCCCTCCCCCCGCAGCGTTACGCCTCGACGTTCCGCATGAAGTCCGCCACGTGCACGAAGAACGGCTCCAACGCCGCGCACGACTCCGCGTCCAGCCCCGCCTCCGCCATCGACTCGCTCATCAGCCGCAGCCACCGGTCCGCCGCGCGCTGATCGATCCGGAACGGCATGTGCCGCATCCGCAGCCGCGGGTGCCCGCGCTCGGCCGCGTACATCGCGGGCCCGCCGCACCGCTGGATCAGGAACAGCCGCAGCCGCCGCTCGGCCTCCGCGAGGTCGTCGCCCACGCTCTCGCGGTACATGGGCCCGAGGATGTCGTCCCCGGGCACCCGCCGGTAGAACGCCGCGCACAGCCGCGCGAACCCCTCCTCGCCCACCCGCTCGTACAGCCTGCCGACACCGTCCTCGCTCACCCGGAACACTAGCGCCGCCCGCCCGGTTCTCCCTACGCTTGACCGCCGCTAGCGCCCGCTCACGCGTCCCCCAGAACACACCACGCGGACCACGAAGACCATGCCCAAAGCCGACGACACACGCGTCACACCATGGAACGACATGGACTGGCGGGCCCGGCAGGCCAACGTCGTCGAGCTCATGCGCTCGATCTCCGAGATCCCCGACCCCCAGCAGATGGTCGCCCGCTACGGCGCGTGGATCCGCGAGGTCCGCCCCGTCGAGACCTCCATCGCCGTCAGCCGGCGCGACCTCGAGCCGCCCTTTTACCGCATCACCCGCTCGACGAAGTGGTCCGACGAGATCAACCCCTGGCGCGACAAGCACAAGCTCCCGCTCATCGAGGGCGGCCTCATCGCCGACCTCCTCTACTCCAACGAGCCCTACTTCGACAACGACTTTCACCCCGACCCCGCCGACCCCGCCTTCGAGTTCCTCAAGGGCTTCCGTTCCATCCGGACGACCCCTATCTACGACGACGGCCAGGCCCTCAACATGAACGTCTCGCTCGACTCTCGCCCCAACGCCTTCGACGCCGAGCTCATCCCCGAGCAGATCTGGACCACCAACCTCTTCGGCCGAGCCACCTCCAACCTCGTCCTCAAGCAGCGGCTCGACGAGGCCTACAAACGCATCAACGAAGAGCTCCGCGTCGTCGGCGGCATCCAGCGCTCCCTCCTCCCGGAAACCATCCCAGACATCCCGAGCCTCGACCTCGGCGTCTATTACGAGCCCAGCGCCCAAGCCGGAGGCGACGGCTGGGACCTCTTCAACCTCCCCTGCGGCCGCGTCGGACTCTTCGTCTACGACGTCGCCGGCCACGGCACGCCCGCCGCCGTCATCATGGCCATCGTCCACAGCCTCAGCCACACCTGCACCGACCCACGCTGGACCCAGAACGCCGACCCCGGCGCCCTCCTCGAACACATCAACGAGCACCTCGCCAACCGCTACACCTCCAGGCACAGCTCCTTCGTCACCGCCTACCTCGGCGTCTTCAACCCCGCCGACCTCTCCATCCGCTCGGCCAACGCCGGCCACCCACCCCCACGCGTCAAGCGCTGCGCCGACGGCTCCGTCTTCTCCATCGACGGCGTCGGCGGCATCCCCCTCGGCATCATGCCCGACATCGCCTACGAGTCCGAAGCCGTCACCCTCGAGCAGGGCGACCAGCTCGTCCTCTTCACCGACGGCATCACCGAAGCCTTCTCACCGACCGGCGAGCTCTTCGGCATGGACCGCCTCGACCGCGCCATCGAAGACTGCACCATCGACGCCGGCGCCCTCGTCGGCTCCCTCGTCGACGCCGTCAAAGACCACACCGCCGACCTCGAACCCACCGACGACCGAACCCTCCTCGTCGGCAAGGTCGGGGCCAACCAACCCACCCGCCCCAACGCCAAGGCGAACGCAAGCCACCCCCAAACCAACCCAAACACGCCCAGCCTCGAAGGCCCCGGCCCGACCACACCCTGGCTCGTCAGCTAGTCCACTTCCATACCATCGGGGCATGCAACAGCCCCCCGCAAACCGCCCCGAGCGACCGCGAATCACAACGCTCGCCGCCCTCTTCACGGCGCTGCTCGCAGCGCCCGCCTTCTCACAACTTCAACCCCCCCAAACCAGAACCCGCCCCGTCACCGACACCCTCCACGGCGTCGCCGTCACCGATCCCTACCGCTGGCTCGAAGGACGCAACACCGACCCCGACCGCATGGGCATCACCACCCCCGAGGTCGCCGACTGGTCGCGCCTGCAGAACGATCACACCCGAGCCGTCCTCGACGCCGTTCCCGCCCGCGGCGAGCTCGAAGCCCGCCTCCGCGAGCTCATGCAAACCCCCTCCATCTCCACACCCATCCCCCGCGGCGACACCTACTTCTTCTCCCGCCGAGAGGGCGACCAACCCCAGCCCGTCGTCTTCGCACGCCAAGGACTCGAAGGCCCAGACCGCGTCCTGCTCGACCCCAACGCCCTCTCGCCCGACGGCCTGACCACCATCAGTTGGATCAACCCAAACCACGACGGCTCCCTCCTCGCCTTCGGCATGTACCAGGCCGGCGACGAGAACCCCGTCCTCCACGTCCTCGACACCGCCACCGGCTCCTGGCTCGCCGAAGAGATACCCGGCAAAGTGGGGGGGTGCCAGTGGGTCCCCGGCTCGACCGCCACCACCGGCGGCTTCTACTACCGTCGGCTCCGCGACCTCACCGACCCCTACTCCAACACCACCAAGTTCCACCGCATGGGAACCCACCACTCCCAAGACACCGTCCTCTTCCAGCAAAACACCGAAGGGCCCCTCGCGACGACCTGGGGCCCCGCGGGCACCGTCGACCGCGACGCCCGCTGGATGATCAAGAGCTATTGGACCGGCACGAGCGCCGCCGACCTCTGGTCGATCGACCTCACCCGCTTCTCGCGCACAGGCGAGTGGGTCGAAACACCGCTCCTGCCAAACGCGAACGGCCGCAGCACCGCCCGCGTCGTGGGCGATACCGCCATCATCCACACCACCCACGACCACCCCGCCGGCGCCGTCTTCGCCGTCGACCTCCTCGCGACCACCACCGCCTGGACGCCCATCATCCCCGAGCGAGACGACGCCGTCCTCCATAGCATCTCCGTCGGGCGCGGCGTCATCGCCGCCCGTTACCTCAAAGACGCCTCCACCCGCATCGAGCTCTTCACCCTCTCGGGCGAGCCGCTGGGCAAGCTCCCCCTCCCGGGCATCGGCACCGCCTCCATCGCCGCCCACCAAGACCGCGACGAAGCCTTCCTCACCTTCTCCAGCTTCAACACCCCCCGCACCATCTACCGCGTCAACCTCAAAGACCTCGCCGCGACCCCCGACTCCGACCGCACACCCGACGACCTCGCCGTCTGGAAGCGCACCGACGTCCCCGTCGACCCCGACCTCGTCACCGTCACCCAGGTCCGCTACCCCTCCAAAGACGGCACGCCCATCTCCATGTTCATCGTCGCCCCCAAGGGCGTCTCTCTCGACGGCAACAACCCCGTCATGCTCGATGGCTACGGCGGCTTCAAAGTCTCTAAAACACCACGCTTCGACGCCACCCTCTTCCCCTGGTTCGAGGCCGGCGGCGTCTACGCACTCGCCAACCTCCGAGGCGGCGGCGAGTACGGCGCCCAGTGGCACCGCGCCGGAACCCTCGAGAACAAGCAGAACGTCTTCGACGACTTCATCGCCGCCGCCGAATACCTCATCGACGCCGGCTACACCAACCCACAACGCCTCGGCATCCACGGCCGATCCAACGGCGGGCTCCTCACCGGCGCCTGCGCCGTCCAACGGCCCGACCTCTTCGCCGCCGCCTATGTCGGCGTCCCACTCCTCGACATGCTCCGATACCAGAGCTTCCTCATGGCCCGCTTCTGGGTCCCCGAGTACGGCACCGCCGAGAACCCGGACCACCTCGACCACCTGCTCGCGTACTCCCCCTACCACAACGTCAACCCAGGCACCGACTACCCCGCCATGCTCATCACCGCCGGCGAGAACGACACCCGCGTCCACCCCATGCACGCCCGCAAGTTCGCCGCCCGCGTCCAGGCCGCGACCACCGCCCCGCCCGCCTAAAAACCCGTCCTCCTCTGGGTCGACGAGCAGGCCGGCCACGGCAACGGCCGCAGCCTCGACCAACGCGTCCGAGACACCGCCGATATCCGCGTCTTCTTCATGCGCCAGCTCGGAGTCACCCCGTGAACACCCCCGCCCTCCCGCCCCACCTGTTCCGATCCCTCCTCCTCGCCACCCTCGCGCTCCTCGCGTCGTGCGCCGACCGGTCGCGGCCCACACCCACGGGCAACGCCGCCGCTCCACCCCAAGACAGAGAACCAAGCCGCGCCGAACCAACCACAGAACCCATCCAGGGATGGGCCCACGCGGTCGTCGCCGACGACTTCGGGCTGCCCGCTCCGGACGCCCCAGCCCTCTCGGCCCCCACCCCAGAACGCAACCGCCGCCAGCTCCCAAAGCTCCGCCTCTTCCGAAGCAACGCCAACGACCAGACCTATGTCGCCCGGCTCCGCACCGGCAAAGACACCTTCCGCCAGGTCGTCGCGAGCTGGAACATCATCACCACCGCCCCCGTCATCATCGAGATGCGCGTCCGCCACGCCGACGACCAGACCTTCTCACCCTGGCTCCGCCTCGGCCACGCCGGGCCCCAGCCCTCCGATGAGCTGCCCGCCCGCCGCGCGTGGGACCGCGGCGCTGTCGAGGTCGACACCATCGTCGCCGACACCGACCTCGACGCCTGGCAGTACCGCCTCCACCTGCAGACCGAGTCCGAAGCCGACTCGGCCGACATCCGCCGCGTCGCCGTCGTCGCCTCGCGTGAGGCCGCGTTCAACCCGGGTGATCCGCCAGCCGCAGGCACCGCGCCGCTCGACGTCGCCTTCTTCAGCCAGTTCGACGCCCCCCAAGACCTCGCCCCGCGCCTCTGCTCACCGACCGCCGCCGCCATGGCCCTCACCACGCTCGGCACCCCGGCAGACCCCCTCGAGCTCGCGCGAGCTGCCCGCGACCCCGACTTCAACCTCTACGGCAACTGGCCGCGCAACGTACAGGCCGCCTTCGCCCACGCCCACAACCAGAGAACCAGCCAAGACCCCGCCGCGCCAGCCGTCGGCGGCTACGTCACCCGCCTCGCCACCTGGGCCGAAGCCGACCGCCACCTCGCCGCCGGGCGCGCCCTCGTCGCCAGCGTCGCCATCGAACCGGGCGAGATCCCAAACGCACCGATCGACAGCACGCCCGGTCACCTCATCGTCATCCGAGGCTTCGACGACAACGACAACGCCAACGTCCTCGTCGCCGACCCCGCCGCGACCACCAGCGCCCTAGGGCTCACCGCCTATCCCGCCGCCGCCCTCGCCGAAGCGTGGTTCTCGCGACGACTCGGCACCGCCTACGTCTTCTTTCCCCCCGCCGGCTAAAGGCACCGCCCGCGCGACGCCACCAACCACCACCCGCGTCAGCGCTTGTGCTCCGGGCTCGCAAAGTCCGTCCGGCACCCCGCGTCCCACTGCTCGGGCTGGTTCCCGTGCGCCGGCACGCCGCCCTGGTCCTTGAGCATCCGCGCCAGGTGCAGACAGTTCCAGGCAAGGAACGTCGTGTTCCGGTTCACGAAGTCGTTCTCCGGTCCCCCCGACCCCTCGTCGCGGTACGACGGCCCCGGCCCCGCCTCGCCCATCCAGCCCGCGTCCGCCTGCGGCGGGATTGTGTACCCGATGTGGCTCAGCGAGAACAGGATGTTCATCGCGCAGTGCTTCACTCCGTCCTCGTTGTCCGTGATCAGCGTCGCCCCGACCTTCCCGTAGTCGCGGTACTGCCCCTTGTCGTTGAAGCTGTGCGTGTACCCGTACATCCGCTCGAGCACCCGGTTACACACGCTCGACTTCTCGCCAAGCCACACCGACGTGCACAACACCAGGATGTCGCACGCGTCCACCTCACGCTGGATCTCGGGCCAGTCGTCCCGCTCCCACTCCGCCGTCTCGGTCATGTCGTGCCCGAGCCCCGCCGCGATCTCGTAATCCACCGGCCGGATCACCGTCGTCTTCACCCCGTTCGCCCGGAAGATCCCCTCGGCCACGCCGATCAGCCCCTCCGTGTGCGACAGGACCGGCGTTCGGTTCAGCGTGCAGTTCAGGAACAACACCGACAGGTCGTCGTACGACGCCGGCGCCAGCGAACACTGCTCCGCCGTCACCCGCTTCAACTGCTCTGACATATCCCAAGCCTCCAAGAACCGATCGCGACACCACACAGATTCGCCAGCATTGTCGCCGCACAAGGACCGTGCTGGGCAAGGGGTGTTGTGCCCTGGTTTATAGGGCCGGCTCACCCACGCCAGGTTATTCGTCTCAGTACGAAGTCCAATTCTCTTCTCTCTTGCCTGTGCTCAGTTCACGCGAACAGCTAGAAGGCAACGCGACCTGCCAGAGAGATAGATCGCCCGAACCTCATGGCACGCTGTAAGATTTTCACGATTCATGAGCACATAGCGGGCGGCTCAAGCACAAGCACAGGCCGGGACCCCGATCACAAGCTCGCCGTACACGATTTTGCTGTATGCTCCATTCGATAGCACCGTGACAGGCCTCGGGATGCCTAAGTAGCCAGATCGAGATTGCATTATATATAAGAGTATATGTAACTCAATGAATCAAAGAGGAGGTGTTTACCAAGAGGTGGATATGCACAGGCGTGTTTCACATAAATTAATATATGATGGTAGGTTTGAAAAATGGTGCCGCTGCTTTACTGGGAGCCTGCGCCGTCGGGACCGCTGCCGAAGCGCAGACTGTCCAAATCCAAAGCTTTCTCGAAGCGGGCAGGCCGCTCGCAGTAACCGAGTGGTTCCGTGTCAATCCTGAAGACCAGGCGCTTTTTCTCGAAAACACCTTTGATCCTCCTGCCGCTCTCCTGGCAACCAACTGGATCGAGATAACAAACCGAAGCACCTCTGAGTACATACTGAGCGGCGCTGTCTATGAAGTGAGCGACTCCGATTCCTCTTCTCCGGAGTTCTCCAATGCTGCTGCACTACCTGACATCACTTTCGATGCGGGGGAGTCAGTTATCATTTTGGCAGTCGACCCATACATTCTTGAAGATCTTGAAGATCTTGAAGACCAGGGGTGACCTGCCCCCAGTAGTTGTACCAGTGTCTATGTTA
>JBCBZP010000024.1:0-36566 GCA_039815285.1 Planctomycetota bacterium
CGAACAGGACCTTGGCTATGTGGGCCTCAACTTCAGCAGCACTTTCCGCCAACCCGCTCGGCTCCAGCTCGCACAACGCTTCGAAGTCGGGCAGGTCCGCGGCGTCTCGGTTGCGGAACGCCCGGACGACGCGGCCCTTCGAGACCAAAAACGCCCCGGGCATCTGGAAGCCGTCGCCCTGGAGCGGGCCGACGAGGTGCCCCTTGACCAGCCCCGCCTCGACGCCGCGAAGCCACACCCGCGCCCCGAACAGCTCGCCGAGCGTGCCGCGCTTGAGCTCGAACGCGCGGTACAGCGACCTGTCCGGGTCGGTGATCACGTCGTGCTCGGGCAGGTTGTACTTCGCGATCTGCACCCGGCCGCGCTCGTCGTCGTGCGTGTGTACCAAGACGAGCCTCGCCCCGGAACGCTCGACCGCGTCGCGCTTCTTCGCGAGCTCGCCGAGCGTCTCCCGGCAGTACGTGCAGCCGAAGTGACGCAGGAATACGACCAGCAGCGGGCGCTCGTGCGACCGCTCGGCGAGCTCGGCGAAGCCCTCGTCGCTCAGCGCCTTCGCGGCGTCGAGGTCTTCCGCCCCCGTCGTCAGCGCGAGCCGGCGGCGCTGCTCGTCGTCGCGATACGCGCCCAGCAGCATGAGCGTGAACGGCACCCACCACGCCAGGTCGTTGGTCAGGATGGTCAGCCCGAACGTCACCGGCAGATCGCCGCGGATGAACACAGCGTCGACGAACCCGATCGGGCCGAAGATCTTGCCCAGCATGCCCACGAGCACGATCGGCCAGTGCCGGTAGGGGTGGTCGCCGGCGATCCAGTAGCCGATGCCGTACACGCCGACGATCATGCCGATGCCCTGCCAGAACACGACGGTCGTGCCGGCGATCTCGCCGCCGCCGGTGAGCAGGCCGAGCGTCGTGTTCGGCAGCACGATCGTCGCCGCGCCCCACAGGACGTTGTACACGGCGGCCAGCCGCAGGACGACGGTCATCCACTTCGGCGCGATGTTCTGAGCGGGGCTGCTGAGCATGCCGGTCGGTCTCCTGTCGGTCAAGATCGTTACACCTTGGCGCGGGTGCGGAGCGTGGCGAGCCCGCCGTCGACGCCGAACACCTGCCCGGTCGTCCAGGCCGAGTCGTCGGAGAGGAGCAGCGCCACGAGCGGCGCGACCTCCTCGGGCCGCCCGATGCGCCCGAGCGCGTGCATCGCGGCCGACGCCTTGACCGCCATCTCGTTGCCCGTGATCGCCGAGGCGCCCGGCGTGTCGACGAGCCCGGGCGCGACCGCGTTCACGCGGACGCCGCTCGACGCGTAGGTCGCCGCGGCCGAGTAGGTCAGGCCGATCACGCCGCCCTTCGCCGCCGCGATCGCCTCGTGGTTCGGCACGCCCGTCCGCGCCGCGGCCGTCGTCATCAGCACGATCGAACCGCCGGTCTTCCGCATCTTCTTCGCCGCCGCCCGCACGACCGCGAACGCCGACCACAGGTTCAGCCGCAGCGTCGTCTCGAATTCGTCGTCGGTGGTGCGGTCGGCCGGCTTGAGGATGATCGAGCCGACGCAGTTCACCACGCCGTCGAGCCCGCCGAGACCCTCGGCCGCGGCGTCGATAAACGCGTGCACCTCGTCGGTCTTCGTCGCATCATGGGTGTGCGTCAGCGTTGCGCCGGCGCCCGTCAGCTCCGACGCGAGCCCGCGCAGCTTGTCGTCCGACGTGCCGCCGAGCGCGAGCTGGTCGCCGCGGGCGGCGCAGAGCTGGGCCACGCGGCTGCCGATGCCGCCCGTCGCGCCCAGGATCGCGATCCGTTTGGGGGTCTCACTCATAGCGTGCGTCTTCGCCCGAACGCCGCCTCCGGATGTCCGCTTTCAAGGGTGTGTTTCAAGGGGGCGGGGCCGAGTCTTCCTCACGCCCTCGGGATCCACAACTCCCATCGCAGCGCGTCTTCCAGCGTCGGCGCGAGGAAGCTGAAGCCCGATTCCTGAAGCCGCTTGGGCACCGCGTGCGTCGACTTGAGCGCCGTCTCGCGGCCGAACTCGCCGAGCAGCTTCTCGATCAGCCCGGCGGGCACGCGCAGGGCGCTCGGCCGCCGCAGCACGCCGCCCAGAACCTTCGCGAACGCGTTGTTCGAGACGGCCGCCGGCGAGCAGAAGTTCACCGGCCCCGCGATGTCCGAGTGCAGCACGTGCTCCATCGCTCCGAGAACATCGTCCATCGCGATCCAAGGCCAGACCTGCGTCCCATCGCCGATCGGCCCGCCGAGGAACGCCCGGAACACCGGGAGCATCTTGTCCAGCACGCTGCCGCGCGGGGAGATCACGAGCCCGATCCGCGCGATGACGACGCGCGCGCCCGCCTCGGCCGCGGGCCGGGCCGCGGCCTCCCACTGACGGCACACGTCCGAGAGGAACCCCGGACCATTCTTGGCATCTTCAGCAAGCTCCTGCTCGCCCGGCCGATGCCCGTAGAACCCCGTCGCCGACGCCTGGATCAACGCCGGCCGCGACCCGTCGAGCCCGGCGATTGTCTGGGCGATCAGCGAGGTCGTCTGCAGGCGGCTCTCAAGAATCCGCCGCTTCTCGTCATCGGTGTACCTCCCCGATGCCACGTTGTGGCCCGACAGGTTGACCACCGCGGTCGCGCCCTCGAACACGCCCGGGTCCAGCCGTCCCTCCGCCGGGTCCCACCGACGCTCGAACGCGCCGTCGGTCGCCCGCTCGCCCAGCGACCGGTCTTCCTGGCGACGCACGAGCCGCACAACCTCGTGCCCCGCGCCCTGCAAATAAGGGATGAGCTGCGACCCGATGAGCCCCGTGCCGCCCGAGACCACCACGCGCTGCCTCGGGCGGTCGCGGAACGCCCAGTGCCTGCGCAGGTCGGCCTCGGTGCGCGCGTGCCGGAACGAGAACATCTTGTTCAGGACGCCCTCGACGTACTCGCCGCCGAGCGCCGCTCCGAGCATGCCCATCGGCACGCGGTAGTACACGTCGTCCTCGAGCTCCGAGCCCGTGGGCCACACCGCCGACGGGACGAACTTGTGCTCGTGCTCCCACCGCGCGAATGGGCCCTTGCGCTGCGTGTCCTTGAACCGACCCGTGCCCGCGGTTTCCGACGACGGCAGCGCCTCCAGGTGCGTCTCGTCGCGGAACGAGTGGTGGTCGGCGATCCAAGGCAGCCGAAGCGGGCCCTTGTGCAGCCGCATCTCCAAGACCGCCCCGTCGCCGATCGGCCCGCGGCCGTCCAGCCCGCTCGGCCCAGGCTGCTTGCCCAGCACCCGCCGACCGACCGACAGCGTCTCCCAGGGCGGCATCAGCCGCTCGAACGCGCCGAACCGCCCGTGCCACGCCAGCAGCTCGCTCGGGGGAACGGGCATCGAGCTCTTCTTTCGAAAGCGGTCGAGATCGCCTGGCATCGGGCTGGACTCCGCGGAGGTGGGGCGTAGCGTTATGCATGGTTGGCACGCCGCGTCGCTCCTGTTGCTGTTGCTGACGCCCGCAAAGGGCGGATCGGTTCTGGTGCCCGCACATCGCGGACGGGCCCGAGACCGAACCCGAACCCGAAACCGAAACCGCCGAGCCAAACCACAAGGCAGGCTACAAGCCCGGCCTGAAGGTGAGCCCCCCCCGCCGCGTTCCGATCCACAACTTCTGTTGTGCGTCGAAAGAACCCGTCGTGCTGAGGCGTTGCCCCAGAAGCACCCCCCACCCCCCCACCAAGCACACGAAGAGCCAAAGCCGAAGAACCCGTACCAAGAAGCCAGAATCAAGAGGTCCCGCATGACCGACCGCGTTTACGACGACATCACCCAGCTCCTGCCCAACGAGGACAACCCGACGCCGCTTGTCCGCATCAACCGCCTCGCCCCGAGCCCGGGGTTCGAGCTGTGGGCCAAGCTCGAGTGGATGAACCCGTTCGGCAGCGTGAAGGACCGGGCCGCGAGCTTCCTCATCCGCCGATTGGAAGAGGAGGGCCGGCTCCGCCCTCGAGGCGCCGACGGCCCCGACGATCCCGGACGCGGCATCGTCGAGCCCACCAGCGGCAACACCGGGCTCTCGCTCGCCGCGATCGCCGGCGTCAAGGGCTACCCCATGCGTGCCGTCGTCCCCAACAAGGTCCCGCTCGAAAAGAAAGTCATGCTCAAGCTCGCCGGCAGCGAGCTCGACGTGATCAACGACAACCTCTGCCCCAGCCCGGGCATGGGCGACGGCTCGATCAACCTCGCCAAGACCTACGCCAAGGCGCAGGCGAACCGCTGGTCGATGCCCAACCAGTACGAGAACGAGGCCAACGTCCAGGCCCACCTCCAGACCACCGGCCCCGAGATCATGCGGCAGACCGCCGGGCGCGTCACCCACGTGTTCTGTTCGCTGGGCACCTGCGGCACCGTCACCGGGCTCGGCCGCTACTTCAAAGAGCACAAGCCCGACGTCCGCCTGTTCGCCGTCCAGCCCACCGCGGGCCACGACGTGCCCGGCCTCCGCAATAAGGACGAGCTGCCCAACGCCACGCTCTTCGACGAATCGCTCGTCGAAGACGTCCTCGAGATCGACTACGAGCTCGCCTACGCCCGCGCCGCCGAGCTATTCCGCACCGAAGGGCTCCGCGCGGGCCCGAGCTCCGGGCTCATCTTCGAGGGCGCCACCCGCGTCGCCCGCGACACCAAAGACGGCGTCGGCGTGATGATCTTCTGCGACGACGTCTTCCGCTACACCCACAACATGATCAAGCACCTGCCCGAACTCGCCGAGGGCACCGCAGCACCCAACACCTGACCCCCCCACTCCCCCCACCTCCCCCACTCCCCCTTTCTCGTTTCCAGTCCCCTCTTGTCCCCGACCCCGCAGCACCGACTGCCACGAACCGCCCCCAACCCGATCGCAGGAGCCACAGACATGCCCGACTACGCCCACCCCGAGGTGCTCGTCACCACCGACTGGGTCCTCGAGAACCACGACAAGCCCGGCATTCGCCTCGTCGAGGTCGACGTCGACACCCAGGCGTTCACCGCCGGCCACATCCCAGGCGCCGTCGCGTTCGACTGGACCACCGAGCTCCAAGACCGAACGCAACGCGACATCGTCTCCAAGGACGACTTCGAGAAGCTGCTGTCCGACGCGGGCATCGAGAACACCGACACAATCGTGCTCTACGGCGACAACAACAACTGGTTCGCCGCCTACGCGTTCTGGGTCTTCAAGTACTACGGGCACGAAGACGTCCGCCTGATGAACGGCGGGCGCATCAAGTGGCTCGCCGAGGACGACAAGCCGCTGACCACCGACCCCGCGAGCGTCACCCCGTCGTCGTACGCCGTGTCCTCGACCCAGCCCGACCTGCGCTCGTTCGTGCAGGACGCGCTCCGCGCCGCCGGCGAGCGCACCGACAATCTCATCGACGTCCGCTCGCCGGCCGAGTTCTCGGGCGAGGTCATCGCCCCGCCGGGCATGAGCGAGACCGCCCAGCGAGGCGGGCACATCCCCGGCGCCAAGAGCGTGCCCTGGGTCACCGCCGTCGGGCCCAACGGCGTCTTCAAGACCCGCGAAGAGCTCGACGCGATCTACCTGAACGACGCCGCGATCGACCCCGACAAGCCCACCATCGCCTACTGCCGCATCGGCGAGCGGTCCAGCCACACCTGGTTCGTCCTCAAGTACCTCCTCGGGCTCAAGGACGTCCGCAACTACGACGGCTCCTGGACCGAGTACGGCTCGATGGTCGGCGTGCCGATCGAGAAGGAAGCCCCGGCGACCTGAACCGAACACCGCCGGCCGTTCCGCGTACCCTTTTCGCTATGGCCACGCTCATCACCGGCCTCGCCGGGTTCATCGGCTCCCACCTCGCCGAACGGCTCCTCGCCCGAGGTGAGCCCGTCGCCGGGCTCGACAACTTCAACGATTTCTACGACCCGGCGATCAAGCGCGCCCGCGTCGCCCGTCTGGCCGAACTCGCCAAGGCCAACAGCTGGCCGCTCGGCGAGATCGCGGACGCCGACGTGCGCGACGCGCAGGCCGTCGCCGACCTCTTCGCCCGCGTCGGTCCGACCCGCGTCGTCCACATCGCCGCCATGGCCGGCGTGCGCCCCTCCATCGAGAACCCCAAGCTCTACGCCGAGGTCAACGTCGACGGCACGGTCAACGTCGTCGAAGCCGCCGCCGCCGTCGGCGTCGAGAAGCTCGCCTTCGCCTCGTCGTCCTCGGTCTACGGCAACAACGACAAGGTCCCCTTCGCCGAGTCCGATCCCGTCGACTCGCCCATCAGCCCCTACGCCGCGACCAAGCGCGCCGCCGAGCTCTGCTGCCACGCCGCGAGCCACCTCCACGACCTGCCGATCGCCTGCCTCCGCTTCTTTACCGTCTTCGGCCCACGCCAACGCCCGGACCTTGCGATCTGCAAGTTCATGCGCCTCATCGCCGCCGGCGAGCCCATCCCCGTCTTCGGAAACGGCTCCACCAGCCGCGACTACACCTACGTCGACGACATCACCCAGGGCATCACCCTCGCCCTCGACGCGATCGGCCGCGACCACCGCTTCCGCATCTGGAACCTCGGCGGCTCCTCGCCCGTCACGCTGTCCGAGCTCATCGCGTCGATCGAACGCGCCGTCGGCAAGCCCGCTGCTATCGACCGCCAGCCCGCCCAGCCCGGCGACGTCGAACGTACCTATGCCGACCTCTCCCGCAGCACCCAGGAGATCGGCTACCGGCCCGCCGTCCCGCTCGACGAGGGGCTCAAGCGCCAATGGGTCTGGCTCCGCGAAACCGATAATGTCACGCCCGAGCCCGTCGTCACGCCCCGGTCAGCGACGCTTCGAGGATCGACTCGTACCGATCGGTCAGCGGCCCCATCGTGAACTGCTCGACCGCCCGCCGCCTCGCCGCCTCGCCCATCAACCCCCATCGTTCTCGATCGTTCAACGCTCGCTCGAGACCCGTCGCGAACGAACCTGGAGAGGGGTCGGATACGTGCCAGCCCGTCTTACCGTCGACAACGGTCTCCGCCGGGCCTCCCAGCGCGTGCGCGAGCACGGGCACACCCATCGCCATCGATTCCGTCACGCTCAGGCCGAACGGCTCCGGGTCGACACGCGCGTTGATCGAGAAATCGAGCAGCCCGTAGTACCGCTCCGGATCGGGCACGAACCCCAGAAGGTGTACCCGGTCATGCAGGCCAAGCTCGTCGATACGTCGACGAATACGAGCGACGTACGCCTCGTCCCCCGGTGACCCCGGCCCGCCGATCACCGCGAGGTGCACGCGGGCCAACGCCCCGCCGCCGAGCCCCACCGCTTCGACCAGCCGGTCCTGACCCTTGCTCGGAGTGACGCGGCTGAGCACACCCGCGACCACCGCGTCTTCGGGGAGCCCGACCTCCGAACGTGTCACCGGTTCCACACGCTCCGGATCGAACCGCTCGGCCGCGATCGGCACGTAGAGCACTTCGCAGCGGATCCCCCCTCCGTCGAGCGTCGACGCCGTGTACCGGCTGTTCGCGAGCGGGACGACCCGCTTGGTCAGGCACAACCGCCGCCACAGCCGGCGGTTCAGCCCAAACGGCAGGTTGTCCGAGACGATGTTGGGCATGTGCCAGAGTGTCGGCAGGCCCTCGGTGTGCGCCGCTGCCGCCGCCACCGGCACAAGGTTCGGCCAACGAACGTGCACCGCCTCCGCACCCCGTTCGCGCAGCGAGGCACCGATCCGAGGTCGCGCTTCGCGCGTGAACCGACGCAACGAGAACGCCCGACCGATCTTTGCGGCCGGCGACCCTGCCAGCGTCGGCGGCTTCCCCAGCCCGACCTCGTTGACATCAAACCCGAGTTCCATGATCTCGCGCGCCGCGTCTCCCATCTCAAGAGCGATCGCGAAAGGCGCGTGCCCGCGCGCGCGGAGCTCGGCCATCAGGCCGATGGTCCCGCGACGCACGCCGTAGTTGTCATGCCCCGAAACAACAAACGCGACGCACCGAGAACTCACGGCCCGACATCCCAGCCGTACACACGGCCCGCGGTCGACCGCGCGACGGTCGACCAACACCACTCATCGGCCAGCCGACGGTTCGACTCGCCGCGTTCCCGGTGCTCGGCCCGATCGGCCGCCGCGGCCGACAACGCGTCCGGCAACCCGTCGTCGTCGTCTGGGTCGTACGAGTAGGCCCCCTCGCGCGTCAGCACATCCTTCAAGCAACCGATCCGCGGGCCGACGCAAGCCTTCGCGTGCGTCATCGCAAGAACGGCCGCCCCCGATGTCAGCACGTCCCGGTACGGGAACACGCACACGTCCGCGGCCTCGAAGTACGCCGAGACATCGTCGTCTTCGACGAACCCAGGGTGGAAGACGACGCGGTTGTCCGGCCCGATCGCGTCCCCGATTGTTTCACGAGCGCCCTCTCCCACCAGCCTCCCCGCCACGACCAGCCAAGCGTCCGGAGCATCGAGCGACCGAAACGCTTCGATCAGGTCCGTCACGCCCTTGTAGGGCCGGAGCTGGCCCAGCAGCAAGAAGACCAGCGCATCGCGCGGCAGACCGAGCCGCCGCCTCGCCTCGTCGCGACCAGGTCCCGGCCCGTACGCCCCGTCGTAGTTCCCGTGCGGCACGATCTCAATACGCGCCGCCTCGACACGCGGGAAACGCTCCAGCAGGAGCCGCTTCGCTTCCTCGCAGTGGGCGATCACACCATCGCACACCGAAAGCACCGCCGCGTGACCCGCTCGGTCGAGGTCGGCGAAACGCTCCTCGTGGGCCTTGAGGTTGTGCGCCGTCCACACCACCCGCACGCCCATCAGCTTCACAAGCCGCAATTGCACGAGGAACACCCACCGCTTGATCACGCTCATCAGCGGCGTCTTCCCGATCACCATGACATGCAACCAGTGCAGGTGCAGCACCGCCGGCAAGCCCCGCTTGAAAAGACGACCGAGGAACCACGTCCGCAGGCCGAGCCCGTACACCTCGGCCCCCAACGCCCCGAGCTCCTCGGCCAGCCGGCTCGTGTACGGGTTGTCGGCGCCGATCGTCGCGAGCATCGCCACCCGCCTCCGCCGGCCGATTGATCCTGGGTTGTCTGTGCGTGCGGGCATACCACCGATCCTGGCTAGTCGTCATACCCCAGCGACTTCAGAAGGTTCCCACACTCCCCGGTCACGAGCGCGGTATCGAGCTCCGAGAGCAGTGTTCGCCACCGCCCGATCGACCCGCTGCGTACCCGTCGCGTCGCGTTCAGAAGTCCGTCGAGGTCTTCCGGGGTCAGGCCGCCGAGAAACGCCGCGATCCGGCGCGACTCCTCTTCGGGATCCTTGGCAAGCGACTCGTAGCGCACACGCAGGACACGCCCCGGCCCCAGCGCCGACTCAAGATCCAGGCCCGCCTCGACATGACGCCTCCAGCCCCACGCGCACCGGTGCGCATCGGTCGTTTCACAGAACGCACGCACGCGGTCCGGCTCCACCCAGAAGTGCGGGTAGGGGCCGCACGGGTAACCGCCCGCTTCGTAACGCCCCGATCCCGCGGAATCCCGGCGAAGCCAAGGCTTTTCCGCCCAGGAGACCGCCACGTCACGCCCGTCGCGCACGATGTGGACAAACTTGGCGTTCGGGAAGGTCCGTGCGAGGAAGTCGCCAATAAACACGATCCGGGGCGTCTTCTCCACGAACCGCCGCCCGCCCTCACAGTGCAGCCGAAGCAGCCAGCGGTACACGCGCCGGAAATACGCGGCCGACCCACGCTCCGACCACGCGCCCGACCAAACCGCCCGCGTTGCCGCCTTGGTCGCGACCGGCTCAAAGTGGTATGAAAACGACGGGAGACCCTCGAAACAAGCCCCGAGGAACGTCGTCCCCGAACGCGGCGAACCCAACAAGAACACCGGGTCGCGCACCGCCGGGAAGATCGATCGAGCCAGTCCGAGCAAGCCGACCCCCCGCCTGCGTTCTCGCCGGGTCTCCAGGCTCGTGTGCACCGTCCGGTACACGAGCCGGGCGTGCTCACGCAGCGTAAATGGACGCGGGCCCGGGTCGCCCGGCAGCGGCCTTGGTTCGTCACGCTTCGTCCGCACGCTCTCAGCCTCCACCACCGCATCCACCGATCGATCACGTTCCACGCGAAGACATCGCTTCGGCGTACCGGCGGAGTCGTTCGAACACCCTCTGTCGTTTGATGCCAGCTGGAGCCAGCTTCTCGACGTCCAGAAAAAGGCTCCCCGCCATCGCCGGCGCCAGCAAGACCAGTGAAACCACGTAAAGCACCCCAAACGTAACGACCCCAGCTCCCAACCAGCCACTCCCGCCCGCCCCAAGCAAGGAACGCCAGAACAGTACAGACACCGCCGCAAGAACCGTGGCGCCAAACGGCCCCAGCAGCGAGCCGAGAAAATGCCCAAGCCGCAGCCCGATCGAGGCACGGAGTACCCAGAGCTGTACGGGCCAGAAAAGCCATCGGCGGATCGTCATCGCCGCCGCCAGCACCGTCAGAGAGAACCCGAGTTCCGAACCCGACCACCCGCTGTCACCCGAGAATACGATCAGCGCGACCGCGACGACCGTCCCGAGGTGCGTCGCGGCGTTCGCGAGCTGAAGGTACAGCGGGAGCGAAGGGCGGCCGACCGCAACCAAGACCGACGTGTTGTACGAGTTGATCGAACCAACGACCGCACCCAACGATAACCAAACCAGGACGGGCCATGCTGGCGCGAACGTGGGCCCGAACGACAGGGCCATCGCCTCTGGCGCGAACACCGCGAGCCCGACGAAGACCGGCAGCGTGATCGCCGCCGTGCTCCGCACCGCCGACCGATACGCCCGCTCGATCCTTGGAACATCGTCGCCCATCTTCGAGAAAGTCGGCAGCGCAACGCGTGCGACCATGAGCGTGACCGCCTGCCCGAGCACCTGAACCAGCCTGCCGGCCAGGAACAGATCGCCCACGGCCGATGTCGGCAGCTTCCAACCGATCACCCCCTCGTGCGCTCGGGTCGCGCCGAACTGTGCTAGCCGCGTCCCGACGATGCTCCCGCCGAACGTCGTCAGGCTGAGCGCGGCCCGCGGCTCAAACCGGAGCGTCGGCCTCCAGGGCGAAGACACCCACAGCGCGGCCGTGCTCACCGCCCGAGTCGCCACCTGCTGCATCACCAGCGCCCAGACGCCTCCCTCCAGCCAGGCCACGATCAACGCAGCGACCACACCGGCGAGGTTGCCCACCGTCTGCCGCAAAGCCAGGTGGGCGAACCGGAGCTCGCGCGACAGCAACGCCTCCTGCACCACCGACAACGCGGAGATCGGGAGCACCACGCTCAGCGCCGAGAGCACCGGTGAGAGCATCGGCTCGTGGACAAATCCTGCGTAGGCCGGCGCCACCCACAACGCCAGCGCCGTCAACGCCCCCGACAGCCCCAGGTTGATCCAGAAGACGGTGTCGGCATCCGCCCGGCCCAGCGTCCGCCGCTGCACCAACGCCGCGGTGAACCCGCCGCCCACCAGAAGCTGCAGCAGCGCGACCGGCACCATCGCCTGCGCGATGAGCCCGAAGTCCCGCCCACCGAGCAGCCGCGCGAGCACAAACAGCACACCGGCCTGCACCAGCCGGTCAAAGACCTGGGCGATCCCGAACCACAGCGTTCCGCGCAGCGCAGCCTGCCTCAGGCTCGGCGTCGCTTGGGCATGGGGCTCGCTCACGGCCTCAAGCCTATGAGCGGCACCCATCGCAGCAGAAGGACCAGGCCCGGGTCAACAGACGAGAACGCAAAGAACACAACACAAGCAGATAGCAAGACCGCCGCTCGGCGAACAAACTGCTCCGGGGTCCGCAGCCAAACCAGCCGACAAAATCAAACCGATGCCCTCGGCTCGGCAAGCACTGCTGCTACGGCACAAACAGTTCGGACGCCGTCAGCCCGCTGCACACCGCCAGCCTTGCCAGCTCGCTTTTATTGCGGACCGAAAGCTTCGCGCCCAACGCTTCACGGTGGCTCTGCACCGTTTTCACACTCCGCTTGAGGCGGTCCGCGATCTGCTGTGTCGACAACCCAAAGCCGAGCAACCGAAGCACCTGCCGCTCCCGCTCGGTCAGAGAGTCAAGATGCCGCCAATCGTCCACCCGAGCCCGACGGCTCGATTCCGGGACAGCAGATCTCGGATGACAGGCCGATTCCAACTGCTCGGATTCCACAGCAAGCACCCGGCGTGCCCCGTCCAGCCCCACGAACGCCCGGTACGTCGAGAACGTCCAAGAACCCGCGAGCATGCCGTGCACACGCACGAGTCCCATGGAAGCGAGCGACTCCTGAAAGAACGACGCCCGCTCCTCCGCAACAACACGAGGCAGGAGGTCCCAAACCGACCGACCGACCACCGCGTGGTCCGGATCGACGCTCACCCTGCGATACGCCTCGTTCGACCACACCACCGACAGCTTCGAGTCAAACAACGCAACACCGGTCCGAGCATCGCTGCTCAGAACGTCCACCAGGGTCTCGACCGGAACACAGGCCAGCGAGCTGCCACCGCCGAGTGAACGCGCCGTTCCGATATGACGATCACGCGGAAACGTACGGCTTGGCTTTGATTCGACCGCGATCCCATGCTGTGTCACGACAGACTCACTTTCCAGACTCGAAAGTCCAAATGGCGTATCTGAAGTATTGTATTCAACTGAATACCACAAGCGCATCGAGATCAGGTCATTTCCCTAAGCCTCTTTGTCTTTTGATAAATGATAGAATTCTGTTAGGAGTTGGGGTCGGCGGCGGTCAACCCGAAGCCCAAGCAACTCGGGCCGTCCGTAGTGTCCGGCGGGGTCGAAGTTCTGGCGTTCTTCGAGCACACGCGCCTGGTCGAGGTCGGCATAGATCAGCCCTTGAAACTCCACGTTGGGCTCTACGATCCACGATCCGTCCGGCCCCGCCACGGCCGAGCCGCCCTCGAACAACACGCCCGACTCGGCTGTCTCGGGAGACGCCAGGATCCGTTCCCGGTGAGGGAAATCCACCGGCAGATCGTCTGCGGTCATCCGGGACGACGCACTGACGACGAACGCTCGGCTCTCTAACGCCACAAACCGGGTGCTGTCACGCGTCAGGGCCGAACTCCCGGGCCAGATCGCCACGTGCAGATCGACCCCCTGCGCCTGAAGCGTCGCCCGAGCGAGCGGCATCCAGTTCTCCCAACAGTTGAGCGTCCCGAGCGTAAAAGGTTCGAGGAACCGGTGCGCGACCAGCCCATGCGCATCACCCGGCCCCCACGCCAAACGCTCTTCGTACGTCGGCACGAGCTTGCGGTGCACGCTCGCGATCGTCCCGTCGGGCGCGATCGTGACCGCGGATGCGAAGAGCGTGTGCCCTCCGCGGTCGCCCGGACGCTCGGCGATGCCCACCACCGCCGCGGCCCCCGCGTCGCGGCACGCATCGCAGACCGGCCGCAGGTCCCCGCGTTCGATCACGACGGCCGACTCGAGGTACCGAGCGTGCATCGCCTTGATGTCGGGGTGATCGAAGCGGGCTCCGTCCAGACGACTCAGCCAGAACGGGTACCCCGGCACGAACGTCTCGCCGAAGCAGACGAGCCTCGCGCCGTTCGAACCCGCTTCGGCGACCGCGTTGGCCACACGCGCCAACGTCTGCGCCCGGTCCAGCGGCACGGGCGCGATCTGCGCGATTCCAACTCGGAGCACGGGCATCCCACAACATAGCCAACGAACACCGGCACGCAGCCGCCCGGGTACCCAAGCCGAGCCCTGTCTGCGACCGTGTTCGAACACCGAGCCAACCCCCATCTTCCTGCAAAGCCTCTGCTTACGTGTTACGGACTCTCTGCCCAGCACGCAGCAAAACCTGCGGTCCGTCGCCAGAGCCCACGGCGCTCAGCCGGTGTGCTGGACGCCGACGAGATGCGAACGCCGACGAGCTACCCTTATTCGCCTGGTGTTCGACGGATGATCGAAGCCGATCTGCGGAGGGCTCTTTGAATGAAGACCATTGCGATAACTGCGTTCCTCACGGCCAGCACCGGCGTCGCGTGCGCACAAGCGATCACGCCCGACGGCGCCTTGGGCGACTGGCCCGAGGGCCTCTACGCGACAGCCGACGGCGTCTGGCTCCACGGACGGTTCGAATTCCAACGCGAGGTCACGCTCCACGGCGCCCCGTTCAGCACCCTGGTCCACATCGATGCCGACGCGGACACCAAAACCGGCGAGCAGATCGATGGCATGGGCGTCGACCTTGTCGTCGAATTTTCGCCCACGCGCGCCCCCGGTGTTCGCCGTTGGGGGCCTGAAATCACGACGCATACCGACCGCGGCGGATCGGTCATCGACTCCATGCAGATCGATTTTCACGCCGCTCCCACCGCGTCGAGTCGTACCTTTGAATACCGCCTCCGCCGAGACCTGCTCGCGGACGTCCTCGGTCTCGACCCGGAGTCAACGCGAGCGATGGCGGTCCGTGTCGTCACCCCCGATGGCGTGCGCGCGATACCGAGCGCATCGGCGATCACGCGTGTTGAAATGCCCCCGCTCGAAGCGGCGGTCTCGGGCGAGCCGCTCCCGGCACGCCCCGAGGGGGCCGTGCGCGTGATGACCTGGAACGTGCTCTGGGGCTCGCCGGTCGAGTCGCCCGGTGCCTTCGCCCGCATCCTCACCGCGACCAGGCCCGACATCGTGCTCGTGCAGGAATGGGGCCGTGACGGGGTGAGCGATCGAGACATCGCTTCTTGGTTCGACTCGCACGCCGCGTGGGGCGGGAGCTGGACAGCGGCCAAGCCCATCGATGTTTGGGGCGCGGCCGTACTCACCCACCACACGATGACCGGAACCGGGCCCGAAGCGGTGTACGCCGACGGCACCCGCTGGGACTTTCCCGTCCGCGTCGCCGCCGCCACGATCCAGGTCGACGGCGGCCCGTCGCTCGCCGTCGCGTCGACGCATCTCAAGTGCTGCGGCCACCTCGGCAGCGACGAAGACCACCGACGCCTCGTCGAGGCGTCGGCAATCAACAACGCGCTCAGAGCCCTCGCCGACTCCACGAACGCCGACCACATCCTGCTCGGCGGAGACTTCAACACCGACGGCACGCTCGCCATGCTCGATGTGGCCACGATGGGTCTCGACGACGACGGAACCACGCTCGACCATGCCGAGCCCGCTGTTCTGGGCGACAACGCCTTCTACACCTTCGGGCGGCCCGGCATGAACACCGAGCGAAAGCGGCTCGACTACCTGCTCTACCCGGACGCCGCGGCGGCCGTCGTGAACGCGTTCGTGCTCGACACCGCGAGGCTAACCAACAGCACGCTCGAGCGAGCGGGTCTCCAGCGGGCCGACTCGGCCGCGAGCGATCACCTGCCCGTCGTCGTCGACCTCGTGTTCGAGGAGCGTTGAGCCGCCCATGCTCGCCCATACTGGGCCCAGGAGCCCGCGAGGTTCGGGCCTACGGCCGTTGGTCTCAGGCAGCCTTCTTCCGGCGCGAGTGACGGACACCCTCGCGGGTGCGGACATTGCTCGCAGCGTTAGGCTTCTCCTGCCAGTCCTCGACGCCCGAGAGGTTGAGCTCACTCGACAACGTCTTCCGGTAGCCCAGAAGTCGTACAACCTCGAGGACCTCGGTCCAGTTCGGGTACGTCTTCCGATTCGCGGTCTTGAACGCTTCGATCGCCCGCAGGAACAGGAACTGCTCACGCGTCATCTCGCCCTCTTCGGCCGATTTTACAAAGTCTGAAAGCCGCCGGCCCGGCCCGCGACCACGATTGAGCTGCTTGAAGTCTGCAGACAGAGGTTCCGACATCTGCTCCCCTTGATCCGCCCGCCAAGGGTCGGAGCCGGTCGGCCCTTGCTCCTCGAACGGAAGATCAGGCAGGCTCGGGTCAAATACACCGAGTTGCCAGTCATCCGATTCGGACTCCGTATTGAGTTCCGCCGGTGCGTCGTTGCCAACGGCCTCGATATCCTCGGAAACAATGTCGTTTCCGCGGCGGCCGTGGTTGCTCGCGTTGTTCTGCTTCGGCATCTCGACACACCTCCCAACAGACGATGACCTGTGACGCGAACGCCCCGATCACACGTCCGTCGGGTGCGGCGTCACAGGTCTTCGTCTTCGTCCTCATTGTCGGCGGGCGGCTCGTTGTCCTCGTCGCCCTCCTCAAACTCGTCGAAGATCTCCTCTTCGTCGTCCTCGTAGTCGTTTCCGTACGAGTAACCGTCTTCTTCGTCGTCCTCGTCGTACATCACGGGCTCCGCGAAACCGGCGCGGTCATTCGTACCGATCTCCTGCCGCGTCGGCCCAGCACCGAGCGAACCAACGACCGGAAACATCGACGGCCGCAGCACGTCAAACTCGAACACCCTCGCACCGATCCCGTCGGTATCCGCCCTCAAGGCGACGCCCGCGCCGACCGCCGCTCCTGCCGTCCCCCCAACCGTCAAAACGCCGAGCATCCGTCCGCTCCTTCCCGTCCGCTCTTCCGGCGGGCTGCAGGGTCCGTGCATCGCAAGCCGATTCCTCGTCAGACATCGTCGCGACGCGCGGTAGAGTTACCCTCCGTCGCCGCGGTGTCAATCTCGTCGTTGTCAATTTACACCCGGCCCGGAGCCGCGTCATCAACGAGCCCCCCACACTCCCCGACCCCGAAGCCAAGTCGCCGGCTCAGCAGTCGACGATGCCGACAGCCCGGCTCGACCCCGCGGCGACCCCAGAGCCAGGCTCCCCCCCCCTCGACCGATCCGAGGCCTCGCCCGTGATCCGAGTGGAAAGACGAGTCGACAATCGCCGCGATCACCGCCGTTCCGTGGCCCCGCGGCGGTTCACTCCGCTGCCGGGCCTCGCCGCCCTCTGCCTGCCCGGGCTCGGACATTGGCTCCTCGGGGAGCATCGCCGGGCGGTAATGATCGCCCTTGGTGTCGGCTTTTTGTTCTTCGGCGGTCTTTTCATCGGGGGGATCGACGCCGTCGACAGCTTTGAGAACCGCGGCTGGTTTTTCGCACAACTGCCCGTCGGACCGCTCGTGTTGCTCACCGATCGCGCTCACCAAGCGGTCTTTCAGATCGAGACCCACCCGTTCACGGGGGTCGAGGCGATCGGCCGTGCGGGCGAGATTGGCACGCTCTACACCGCCAGCGCCGGCATCATGAACCTCATCGCCGTCCTCGACGCCGCCTTCTGGAGGCCCAGGCCCGCCCGCCGGGTCACCGATGTCTGAGAACACGTCCACCACCCAGCCGTACCGGCCCTTCATCGACCCGTTGCCGGTCGACAACGTTCCGCCCGCGGCCTGGTATATCACGTTCATCCCGCTCATCCTCGCCATCGCCGTGTGTTACAAGGCGATCCGCGCTTGGAACATGAAAACCTACTGGCGACAGGTCTTGACGCTCACGCTCGTGATCATCGTCGGCGCGGGCGCTCTCGCCGGCGCGATCTCGCTGGCGACCGAATTCTCGGTCGGTTGAACCGATGTCTTCCAAAGACGGTGGCTTGGTCACAGATACGCGTCGCTCGTCGCTTCCGCGTGCCCGTCGAGGTTCTGCACCAAGTACCGAAGCGCGTCGCACGCGTGGTCGGGCCCGTCCTTGACCGGGCGGTCGTCCGACGCGTCCTCGTCGTTGTAGTGGTAGGTCTCCAGCGCCTCGATCAGCCGGCCGCACCGCTCGTGGACCACCAGCGTCGGTTCGCCCGAGGCCGGAGAGATCCGCGCCCGCACCATCGCGATGCCCTCGGCGATCGGGCGGCGGCGGTGCCGCACACGGAGCCCGGCCTTCTGCAGCACACGGATGTCGCTCAGCCCGGTCTGGCCCGACCGGCTCGCGCCCGCGGGGTCGACGCCGATCCACGCAAGCCCGCCCTCGGCCCGCGACCGCTCGTGCCCCGCCGCCCACTCGGCGAAGACCGACACCACCGTCTCGGTGGCGACGAACTCGTCGGTCACGGTGAGCACGCCGCCGGGCGAGAGCCGCGCGCACAGCACCGCCGTCTCGCCGCGGAAGCCGAAGTCCATCCCCGCGACCCAGGCCGCCCGCGCGCCGGGAGAACGTGCCGCGCCGCCCGGGTGCCGATCGCACGGGTCGTCCGCGCAGACGTGCCGGTCCCTCGAAAACCCCGGGTACACGCAGTGCGCGCGCGTCGGCGTCAGGCAGAGCATCTCGCTCTCCCACGTCCGCTGGTCGACTCGGCCCTTCATCCGAAGCGCGTCCGACAGGCTTACGTGACCCGCGTCCCGTGCCGGGTCGCGCCCGAGCGACTTGCAGGGGCAGTCGGGCCAGATCACGCACGAGCCGTCCTCGTCGTTTAGGCAGTTGAACGCGGGGTCCGAGCGGTCGATCACGTCGGCCACGCCCCACTTGAATAGCCGCCGCACGACCCCGGGCCGCGCGGTGATGGTCTCTTCCCCCGGTCCCGGCCCGGGCTGCGCCGTTGAGACGAGCTCGCGCATCAGCCCGTACGGGGCGTGCATCGTGCTCAGCGCTTCGATGCTGCCCTGGGCGACCGGTGTCGACCGCGTGGTCAGCTGCGCCGCCTCCCAGATATCGGGCTTGAACAGCTCGGCCTCGTCGCAGCGGAGCCGCTGCACGCGCGTGCCGCGCACGCTCGTCGCCGATTGGGCGAGCAGTTCGACCCGGGAGCCGTTGGTCAGCACGAGCCGGTCGGCCGTGGGCTTGCGGTCGAGCTCGGCCGACAGCGCGTCGCTCTCGAACAGCGCGCGCAGGTGGGCCTGCATTCGCCGCGACTGCTCGAGCGAGCCGCCGAGGATGCGGACCTCGATGCCGGGCCGGTAGATCAGGTCGAGCGCCGTCGCGACGGCGCCGAGGAAGGTCTTGCCCCCACCGCGGTTCGCCCACACGACGCAGTCGACGATCGGCTGGTCCGTGCGCGGATCGATCAGCGGGCGGTGCCGCCCCTCGAAGAACGCGTGCGCGAGGTACTCGAACGGGGCGGCGTGTCCGGGCACGCGGGGGCGTCTGGGCAGCCGGAGCGAAAGAACATCACTGAGCCATTCCGCGAGCTGGTCTTCCGTCGTTGGCCTGTCCGTGCGCACGATCGCTGTCCCCCTGATTCCTGTGTTCCCTGTCGGCGCGCCCGCCGGGCCGGTCAGCGAGCGTCTGGCTTGGCGCGGTCGCCGCGTACGCGACGGGTGGGCACACCAGGGCTCGTCCGGCCGCTCTGGCGCGCTCGGCGGGCGTTGTTCCGTGCCCGCGGCGTCCGCCCGAAGACGAGGCCCATCGCGCGACGGCGTGGTCGGCGCGGGGCACCCTCACGACGAGCAGCCGCCGGGGCTCGACACGAAGACCCTGCAACTCGGCCGCGAGCCGGCGTTCGGGTTGTGTGGTCGTGTGCGCGAGCCGTGTCATGCCACCGCGCTCGAAGAATGGCGATGCCTGCCCCATCGCCGCGAGCGCCTCGGTATAGATCGTTTCGGGCCGACGCAGGTACGCGCGCACGAGCTGCGCCGCCAGGCCCAGCCCCCGATAGCGAGGATCGATCACGACCCGGGCGATCGTGCGCAGCAGCGCGTTGACACGCTGGGCGTTGACACGCTTGTCGGGCCCGTCGAAGACCCCGGGCCACGCGACCGCACGCCACCGCCCGTTGAGCACTGGACGGCTCGTGACGAGCACGCCTGCGGGCTCGCCGTCGACCCACGCTCCGAGCACGCGGGCGGCGACCGCGGGCCCTGAGCCGAGGTAGTGGAACCGCCTGAACGCGTCGTAGAAGCGTGCATCGGTGCGGCGGACGCGGACGGTGGGCCGCCACCCGCGACGCATCGCTCCGACCATCACGGCCGGGCACCCTACCGGCGGCATGACGATGCTTCCTCGTCCAGCGGGATGTACACGAGCAGGTCGGGCCGGAGCGCGTCGATGGTCGACCAGCGGGCCGACGCGAGCACCAGCCTGCGCGTGCGGCAGGTGGCGCGGAACGCGCGGGCGACGCAGCGGGCGGTGGTCTTTGCCGTCGTCTCGTCGAGCACGGAGCAGAACTCGTCGACGACGACGGTCGTGCCCCGGCGGGTTCCGATCGACCTGGCCACGCGGGCCCGCGCGAGCTGGCCCGCGGAGAGCCGGTCGACCGGCGTGAGGAAGTCGCGGGCGTCGGCCAGGCCGCAGCGCGACAGCAGACGCATCGCCCGGCAAGGGTCCGGGTGGACCCAGTCGATCAGCGCCCGTCGGGATCGGCCCGGCGGCGGGAGCACCGCGTTTCGGTCGAGGTCCGCCGCGAGTGCGTCGAGGAGCATCGACTTCCCCGCGCCCGACGGCCCCGTGACGAACGCGATCTCGCCGGGGCGGAGCTGCGCGTCGAGCCGCTGGGCGGCCGAGCGTGTCCGCGCGCGCCGACGGCTGAGCACCCTGCTGGCGTCTCGCGGGCAGACACCGAACGGCGCGAGGGTGACCGACGCCTCGGACGAGATCAAGCGGCGCCCCCGGCGGTGGCTTCGCCGCGACCGAGCGACGAGCGGACCGTCATCGCTTCGACGCGCACCGCGTCGGTGTGCTTGCGGACGGTGTGCAGTGAGAGCCCGAGCTCGCCGGCGACGGTGCGCTGGCTGCGACCGAAGATGATGACCCGTTCGGCGATCGACCGGCGGGTGGGTGACCACGTGGCGGCGGGTGCCGATCGCCCCGCTGGCCCGGCGTTGATCTTCCATGAGACGTATTGAAATGTCGGGTCTGTCAAGCGGGCGACGATCTTGCGGAAGCGTCGGCCGAGCGTGCGTGCGGGCGTTTGGGCCGGGGTTACGCCGGGCACGATGCCCCGGCGTGCGATGTCCGCCAGGCTCCGGCCATCGCGGTACACAGCCTCCACGAGTGCCCGTTCGAGCCCCGGCAGGGCGTCGGCGCGTCCGAGAAGCTGCTCAACCATTCGGCGTCTGCGGCTCCGACGAAGGTCGAGGTCGTGCTGGGTCCAGTTTGCGGTCCGGTCGGCCGTCACCATGCGTTCCTCCCCACAAGCCCCGTCGTGGAATGTCGAGGCTTGGAATTTCAGCGAGCGGGTCGTCGTGGTGAGAGCCGGCGTCAGCAGCGGATATGTCTCACAAGCGAGTTTCTTTTCGAGAATTCCCTTTTATATGTTCTCTGATGAACGAACAAACAGCAAGGTATTTGTATGGTATGTTGCGAAGTTGGCGCACAAACGTGGAGTTGCTCATGACGACCGTGGACCACACGGGCGATTGGGGTCGAAAGCTTGGGCTCGCTGTGAGGTTGCGCCGCCAGGAGCGGCGTCTGACCCTCACGCGCCTCGCAGAGATGGTTGGGGTTTCGAAGAGCTATTTGAGCGAGATCGAAACGGGCCGGCGGTCATCACCGCCGAGCGAGCAAGTTTTGCATGACCTCGAGTCGATGCTGCAACTTGCGGGTGAGCCGTTGCTCACGCTTGCGCGTGGCGTTCGGACGCCAGGTCCCGTGCGTGAGGAGCTTTCGAGTCGTCGGGCGGCCGTGGCCAGGCTCAAAGCCGTGTTGGTTGCTCGTGGGAACGATCTCGACGCGCTCCGTGAAACGGGCGAGCTGGACCAACTGGTGGCCGACCTCGACCCGTCGGGGGGCCCGGCCGGGGGCGGCGGCAACACCCAGCCGGCGGCCCTCGGGCAACGGGTGCCGCTGATCAAAAAAGCACAAGCTTTTCTACCACAAGAGTTTAAAGATCTGGGCCTGCCAAGGGGTTTTGCCGACGAATATATCTCGTGTGGTGATGTCTCGGATCCCGACGCGTTCGCCGCTCGGATCGTCGGCGACTCGATGTCGCCGGCCTACGGCGAGGGCGATGTGGTCGTGTTCAGCCCGCTGAAGCCGGTCCGCAACGGCTCGGACTGCTTCGCTCGGCTCGAGCCGGACCACGAATCGACGTTCAAGCGGGTGTATTTCGAGGCGGGCTCCAACGGCGGCGAGCTTGTGCGGCTTCAGCCGCTCAACGACCGGTACCCGGCGCGGACGGTCGAGCGGGAGCGGGTCGCGGGGTTGTTCGCGGCGGCGCGGGTGATCCGCGAGATCGGCTAGCGGCCGCCCGGGCACGGGTCCGCGTACACTTTGGGCCCGGCGGGTGATCGGTGGTGGATCGGCGGCGGGCACGTCAAGCACGGGAGCGAACGCCAGATGGCCAAGATGTTCTACTCGGTCGCGGAGACCGCCGAGAAGCTCGGCAAGAGCGATGACGAGATCCGGCAGATGGCCGAGACGGGTCAGCTCGAGGAATTCCGCGAGGGCGACGATCTGGTCTTCAAGGCCGAGCAGATCGACCTGCTCGCCAGCGCGAACGAGGACCTGGACGACGAGATATCGCTCGACCTCGGCGACGGGATCGACCTGTCGGACACCGGGCTCGGCGCTTCGGGCATGATCGGGCTGGCCGACTCGGAGATTGATCTCGGCGAGAGCTCGCTGGACCTGAGCGATGGCGGCGGCAACTCGGCCGAGCCCATCGCGATGGACGCCGACGAGCCGGCGGAGACCGTGGTGAGCTCGGAGGCAAGCGACGCGGGCACCGACCTGTCCGACGCGTCGGCAGGGATCGATCTTTCTGACAGCGGCGGGCTCACGCTGGACGGGAGCAGCCTGGCGCCCGGGCTGGGCGACAGCGCGGCCGCGTCCGCCGACGCGATGTCGTCCGGCGTGCCGCTGGACGACGAGCTCGCCGGCGAGGGCGACGCCGCCGAGCAGACGGGCATCAGCATTTTCGCCGACGACGAGGGCGTTGCCGACGCGTCGGCCGACACGTTCGTCGGCGACGGCGGGTTCGGCGGGATCGACATGTCGGCCGACCAGCTCGAGTCGGTCGGCTCGGGCTCTGGGCTGATGGACCTGACCCGTGAGGGCGACGACACCTCACTCGGGGTCGACCTGCTCGACGACGCGTACTCGGGCGCTCCGGACGCGAGCGGGCTCGGGGTTCCGGCCGAGGCGGGCGGGGCGTTGTTCGAGTCGGCCGAGCCGGTGGAGAGCGATCTGGCCGGGGCGGCGCCGGGCATGGCAGCAGCGCCGATCGCGTTCGACGGGCCGGGCTCGGGGCTCGTGCTCGGGCTCTCGATCGGCGCGGTGCTGTCGATGCTGTTTGTGGGCGCGGTCGTCGTGCTCGACGCGGTCGGCGTCGGGTCCGGGCTGATCTTCGACCTGGTCAAGGGTCTGGAGTGGGTGCCGGCGGCGGCGCTGGCGGGCATCACGCTGGTGAGCGCCGCGCTGGGGTTCGTCCTCATGAAGAAGTCTTGAGGCGCCGGTGGACGATCACAGCCAGACTGGTGGGCAGAGCTTGGGCCAAAGTTCCAGGCACAGCTTGAGCGAGAGCCTGAGCCGCGACATCGCGGAGATCGACGCGTCGCTCGAGCGGGTGCTCGTGTCGGGCGTGGTCACGGGCGGCGACGAGCAGGCTCGGCCGGTGATCGCCGAGCTGCGCCGGCTGTCGGCGGAGCAGGGGCTCGGGGGGCTGCGCGAGTTCGTCCGCCGGCTGGATCTGTCGACGATCCACGCCGTGCTCAAGACGCTGACCGTGCGGTTCCACCTGGTGAACAAGGCCGAGCAGCTCGAGATCGCGCGGATCAACGCGGCGCGCGAGCGCGAGGCGACGCCCGAGCGTCCGCGGGCCGAGTCGCTGTTCGAGGTGGTCTCGAAGCTGCGAGCCGAGGGGCGCGACGAGGCGGGCGTCCGCGAGCTGTTCTCTCGCCTGGACATCCAGCCGACGCTGACGGCGCACCCGACCGAGGCCCGTCGCCGGAGCGTGCTCGCCAAGCAGGGCGTGATCGCCGACACGCTCGCCGAGCTGCACGCCGACCCGGACGGTCCGTCGTCGGCGGGGCTGCGCGACCGGCTCGACCAGATGGTCGCGCTGTTGTTCGTGACCGACGAGGTCCGCTCGCAGCGGCTGCGTGTCGAGGAAGAGGTCAACAACGGGTCGTACTTCCTGGCGAACACGATCTGGGAGGCGGTGCCTCGGATCGTGCGGGATGTGCAACGGGCGCTCGGCTCGGACGCTCCGGTCGCGACGGTCCCGGTGCGGTACCGCTCGTGGATCGGCGGCGATCGCGACGGGAACCCGTTCGTGACGGCGACGGTGACCCGCTCGGCGATGGGGCACCTGGCCGAGCTCGCCCGGCGCAAGCACGACGGGGAGCTCGAGAAGCTGCGACAGATGCTGAGCGTCTCGGACAAGCGTGTGCCGACGCCGGAGCGTCTCGCGGCGTCGATCGCGCGGGACGAGTCGCTGGGGCTTGTTTCCGAGGACTCTCAGCGTCAGATCATGCACGAGCCGTACCGGCGGAAGCTGCTGCACATGCGGGCGAAGCTCGCCGAGAGCGGGGCGGACCCCGAGGTGTACACCGGGGCCGGGCTCATCGAAGACCTCGAGGACATCGCGTCGTCGCTCGACGAATCGGGGCTCGGGCACCTGGCGGCCCGCGGCCCGCTGGCCGACGCGATCGTCCGGGCGAAGACCTTCGGGCTGCACCTGGCGACGCTCGACGTCCGCCAGCACTCGGGTGTGCACGAGCGGGCTGTCGGGGAGATGCTCGAGCTCGCGGGCGTCGAGTCGGCGTACGCCTCGCTCGACGAGCGGGCCAAGCTGGAGCTGCTGGAGCGGGAGCTGTCGTCGCCGCGGCCGCTGCTGCCGATGGGAGCGCCGGTCGGCGACGAGACGCGCGAGGTGCTCGACGTGTTCCGCGTTGTGGGCGATGCGCTGCGGCGCGACCGTGAGCACGTCCGCAGCTACATCGTCAGCATGACCCACGATCTCTCCGACCTGCTCGAGGTCCTGATCCTGATGAAGGAGACGGGGCTGTACCGCGTGGGGCGCTCGGACGACGGGTCGGCGGTGGTCGAGAGCGACCTGGATGTCGTGCCGCTGTTCGAGACGATCGACGACCTGGAGCGGGCGCCGGGGCTGACCGAAGAGCTGTACGGGTCAGCGGTGTACGCCCCTCAGCTCGCGGCCCGGGGACGCTTCCAGGAGATCATGCTCGGCTACTCCGACTCGAACAAGGACGGCGGGTACTGGATCGCGAACTGGTCGCTGCACAAAGCAGAGGACGCGCTGTCGCGCGTGGCCGACGACGCGGGGGTGGCGCTGCGGCTCTTCCACGGGCGGGGCGGCACTGTCGGGCGTGGGGGCGGGCGGGCGAACCGCGCGGTCCTGGCGACGCCGCCGGCCTCGCGCACCGGGCGGTTCCGCGTGACCGAGCAGGGCGAGGTCATCACGTTCCGCTACGCGCTGCCGGCGATCGCCAAGCGGCACCTCGAGCAGATGGTCGGCGCGGTGCTCTACGGGCTGCACGACGCCGAGGCCCGGCCCGAGAGCGACATGCACGGGCCGCGCGTCGAGCTGATGGAGCGGCTCGCGGGCGCCTCGCGCGACGCCTACCGCGAGCTGATCGACGACGACGGCTTCTGGGCGTGGTTCGCCGCGGTCAGCCCGATCGCGCAGATTTCCAAGCTGCCGATCGCGAGCCGCCCGGTGTCTCGGGCGAAGGGCTCGGTCGACCTGGGTTCGCTGCGGGCGATCCCGTGGGTGTTCAGCTGGACGCAGATGCGCACGAACGTGCCGGGCTGGTACGGCATCGGCACGGCGTTGTCGGCGGAGATCGACGCGGGCCGGCTCGACACGCTCCGGGCGCTCTACGGCCGCGGCGGCAAGGACGGGGACGGTCAGAGCGAGCTGGGCTGGCCGTTCTTCCGCCTGCTCATCGACAACGCGCAGCAGGAGATGGCGCGGGCCCGACTGGAGGTGCTCGAGCAGTACGCGGCCCACTGGGGGCCGGCGAAGCCGCTCGACATGATCCGCGCCGAGTTCGACCGCGCCGAGTCGGCGGTGCTCGCGATCACCGGGCAGTCGCGGCTGCTCGAGTCGAACCGCGTGATCCGCGCGCTGATCGACGCGCGCAACCCCGACACGGATGTGCTCAACGCGCTGCAGGTCGAGCTCCGGGCGCGGGGTCAGGAAGAGGTCGACCCGCAGCTCTCCGCGGCGGTCTCGCTCTCGATCAACGGCGTCGCCGCGGCGATGCAGTCCACCGGCTGACGCACGGCTTGCCTGCCGAAACGCGAGGACGTGTGATGACGGTTCGGGTCGGCATCATCATGGGGTCGCGCAGCGACTGGCCGACCATGCGCCCCGCGGGCGCGGCGCTCGACGGGCGCGGCGTGTCGCGCGAGGTGCGGGTGGTCAGCGCCCACCGCACGCCGGAGTGGATGTTCGACTACGCGAGGTCGGCGGCGGGGCGGGGGCTCCGGGTCATCGTCGCGGGCGCGGGCGGGGCGGCGCACCTGCCGGGCATGGTCGCGTCGCTGACGACGCTGCCGGTCATCGGTGTTCCGGTGCGGTCGGGGGCACTCGACGGGCTCGACTCGCTGCTGTCGATCGCGCAGATGCCCGCGGGCGTGCCGGTGGCGGCGGTGGGCGTCGGCGAGGCGCGTCGGGCGGGCGAGCTGGCGGCGGCGATTGCGCTCGACGGGCGCGGAGGGGGCCGCGGCGATGGCTAGGCTGGCCGTGCTCGGCGGGGGACAGCTCGGGCGGCTGCTCGCCGAAGCGGCGGACGCTTTGGGCATCCCGGCCGCGTGCTTCGATCTCGATCCGGCGTGCAGCGCGAGCCGTGCGTGCGAGGTGGTCCGGGGTTCGTTCGACGATGCCGACGCCGTCCGCCGGTTTGCCGAGGGGGCGGCGGCGGTGACGTGCGAGTGGGAGAGCGTTCCCTTGTCAGCGCTGGTGGCGGCGGGCTCGGTCGCGCCGCTGCGGCCGGGTGTCGCGAGCTTCGCGGCGGCCCGCGACCGGTTCGCCGAGCAGGACTGCTTCGCCCACGCGGGCGTCCGCGCGCCCGAGTCGCTGCGGGTCTCGCGGGCGAGCGATCTGCCGGAAGCGTTCGAGCGGCTGGGTTCGCCGGTCGTGCTCAAGAGCCGCTTCGGTGGGTACGACGGCAAGGGGCAGGCCCGGCTGGCGCGCGGCGACGACCCGGGCGAGGTCTTCGACCGGCTCGGCGTTTCCGAGGTGCTCGCGCAGGCATTCGTCGGCTTCGAGCGCGAGGTCTCCGTCGTCGGGTGCCGGGGGGCCGACGGCGACTTCGTCGCGTTCGACCCGATCGAGAACGAGCACCGCGGCGGGATCTTGTACCGCTCGCTCGCGCCCGCGGTGGGTCTCTCGTGGGAACGCCGGTCGGAGCTGGAGCGGGCAACGCGGGCGATCGCCGACGACCTCGGGCACGTCGGCGTGCTCGCGGTCGAGTTCTTCCTCACAGCCGACGGCGTGCTCGCCAACGAGATCGCGCCGCGCGTGCACAACTCGGGTCACTGGACGCTCGGGTCGGGGCTGACGTCGCAGTTCGAGCAGCACGTCCGCGCGGTCTTGGGCCGTCCGCTCGCGCGGGCCGGGGGCCGGTGCTGGGGCGGGATGATCAACCTCGTCGGCGTCGTGCCGGACGGCGTCGAGGAACTGGCGGGTCGGCCGGGCGTCGATGTCCGCCTGTACGGCAAGGAGCCTCGCCCCGGGCGCAAGCTCGGGCACGTGTCGGTCCACGCCGAGACGGAGACCGTGCGCGACGATCTGCTCAAGCGGGTGACCGACGCGGTCGAGTGGTCGGTGGTCTAGGCGTTAGCGGTTCTGGAGCCGGCCCATGCTCGTGGCCCATTCGTCGATGGTGAGGACGCCGTCGGCGTTCTCGTCGCCGATGCCGGCGCCGCGGGTGCCCTCGATGCCGGCTTCTTCGAACGTGACGAGGCCGTCGCCGTCCTGATCGACGGACCGGAACGCGATCCGTGCGCGGGTGCGCGGGTCGTCGTGGTTGGGGCAGTCCCCGCTCTCGCGTGGTGACGGGATCGCGGCTTCCACCGCGGCGAGCACCCGCCGCGCGACCGCTTCGGGATCGTCGGCGTCGGGCGCGTACACGACCGTCGCGATCTGCCGTTCGAGGTCGACGCGCACCGCGAGGCCCGCGTCGTCGTCGTGCGCGCTGAGCATCCACGCCTGGCGGTCGGTGACGCGTCCTGCCTGGAAGCCCATCGCGCGGTCGAGCGTGCCGAGCTGCAGCCGGGCGACGTCCGCGAGCGTGCTCGGGCGGACGAGGCTGCGGTCGGCGAGCGAGCCGAAGATCGTCGCGAGCTCGTCGGGTGCGGCCGCGAACTGCCCGAACCGCGGCGTGTCGATCGGCGGAAGCTCGGCGTCGGCGAGCGTCGATGCGGCGAGCGCCGGGAATGGGGATGACGTCGCGCGGGCGAGGATGAGCATCGCCGCGGCGGCGCCGCCTTCGCCCGGCTGGTAGCGGCGCATCGGCCGGTCGTTGAACAGCCCGAGGAACTCGGGCTGGAAGAGCGGGCGTTCGTAGGCGCTGGTGCCCATGGACCGCACGCCGCCCATGCCCGAGAGCAACTCGGGAAGCGTGGGTGGCCGCCCGAGCTTCTGGGCGCTGGGGTCTTCGAACAGCGCCGGCGCGAGTGTGTTGGCGGGTGTGTCGACGTCGAGGCCGCGCTCGTCGAGCGTCGCGGCGGCGACGAGTGAGACGAACGCCCCGGTCACGCGGCCGAGCCTGACCCGCCGTTGGAGGACCGGTTCTGCGTCTTCATCTTCTTTCGGTTCGCCCTCGGCGCCCGGCACAAACGCTTCAACTACCGACGCGTCGTCGAGCCAGACGCGCTCGGCATCGGCGACGACAACACGCAGCGAGCCGCCGGCGTGCTCGTCGCGGATGGTCCGAAGCCGGCGTACGAGCTCGTCCCGGGCGGCGTCGGTCAGGGAGACTTCGAACGATGGACAGTCGATCTCGTAAGGATCGGGTTCGGGCGCCTCCTGCGCCGTGCAGGGCGCGGGGCCGGATACCACCGCGGCGAGCAGCGCCAGCGACGCCGACCCGCGGCGGACACCACACCCGGGAACCAACCGACGACGGGCAGGACGGATCATCACGCACACCCTCCAAAGTGCTTCAGAGAAGCGTAAGCAGGCTCGGCCAGTCTTCAGTCATTCGTCGGTCATTCGTCGGTCATTCGTCGGTCATTCGTCGGGCGCGTTGAGCCTGCGGCGAGCCGGGTGGATCGCGGTCGACTCGCCGCGGATGTCGTCGCGCCCGCGGACGGGCCCGGCTTTGACGCGTTCGATGGCCCGCTCGGCGTTGAGCCTGCTGTACTCGGTGCCGATGAACGTCCTGCCGAAGTGGGTCGCCATGACGCCGGTCGTGCCGCTGCCGGTGAAGGGGTCGAGCACGGTGTCGCCCTTGTTCGAGCAGGCGAGGATGACCCGCCCGAGGTAGACCTCCGGGAGCTGGTTGTCGTGCTTGTGGCGGCGTTCCTTGTTGTTGCCCTGGACGCGTCCCCAGTGCTTGCCGTACCAGACGTCCATGGGCACGCGGTGCCCGGGCTCGAAGCCGTCGCGTTTGCGTTCGGTGCGGGGGTCGCCGTAGACGGCGCGGCGGTCGCTGAGCTCGGCGATCTCACCCGGGTTCCAGCGGCGGTCGGGGTGGGCTGGGTCCTTGCAGAAGTAGAGCGCGTGGACCTTGGAGTTGATGAACCGCTTGGTCGTGTTCTGCCCGAAGCGGTAGTGCCAGACGCACCAGTTGGTCATGGTCAGCGGCGTGGCGGGTGCGCGCTTCAGGTCGCCCTGGAGGTAGCAGACGATCTGCGCGGCCCAGTCGTCGGGGATGTTGATCCACATCGCGCCGTGCGGCGCGAGGGCCGACGCGCACAGGTCGATCCAGTCGAAGGTGAACCCGAGGTACTCCTCGCGCGACATCGCGGCGTCGTCCCAGGCCTCGCCGCTTTGGTCGCGGTCGTAGTCGCGTTTCCAGTTGAAGGGCGGGTCGGCGAAGACCAGGTCGACGCCGCGGGCTTTGACCTCGGGCAGGAAGGGGAGCTGCTGGCGGCAGTCGCCCACGAGGACGCGGGCCCGGGGGTTCCGCGCGCGGTCCTTGAGGAGCTCGCCCTTTTCGGGCGCGGCGCGCGCGATCGCGCGGCTGGACTTGTTCGATGTGGTCGGCATGCTCGGCGGCAATATAGCGCAGCCCGCGCGCGCCGCGCGCGGAGACCGAGCCCGGACCCCCACGATCCGTGCGTGTTTCGACGGGCCGGGCGCTCTCAGCCCGCGGCGAGCGGGTTGACCTTTGGCGTCGGGTCGCCGTGCTCTTCGATCGCCTCGGCGACGGACCGGGCGAGCTGGCGGCGGAAGAGCCGCACGGCGCCTTCGTTGTCGGCCCAGAACCCGCCCTCGCGGAGCCCCTGGAACAGGCACACCACGTCGCGGGTTGTGGGCGGCACCCCCACGCCGATCGGCTCGAGCACGAGGTCGCGGAGCATGCGGACCGAGGCGCGGTCGGCGAGCACGCCGGTGCGGATGCCGTCGGTGTCGATCAGCGCGAGGGTGGGGTCGGCGTTGCCCTCGGGCGTAAGCACGACGATGTTCGACGGCTTGTGGTCGCGGTTGAGCACCATCGACGCGGTGAGCCTGGAGGTCAGGCGCCCGAGCGCCCGGGCGACGCGGCATCGCTCGGCGGCGCTCGACCGGGCCATCGTTTCGAGCAGCGTCCGCCCGTCGAGCCACTCCATCGCGACGAGCTCGGCCCACAGCGTCCGGCTGGGGTCCGAGGGGTGTTGCCAGCGGGCGACGGCGAGGGCGAACGGCTCGGCCGTCTCGATGCTCGCCGCCCGGAGGATCTGGGCCCCGTTCCAGGCGCGGCGGGCACGGGTCAGGGCCAGCCCGAGCTTGCAGAGCGTGCCGCGGACGCCGAGCGGGGCGGCGACCTTGATCGCGACCTGCGAGCCCAGCAGGGTCGCGCGGTACACGGCCGCGACCCGGCGGGGCGTTTCCTCCTGCTTGATCAGCCGGGCCTCGGTGAGCCCGGCCAGCGCATCGCGCCACGCCCGGCTCTTCTCGCCCGACGTGCAGCGCAGGATCTCGACGCGGCCGAACACCGCTCCAAGACTATCGCTCCACCCGCATGAAGCCCCTCGACCTGTCCATCTCGATCGTCTGCAAGAACAACGCGGCGACCATCGCCCGCACGCTCGAGTCGGTCCGCCCGCTTGCGTCGGAGATCGTGGCCGTCGACTCGGGCTCGACCGACGGGACGCTTGACCTGCTCGCGAGGGCGGGCGCGACGGTGATCCGCAGCGAGTGGAAGGGCCACGTCGCGACGAAGCAGATGGCGCTCGAGGCGTGCATGAGGACCTGGGTGTTCTGTATCGATTCGGACGAGTCGCTCGAGCCCGAGCTGGCGGGCGAGGTCGCCCGGGTCGTCCGCACGCCGACGGCCGACGGGTACCACGTCAACCGCAAGGTGTTCTACCAGGGCCGCGCGCTCAACCACGTCTGGCAGCCCGAGTGGCGGCTGCGGCTCGTGCGAAGCGGGCGGTTCGCTTGGGCCGGGCTCGACCCGCACGACAAGCTGGTGCGGGCTCCGGGTTCGTCCGCGCCGACGACCGCCGACCTCATCGGCGATCTGCGGCACGATTCGATCGACGACTTCCAGAGCTTCCTCGCCAAGCAGGTGCAGCACGCAAGCGTGATGGCCCGGTCGATGCGGGCCGAGGGGCGTCGCGGCAGCGTGGTCCGGCTCGTGACCAGCCCGCCCGGGTCGTTCCTCAAACAGGCGGTGATCAAGGGCGGCTGGCGCGACGGGTGGGCGGGGCTCGCCGCGGCGATGTCCACGGCCGTGTCGACCGCGATGAAGCACGCCATTCTGCTCGACCTGTCGCGGTCGTTCGGGCCCGAGCCGGGCGGGCCGGGTTCGAGCTCAGACAGCGACGGATCGGGCGCGTAACCGGCGCTCCGGGGGCCGATGCTACTATTTGGAGTGAGATATCGCCGCGTCGATCTGGATCGACGCGGTCAACACGCGGGCATCGGCCGTCGGTCCTGAAGGACCGGCCGGTCCTGTGGCCCCGACCGGCCGACTCAGCGCTGCTCCTGGCGGCGCTGGCTCCGCCCGTCCGGGCCCTGGGGCCGGGCAGCTGCGGGGCCGAGCTGCCCGGCCGGTGCGATCAGCACCTAAGGACCGCGATGAGCGACAACGACCAGAAGCAGGACACGGCCGATCAGGCCGAAGCCGCCTCCGACGAATCAACCGAATCGACCGTAACCGCCACCGAAGCACCGCCCCCCGAGGACGGCGGCGGCGAAGCCAACGGCGGCGAGCCGGGCAAGAAGAAGAAGCGTCGGCGTCGCCGGCGGAAGGGCAAGGCTGCCGGGGAATCGGCCGAGGTCGAGACGACCGGCGGCGACGACGCCGACCCGGTCAAGCGCAAGGGCCGTAAGCGGAACATCGGCGATACCGAGAACGCCGAGATCTTCGATCAGGACCTGACCTTCGCCGACCTGAAGCTCTCCGAGGAGGCGCTCAAGGGGCTGGAGAAGGCGGGCTTCACCAAGCCGACGTACATCCAGAGCAAGCTCGTTCCGGTGATTCTCGAGGGGCGCGACGCGATCGGGCAGGCCAAGACCGGCACGGGCAAGACCGCGGCGTTCGCGCTGCCGCTGATCGACCTTAACGAGCCCGGCGTTGCTTGCCAGACGCTCATCCTCGCGCCCACCCGCGAGCTGGCGATCCAGATCCACCAGGAGATCGAGGACCTCGCGTTCGGGGCGCCCGTGCGGTCGCTGCCGATCTACGGCGGGCAGTCGATCAACCTGCAGGCCGAGCGCTTGCAGAAGAACCCCGAGATCATCGTGGGCACGCCGGGCCGCGTGATGGACATGGTCGGCCGCGGGTACATGAGCTTCTCGGGCGTCAAGAAGATCGTCCTCGACGAGGTCGACCGCATGCTCGACATCGGCTTCCGCGAGGACATCCGCAAGATCCTCTCCAAGTGCCCGAAGAGCCGGCAGACGGTGTTCGTCTCCGCGACGCTGAGCCCCGAGATCGAGAAGCTCGCCCGCGGCTACATGAAGGACCCGGAGAAGATCGTCACCTCGGCCGGGTCGCTCACGGCCCACATGGTCGACCAGCACTACATCTCGGTGGAGAGCTGGGACAAGAAGCGCATGCTCGAGTGGGTCATCGAGCACCTCAAGCCCGAGCTCGCGCTGGTGTTCTGCCGCCTGAAGAAGCAGGTCGATCACCTGGAAGAGCACCTGCGCAACGACGGCATCGAGGCGTACGCCATGCACGCCGACATGACCCAGGGCAAGCGCAACCGCGTGATGGAACGGCTGCGTTCGGGCGACTGCCACGTCGTGCTCGCGTCCGACCTCGCCTCGCGCGGCATCGACGTCTCGGGCATCACCCACGTGATCAACTACGACCTGCCGGAGGACGTCGAGCTGTACGTGCACCGCATCGGCCGCACGGCCCGCGCGGGCCAGGCCGGCATGGCGGTCAGCCTTGTCACGCCCGAACAGGGCTCGCTGCTGAGCTCGATCGAAGCGCTCATCAACGACGTGGTCCCCAAGATGGAGACGCCGAGCTTCGAGGCGGGCCCGATCCCGCGGGACGTCGAGCAGATCCGCGACCGTGAACGCCGGCGGATGGAAGACCTGCGCAAGCTCAACCGCTACAGCGGGACGAGCGACGAGCCGCAGATCGAGACCACCGAAGCCGGAGCGCCCGACCCGAGCAAGTTCCCGGGCGGGATCGTGCCGAAGAAGATGCCGCCGAAGCGCCTGCGCGGCAAGATGAAGACGCGCCGCTAAGCCGGCCCGAGCCCCCCGGTCACCTTGAGCACGACGACCGTCCGGTCGTCCTGAGCCGGGACGTCGCCGAGGTGGCGGTCGGTCGCGGCCCGGATCGCGACGAGCGTCTCCTCGGCCGACCCGGCCGCGGTGTTGCGCAGGGCGGCCTCGACTGGCTCGATGCCGAGCTGTCGCCGGGCGCTGTCCATCGCCTCGTTGATGCCGTCGCTGACGCACACCACGGCGTCGCCCGGGTCGAGCGCGATCGCGACCGACATGCTCACGCCCAGCTCGGGCATCACGCCGAGCGGGTAGGTGTCGGAGCCGAGCGACTCGATCGCGCCCGCCGCGGCGCGGTAGATCAGCACGGGCCCGTGCCCCGCGGCGACCGACCGCAGCAGGCGCGAGCGCACGTCGTACTCGGCGATCCACGCGGTGATGAAGCGGCCGGGCGGCAGGTCGTCGTGGAGCTGGGCGTTGATCTGCTGCACGGCCGTGATCAGCGGCACCCCGCCGCGCATGCCCATCCGAAGCATCGCCCGCAGCTCGGTGACCGAGAGCGCGGGCCCGATGCCGTGGCCGGTCGCGTCGGCGAGCAGCAGCCCGATGCGGTCGGGGTGTTCGGTCACGAGGCGCGAGGGCCCGGCTCCCGTGCCGCCGGCGTGAGCGGTCGCGTCGTACGCGAGGCCGACCACATCGAACGTGTCCCCGCCCGTTTCGTCGGCCGGCTGCGACCAGCCGGCGATGTCGACCCCGGGCGCCCGCGGCAGGTCCGTGGGCAGGGTCGAGGTCTGGATCTCCTGGGCGAGCCGCAGGTTGTCCTCGTGCTCTCGGTTGGCGGTCTCGAAGACGCTGTCGTAGCGGCGCACGACAGCGCGGACGGCGATCGCCGACAGCCCGATGACCGCGAGCCCGACGCCGCCCGCGGTCAGCCGGATAACGTTGGTCTTCTGGCGTCCGATCTCGAACAGCCGGTCGGTCCGCTGGTGGACGAGCAGGCGGTAGTTGGAGTCGCCGAGTCGCTTGGTCGCGACGAAGTGGGTCTCGAGCGGCGTGACGCGCGCGCGGCCGCTGACCATCTCGGCCGGCGCTTCGAGCAGGCGCAGGTCGGACCCTCCGAGCCCGTCGTCGTCGCCCGCCTCGGCCGACGCTTCGATCGTGAAGTTCACGCGGCTGCCGTACAAGCCCGGGTCGGCGCGGAGGTCGGGGTGGCACAGGATCTCGCCGGACGCCGCGTCAATGAGGCACGCGAAGCCGTCGCCCGGAAGGTCGTCGAGGTTTTCGACGATACTCTGGAGTTCCTCCCAGTCGTCGGAGCCGCGTTCGAGCATCTCGGGCAGCATGCTCGGGAACAGCCCCGCGATGTTTTCGGCGAGTTCGGCGTTCTCTCGGACGATGTAATTCCGCACGCTCTCGGCGATCTCGCGGCGGACCACCGAGAACGTCCACCACCACCCAACCGCCAGGATCACGGCCTGCAGCGCCACCGCCGCGATCACCAGCGTCCGCCTCGACTGGATGAGGGGGATCGAGAGCACGCGGGACGCGGGTTGGCTTCTGCGGGCGGCCATAGAACAAGGTACGACCTCGGCGGGCCCGAGGGCATTCCAAGAAAATCGCCTCTCGTGAGAGAGGGGTTTCTGCGATTCCTTCCGGCGGTTTCGACCATGAGCCGGTACGCCCGGGTTGAGAGCCATGGTCTGGGCCGGTCGGTCTTGCTGGTGTGTGCCGCGTGCTCCGGAATTGAAAGGTCGCGTCGTTGTCGTTCGCGTCTCTGTTCGCTCCGGTGGGCAGCGGCCGAAGGGTGCCCCGGCATTCGTGCTTCCGGGCCCGGTTCCGGGCGGAAGCGAGCGGAGCCAGAGATGCCGCTGAGCAGCGTGATGACTGTGCGGGCGCTCTGTACAGAAGCGAGTACCTGGTGGCGCCAGAGCCTTTGTGAACACACGGTTCAGAACGAATCGTGCGATGCAGGCTTGAGTTTCAAGCCGCGGTTTCACGGGGCTTGACCTCAACCATAAGCTTCTTTGCATTTCCTTCATATTCGCGCATTATTCACGATTTGTTGATATCAGATTGATCCCTTTTGAAGCGCCTTGGTTCTAACATCTACTGATAAGGTAACACAAGAGATGAGGTGCTTATCGAGAGAGACTCCGCTGCTGGCGGAACGACAAGAAAACGGAGAGACACCATGCGTAAAACAGTCGTTGCTTTGCTAGCACTTGCCGCCGGCAGTGCCAATGCAGACTTCCTAGTCACCGAGATTTACATAGGGCTGACCGGTGAAAACGGTACCCAGGACTGGTTCGAGATCACCAATGTTGGCGGCGACGGTGAGCTCGACACGGGAATCCTGTCATACGATGACGGCAGCAACCCAAGCATCGTCAACGCGGGCCAGCTCGACAGCTTTATCCTTGCTGACGGTGAGTCGGCTGTCTTTCTAATCGCGGATACCATCAATGATGTCGACGATAATCAGAACTTTAACGACGCCGTGCTTGAGTTCGAAGCCGTCTGGGGAAGGACCGGCAAAGTGGGTATTACCAACGGCGGTGGTACTCTGAACCCCTCGAACGACGCGATCAACCTCTCTGATGACGACGGCGCGATCTTCTTTTACAGCCTCAGCTACACCTCCGGCTTCTTCAACTCGGGCGCCACCATCGACAACGTGAACGGGCTGACCCCATCGGTCCTCGGTGTCAACGGTGCGTTCGAGTCGGCCCCCTTCTTCAACGATAACATCGGCGACGCCAACAACTCCTTCACCCTCATCGGCTCGCCCGGCCAGATCCCGGCCCCGGCCTCGGCCGCTCTCTTTGGCCTCGCTGGTCTTGCTGCGGGTCGCCGCCGCTGATCTCGGCACTTTGTTTGTCGCGATTGTCTTGGATCACTGTGTTGATCTGCTCGGTGCTGAGAAACTCAAGGCCGTCGCTGGCCGCCACCACAATGTCGTCATCGCGCAGACGCAAAGGGTCTTCGGGGCAATCAATCTGGGGGATCTCATACCCGGCCAGAACAGACGTCAGGCAGTAACGATCAG
>JBCBZP010000010.1:0-78323 GCA_039815285.1 Planctomycetota bacterium
CTCGACCGCTGGGCCAAGATCCAGCACGGGCTTGGGGGTCGATCCGTTCGCCCAGCCCGACCTGAGCCAAGCCCTTGAAACGTTCGGCCCGCGGGAAGACCTCATACGTTCGCTCCAGCGGGCCGCGGACAACGCCAAAAGCCTCTGGGATCAGACCAAGCAGGCCGACCGCTGGCGCCGGCGCCTCAAGCGCCTCCTCGGCGACGACGACGGGTAAGCCGCCCGCTCACCACACCCCGCAAACGTGGTATCATCTCATCGCCGAACGGCCCCACACCGACACACGCCCTCCATCCGCAGGAATGAAACAGGAGACCGCCATGCGTCGCACCACCCGAGCCCTCGCCGCGGCCGGACTCACCCTGACCTTCGGCCTGGCCGGCTGCAAAACCTACTATGAGGTCAGCGTCCCCGGCACCACCGACACCTACTACACCACCAGCAGCTCCATTAAGAAAGAACGCGGGTCCATCGAGTTCCTCGACCAGGCGACCGGCTCCATCCTCGTGCTCTCGAGCGCACAGCTCCGGCCGATCCCCAAGCAGGAGTTCCGGGCCAACACGGGCACCGACTAACAAGCGACCCGCTCTGAACGAGCCCCACGCCGCCGAGAACAGCATCAACAACAACCTCGGCCGCGGACGGGAAGCCATCACCCGCGGCCGGCGGAGGCACCCCCCGTGCGCGTGCTCCTGTGCAACGACGACGGCATCCACGCCCCGGGCATCCAGGCGCTCCACCAGCACCTCGCCCGGACGCTCTCGCCCGACGAGCTGTTCACCGTCGCGCCCGCCACGGTCCAGTCGGCCACGTCGCACGGCATCACCTTCACTGAGCCGCTCATGACCGAAACGGTCGACCTGGGCGGCGGCTACGGGGGGATCGCCGTCGACGGCCGCCCCGCCGACTGCATCAAGCTCGCCCTCTCCGAGCTCTGGCCCGACCGCTTCGGCGCGGGCGCCGCGCCCGACCTGGTCGTCTCGGGCATGAACGCCGGGGCCAACTGCGGCATCAACGTCATCTACTCCGGCACCGTCGCCGCCGCGATCGAGGCCGCGTTCCTCGGCATCCCGTCGATCGCCGTCAGCCTCCACCTCGGGCGGGGGCCGGTCGACTTCGACGAGGGCGCGCGCCAGGGCGTCCGCGCGATCCACGCCGTGCTCGCGTCCAACCGCCTCGCCCCGCACGAGTGCCTGAACATCAACGTGCCGCGGTGCGAGTCCGAGGGCGACTGCAAGCCCGCGGGAGACCTGCCCATCAGCGTCTGCCCGATGAACACCCACGGCGTCGTCGACCGCTACGACCGCCGCCAGACCCCCTGGGGCAAGACCTACTACTGGCCCGCCGCGGGCGGGCTCGATTTCCACAAGACCGACGCCGGCACCGACGTCGATCGGCTCTTCGCACGCCACATCACGGTCACCCCGCTGAGCTTCGACCTGACCCGCCACGCCGACCTGGTCTCGTGGGCCGACGCGCTTAAGCCGGCCGACGACGCCCGATAACCGGGCTGGCGATACGAGCAGGTCGCGAGGGACACCCTCGGCCGCCCGCCTGCCACCCCCCGCTCAACAGCCGACCGCCGCCGACCGATACACAGGACGTATTTATCCGCGCCCCTTCCGCGGCGACCGCCGCCGGGCTGCCTCATGGAGCACGCCGCATGACGACGCCCGGCCAACCCAACGACATCCTCCTCGAAGCGGGCACCAACGAGTTCGAGGTGCTGGTCTTCCGCCTCGGCGACGGCCTGTTCGGCGTGAACGTCGCCAAGGTCCGCGAGGTCGTCCGCTGGCAGCCGCTCAGCGAGACCCCCCACCGCCACGCTTCCGTGCTGGGCATGATCAACCTCCGCGGGCAGGTCATCGGCGTCGTCGAGCTGAAGAAGCACCTGGGCATTGGCGACATCGACCCCGACCACCGCGACACCCGCGTGATCGTCACCGAGTTCAACGGCATCCGCACCGGGTTCGCCGTCGACCACGTCGAGCAGATCCACCGCGTCGCCTGGTCACTTGTGAAGCGGGCCCCCGACTTCGACCACCTGCACGGCTCGCATGCCGTGACCGCCTCGAGCTGCACCGGCATGATCGAGCTCGACGACAAGCTCGTGCTCATGATCGACTTCGAGTCGGTCGCCGACGCCATCCTCAACGAGGAACGCCTGCACCTCGACGGGGTCGACAACGACCTCGGCGTCGACCGCGCCTCGCACAAGGTCCTCATCGCCGAAGACTCGCCCTTCATGCGCGACCTGATGCAGAAGGTCTTCCTCGCGTCGGGCTACGCCCAGGCGGAGTTCTACGAGGACGGCCTGAGCGCTTGGAACCGGCTCAGCCAGCTCGAGGCCGACGGCGTCGAGGTCGCCGCGGTCGTCTCCGACATCGAGATGCCCCAGATCGACGGGCTCAACCTCTGCCGCCGCATCAAGTCCTCGTCGGGCACGCTCCAGAACGCCCGCGTCGTGCTGTTCAGCTCGCTGATCAGCGCCGACAACCTCAAGAAGGGCGAGCAGGTCGGGGCCGACGCCCAGGTCGCCAAGCCCGACCTGGCCGACACGGTCCGCCTCGTCGACCGCGTCATCGCGGGCGAACGGATCGAGAGCGCCCGGGCCGCGTGAATGGGACGACCGGCAGGAACCGAGGCACCCGATCAGTCCTCTCCGATCGCGACCCGCTCAACGATCTCCAGCCCGAACGCGTCGATCTGCGGGTAGCTCGCGTCGGAATTGGTCAGCAGCCGCAGGCGGCGGAGCCCCAGCGCCCGCAGGATCTGGCTGCCCGTGCCGAACTCAACGACCGTTGAGCTGACCGACTGCTCGGGACGGTCCTCGCCGTCGCCGGGCGGTCGCAGCTTGCTGGCGCCGAGCTCGCGCCCCATCGCCCGCGGCCGCAGGTACACGACCGCGCCGCGGCCCGCCTCGCGGATCGCCCGGAGGGACGCCCGCAGCGTCTCGCCCGTGGACAGCGGGTCGCCGCCGTCGCGGACGCCGAACACGTCGCCGAGCAGGTCGCGCCGGTGCATGCGCACCAGCGTCGGCTCGTCGGTCTCGCCGCCGCCCACGTCGCCGAACGTCAGCGCGATGTGCGGCAGAGGGTCGACCAGCGACCGGAACACCCGCATCGTGAACGGGCCCTCGGCCGTCTCGACCGTCTCGGGCTCGCCCACCGGCTCGATGAGCGACCGCGACTTCAGCCGGTGCTCGATGATCTGCCGGACCGAGCAGAGCAGCAGCCCGTGCTTCTCGCAGAACGGGATGAGGTCGGGCAGGCGGGCCATCTCGCCGTCGGGCCGCATGATCTCGATGATCACGGCCGAGGGGCTGAGCCCCGCGAGGCGGCAGAGGTCGACCGAGCCCTCGGTCTGCCCAATGCGGACGAGCACGCCGCCGTCGCGAGCGCGCAAGGGGTTGATGTGCCCGGGTCGCACGAAGTCGGCCGGGCCGGTCGAGCCGTCGATCGCGAGCCGGATCGTCTCGGCCCGCTCCCGCGCCGACACGCCCGTGGTCAGCCCGTGCGTCGGGTGCCCATCGATCGATACGGTGAACGGCGTCCCCCGGACCGACGTGTTCACGCTCGACTGCGCGTGCAGGTCGAGCCGCTCGCAGTCGGCCTCGGTCAGGCTCAGGCACAGGTACCCCCGCGCCTCGGTCAGCATGAAGTTGATCACCTCGGGCGTCGCGTGCTCGGCGGCGACCACCAGATCGCCCTCGTTCTCGCGGTCCTCGTCGTCGGTGAGCACCACCATCCGCCCGGACCGGATCGCCTCGATCGCGCGCTCGATCGGAGCGAACACCGGCGCGCCCCGGGCGGCCGTGGCGTATCCCGGCTGATCCTGACCGGCCTGGCTCATCGAAGTGCTCCACTTCCGGGTCGTACCGCACTATTATTGTGGCATGAGTACCCGACTTGCTTGGATCTTTACCACGATCGCCTTCGTTCGCTTGGTGCTTTTGAGCACATCTTCACTCGCGGCCGTCGTCCTGCTTGTGCCGGACGTGGCGGCGCAGAATGAAAAGGCGATCTACGAGTCCGTCAACCAGGCCATGGCGCCGGGCGAAGATGGATATGTGTGGCTCGGCCCAAAGGCCGGGCTGTGGTGGTGCACGCTCGAAACTCCGGGCGGGCCGCTCGGGTTCGGGCTCGAGGTCAGCCACCTCGGCTCCAACGTGTTTGAAGCCGCGATCCGCAACGGCGTTGAACGCATCCCAGTCGATCTGGTCTCCGACAGCGAGTCTCAGACGTTCTACATCGACCTGCCCCACTACAACGCGGTGATTTCGGGGGTCTGCGCGGGCACGGGCGTCATCATGGTTGGCGACTATGTCCGCACCGTCGACGCCGAGACCGAACGCATCCTGCCGTTCCGCGCAGAACTCAACGCGCTGAACGCGTACCGCCCGGACGCGATCGACGACGCGGTCTCCGACCCGCAGGGCGTCCTGGCACGGGCGCTGGCCACGCCGCTCGCGGCGCGTTGGGAGATCGATTTCCAGGACGAGCAAGACATCGCGGTCGGCCAGTTCCGCACCCTGCCAGACGGGCTCAACGTCGAGGGCACGATCCTGACAACCACGGGCGACTACCGTCACCTCGCCGGACGCTGGGACGGGGTCCGGCTCCTGCTCTCGACCTTCGACGGTGCCCACGCGTTCCTGTTCGACGCCTCGCTCGACGGCGAAACGCTCGTCGGAGACTTCTGGTCCGGCGACCACTATCACACCGCCTTCACCGCGACCGCCAACCCCGACGCCGCCCTGCCCGACCCGTTCGACCAGACCTCGTTCTTCGACCAGCCCACGTGGGACGCGCTGACCTTCCCCAACCTCGACGGCGAGCCGACGTCGCTCGGCGGCTTCGTCGGCAAGCCGATGATTGTCGAGATCATGGGAAGCTGGTGCCCGAACTGCCACGACGCCGCGGGCGAGCTCGCCCGGCTCCAGGCCGAGTTCGGTGACCGCATCCAGACCGTTGCGATCGCGTTTGAAGCGATCGGCGACTTCGAGACCGACGCCCAGCAGGTGCGGCTCTACATGGAGCGGCACGGGCTGGCCGACAGCGGTCTCGAAGTGCTGATCGGCGGCCTGAAGGACAAGGACACCGCGACCCAGGCGTTGGGGTTCCTCGACGAGGTCCGCGCTTTCCCTACAACGGTCTTCGTCAATGCCCAAGGCAAGATCGAAGCGGTGCATACGGGCTTCGCGGGCCCCGCGGCCGCGCGAGAGCACGAAGAGCAGGCCGCTGCGTTCACCCGGCTCGTCCGGGCGATGGTCGAGAACGGCGGCTGAGCCAGTCCCAGACAGGCCACCGGGCATGCCATGGGGCTGCCTGCGGTCGGACCCCGTGAGCTCGGCAAAGGTCAGAGTTTCGCGAGAACATCGCTCGTTTCGCGGGCAACCTCTTGGATCAGACACATCTCTCTGTATTCTGCCACTGGAGAGAAAGAGTGCCGGGCTCCGGTCCGGCCCAGAGTGGTCTGCCCCGTCGGGGCTTCGTCCGAAAACACGCCGTGTCCTCGCCAAGCCGGAGTGGTCGTTGCGTGCGTCTCGGGCGATCCGGACCGTGCGAGCCGTTGAACAACGGCCCTCCCCGGTCCCCCCGACACCCCCTACCGAGCCTGTGCAACTCGACCGGGAACGCCGGGCAGGCTACTCCCCTGCGCTGAGGTCGTGACCGGTCGGCGTGTCGGGGACGGGCACCGCGTCGGGGACAGGGACCCGTCTCGGGCCTGGCGCTCCGCGGCCGGTCCTCACAAACGCCCGGAACGCGAACCGCCCCGCCTCACCGGACCAGAACGGGCGCCACGAGTCTGCCTCGTCGAGCGCCGACGCCTCGCGTCCCCCGGCGTCGTCTCGCAGCAGGAAGACCACGCGTCCCTCAACGTTCGGCATGTGGAGCAAGTCCGCCACCGGCACGCCCGACGCCCAGTGGCCCGTGACGTCGACATCCAGCTCGGCGGCCCGGCGTTCGGCGTACCAAAGCACCTCGGGGCGAGCCTCGATCGCGCCGTCGGCGACGACGACGATCGGCCCTGGGCCCGCGTTGGCGTCATCTGCGATCGCCGCGAGGGCGTCTCCGAGCGATCGGCCGGCCGACCGGCCGCTCTCCTCGGCCCGGTCGGGTTCTTCTACCATCAGGTAGCCGACCGCGAACCCGACCAGCGGGACAAGCCACGCCCAGCGCACGCCGAGCAGGCAGACCCGGGCGACGCGTCGCCGTAGCGGCACGAACCACTCAGTCAGCCCGCGGACGACGTAGCCCACGCACAGCGCCGGGAGGCAGGCCGCGGGGAGCGTGTAGCGCGGGTTGCTCACGCCGCTGAGCGTGTACACGACGAGCGCGATGACCCACGCCCACGCGAGCGCCCGAACGATCGTTGTCTTCCGCCAGGCCCGCTCGGACGCCCGCATCTCGCGCGTCGCGAGCCAGCCGAACGCGAACAGCGGCGCGATCGATGCGGGGAGTTGGTACGCGAACGACACAAACGGCAGCGACGCCACGCGGGCGATCCGCCCGGGCTCGAAGAGGAACGCGTCGACGCCCTGCGACACCGCGCCGTCGAGCCGCCCGGCCCGCAGGAAGACCCAGGCCGGCCACGCCAGCACCGCGGCGGCTCCGAGCAGCGACGCCCAGAGCCTCGGCTTGGCGAGCACCTTCCAGTCTCGCCTCGCGACCGCCGCCCCAGCGATCAGCGCCCCGACCACGGGCAGCGACGCCGGCCCCTTCACGAGCACGACCAGCACGACCGACCAGCCGAAGCCGACCGCCCACGCCCAGTGGCGGCGGCTGGCGTCGGCGAGCAGCGACACGCCCGTCACGACCGCGAGCATCGTCGCGAGGTTGTTCAGCCCTTCGATCTCGGCCGAGCGGACGCTGGAGAGGGCCGTCGGGAGCAGCGCGATCGCGAGCCCGCTGGCCAGCCCGCCCTTGAACCAGCGCTGCCCGAACCACACGCCCGCGAGCGCCATGAGCACGCCGCTCGCGGCCCCGACCGACCGGGCGGTCCACTCGTTCGGCGAGCCGTCGGGCGCGAAGACCGCCGACACCGCGGCGATCGCCCAGGGGAGCCCGGGCGGCTTGCGGACGTACACCGTCTCGAACATCGTGGGCACGAGCGGGCCCGGATCGTTCTTCTTACCCGTCTCGGTCGGACCGTCGTCGAGCCGCTCGAGAAACTCCGCGGCCGGCACCACCCGGTGCCCCTCGCTGTTGGTCAGCCCGCGATCACCCAGCCCCCAGAAGCAGACCACGCCCGACACGAGCCCGACCACCAGCAGCTTCCACCAGATGCGGTCGGCCACCTTGCTCAGCCGCCTTCGCCGGCTGGGGGGTGCGGGTCGGTGGAGGATGCTGTCTCTGGCTCGGTCCCGGGCACGCGGTCGAGCCCGTTTTCAAACGCCTCGCGGATCGGATCGGACCACCGCTCAAGCACCGCGCGGAGCCTGGGGTTTCGACGGGAGCGGTGCTTGTGGGCCTTGGTTTCTTCATAGGCGTCGTCGAGCGCGACGCCCTCGACGATCTGCCGGTAGAGCGCGACCGCCGCCCCGGTCCGCTCCGAGCCGGCTGCGCAGTGCACCAGCACGGGCTGCCGCTCGGGATCGGTCATGATGCGGAGCGTGCGGAGGTAGGCGTTGGGGTCGCCCGTGGCGTCGCCCTGGAGGTCGAAGACGATCCGGTCGATGCCCAGGGCGTCGGCCGTGCGCTGGGCGACGCCCTCTTCGATCGAGCCCGGCTCGTGGGCGCCCAGGTCGACGATCGTCCGGATCTCGCGGGCCTCGGCGACCATGCGTGTGGTCCCGGGGAGCAGCTCGCCCGAGCGGTAGATCTCGCCCGAGACGATGACGCCGAAGTTCTTGGGTGACCACTGGTACTTGACGAACGCGTCCCAGACCCACACGGCCGCCCCCACGGCCAGCAGCGCCGCGACCATCCACCGCAGGGTGGTAACCCGCATGAACCCGCGGACGTGCATCGATCGATCGTAGGATGAGCCGTGCCCACAAGCCGCACACGCACGTCCCAGAGCCCCGAGCGTCGCGGCTATCCCGGCCCCGTCGAGCGGCTGATCGCCGAGCTGTCCGGGCTGCCGGGCATCGGCCCGCGCTCGGCCGAACGGCTCGCGTTCCACCTGCTCCGGGCGCCCGAGCAGACGGCCCGCGATCTGGCCGGCGCGATCGCCGCGGTCAAGCGGGCCGTCCGGCACTGCTCGGTCTGCGCGAACCTGACCGAAGACGACCCCTGCACGATCTGCCGCGACGGCTCGCGCGACCGCTCGACCGTGCTCGTGGTCGAGCAGCCCAAGGACCTGATCGCGATCGAACAGTCGGGCATGTACCGCGGGGTGTACCACGTCCTGCTCGGTCGGCTCAGCCCGCTCGAGGGCATCGGCCGCGGCGACCTGACCATCGACGAGCTCTTCGAGCGGCTCGCCGAGCCCACGCGCAACCCGGGCCACGCCGAGATCACCGAGCTTGTGCTCGGGCTCAACCCGACCATCGAGGGCGACGGCACCACCCAGCACCTCGTCCGCGACCTCGCCCCGTTCCAGAAACGCGGGCTGCGCGTGACGCGGCTCGCCCGCGGGCTGCCCACCGGCGCGAGCCTCGAGCTGACGAGCAAGGCGGTCCTCGCCGACGCGATCGCCGAGCGTCGCGCTGTCGACGAGCCGCCGGCCGGGCTCGGCGGGAGCGGGCGTGGGGGCGGGTGTTGGGGCGGGGGCGGCGTTCGCTGATGGCGCTCCGCTTCGAGCAGTCGCAGTCGATGCGTCTCGGCCAGCAGATGAAGCTGGCCCCCCGGGTCATCCAGTCGATGGAGATCCTGCAGATGCCCATCGCCCAGCTCGAAGAGCGCATCGAGCAGGAGCTTGAGAACAACGCGACGCTCGACCTGGTCGAGCGCGAAGCGCCCGAGCGGCCCGAGGCCCACGCCGACGAGCACGCGTCGGAGAACGCCGACGACTTCGCCCGGCTCGACCGCTTCGAGGCCGAGACGCCCGAAGCCGCGGACAACGCGTACGAGTCGACCGCCTCGCGCGAGCCGATGGACTTCCAGAGCCGGTCGCGGTCGACGGGCGAGCGCGACTACAAGACCGATGCGATGGCCAACGCCCCCGCGCGCGGCGGCTCGCTGCAGGAACAGCTCCTCCGCCAGTGGGGCGTGTCGGAGGCCGAGGGCGACCTACGCGCGCACGGCGAGACGATCATCCAGGCGCTCGAGGAAGACGGGTTCCTCCGCACGCCGCTCGCCGAGCTGGCCGAGCGAGCGGGCGCGGCCGAGCCCGAGATGGAACGCGCACTGCGCGTCGCGCAGCTGCTGCTCGACCCGCCGGGCGTCGCCGCCCGCGACCACCGCGAGTGCCTGCTGCTCCAGCTCGACGCCGCGGAAGAAGAACTCGCGGCTTCGGGCGACCCGGGCCGCGCGCTCGGGCTGCCCATCGCCCGGCGGCTGATCGAAGACCACCTGGACGACCTGACCAAGAACCGCATCCCCAAGATCGCCGCGGACACCGGGCTCACGCCCGACGAGATCCGCGAGGGCGTCCAGCAGATGCGGCGGCTCTCGCTCGCGCCGGCCCGCGCGCTCGTCGAAGACCCACCCTCGGCCGTCACGCCCGACGCCGTCGTCGAGTACGACGACGAGAACGACCGCTACGTCGCCTACCTCAACGACCGGCGGCTGCCCCAGCTCGCCATCAACCGCCACTACGCGATGATGAGCAAGGACCGCGCGGTCGAAAAACGCGACCGCGACTTCCTCAAGACCAACCTGTCGAACGCGCAGTGGCTCATCGACGCCGTCGAGCAGCGCAAGCACACGCTGCTCCGCGTGATCAAGGTCGTGCTCGACGCGCAGCGGGCGTTCTTCGACGAGGGGCCCGAAGCGCTCCGCCCGCTGCCCATGACCCAGGTCGCCGAGCAGTTGGGGATCCACGTGGCAACGGTGTCTCGGGCCGTAGCCGACAAGTGGCTCGAAACGCCCCGGGGCGTTGTCCCACTCCGCGGCTTCTTCTCCGGCGGCATGCAGACCGACTCGGGCGAAGAGGTCTCCTACGACGCGATCAAGGCGGCGCTGCGCGAGGTCGTCGACGCCGAGGACAAAGAAAAGCCGCTCTCCGACGAGGCGCTCGTCAAAGCGCTCAAGCAGCGCGGCATCGAGATCGCCCGGCGGACCGTCGCGAAGTACCGCGGCCAGCTCGACATCCCGACCGCCCGCATGCGACGGCAGTACTAGTCGGCCGTGTCTGGCGGGTCAGATGTTTGGCGCATGGCTCAAATATAACCGACGCCTCGCCACCAGATACGAGAAGCTCGCCGTCCACTACCTCGCCATACTCAAGCTCGCCTTCCTCAGCAGATACCTCCAACCGCTCGAGCCGACAGACACAACCTAATAGCTGCCCATTAAGGCCGCGATCATCCCGAGCTGATCGGCTGGCTGAGTTTGGGACACACGCCGGGCGGCTGACGGATCGATCGCCGCACCACGGTTCTGACGCCGCGTTGATCATGCCGTGCTCGACGGTCTGATGATGGGGAGGAGCCCGGCCGCGTCGACGTCGGCTTCCGGCGAGACTTCCCTGAGAACACACCGACTCGCGGGTTGTTTCGCGGGAAGGGCGCCTCTCGCCAGAGCAACAAAAAACCCTCCGCGGGGGAGGGCAAGGTGTTTTATGATGCAGAACGGTGTGCTCGCGGCTCTCAGCGAAATCGAATCCTCTAACGGGATCCGGCTTAGGGGCTGGTGCCGAGAAGCAACTTCACGAGAGCGTTGACGTCGAGGACCGATCGGGTGCCGTCACCGTTCAAATCACCGATGCACGGCGAGAAGATCGACGAGTTCTCGGGGCACGAGACATCAGCAGATTTCAGAGTCAAATCACTCAGACGGACGATGTCATTGACAATGCCATCCTGGTTTACGTCCGCGGGGTCTGGCAGCGTGCCCGTGAACGGCGCGGCGATGCCTGGGGAGGCGACGACTGAGACTTCACCGACAGGGTCGGCATCGTCTTGGTTTATGAAGGCATTAATAAAAAGCGGATCAGACTCAACGCCGATCGCGTCGAGATCGTCGGCAGACGTGTTCAGCTGGGTCAAGCCGGACGGAAGAAGCAGGCCATTCGTATTTACAACATTCTGGAGCGCATTCGTTGTATCAAAGAGGGTAGACCCAGGGGGCTCTGGCTCGGATCCAACGAGGTATTCCTCGGAGGCGAGGTCCGACGGAATAAGAAGGGGCTGTTGAAACTGCAGGTTAAAACCATCGGTGAATTTGTTTGTAAACTCAGCACCAAACAGCACCTGGCTCAGGCCAGATTCACTGGTGGCGAAGGCGATATCAAGATCATAATCAAATTCAATGAATCCCATCGAGGAGGAGTCATTGATAGTCAAAGATACCACACTATTCTTTAAAACAACAATTTGAACATTGGGCTGCGAGGAGCCATCGGAATTATTATTGTTAATATTCCAGTAGCCATTAAATAAGGCTCAATTTCACTTTCCTCAAAGCTATTGATGGTACTAAATTCACCTTTGGGGGTAAGGCAGAATATAACAGACTCGCCAGGTGCAAATGTTGTTACTGGAACATTAACAAATGTGCTATCAATGGCCGGCGATAATGGAATAGAGCTAAAGCTTTGTGCTATTCTTACTATTGATGCAAATCGTGTGTCGGCCAATACGAATTCACTGTCACTGGTGTTGGTGACTTCTACCCAGGTCACCTCTGTGATCAGGTCTTGATTCTCGGGGCTCGTCTCAAGGGGACTCACAGGCTTGACCACCTCTAGCAAGGGATCAAAGTTGTAGACCTCGGTGATCTGTAGCGGCCGGCCGGCTTCGTCGAAGCTGGCGGGCGTCGTCGCCGGCTGTGCTGACGCCGACCCTGCCGCAAGGAGGACACCGGCGACACAGGCAGTCAAGCGGGTTGCTGTCGATTTCTCTTGATGCACACTAAAGAAACCCCTACTGATATAACGTATTTGCCAAAATAGAATCCTGTTGGCGTTGTTTATTCGCGGCACGTTCCCAAGAGTTCCGCTTGGTCCGGTCCGAATCGGCCGTGTTCGGGCTGGCTAGATGCTGATATTTGGAGCCGTCGGTGGTGCCGGACATCTCGTTGGATGTTGACATTAGGTTTGATAAGTATCTTTCTAGAAAGTTGATAGCGCCGATCGCTTGTTCGTCCGGGCACGGCAGCGGGTCGCCGGTGTTGGGCCTGATTGCATGTCTTGGGACCAGAGAAATGAATGTAATCTTTATATCTTATTCGGATAACTAAGACCACAAGGGGGCCGTCAGAACGACCGCAGGCTCTGGACCAACAGCGTCGCCGAGCGCCGCGCCGACCACAGCAGTCTCGCCGAGCTGGTCCGGGAGAGGGCCCCAAGTACAAAGGATGGATTGGCAGCGGGTCTCAGAAGTATGCGACCGGCGGCCTCTCTCTGCATGCTCAGACTCGGCCCCCGCTGGGGATGCCTTCGTGGGCTTGAGGTAGGAGACACGGCATAGCCGCTGTTCGTTCAGGCCGCGATCGTGCCGAGCTGGTCGGCGGTGACGTTCGGGTCGAGCCGCTGTTCGTCGATCGCCCTGGTCACATCGCCGCTGACCCGGCGGTCGTCGGTCACGAACCCAAAGCCGGTCAGCAGCTTGTCGAGCTGCGTCGCCTTCACGGCGAGCTGCTGGATCGCCTCGGCGGCGCTCGCGTTCATCGACGCGCCCGCCTCGACCGCTTCGGCGAGCTCTCGCACGCGGGCGTTGGTCCGCTCGGTCGTGTCGCGTTGCCTTCCGATCGTCGCCCGCACGCCCGCCATGGTGCCGGTGATCGAGCCGGTCTCTTCGACGACGACGCGGACGCTCTCGCCCGCCCGCCGCGACGCCGCGACCGTGGCGACGACGGTCTGCGTCGCGCCCCGCATCTCTTCCTGCGCGACCGCGGTGTCGGCCTGCATCGCGCGGATAAGCCCGCCGATTTCCTCGGTCGCCTGCTGCGTCCGCTCCGAGAGGTTTCGGACCTCGTCGGCAACGACCGCGAACCCGCGCCCGTGCTCGCCGGCGCGGGCCGCCTCGATCGCGGCGTTGAGTGCGAGCAGGTTGGTCTGTTCGGCAACCTCGTCGATCATCGAGACCACGCGGCCGATCTCGTCGCTGCGCTGCCCGAGCCGGTCGAGCTTGTCCGCGGCCGACCGGACCGTCTCGGAGATCCGCTCCACGTCGTTCGCGGCGCCATCGAAGGCCTTGCCCGTTTCCTGGGCCCGCTGCGAGGTCGCCGAGGCCCGCTCGGTCGACACATCGATCTCCTCGGCGATGACCGCCATGCCCTCGGCCGTTTCAGAGAACTCGGCCGCGACCGACTGGACCGACGACGACCGCTCGCTCAGCGAGCGCGAGATCTCGGTCATCTTGCCCGAGATCGTGCCCGACGCGCCGGCGATCTGCGACGACGCGCTCGATACGGCCACGATCAGGTCGTTGAGTTTCGACGAGAGCTGGTTGAAGCCGGACGCGACGCTGCCGAACTCGTCGGTCCGGGTGTCGTCGAGCCGCTCGGCGAGGCTGGCCGACCCGCTCGCGGCGCGATCGATCGCGTCCTTCACGGCGCGGACCGGGCGGAGCACGCCGAGCTCGACGACGCCGGTCATGACCGCGAGCGCGATAAGGCCGAGCCCGAGCGCCGCGGCGTTCATCAGCCCGGCCAGCGACTTATGCCCCTCGGACCACGCGACGAACGCGCTCACCGCGTCGTTGGAACGCTTGAGCAGCCAGGTGTTCTTCTCAATGAGCCGGCCGCGTGCCCGCGTGAACGCGTCGTCGCCCGGGCGGGCGTCGCCCAAGAGCACGGGCTCGAGCGCCGCTCGCACGCCGTCCCACTCGGCGCGGACCTCGGTGAGGATGGACGCCGGCCCTTCCGCCGCGGCCGGGAGCACGAGCGTCTCGCCGCCCGCGTCCGTGACCGAGCCGCCGTCGAGGAGGATCGTGAGCGAGACGTCGAAGAGTTCGGCCGTGGACCCGAGAGCTTCGAGTGTCGCCGGGTCGGCGTCGGACTCGTACTGGAGGAACTCTTTGGTCAGGCGCTGGGTGAGCATCCGCTGCCGGCCGGCCATGTTGATGATCGTGCCGTCGAGCGCGGCCAGACGCCCCAAGACGTACGTCGCGACCGGGGGGGCGACGATCGCGACCGCGATCAACGCCATCAGAGCCTGGAGCTTGAAACGAACGGACACGGCTTCCCCTTAAACGGGTGTGCAGGGGAAGGTCATCGTCCGGGGGGCGGTCCGTGTTGGGAAAAATCAGGGGCAGTCCGAAGATTCGGCCCGGAAGGCCCACCTCGAAGTCCCACTTCCTATGTGTTCCGAGTTAATCGGACGCAAGCGGCCTAGCTCGAGCCCGCGAGCTTGCGGACCGTGAAATCAAAGTTCTTCGCCATGCTGGTCTGCAGGAGCCAGACCGAGAGCACAAGCAGTCCGCATGAAACCACACACCCGGCGGCAAGCCAGATCCGAGCCTGGCCGAGACCGGCGGTTTGGAAGGTTTGGCTGAGACCGGCTTCGGGCTCGGTCAGCGTCCGGACCAGCGACGCCGGGCTGAACCCGGCGGACGCCGCGCCCGCGTACGAGACATCCTGCCCGCCGAGCCAGCCGCAGAGCCCGGTGACCAGCCCGAGCAGTCCGACGACGACGACGGTCGCGACGACCGCGCTCAGTGTGCCCTTGCTTCGCAGAGACCACAGCAGGCCAACCATCACACAAAGCGCGATGAACGGGCCCACAACCAAGGGCGCGAGCAGCGCCGCCTCGGGCAAGACGACGGGCACCTCGACGGGCTGCTGGAGCCCGGCCGTGACCGTGCTGCCCATCGCCCACGCGCCGATGCCCGCGGCCGCGAGCGTCAACACGGGAACCGAGATCATCGGCGCAAGGTAGGCGATCAGCCCGCGCAGCTTGCCCGAGAGGTACATCGATGGCGTCAGCGGCGTTGTGAGCAGCAGGTCGAGCGTGCCGTCTTCACGCTCTCGTGTGACGGCCGTGGCCGACATGTTCACCGCGACCAGCGTTGCCACGGCGAGCTCGCCGAGTACCGCGGTCTGGAGGGCGAGCCGGTAGTCGACAGCGGACATCCCGCCGGCGTGGAAGAACACAACCAGCCCGAGCCCGAAGAGCAAGCCAAGGCCGACGAACGACCAACGCGTAAGGATCTTTGTGAGCGTCGCGTTTCGGGCGCTCGACTCGCGCCAGGAGATCGGATTGGCCCCCACTTCGCGGGGGGGGCGGTGCTCGGAGCCGCGTCCGCCGAGCCCGAGCAGGCGCCTGTACCAAGGCACGCCACCGCGGCCCTGCACGATTGTCCCAAGGCCCCCGAGCCGAACGGTCAGCGAGCTGCCCGCGAGAAGGACGACGCTGCTCGCCACGCTGATGAGGCAGAACGAAGCGACCGGACGGCCGAGCAACCACCTCGCGATCAGGCCGATCGCTGGGTCGGCGACGTCTGCCCGGGCGTACGCCGAGGGCTCCAGCAAGGCTCGCAGAGCCAGGAACGGGTTGAAGGCGGTGAGGTAGGTCACGCCGCCCAAACCGACGCTCAGGGCGCCCCCGCCGCCGCGTCGGAGGAACACGTCGATGCCGACCGACACCGCGAGGTACGACACCACGGCGACATAGAACGTAAACACCGCACGCCGGCCGACCACGCGCGAGGTCGCTAGTGCGATCGCGACGGCACCCACAAAGAGAGCCGCGCACGCCGCGATCGCGCTGCTGGTCAGCACGGCGGTCCCGGGGACACCGCCGAAATACTGCGTCAAAGCGAACAGCGGCAGCGCCGCGACCAGCATCGCCAGCACGAAGTACAGCCGGCCGAGCAGGTTGCCGAGCACCACCTGCGCCGGGCTGATCGGGGTGGTGAGCAGCACTTCCCACGTACGCGGGCTCGACTCTTGGCTGATCGCCCCGGCCATGAAGACGGGGCTGAGCACGCAGATCAAACCGATCTGGAGGTAGGCGACGACCTCGAACGCCCGCGCCCCCGCGGCCGCGAGCTCGCGGTAACCGAGCGTCTCGCCGCCGGCCTCGGCCAGCAGCACCCACAGCAGCACGAGGATGAGCACCCCGAGGTACGCCGAGCGGATGGTCATGTGCCTGGCCCGCCGAGACCCGCCCTCGACAAGGCGCACCGCGATCGGGTTCAACGGCCCGAGACGGAGAATGGCGCGAAGAGCAGACACGGCTCAGCGATCGTAGAACCTCCGGCGACCACTGCTTCGCACCCGTTGGACGCCGGCTTTGCAGGAAGATGCAAAGCGCTCGAGCCTGGCTCCGCGAAAATAGTCTCCAGCTCGAACGCTGTGGTACTGCTCGTCAAGGAACAGGAGTCTCTGAACGGCGACGTACCCCCTGTTCGGCCAACTGTTCGGCCGAGACAAAGCGGCCGAGGCAAAGCGGCCGAACCAGCTTCGGCACCAGCTTCGGCAAGAGACCATTCGCGTGGGCTTCAGCGAAGGGGCGGCTTCACACCCCTGCATCGGCCGTCGTAAGAACCGGTTTCAAGTCGACTCGGCCGGCTGCTCTTCGGTCGCTTCGGGCTCGGGAAGCTGCTCGGTCTCGAAGAACAGGTTCTCCTGCTCGTCCTTGCGGCTCACCGAGACCTTCGACCGCTCGGGGATCTCGCCGGCGAGCAGCATCTCGCTCAGCGGGTCCTCGATGAACTGCCCGATCGCGCGACGCAGCGGGCGGGCGCCGAAGTCGGGGTTGTACCCCTTCTCGATTAGGAAGTCCTTTGCCGCCTGGTCGAGCTGCATGTCGACGCCACGGGCGGTCAGCCGCTCGGTGACCTTCGCGACCTCGTACTCGATGATCTCGGTGAGGTCTTCCTTGGCGAGCGGCTGGAAGACGATCACGTCGTCGAGGCGGTTGATGAACTCGGGGCGGAAGAACCGCTCGATCTCCTTCATCAGCACGGCCTTGATGTTGTCGTAGTCGACCTCGGTGGACCGCTTCTGGAAGCCGAAGCCGCCGCCGCCCTTGATCAGGTCCGCGCCGATGTTCGACGTCATGATCAGGATGGTGTTCTTGAAGTCCACGTGGCGTCCGAACGAGTCGGTCAGCCGCCCCTCCTCCATGATCTGGAGGAGCATGTTGAACACGTCGGGGTGGGCCTTCTCGACCTCGTCGAGCAGGACGACCGCGTAGGGACGCCGGCGGATCTGTTCGGTGAGCTGCCCGCCCTCCTCGTAGCCCACGTAGCCGGGGGGCGCGCCGACGAGGCGGCTGACCGTGTGCTTCTCCATGTACTCGGACATGTCGAGGTGGATCAGGCTCTCGGCGTCGCCGAACATGAACTCGGCCAGCGCCTTCGAGAGCAGCGTCTTGCCCACGCCCGACGGCCCGACGAAGATGAACGAGCCCATCGGACGCTTGGGGTCCTTGAGCCCGGCGCGGGCGCGGCGGATCGCCTTCGACACGGTCTTGATCGCCTCGTGCTGGCTGATCACGCGCTTGTGCAGCTCCTGCTCGAGGTTGAGCAGGCGCTGGGCCTCCTCCTTCTCGAGCCGCTGCAGCGGGACGCCGGTCATCTTCGAGATCACCTCGGCGACGACCTCCTCGTCGACCGTGCCGCCCGCCTCCTTCGCGCGCTCACGCCACTCGGCCTGGATCTGCTCCTTCTTCTTGCGGAGCTGCTCGGCCTCATCGCGCAGCTCGGCCGCACGCTCGTAGTCCGCGGCCTTCACGGCCTCGTCCTTCTCGAGCGTCAGACGCTCGATGTCGGCCTCCATGTCCGCCAGGTCTGGCGGCTTGGTCATGGTCTTGATCCGCACCCGGGCGCCCGCCTCGTCGAGCACGTCGATCGACTTGTCGGGCTGGACGCGGCCCGCGATGTACCGCCCGCTCAGCTCGACCGCCGCCTTCAATGCGTCATCGGTGATCGTCACCCGGTGGTGGTCCTCGTACTTGTCGCGGATGCCCTTGAGGATCTCGATCGCCTCGTCGTTCGAGGGCTGGTCGACCGTGATCGCCTGGAAGCGGCGGGCGAGCGCGGCGTCCTTCTCGATGTACTTGCGGTACTCGTCGAACGTCGTCGCGCCGATGCACTGGATCTCGCCGCGGGCCAGCGCCGGCTTGAGCACGTTGCTCGCGTCGATCGCGCCCTCGGCCCCGCCCGCGCCCACCAGCGTGTGCAGCTCGTCGATGAACAGCACCACGTTCTTCGCGCGGCGGACCTCGTTCATGACCGCCTTGATCCGCTCCTCGAACTGGCCGCGGTACTTCGTGCCCGCGACCATCATCGCCAGGTCGAGCACCACGATCCGCTTCTCGTGCAGGATGTCCGGCACGTCGCCCGCGATGATCCGCTGCGCCAGGCCCTCGACGATCGCGGTCTTGCCCACGCCCGCCTCGCCCAGCAGCACCGGGTTGTTCTTCGTGCGCCGGCAGAGCACCTGCGTCACACGCTCGATCTCCCGGGCCCGCCCGATCACCGGGTCAAGCTCGCTCTTCTTGGCGAGCTCGGTCAGGTCGCGGCCGAACGAGTCCAGCGCGGGTGTCTTGCTCTTGCCCTTGGGGCGGCCCTCGCCCGACGAGCCCGAGACCGCGCCGGCCAGCCCCCCGTCCTCGGCGCCCTCGCTCTCGCCCTCGCCGGCCGCGCCGAGCAGGTTCAGGACCTCCTCGCGGACCTCCTCGAGCTTGAGCCCCAGGTTGCGGAGCACCTGCGCCGCGACGCCGTCGTGCTCACGCAGCAGCCCGAGCAGCAGGTGCTCGGTGCCGACGTAGTTGTGGTTCAGGTTGCGGGCTTCCTCGATCGCGTACTCGATGACCTTCTTGGCCCGCGGCGTCTGCGGCAGCTTGCCCATCGTCACCATCTCGGGACCGGCCCGCACCAGCTTCTCGACCTCCAGGCGGACCTTGCGCAGGTCGACGCCGAGCGCCTTGAGCACGTTCGCGCCGACGCCCGAGCCCTCCTTGACGAGCCCGAGCAGGATGTGCTCGGTCCCGATGTACTCGTGGTTGAACCGCTGGGCTTCCTGATTCGCCAGCGCCATGACCTTCCGGGCCCGGTCGGTGAAGCGTTCGAACATCGCGTACCTCCGTGCGAGAGAGCGGGCGGGCCCGCTCCTCTTCTTCTGTCTTCGTAGCAACCCCGGAGCCGGTCCGAGAATGCCACAAAGTTCTGACTTTGCGTGCGGGCCACCGAAAACCGATCAAAGACCGATCATAGGTCCGCACACGCAGCCGTCGCTGACGGTATCGTCTGCGAGACGGGTGCCAATCCCGCTTTCCCTTCCAGGACGCTCCGAATCACACCCGAGCGGCCAAGAGCGTCACCCCCGAACGTGCCCTGTCAGCACGGCAGCCCGCGGGCTTACCCCGCGGCCCGCGCCGACCGCGCGTCGGCCACGATCCGGATCGGGATCAGCCGCTCGTCGACCGCTTCGGTGATCAGATCCCGAACACGGACCCGCAGCGTGTACTGCCCTACGCCCAGCGTTGGCGGCAGCGTGAGCTGGTCGGTGAGGAAGAGGTCGCGGATCTTCCGCCGGCTCGTGCTCACGACCCGCTGCTCGGGGCGGTGCCATACGGGTCGGATTTCTCGATCCACAAAGAGACTCATTTCCTGACCCACTTCCACGGCCCACCGGTCGCCGTCGAACGTCTGGTCGCGGCTGCCCACCTTCCGGTGCGCGAATCGGTCGAGTTCGACGTACAGGATCGCTCGGACCGGTCGGCCCGCGACGAACGCGTCTGAGCTGTAACTCGTGTACTGACCAAAGCCAACGACCCGTCGGCAGAGCGAGGCTTCCTCGATGGCGATCGACGTGTGCGGGCGGAGCTGCTGCGAGACGTGGTCGAGGTGGTCGGCGAGGTCGTCGGGGTCGGAGGGCTCGGACTCTTCGTCGACAAGCCCAGCGACCAGGGCCCGGGCGGTGCGGACGGCCTCGACCTCGTTCGGACTCAGGACGCTGGCGAGCTCGCCGCCGCCGTCGGCCGAGAGCTCGACGAGGATGCCCGGGCGGATCGCTTCGAGCGTGGCCATTGCCAGGTACGAGCGGGCGGGATCGGCCGAGCCCGCGGCCTGCTCGCGGAGCAGGGAGGCGAGCTCTTCGGCGAGCTCGGCGACCTGGTTCTCGATGCTCTCGCCCGCGGCTTCGGTGATCGCCGGCATCAGGAGCTGGGTTTCCATCATCGGGGCCCGCTGGGCAATGGCGTCGGCGGCGCGGCGCTGCCCGGGCGTGGCGACGAGCGGGCCGATCGCGGCCGCGGACATCGCGCGGAGCTGACCGTCGAGCGGGCGGGCCCGGAGAGACGACCCCGGTTCGGAACCAGGTTCGGAACCAGGTGCGGAGCCGGGTTCGGCCTGAGTGATCGTCTCGGGGTCGGTGTCGGTCCCGAACTCGCCACCTGGCTGCACCGAGCCGGCGTCGAGCTCCGCGGCCTGGGCGAGGTCTTGCGTCGACTGGCGGATCAGGGCTTCGAGGGAGGTATCGAGTGGGCTGTCGAGCGTGTTGGTGGCGGTGGGTGTTTCGAAGCCGGGTGCGGGGCGGACCATCGTCTCTCCGTCTGGCGTGCGTTCGCCCGCCTGGTTGGCGAGCGCGTTGAGGCCGGTATTGACCGGCGGCGCGGGGCGGCCGCCGAGCGAGCACCCCGACGCCGCCGCGAGGGCGGCGAGCGCACACAGCACCCGGGGGAGCGGCGTCCTCTCGCGTCGATCGCGGTTCGTCACCCGTCGGACCTCCTGTCCGAGACCATCCGTGTTGGCGGCAGTCCCACCGCCGGCCCGGTGCACGGGCGCCCCGTGCCCGTTCGTGGGCCCAAGGGGGGGATCGGTTGATCGGGGGGCGTCGCTTCGAGTTTCGCGCTGTCGATAAATTACGGCGACCAACGACGGTGAGCGTTGCGGCCGAGCTCAGGCGTGCCCGGCGACGGCGAGCGTGAGGCGGAGGGCCAGCCGCTCGACGAGCCGGCGCGCCCGACCGAGCCCGGACTTGCTCGCGCGGTCGGCGTTGATCGCGGCATCGAAGAGGTCCGAGGCGCGGGCCGGGCTGAGGCGACGGGCGGCTTCGAGGACGGGCCGCTGGCTCGGGCCCCAGAGGCCGATGTTCTTGCCCACCGCTTGCTCGGGCATGCCCTGCGCCAGGGCGTGGCTCGCCAGGTGGAGCTTCCGGGCCAGGTCGACGCAGGCGTACATGACCGGGACCGAGGCGTCTCGCGAGCCGCGGTCGAGGATGAGGCTTAGGTGGCTGATGACCCGCTCGGGGTTGCCCGTGAGCAGCGGCGCCTGAACGGACCAGACTTCTTCTTCGCGGGTAGTGCCGACCATCTCGACGACGGCGGCGCGGTCGATGGCGCCCGAGCCGCGGTCGTGGGCGACGACGGCGAGCTTGGCGAGCTCAGAGTCGATGCGTCCGAGGTCGGCGCCGAGGCGGGCGATGAGCATCTCGGCGGCGTCACGCGCGATCTCGACGCCGTGCTTGCTCTTGGCGCGGCGGGCGGACCACGCGAGGGCCTGCCCCTCGCTGGGCGCCTCGCACTTGAAGACGGTGCCGCCGACGCCGGCGATCGCGTCGTCGAGCTTCGACTTGTACCACTGCTTGCAGAGGAGGACGAGCGTCGCGCTCTCGGCGGGGCTGGCGAGGTAGCGCTCGAGCGGGCCGCGGCTGTCGGCCTTGACGAGCGGGTCGGCGCTGTCGACGATCACGAGCTTGTGGGTCATCATGAGCCCGAAGCTGCGGCACTCGTCGAGGACGTCGGCCGCGGCGTCGCGGTCGCCGTCGAAGCGGAACGACTCGACCTCGCCCTTGACCTCGCTCAGCTCGGCCCGCAGCGCCGCGACGAGCTCCGAACGCACGAACAGCTCGGGCCCGTGGAGGCAGACGACGGGCATGGTCGCGTCGGGCGGTCGTGAGGCGGGCTTTTTGGCCATAGGGATGGACGATATCACGGGCCGACGGCCGGTCGAGCGGCGGCCGAACGGACGGGCTGTTCGAGAGAAGCCGGCGCGAGGCCCGAGCGAGCGCGAATAGGCTTGCCCGTGCTGATCCTGACGGTCATCGAGGGCCCGGACCGGGGCAAGACGTTCACGCTGCCCAACGACGAGCCGCAGCTGCTCGGGCGGTCGTCGGAGGCGTTGCCCACGGGCGATAAGACCGTCTCGCGGCGGCACGCCGAGCTGACGCCCGACACCGGGCGGTGGTTCATCCGCGACCTCGGCTCGCACAACGGGACCTACGTAAACGGCGTTCGGATCGCCGAGCGGACGGCGCTCGCCCACGGCGATCAGATCCGCGTGGGGTCGACGGTGGTCGCGATGGGCGGCGATGTCGCGCCGCGGGCCGACGACGCGATCGAGCTGGTCGGTTCGAACCGGCTCGACGCCGAGATCGAACGGACGCTGGCGAGCAACGAGGACTCGGTGCTGATGGCGTCGCCCGAGCCGCGCACGGCGGCGGTCGACCACCTGCGCGTGGTCTACCGGCTGACGAGCCTGCTGACGCGCGCGTCGGACACGGACCAGCTGCTCGCGGCGGTGATGGAGCTGGTGTTCGCCGAGTTCGAGCCGGAGCGCGGCGTGATCATGATGGTGGAGCAGACGCCGGACGGGCCGCGGCCGCGGCCGACGGTCGTGCGGCACAAGCACCCCGCCGCCGGGACGACCGAGGCGGGCGGCGACCGGCCGGCCGCGGTCGACAACCGCTCGCCGGACGACCTGAAGATCCAGGTCTCGAGGACGATCCTCAAGCACGCGATCGACCACGGCGAGGGGGTCCTGAGCTCCAACGCGATGAACGACCCTCGGTTCCGTGCGGGCGACTCGGTGCAGCGCTTCGGCATCCGGTCGGCATTGTGCTCGCCGATCCGCTTCCGCGACGAGACGTTCGGCGCGATCTACATCGACTCGTCGATCGCCAACTACACGTTCACCGAGGAGCAGCTCGCGCTGCTCAACGCGCTCGGGCAGCACACGGGGCTGGGCATCGCGAACCTGCGGCTGACCGCCGAGAAGATCCAGACCGAGCGGCTCGCGGCGATCGGGGAGACGATCGCGAGCCTGAGCCACTCGATCAAGAACATCCTGCAGGGGCTGCGCGGCGGCGCCGACGTGCTGGAGATGGGCCTGCGCAAGTCGGACCTGAAGCTCGTCGCCGGCGGGTGGGACATCCTCAAGCGCAACATCTCTCGGATCATGGCGCTGACGCAGAACATGCTCGCCTACAGCCGGCAGCGGACGATCGACATCGAGCTGACGAAGCTGAGCCCGCTGCTGGACGACTGCGCATCGCTGCTCGAGGACGCGTGCCGGAAGAAGGGCGTCGTGCTGCTGATCGACGCGGACCAGGACATGCCGCCGGTCCCGGTCGACCCGCACCTGATGCACCAGGCGCTCTTGAACCTGATGACCAACGCCGTCGAGGCGGTCGAGCCCAAGTCGGGCGTGGTCACCGTGCGGACGCTGTTCCACCCGGCGGGCTTCGGGCCCGACGAGGAGCAGCCCGAGCGGGCAGACACCTTCGGGTCGGTGTTCGGCCCGGGGCCCGAGGTCGAGGTGACCGTGATCGACAACGGCCCGGGCGTGCCGGCGGAGCGGCGCGAGTGGATCTTCGAGCCGTTCCACACGTCCAAGGGCATCCGCGGCACGGGGCTCGGGCTGGCGGTAACGCGGCGGGTCATCGAGGAGCACCGCGGGCGGATCGAGGTCGGGTCGGTCGCCGACGACCCGCAAACGCCGGGCGAGACGGGGGCGCTGTTCCGCGTGGTGCTGCCCGCCGACCCGCACAAGATCATGGACCCGTCGGCGACGACCGCGGCGGGGCGCGGGCTCACGGGGGGCGACTCGTCGCTCATGGGCGCGGCGTTCAGCCCGCCGCGCGAGAAGCTGTGAGCCCGGCCGCCGGCGGGCGGGTCGTCCTGCACGCCGACCTCGACGCGTTCTTCGCCTCGGTGGAGCAGCTCGACGACGCGTCGCTGCGCGGCGAGCCCGTGCTGGTCGGCGGCGGCGGGCGCCGGGGGGTCGTCGCCGCGGCGAGCTACGAGGCGCGTGTCTTCGGCTGCCGCAGCGCGATGCCCACCGCGACCGCCCTTCGGTTGTGCCCCCGCGCCCGCGTCGTCCGCCCCCGCTTCGACCGATACAGCGAGCTGTCGAGGGCGGTCTTCGAGGTGTTCGAGACGGTCACGCCGACGATCGAGCCGCTCTCGATCGATGAGGCGTTCCTGGATATCACCGGGTCGGTCCGGGCGCTCGGGCCGCCGCGAGCGATCGCGGCCGGGCTCAAGCGGCGCGTCTTGGAACAGACCGGGCTCGTGGTCTCGGTCGGTGTTGCGCCGACGAAGTTTGTCGCCAAGCTCGCGTCGGACCTGGGCAAGCCCGACGGGCTGGTCGTGGTCGAGCCGGACGAGGTGACCCAGACGCTGGGGCCGCTGCCGATCTCGCGGGTCTTCGGGATCGGGCCGGCGGCGGAGAAGCGCCTCGCGGCGCTGGGTGTGCGCACGATCGGGCAGCTCGCGGCGCTCCCGGAGGACGTTGTTTCGTCGCGCCTCGGGAGCGGGGGGCTCTCGGCTTGGGAGCGGGCGCGGGGGATCGATGCGCGCCCGGTCGTGACCGACCGTCGGCGGAAGTCGATCGGGCACGAGCAGACGTTCGGCGAAGACCTGCGTCAGCCGGACGCGATGCTCGCGGTCGTCCTCGAACAGACGCGCCAGGTCGCGCGGCGCCTGCGGACCGCTGAGCGGCTGGCGACGGGCCTCACGCTCAAGCTGCGCTCGCCGGACTTCGAGACCGTGACCCGGTCGACCACGCTCGACCCGACCGACGACACCGAGCGGCTCTACGCGGCGGCCCGGGCGCTGTTCGAGCGGTGGCGGTCGGCGTCGTTCGGCCCGCTCCGGCTCATCGGGGTGTCGCTCTCACCGCTGGTCGAGCGGTCGAACGCGCAGCTCGGGCTGTTCGGGGATCGGCAGGAGCGCCGGCTGTCGGCCGCGGAACGCACGGCGGACGAGATCGCGCGGCGATTCGGGACCGACGCGATCGCTCGGGCGGCCTCGCTGCGACCGAAGGGGCCGCAGCGGGGCGCGGCGGGATCGCCGCCCGCCCCTGACGGCCGGTAGCTGTAGGCGGGTCGCGTTGGGCGGCCGGGACTCTGGATTTTCATGCCCAGAATTCTGCTCTTTTGCTATACTTGGGCGTGGTGCTTTGAAGGCCCGGCCGGAGCCGGTCCGACCGCCGACGCGTCGCCGACGGCCGAACTGACCTCGACCACGACCGGACACGAGCCGGGCGTTTCCCGCCGCCGCGGACCCTTCGCCCGAAGGGGCGTGCGTCGGGAAGGAGGTCCGTGTTATGGCAGCAGCTGCCGCCGCCGCTCAAGCGACAAGCCGAAACCCCGCCGACATCCGCAACGTGCTGCTGACCGGGCAGTCGGGCGCGGGCAAGACCCTGCTGGCCGAGCGGCTGCTGTTCGCGACCGGCGAGATCACGCGGATGGGCTCGATCGAAGAGGGCAACACCACGTCGGACTGGCTCGAGGAGGAGAAGGCGCACAAGCACTCGCTGCGGACCAGCGTGCTGCACTTCGACCACGAGGGCCACACGGTCAACATGATCGACGCGCCGGGGTTGCCCGACTTTATGGGTCACACCATCGCGTGCTTCCCGGCCGTCGAGACGGTGTGCGTCGTGATCGACGCGTCGAAGGGGATCGAGCCGGTGACACGCCGCATGATGACGGTCGCGCGGCAGCGGAACCTGCCCCGCATGATCATCGTGAGCAAGATCGACGACGAGCACGCGGACCTCGCGGAGCTGACCGCGGCGATCCGGTCGGAGTTCGGCGACGAGTGCCTCGCGGTGAACCTGCCGACGGCCGACCGCGCGGGCGTGGTCAAGGTGTTCGACGAGGAGTCGCGGGAGGAGCCGCTGTTCTCGTCGGAGGCCGAGAGCCACGAGCGGATCATCGAGCAGATCGTCGAGATGCGGGACGAGCTGATGACGCAGTACCTCGAGGAGGGGTCGGACGAGAACCTGGACAAGCAGAAGGTGCACGACGCGTTCGAGGCGGCCCTCCGCGACGCGCACCTGGTCCCGATCTGCTACTGCTCGGCGAAGACCGGCGCGGGGATCGACCACCTGCTGCACGTGTTCGCGAGCCTGCTGCCGAGCCCGCTGGAGGGCAACCCGCGGCCGTTCGTGCGGTCGATCCCGGGCGAGAGCGGCGGCCCGGGCGACGAGGCGGAGTTTCACGCCGAGCCGGACGCCGAGCGGCCGGTGCTCGCGCACGTGTTCAAGGTCACGAGCGACAAGCACGTGGGCAAGCTCGGGGTGTTCCGGGTACACCAGGGGACGCTGCACGCCAAGGCCGAGCTGATCATCGACGACCAGAAGAAGCCGATCCGCGTCGGGCACGTCTACAAGCGGCAGGGCAAAGACCAGGTCGAAGTCGCGGCGATCGGTCCGGGCGACCTCGGCGCGGTGTCGAAGATCGACGAGGTCCACTTCGACGCGACGCTGCACCAGGACCACGACATGGACTCGGTGCACCTGCGCCCGCTCCCGCTGCCGACGCCGATGTTCGGGCTGGCGATCGAGCTGACGAACCACGCCGATGAGACAAAGTTCAGCGCGGCGCTGCACAAGCTCATGGCCGAGGACCCCTGCCTGAAGCTCGACCGGATCGCCGCGACCAAGCAGACCGTGCTCCGCGGGCTCGGGGAGCTGCACCTGAAGATCGTTCTCGAGAAGCTCAAAGACGAGCAGGGCATCGAGCTCGAGACGTCGACGCCCAAGGTCGCGTACAAGGAGACCGTCTCGGGCTCGGCCGAGGGGCACCACCGGCACAAGAAGCAGACCGGCGGCGCCGGTCAGTTCGGCGAGGTGCACCTGCGCGTCGCGCCGATCCCGGGCGACGGCCCGCCCGCCGCGGACGGCAGCGGGCTCGAGTTCGTCAACGCGACCGTCGGCGGCACGATCCCCCGCCAGTTCATGCCCGCGATCGAGAAGGGCGTGCGGCAGGTGATCGAGTCGGGCGCGGTCGCCGGCTACCCGATGACCGGCGTGCGCGTCGAGGTCTTCGACGGCAAGCACCACCCGGTCGACTCGAAGGAGGTCGCGTTTATCGCCGCCGGGAAGAAGGCGTTCATCGACGCGGTGTCGAAGGCGAAGCCCCAGCTGCTCGAGCCGTTCGTGCACATCGAGATCACCTGCCCGCGGTCGCACATGGGCGACGTGGCGGGCGACATCTCGACCAGGCGCGGCCGGGTGCAGGACACCCGGGTGCTCGCGGGTGAGATGTGCACGGTCGTCGCCGTCGCGCCGCTCTCGGAGCTCCAGGGGTACAACACCACGCTCAAGAGCATGACCGCCGGAGCGGGGACGTACAGCATGGAGCACTCGCACGACGAGCCCTGCCCGCCGCAGCTCCAGCATGAGGTCATCGCGGCGTTCGAGGGGCACCACGACGAGGACTGAGCCCGAAGGGCGTCACTCTTGAAAACTGTGCCCATGTACATGCGCGGGGCGCGGGCTGAGAAGACCGTTCCCCGCCTTTAAGCCCGCCGGTTCAATCGGCCACGATGTGGTAATACCGGTTGTCGTCTTCGATCTCCCGGAAGTAGCGGCTCTCGAGCAGCCCGTCGTCGTAGGTCGCGTCGATTTCCTGCATGTACTCGTCGTCGCGGCCGGGCCCGCCGTCGAACACAACGCCGACGGCCGACGTGATCCCGTACGAATCGTGCTCGACATCCCACTGCCCACCGAGGGGCGTGCCGTCGTCCCAGTCGGCGAGGGCGATGTAGTCCAGGAAGCCGTCCGGGATATCACCCGTACTAGAGTCTTCCGGCCAGTCGCCGGTCTGGACCGCGAAGAGGTGGACAGCATCGGAATAAATCTTGATGTCGGCGACAAACGCTGATTGTTGTGAGCTGTCGAAGGCACCCTTGAACGACGGTATCACGACCGCCACGAGGATCCCGAGGATCATCACGACCACGAGAAGCTCGACCAGCGTGAACCCGCGGCTCAGCGCACGCCCCCCCACGCCGATTCGCTCCGTTCGCATAGCTGTGCCTTTCGACGCCCCGACAACATGCCCCGTCCTGCTCTGCGTATCGACAGAGCACCGAACCATCGCTCAGACGCCACCCTGGAAAAGAATCAGACGAACCGCCGAACCAATGGGCCGTTCGTCAGAGCAAACAACAGTCATCCCACCGAGAAGAGCGGGGGCCTTTGCTGCTTCGAACGGCTGCGCCGGCCGGCCCCGGCGTGGCAAAGGTTTCGGACGATCGCGGGCTCTCGCGGCCGGGTTATCACCCCCGCCGTGGATTCCGCGGCGAATCGCGGCCGGCACGCTTGGGCTTTGAAGGACGATCGCCCGCAACGACCTCGGCGGTCGTGGAGGCCGAGATATTCTCCCGCTCCGTAAGCTCGGCCGTGTCCCGAACACCGGCGGCGGCATCGGCCGCTGCGTTGTTGAGTTCTGCGAAGATCAGCCGCCCAGCCGAGGTCTGCAGCGAGCTCGCGACCCGGACCTCGACCGTTTCACCCGCCCTGTCGCCCGCGGACGAGACCACGACCATCGTGCCGTCGGGCAGGAAGCCGACGCCCTGCCCGGGCTGCTCACCGGGTCGCTGGATGACGATCGAGACGCGCTCGCCCGGGACGAGCTCGGGCTTGAGCGACGCGGCGAGCGCGTTGACGTTGAGCGAGCCGACGCCGCTGATCGCGGCGACGCGCTCGAGCGCGGTGTCCGTGGTCGCGACGACGCCCGAGACGATCTTCGCGAGCTCGACGAGCTGGCGGTCGACGGCGATCGCGTCGACGGGCGTCTCGTCGATGGTCACGTCGAGCCCGGGCTCGCGCTGGAGCTGGCCGATGACATCGAGCCCGCGCCGGCCGCGGGCGCGCTTGAGCTCGTCGGCCGAGTCGGCGAGGCGTTGGAGCTCGTCGATCACGAACCGGGGGATGACCAGCGGCGCCTGCAGCACGCCGGTGCGGGCGACGCCGAGCACCCGCGCGTCGATGAGCACCGAGCTGTCGAGCACGAGCGCCCGCGTGCCGCGGCGTTCCTTGGCGAACTCGACGTAGGGGATGACGAGCCGGAACTCGTCCTGGGTCTGCAGCACCGTGATGATGCCGATGTAGGCGAGGCAGATGCCCAGCAGGACCTTGACCGTCGCGACGAGGCCCTCGTCGTTGATGTCGTACAGCTTCTGGAGCAGGTCGATCACGGCGCCGAGGGCGTAGGTCGCGAGCATCGAGCCGAGCAGCCCGAGGAACACGGCCGCGAGCGTCGAGATTTTTTTGTTGGGCGTGAGCCAGTCGATCACGGCGACCAGCCCGCCGACGCCCACCGCGACGCCCGCCTTGAGCAGCGCCCCCTCCTGGAACCCGAGCCCGAGGATTGCCTCCTTGGTGCTGTTGTCGGGGTCGATGTCGAGCAGCGTGAGGGCCGTGACGGTGAGGAACAGGATCAGGAAGCCGGTCCGAACGATCTTGAGCAGCAGGTCGCGCTGCCGGGCGGCGCGGAGCTCGGGGTGGATGTCGCTGCTGCGGTCGGTGAGCGGGCCCACAGCCGCGGCGTTCGCCGGCTGGGCTGCCGGCCGGGCTGGCACGGACTGGTTCGCGTCGGTCTCGGACACGCCAAGAGGATACGAGCGGGCGGCTCGGCGGGATCCGGCCCGCGTCGGCGCACCGCCGATATCGGCGGTCGGCCGCTTCCTAGACTCTTCGCTCGACGTCTCTTGCGTTGGCGGCCGGGCCCGGGGCACGCTCGGCCCGTGAACCTGGTCAGGGCTTGACCGCAGCAGCCATAAGCGGATCCCGGCGGGGCTTCGGTGTCCTGGCCGCCAACCCAAGAGACGACACCGGGCCCGGCCGGATGCCCGTGCGAAGGATGCGTGATGGCTACTGCCTTCGAACGGATCGTCGAGAAGCTCATCGCCCGGGCGTTCTACACCGATGAGACCCTGCCCGACCCCCTGCCCGCCGCGCCGTGGCGGACGTTCCGCGACTGGTGGGACCGGGCCCACGGCGCGGGCGAGAACGACCGCCGTCCGATCCAGCCCAACCCCAACGCGATGACCCTCGCGACGGTCGACGAGGACGGCATGCCGTCGTGCCTCGTCGTGCTGTGCCGGGGGATCTACGAGGAGCCGGGCTGCCTCGTGTTCTACACGAACTACACCGGGCGCAAGGGCCGGGCGATGCTCGGCGCGGGGCCCGGCGGCGGCAAAGCCTGCGCCAACTTCCACTGGGACCCGCTCGATCTCCAGGCGCGCTTCGAGGGCTTCGTCGTCAAGAGCCCCGCCGAGGAGTCCGACGAGTACTTCGCGCAGCGCGGGCTCGAGAACCGCCTCGGGGCGTGGGCCAGCGACCAGTCGCAACCGATCGGCTCCCGCGGCGAGCTGCTCATGAAGATCGTCGAGCGCATCCACGAGTTCGACATCGACCCCACCGCGCTGATCGCCAAGGAGGGCGACCCCGCCCGCGAGCGGGGCACCGTCCCGCGTCCGCCGCACTGGGGCGGATTCCGCCTGTTCCCAAGACGCATCGAGCTGTGGTGCGGGTCGAAGAGCCGCGTCCACGACCGGGCCGAGTGGCAACGCGACGTCGACGTTCAGGCCGACGGTGGCGTCGTCTGCGGCCCGTGGTCGGCGACGCGGGTGCAGCCGTAGGCGACAGACTTGGATCGTGACGAAGAAGGCCCTAGTAGACGTGCTCGAGGCCGACCCGTTCGAGCCGGTCGCGCTGCACCTGGCGGACGGCCGCCAGTTCGCGGTCGATACGCCCCACATGGTCGCTTTTCTCGGCACAGAACGCACACTCGTCTACGCCCACCCCGCCGCCGAACGACGTGCCCGCCGCCTTCCCGCCTTCAGCTGCTCGTCGCCCGCGGCCGTCGCCGATAGAACCCGCGCAGCGCCGCGACCAGCTCGCCCAGCCGAACCGGCTCGACGCCGCGCGAGCGGTTGAAGGCGCCGATCTCATAGGCCGTGCGCCACTGGTCGAACAGCGTTCGATACGCCCGGCGCACGCCCCACGACGGGTCGTACAGGTTGGTCGACTCGGCGGTGACGCCGTTCAGCTCGACCACCCCGAAGCCGCGACCGGCGCGCAGGTCCTCGTCGCTCGTGTAGCGGAGGTCGAAGCGGCCGAAATCAAACCCCTCGAAGCGGCCAGCAAGCTCGGCGATCGCTTCCGCGAGCTCGGGCGTGAGGAGGTCCGCGCCGTCGGAGAACATCGTGCCCTGCGAGTGGTTGCCCGCCTCGGCGAGCCGGAGCACCTCGCCCTCTCCGAGGACGTCGTCCCACCGGTGCCCCCACCGCTCTTCGAACACGGGTGCCTGCAGCCGGTAGCGAGGGTGCTTCCAGACAAGCTCGCCGAGCGCGACCACACCGTCGCCGACGACCGAGGGGAATGTCTTCCGCGTGACCGAGTAGACCTCGTGGCGGTCGGCGCCGGGACGCCTGACCACCATCACGCCGCACTCCTCGGGCCCCGGGTGATAGGCCTGCGCGACGAACGGCCGCGGCATGACCGCCTCGTACGCGCGCACGTCGTCTTCGGTTCGAGCGAGCCGGACCGCGAAGCCGCGCTGGCCAGCATCGGGCTTGAGGATCGCCGGGAAGCCGCCGCAGTCGCGCACCGCGTCCATCGCGGCGTTCACGCGCTCGGGCGACGGGCCCGGCCCGATCAAGACCGTCCGGAGCACGGCCGGGTGCTCGCCGAGCGCGTCCTGGATCTTCGACTTGGATTCGCCGACGATGCCGCCGCCCACCCCGCCGCGCGCCGAGATGCCCGGGTTGCAGCGTGTCCAGACGCGGACCCCGCCGAAGCGGACCGACAGCCAAACGAGCCGGGGCAGCAGCGGCAGGTAGAAGACGACCGCCGGCCAGAACTCGTGCCGAAGCGATCGCTCGGCGGTCCGCCTCAGGTTCCGCCGCCCGCGTCGGCGAAGCAGGTTCGGCACGACGTAGACGGCCAGCGACACCACGCCGGCCGCGAGCAGCCACGCGATGGGCGCCCGCCCGGTCGGCCCTTCCCACGCGGACACGCCCGACGCGACGGGCGGCGCGAACGCCATCGCGAGCACGGGCACGAGCACCGCGGGCCCCGCGCGGCCGCCCCGCGCCGCCTGCCTCGCGCCGTGGCCCGCCCACAGCGACACGAGCATCACGCCCAGGTCGGCGTGCAGCGTCGCGACCAGCAGCCCCGCGACCGCCGCGGTCTGCACGGGCACAAAGAACGCCAGACCCGCGAAGCCCGCCGCCACCACAAGCCAGGGCGTGAGGTGCAGCCAGCGAGCCAGCGACGATCCCACGCGGCCGAAGGTCGACGCCGCGGGGTCGACGCGGTCGTTGCGCGCGCCGTCGAAGAACGCGCCGAGAAGGTCGGCCGTCCGCTCGGGCTGCAGGAAGGGCATGAAGTGGCCCGCGTCGTTCAGCAAGACCAGCGTCGCGTCGGGGCGGATCTCGTGGTGCCGTTGGGCCGCCCACGGCGCGACCAGAAAGTCTTGGCGCCCGTGCAGGATCATGATCGGTACGGGCGCCGTTTCGAGCACCCGCCGCAGCGGCCGCTGGTCGGTGTCCCAGAAGTTGTGCATCGACCGCTGCAGCGCCTTCACGCTCGTGTCGAGGCGCCCAAAGTGCGGGACGAGCCACTCGAGGGCGTGGGCCGCGGCGATCCCGACCGCGTACTTCGCGTGCTCGAAGACGTAGCCGCCCGAGCCCTCGGTCTCCTGCGCGCCCACGGCCGCGAGCAGCGTCAGCGACTCGAGCCGTTCCGGCGCGAGGTCGGCGACGAACAGCGCGACCGCGCCGCCCTGCGACCACCCGACGACGTGCGCCCGCTCGACGCCCGTCGCGTCCATGAACGCGAGCACACTGTGCGCGTGGGCCCGGCTCGAACGCGACGGCACGCGCTCGTCGTGCTGTCCCATGCCCGGCAGGTCGAGCGCGTAGGCGTCGCGCTCGCGGGCGAGCGCGCTCCCGAGCCCAGCCGACCAGCCGCCGAAGCCCGGGCCCGCGGCGAAGTTGTTCGCGTCGCCGGGCGAGCCGTGCAGCAGGATGACCGGCGTCGCGCCGGCGCCTTCGAGCGGTGCGGGGGCCCGCCAAAAGAGGTACGGGAGCTCGGTGAGCGGGTCGGCCGAGCCTCGAAGAGCACCCTCGACCGGGCCCGCGCCGGTCACCTGCGGCAGCTCGATGAGCAGCTTCCTGGGGTCGAGCGCCGGGCTCGACCCGGAGAACGCGTTCGAGACGGCCAGCAGCGCGGCGTATGCCGCGAGCAGCGAGAGCTTGACGCGATGGCGGCGGACCAGACCGGGCACGACCAGTTGTAGGGCGGGGGCGAGCCTGGCTCGTCCGCCTCAGCCCGCGCTGACCGTGGGCGTGACCAGCCGGCGCTTGCGGATGTGCTCGACGCCGAGCTGCCCGCAGGCGGCCATCGTGTCGCGCCCCTTGGTCTGCCGGCGTTTGACGAACACGCCGCGTGAGCGACACCGCTCGAGAAACGCCCGCACGCTGTCTTCGGTCGGCGCGGGCCACGGCGAGTCGCGCCGCGGGTTGTACGGGATGATGTTCAGGCAGCAGGGCAGCCCGAGGCACCACGCCGCGATCTCGTCGGCGTGCTCGGGCGCGTCGTTCACGCCGGGGATCAGCACGTACTCGATCATGATCTTGTTCCGGCTCGTCCGCGGGAAGTCGACCAGCGACGCCCGGAGCTCGGCCATGTCCCACCGCCGGTTGATCGGCATGATCGAGTCGCGCACGCGGTCGTTGGGCGCGTTGACCGACACCGCGAGCCCGAGCCGGTGCCAGCCGTGCTCAAGGCACTTCTGCTTGAGCCGGCGGATGCCGTCGACCCGGCCCACGGTCGAGACCGTGATCTTGCTCATCGCAACGTTCGCGCCGTTGCGGTCGGTCAGGATCTCGATCGCCCGCAGCACGCTGTCGGCGTTGTCTAAGGGCTCGCCCATTCCCATGAACACGATGTTCGTCATCCGCTTGCCCGCCGGGAGCGCGTGGAAGTGGTTCGCCCGCCACCACTGCGCGACGATCTGCTCGGGCGTGAGGTCGCGGATGAGCCCCATCTGCGCCGTCTCACAGAACCCGCACCCCATCGCACAGCCGACCTGCGAGCTGACGCACAGCGTGTGGCTCAGATCGCCCTTGGTGTTGATCATGGGGATGACCACGCACTCGACGGGCAGCGTCCGCCCCTGCCCGGCCGCGTCGCGCTCGGCCTGCGATCGGCCCAACGCGTCGGCCGGGATCGTCATCAGCAGCTTGACCGTCTCGCCCTGCGGGCCGTCGGACCGGATCTGGTCGTGGATCGCGGGGGCGAGCGCGTCGGCCACGTCGAACGGGGCGGGGATCGACGAGGCGTCGCCCGTGCGAAGCAGCCGCCGATAGGCGTCGAGCCCCGCGGCCGCGCCGCCCTTGAGCCCGGCCGACTTCCAGGCTTCGGCGTACTCGTAGGCGGTTGTCGCGAGGGGATGGGGCAGCTCGGGCGTCACGCCGCCATCGTAGAGCCGTGTGGTCCCGGGCTGGCGGGGGATCAGAGCGTCTTGAGGTACTCGATCAGCGCCAGGCGCTCGGCGTCGGTCAGGCGGTCGCCGAAGGTGTGCCCGCCGTTGCCGTAGCCGGGAAGGCCCGTGTCGTAGGTGTTCAGGCTCCGCGGGTCGCCCTCTTCGGGCTCGGCGTACCGCCAGCCGGGGCTCTCGAGGTCGTAGTCGTGCTGGTCGAAGGTGCGGGTCCAGCGGGCGGGCCGTTTCGACGAGTCGAGCAGCGTGTCGAGCGTCGGGACCGACCCGTTGTGCAGGTAGGGCGCGGTCGCCCAGACGCCGTCGAGCGGCGGGGCAACGTAGCCCGCGGCCGGGCGCGCCTCGGCGCGCGGCTCGGTGCTCGCGTACCACGAGTCGTTAAACCAGGCCGACAGGCCCGATCCGATGATCATGTCCGCGTACGCCCGGTCGGTGCCGACGACCGCGTACGGCACGAGCAGGTTGGGGTAGGCCTCGGGCTCGCGCTCGAGCGTGGCCGACGAGTCATACGTGCCGTGGCATGTGGTGCAGTTGGCCGCGAACAGCTCAGCGCCTTGGAGGGCCAGCTCGGCGTCGATCTCGCCCGGGTACGCGGGCGGCTCGAGCGTGCGCAGGTACGCGATCAGGTCGGGCATGCTCTCGCTGACGCGCTCGGCGTCGTGGGCGTCGCCCATCGCGACCATGCCGATCTGCTGGATGAGCTTGGCGAAGTCGCCACGGCCCATGCCGTTGTAATAGAGCGTGTGCTTCTTCTTGACGTGCCACAGCGGCGGCGGGTCCGAGGCGTAGACCTCCGGCGCGAACGCGTAGCTCAGCGACCCGTCCTCACGCCAGGCGAGGTCCTCGGGCGTGCGGTGCGCGGCCGAGACCTCTTCGAGCCGGTACGCGGGCACGACGCCCCTGAACGGCGCCCGAACGTTGTGGGCGATCGCGAGCACGCCGCGGAAGTACTGCCAGAACGCCTCGTACTCCGGCGAGTCCTCGCCAAACGCGAGCTTCGCGGCCGGGCCCATCACCTCGATGCCGGGCGGCGCCTTGGCGGTCCAGTTCGCCAGCGAGTTGCCCATGCCGACGACGAACTCGCCGCGGAACCGCTGCGCGTGGCACGCCAGACAGTTCGCCCCCGCGACCACCGTCACGCCGCTGGGCATGGTCCACCGGTTGAGCGTGTCGGGGATCCGCTCGGCCCCCGCGCGCCCCAGCGTCGCCGGCTGCGGGTCGGGGTCCGACAACGCCAGCAGCGGGTAGATCGTCTCGGGGTAGCCCGAGCCGATGTAGTCGCCCTCGACCAGGTAGCGGTACCCCGCCTCGGGGTCGCCCCCGACCTGCTCCGAGGCCGGCAGCGCGACCGGGGCGGTAAACAAGTCCGGATCCGTCAGGTCGGGGCCGAGAACCGCTGTCGTCTCCGGATGATCCGCCGCCCGAGCTATCAGGTGTTCCGCTTGGTGTTCAGGCGGGCGTTCAGTTGGGCTTTCGGGCGGGCTCTCACTCGGTGGGGCGGCCCCGAACAGCAGCGCCGCGGCTCCGACGCCCACACTACCCAACCAAGCCAGCTCGAAGCGGATCGCCATGCGGAGTGCGATCCGTACGCCCGCGTCCGCTGGATGCCGATTCCGATGCTTCGCCCGGCGGGTACTTGATCCGGACGCGCGAGCGGGCGACCCTTTCTGGTTGTGCCCAGTCTGGTTGGGGCAGTCTGGTTGGGGCAGTCTGGTTGGGGCAGTCTGGTTGGGGCCGGTCTGGTTGGGCCGGCCTCGTGGTGCTTCGCCAGCCGCCGCCAACGCTCAGGAGGTTCGGGTGAGTCCTACCGACAGCAAGAGCACGGGAAACCCCGGACCCGAGGACCGCCCGCGGCCGATGCCACACGGCCCGGTCGAGGGCCGCGTCGTCGAGCGGGCCCAGATCTCGAAGGACATCAAGCTCCCCGACGTCGAGCCCCGCCAGCGGCGGATGCCCTCGCACCAGTTCACCCGCCAGCCCACCAAGACCAAGAACCCCCGCAAGGTCCGCGGCGGGGTGAAGGTCGCGTCGACCGAGCGCGCCTCGGCGAGTTGGGCCGGGCAGCGCTGGCTGCGGATCGTCGAGCTCGCGGCCGACGGCGCCGCCCAGGCCGAGGGGCTCGAGTACGCCAAGCTCGGGCAGGTCCGCCGCGTCGAGATCGGTCACGGCCGCGTCGCCGGGCTCGTGCAAGGGCGGCTCCCAAAGGCCTACCGCACCAACCTCGACCTGCCCGTCTTCAGCCGTGAGCAGTGGGACCGCATCATCGAGGCGATGATCGACCAGGCGCTCTACAGCGCCAAGCTGCTCGCGGGCGAGGTCCCGCCGAGCATCGAGGACGTGTTCGCGCCGCTCGGGCTCCGGCTCTTCCCGCCCGAGCCCACCGAGGTCGACGGCACGATCACCAGCGAGGTCCTGCCCACCTGCACGTGCGAGGAGCCGCGGACCGAGGCCCGCCCCTGGTGCAAGCACGCGTGCTGCCTGGGCTACGCCGTCGCCGACCTGCTCGCCGAGGACCCGTGGATCGTCTTCCGCCTCCGCGGCATGGAGAAAGAAGAGCTCCTCGAACGCCTCCGCCACCACCGCAGCCTGACGAGCGCCGTCGGCGGGGCGGTCCCGGTGTACGTGCCGCGGCTGCCCGCGGTCGAAGACGTGCCCGTGCCCGAGCTCAAAGAGTGCACCGACAGCTTCTGGGAAGCGCCGCCCGCGGCCGAGCGGGCCGCCGGCGACCTCGACCTGAGCGCCGACCAGCCCGACCTCTCGCACCCGCTGCTCCGACGCCTGGGCTCGAGCCCGTTCGAGCAGGCGTCGTTCCCCATCGTCGGGCTCTTCGCGACCTGCTACGACCTGGTCACGCGCGACGCGGTCGAGAGCGACAGTCCGGCCGAGAGCCAACCGATGACGGACGACGCGAGCGCCGATGCGTCGTCCCCGCAATCGTCGTCGGGGGCATCTCCGAGCGACGCAGCGGCCGCGCCCGCGCAGACCCCCGCCGAGTCGGCCGCGGAACGCCGACGGCGTGCGATGGCCCCGAAGAAAATCGGCAAGGCCAAGGCTCAGAAGAAGACCTGACCGCTCAGGCCTCGTCGGCTGCCTTCGCGTCCGTCCGCGCGCGGGCCTCGACACCGCTCAGCAGCTTCGGCGCGACCGCGCCGCCCACCGTCGACACGCTGAGCACAACAAGCCACAGCACGCCGATCGCGATCGCCCCGGGCTTGATCTCGCCGTCACGGCCGATCGCCATGTAGAGACCGATCGGCGCCGTCGCGAGCACGACGCCGACGCCGATGCTCAGGCCGATCAGCGCCGACTTCCACGCCGGGGTCGGCCCGGAACGAACCGCCGAACGACCTCGGACGGCCGCCGCGTCTTGAGTTGGCGCCGCTTCCTGCTTCGACGGGTGTTCATCGGGCATACCGACACCGTACCCTGGGCGACGCGCCGCGAACGCACAACCGACAACCGGTGCGACCACGACCACAACCGACACCCGCCCGGTGGACCGGGTGTGGACAACCGGTCCACAAACCGCTCCGCCGCAGCTTTCGTTCCGCTGTCGCGCGTTTCCGACAGCCGAGCGACCCGCGCGAGCCCTACCACTCTCATCACCATGGAAGGCCAGACCTCAAACAACGGCAACTCCAACGGTAAGCGGGGCAAGTTCAAAGCCCGGCCCACCGTCGAGACCTCCCGACTCTTCGACCGCCTGCCCCCCCACTCGCTCGAAGCCGAGATGTCGCTGCTCGGCTCGCTGCTGCTCGATCCCAACAAGACCGCAGACGTCCTGATGCACGTCCGCGGCTCCGACGACTTCTACCGCGCCTCCCACGGCTACCTGTTCAAGGTCATGGTCGACCTCTACGACCGCTCGCAGGCGATGGACATCGCGCTGCTGCTCGAAGCCGTCCGCGACGCCGACCAGCTCGCCAACATCGGCGGCGAGGAGTACCTCGAGACGCTCGCCGAGGCCGTGCCGTCCGCGGCAAACGCGGTCCACTACGCCAAGGTCGTCGCTCAGAAGTCGCGGCTGCGCAAGCTCATCGACGCCGCGGGCGAGATCCTCTACGACGCGTTCCACCCGGGCGACGGCGTCGGCGACACCACACGCGACATCCTCGACCGCGCCGAGAGCAAGATCTTTTCCATCGCCGAGCGCTCCGATTCGTCCGAGGCCGAGTCGCTCGCCGAGCTCTTGAACCAGGAGCTCGAACGCCTCGAGTCGATCGAGGGCACGGGCGTCAGCGGGCTCAAGACCGGCTTCCTCGACTTCGACGACAAGACCTCGGGCCTGCAAGACGCGGAGATGATCATCATCGCGGCGCGCCCGTCGATGGGCAAGACCGCGCTCGCGCTCAACATCGCCGAGCAGGTCGCCCTCGGCGGCAAGGCCGTCGGCTCGCCGGGCGGCGGCGCCGCGGGCAAGACCTTCTCCGTCGCGTTCTTCAGCCTCGAGATGTCGCGGCAGTCGGTCGTCAGCCGCATGCTCTCGGCCCGGTCGGGCGTCGACTCCCACAAGATGCGCACGGGCAAGTGGTCGTCGGGCGAGTTCCAGAAGCTCATCCGCGCCGCGGGCGAGCTCTCCGAAGCCCCGATCTTCGTCGACGACACCCCCGGGCTCACGCTTATGCAGCTCCGCTCCAGAGCCCGCCGGCTCGTGCAGCGCCACCAGGTCAAGTGCATCCTCATCGACTACCTGCAGCTCCTCTCCTCGCCGTCCCACGCCCGCGAGTCGCGCCAGGTCGAGGTCTCGGAGATCTCCCGGGGCATCAAGTCGCTCGCACGCGAGCTCCAGCTCCCGGTCGTCTGCCTCGCGCAGCTCAACCGCGGCCCGGAATCGCGCGACGGCAACCGACCCCGGCTCTCCGACCTCCGCGAGTCGGGCTCGATCGAGCAGGACGCCGACGTCGTCTGCCTGCTCCACCGCGAGGAGTACTACCACGTCGGCGACGCCGAGTGGGAAGCGGACAACCCCGACAAGGTCGGCCTCGCCGAGCTGATCATCGCCAAGCAGCGCAACGGGCCCACCGGCACCGTCAAGCTCACCTGGGACAACACCGTCACCCGCTTCAAGAACCACGCCGGCGATCACTGGGCCGACAACGCCGGGTACGCCGGCGGCTACGACCAACAGGCGGGCGCGCCCTCGTGGGCCCCGGCCGTCCAGACCCCAGCCGCCCCGCCGACCATGCCCGGGCCGCCCGCCGGCAAGACGCACGGCGAACGCCGCAGCACGTTCCACCCGGGCACCGCCAAGGGTCCCGCCGAGAACCACCGCGACGGAGGCGGGCCCGACGCCTGGGACGAAGACGACGGCATCCCGATCTAGACCGGCCCGAACTCGATCCGGCCCGAACGAACTGGCCCGTTCAGTCCGCCATCACGCAGCGGCCCCGCGCCCACGCCCGCAGCTCCTCGATCCGCTCGGCCATCGTCACGCTCAGCGGCGGCGACGACTTCATCACCGACACCAGCTTCGCCGTCGTCAGCGGCTCGCCCTGCTCGTGCACCTCGTGCATCGAGCTGAGCACCGCCTGCTCGATCTCCGCGCCGCTGAAGCCCGAGCTCGCCGCGACGAGCTTCTTCGCGTCGAACGACGCCGGGTCTTCGCCGCGCCGGCGCAGGTGGATCGACAGGATCTGCGCCCGCGCCGCGGCCCCCGGCAGGTCGACGAAGAAGATCTCGTCGAACCGGCCCTTCCGCAGCAGCTCGGGCGGCAGCGCCTCGATGTCGTTGGCCGTCGCCACGAGGAACACCGGCGCGCGGTGCTCCTGCATCCAGGTGAGCAAGGCGCCGAACATCCGCCGGCTCAGCCCGCCGTCGTTCGAAGCCCCCGCCGCCGACGCAAACGCCTTCTCGATCTCGTCGATCCACAGGATGATCGGCGACATCAGCTCCGCCTGGTCGAGCGTCTCGCGCAAGCGCTTCTCGCTCTGCCCGATGTACTTGTCGTAGAGCGCGCCCACGTCCATCCGCAGCAGCGGGCGCCGCCACGCCGCGGCGATCGCCTTCGCGCACAGGCTCTTGCCCGCCCCCTGCACCCCCAGCAGCAGCACGCCCCGCGGCGGCTCGATCCGAGACCGCCCCGCGTCGAGCGCGTGCTCGCGCGACCGCAGCCACCGCTTGAGGTTCTCCATGCCGCCGATGTCCGAGAGGCTCGCCGGCGCGTCGACGTACTCGAGCATCCCGCCCGACTGCACGATCTCGCGCTTCTGACCGATCACCCGAGGCAGGTCGCTCGCGTCGAGCCGGCGGTCGTCGGCCGCGACATCGATCATCACCCGCTCGATCTCCCGACGCCGAAGCCCCCGCAGGTTCCGCACGATCGAGCCCAGCTCGGCCCGCGTCAGCTCGACCTGGATCGGCGTCGTCGCGTGCAGCCGACGCACCGCCGAGCGCACGATCCCCTCGATCTCGTCCTCGGTCGGCAGCGACAGCTCAAACGGGCGGGCGTGGGCCCGGACGACCGCGGGCAGCCCGCCGCCGTCGGCCGCGTCGGGCGAGCCGTGGTCGATCAAGACGACCGTGCCCCCCGACCGCCGCATGGTCGAGATCAGGTCGCGCAGCCCCCGCCGGGTCCTTGCGTCGCTCAGGTGCTCGCCGAGATCGATCAGGCAGGCCACACCCGCCGCCCCGTCCGCCGCCCCGCCGACGCTCAGAAGCTCCGCGTCCTGAAAGTTCAGATGGTGCAGCGCCGCCGCCGGGTGCTGCGAGTCCGGAACCGGCTCCGGCCGCCCCGCCAGCCCGTCGTACACGCCGCTGAGCACCGTCCAGAACCGAAGCGGACAGCCGAGCGCTCGGCACGCCTCCCGCAGCAGATCGATCGCCTCGTCTTCTTCAAACGTCTGGACAGTCACACACGGCACCACTCCCGCCGTCCGGGTCCGCAGCAGAGACATGATCCGATCAAGATCTGAGCGATCGCCGTCTGGACGCCCTGGAGTCGTCCGGGTCACGATCTCCGATGTTGGTTGAGAGGGCCCCTTCGGGGTGTCTGACTGCATTTTCACCGCTCCGTTCCGAATGCCCCAGCCCGCTCAGTCAGGACTCGAACTCACTGGGGAGAGGGCCAATCTTGGTACTTCTCTCTGTCTTCTCTCAAAGCGCGGCACCGTTGAACTCCGGGCGGTTGTCTCCGTCCTCCAGACCGTGGGTCACGCCGCCCCCGGGCAGAGGTGCTGGCGACAGCCCGAATCATGATCGAAGCGTAAAGGGAATCCGAACGTCGTGTGCAGGGTTGTTTTCGCCGCACGCGGCTTGTTGTCGGGCACCGACAGAGCTGCCAACCCCATCACGCCACCGGCCGGACAGCCGAACCCGCACCTTCACAGCACCGGCTGGGGCTCTGGCTCGTGCCCCTATCGTCGGTCGTGAGCGAGATCACCGCGACCAACACCCTCGGCCTTGCGTTGCGCGACATCAAGCTTGCCCACTCCGTGTTCGCGCTGCCGTTCGCGCTGCTGGCCGCCACGCTCGCGGTGCCCGAGAACGACACGCCGGCGAGGATCGCTCTCAAGATCTCCCTCATCGTCGCGTGCATGGTCTTCGCGCGGACCTGGGCGATGCTCTTCAACCGAATCGCCGACGCCACGATCGACGCGGCCAACGAGCGGACCGCCAGACGGGCCGTCGCATCCGGCGAGCTCAGCCGCGACCGGGCCTGGGCGTTCGCGGGCGGGGCCGCGGCGCTGTTCGTCGTAACCACGGCCGGTTTCCTCGCCGCCTTCGGCAACCCCTGGCCGCTCGCCCTGTCGCTCCCGACGCTCGTGTTCATCGCGTTTTACTCGCTGACCAAGCGGTTCACGCTGCTGTGCCACGTCTTCCTCGGCGCGGCGCTCGGCGTCAGCCCGCTCGCCGCCACGGTCGCCGTCGACCCCGCGGCCTTCGAAGGCTGGCCGTTCCGAGACGGCCTCGCGCTCAGCAGCATGGGGCGGGCCGCGGCCGCGGGCTGGCTCTCGCTCTTCGTGCTCGCCTGGGTCGCGGGCTTCGACGTGATCTACGCCCTCCAGGATCTCGACTTCGACCGCGAGCGCGGGCTGCACTCGGTGCCAAGTAAGCTCGGCTGGCGTGGCGCCGCATGGACCAGCCGCGGGCTCCACATTCTGTCGCTCGCGATGCTCGGACTCGCCGCGGCGGCGGACGACCGGCTCGGAACGATCTTTATCGCGGGCTGCCTCGCCGCCGTCGCCCTGCTCGCGACCGAACACGCCGTCCTGATCAAACGCGGCCGAGAGGGCATTCCCATGGCGTTCTTCACCCTGAACGGGGTGGTGAGCGTGGTGCTGGGACTCGCCGGGATAGCGGATGTGCTTATCCCGTAGCTCTTGTTTGCCAGAACTTTCAGTTATTTCTGAAAGAAGCATGGACCTGACGCCGGTTTATCCGGATACTTAGGTCGATGGTTTCCACGGACGCCACAACCCAGCCCGCCGACCCGATCCCCGAGGCCGTGCTTGAGGCCCGCGAGCGGTTCGTCGCGGCTTGGGGACAGATGGGCTCGGCGTGGGGCATCAGCCGGACGATGGCCGAGGTTCACGCTCTCCTGTTTATCACGGGCGAGGCGCTCTGCACCGACGACTTCATGTCCAGGCTCTCGATCTCCCGCGGCAACGCGAGCATGTCGCTCCGGGCCCTGCTCGAGTGGGGTGTGATCAGCCGCACGCACAAGCGCGGCGACCGCAAGGAGTACTTCGAGGCCGAGAGCGACGTCTGGGCGTTGTTCCGCTCGATCGTCCGCGAGCGGATGAAGCGCGAGGTCGAGCCGCTGGTCGCGGGGCTCTACGACCTCCGCACTCTGACGCACGGCGACTCGGGCAAGCGGGCGAACAGGCCCGACGCCGTCACCGCGGCCCACAACGAGCGCCTCGACGACATGCTCGAGTTCTTCGCGACGATGGAAAAGCTGAGCCAGCGGTTTGTCAGTCCGTCTGGGCGTGGCCTCGAAACCGCCGCCAAGCTCCTGTCCAGGCTGTAACCCATGACGACGTTTCGTAACATTTCCGACACGGTCTCACGCGATTTGGTTCTGCCACCGGCGTTCGAGATCGTGTGGCGGCTTCCCGCTCGCAGGGGCGGTGTGGCGAGGGGGCCGTCGAACGAGTTCGCGGTCCGCATCATTGCCGCGGCCGGCGAGCTCATCATCGACGACGAGATCGTCCCAGTCTCGGTTGAGTTCGACCACGACCGCCGGCTCGTGAACATAGACGAGCCCGGCGTCATCCACGCCACGTTTGACCAGTCCAGCGGGCAAGCGCTCTACGCGCGGCTCGGCGACCGAGTCGATCCCGAGCACAAGACCCGTGGACCGACCGTCTCACCGCCGACGTCGCAAGTCGTCGGTCTCTGAATCCCGGCCCGCTTTATCGGTCGCTGGGCTTGCCGCGTTCGATCGTCAGCCGCTCCCGGATCGGCAGGGCAACCGAGGCGATATACGTTCGCAAGAAGTCGGGCGCCCGCGGGTGCGGCAGTTCGTTCGCGTAGCGGCACGCGGTCGCCAGCGCGTCGGCATGATCGGCGAGCCACGCACCGGCGATGGGCGGACCAAGCAACAGCTCCGCGGCCCGGTCGACCTCGCTCGCGCCCGGCACGGGCTCGGGCAGCAGCCGAGCGAGACGGCCCGACAGCAGCAGGGCCGCCGTCTCCGACTCGATCCGCGACAGCTCCTGCTCGAGCGCACGCGTCTCGAGCTCGCGATCGAAGGTCCGCCGCAGCGCCCGGTCGAGCAGGCGCTCGAAGGTCGCCGACTGCGTGGCCGCGGCGTCGGGCGTCAGCCGCCAGCCGGGCCAGTGCTCGGCGGCGTTGCGGGTTGACGCGTCGAGGTCCGCGAGCAGGTGCAGCAGGCGCAGGAGCGCGAGCGCCTCGCGCCGCGCGTCATCGCTGAGCCCCTGCGCGCCCGGGCTCGACCACGCATTGGTCCAGGCCGCCCGGGCCCGGCTCACGCGCTGCACCAGCGTCTCGGCCCGCGCCGGATCGCTCACCGACGGCAGCACCTCCTCGAGCAAGCCCTCGAACCGAAGCGCCAACGCCCGGTCTTCGAGCAGCCGCCTCAGAAGGTCCGCCGCGCCGTCCACGTCGCCCGACAACCCGCTCCGACCGATCGCCAGCACGCGGTCGGTCAGCGCCTTGTACCGGACCAGAGGCTGGCCCTGCTCGCCGCCGACCTGCTCGTTCAGCCCGAGCAGCTCTGCGAACAACGCGTCGGCCGACTCGAGCGTCCGCGCCTGCACCAGAGTCGCCGGGTCGGTGACCGATCCCGAGCGGGTCGCGAGGTTGACCGCGGCCGTCCGCCCGCGTGCGGCCGACGCCCGTGCCGTGGGCAGCAGCGCGCGGTACACCGGGCGGAACGGCAGGATCAACGCCCGCTCGTTGGGCAGGTCGTCGAGCCGCTCGGCCGCGTCGAGCAGCTCGATCGCCCGGCCGACGTCGAGCCCGTCGGCGGTGGGCTCGCGCTCGACCATGCCCAGCAGGAGCCGCTGCCGCTCGCGCCGCCCGCCGTCGTCGCGCGGGAAGCGGGCCGAACGCTCGATGAGCTCCCTCTCGCGGGCGAGCGCTTCGAGCCTGTCCGCCTGCGTCGACGTATAGGGCGTCGAGAGCACGGCCGCCAGCCGACGCCGGTTCGCCGCGTCGAGCCCGGGCAGCCCGGTGCCCGCGACCGGCGCGTCGAGGATGTGCCTCGCGAGCGCAAGCGTGTCGCGCCGGTGCGTGGGCCAGCGGTCGATCGTGGGCCACACCGCGATCAGCGCGTCGAGATCGGTCAGCTCCGCGTCGGACAGCCCGAGGTCCGCCAGCTCGATCCGCCGGGCGTCGAGCTCGGCCAGCCGCACCTCGTCGCCCGGCGTGTCGGTCAAGAACCACCCGGCCGGCTCCTCGATCGCCTGGTCGCGCACGAGCACCGCGAGCGCCTCGCGCAGCCGCAGCTCAACAAGATCCGCGCGCTTGGGTAGGCCGCGGCTCAGCCGCTCGACATCCGCGACGACCACCGTCACGGCCGCGTCGGACAGCCGGTCCTGCAGCTCTTCGAGCGAGGGCACCGCATCCGCGAGCGTGTTGCCTACAACCACCAGGCGCGAGCCGTCGGGTCCCTGGGTCTCGCCGAGCCGGAGGATCCGGGCGGCGAGGCGCCGGAGCTCGGCGCTGAACCGGTCGCGCGGGCCGGCCGTGTCGTCGGGCGCGATCTCCGTCGCTTCGGCGAACAGCACCTCGGCGCGGTCGAGCGTGAGCCGCCCTTCGCCCGGCTTGGGCGCTTCGGGCGCCGACAGGTCGAGCATCTGCCCGCACGACGGTGTGGTCGCCGCCGCAACCACGAAACAGAGCACAAGAAGAACAACGGGTAGTGCGCGCGCCATGACCCACTCTACGAACGAGCGTCCGTCGCGTTCCGCCGCTCGATCGCCAGGGCGTAGACCTCGTCGAGCTGGTCGACCATCCACTCGGCCGCAAACTCGCTCTCGGCGAACACACGGCCCGCCTCCCCGAGCCGACGCCTCAGGTCCGGGTCGCCCGCCAGCCGACCGACCGCCGCCCGCAGCCCCCGAGTGTCGCCGGGGCGAACCAAGATGCCGGTGGCCCGGTCGCCGGACGCGTCAACATCCAGGCACGCCTCGCGCGTCCCGTCCACGTCGTACGCGACCGCGGGCACGCCGCACAGCAGCGCCTGGGGTACCGTGCGGGGCAGGCCTTCTCGCGCGCTCGGGTGCGCGAGCACATCCATCGCCCGCACCATCATCGGCACCCGCTCGGGCGGCACGAGCCCCGCCAGCACGACCCGGTCGCGCAGGCCCTCCCGAGCGAGCCGATCAACAAGACGGTCGCGCCACCAGCCGTCGCCCACCCAGAGCAAGCGCCAGTACTCGTGGGCCCGCAGGTCGTCGGCCAGCGCATCGATCAGGTCGTCGTGCCCCTTGTGCTGGGCGAGCCGCGCGACCGTGCCGACCACGAAGTGTTCGGGCCCGAGCCCGAGCTCGCGCCGCGCGTCGTCGCGGGTCTCGCCCGGGGGCGCCTCAACGAACCGCCGCGTCTCCATGCCGCTGCGAACGGTCACGTACTTGTCGGGCTCGCCGATCCGGCGGGCGAGAAACTGCTCGGTCATCGCGTCGGCGACCGCGACGATCACGTCGCACCGGAGCGCCGCGAACCGCTCGGCGGCCGCGTAGAGCCCGTTCTTCAGCCGCGTCGCGACCCTCGCGTGCGGCGGGCCCTCGACCGGCATGAACGGCGGCCCGTGGATCGTGTGCACCACCGCGGGCCGCGGCCGCCCTTCGTCGCGAGTGAGCCACGCCGCCCACCGGCCGAGCACCCCCGCCTTCGACGAGTGCGTGTGCACCACGTCGGGGCGGGTTTCCTGCAAGAGCCGCCGCAGGTCACGGCTCCAGCACCGGTGGTCTTTACGCGGGTCGACCTCGCGCACCAGGTTCGGCAGCTCGTGCGTGCGGATCGTTTGGCCGTTCGACGTCCGGAACGCTTCGACCCGGTCGAGCATCGACCCCTCGGGCCCGAAGATCGGCCCGAACGCCAGGTGCACCTCGTACCCGCGCTCGGCCTGCCCCTCGCACGACAGCACCGTGTTCTCCTGCGAGCCGCCGAGGATCAGGCGTGTCGAGATGTGGAGGACGCGCATCGCCACCCGTCAGCGTATTGGGCCCGACGCATGAGCACGGCGACGCAACCGATCGCGGGCAGAGACCGACGCAGACGGGTGGCTAGAGGAACCGGGCGGCGTCACCCGCCATCGCCGTACCGGATCCACTCCAGACGGAGCCCCATCGGCGGCAGCGTCGGCCCCGCTCGCCGGCGGTCGCCCGACGCGATGATCCCCGCGATGTCCGCCGGCTCGATCTTGCCGCGCCCGACCTCCATCAGCGTGCCGGCGATGATCCGCACCATGTTGTACAGGAACCCGCTGCCCGAGACCCGGACGACGAACCGGCGCTCGTCCGGGCGTTCGTCCTGTTCGATCCCGCATCGGAAGATGGTCCGGACGGTGGTCGACCGCCCGTGGTTGATCTGCGCGAACGCCGCGAAGTCGTGCTCGCCGACGAGCGCGCGGGCCGCCTCGCGCATCCGCTCGGCGTCGAGTTCGTACCACGTGTGCCAGACGTACCGCCGGTCCCAGAGCGGGCGGTCGGGCCCGCTGACCATCGTGTACGTGTACTCCTTCTCGACCGCCCCGCCGATGGGCTCGAACGAGCCGGGCACCGCCGCCGCCGACCGCACCAGCACGTCCCTCGGCAGGCGGCTGTTGAGCGCCTTCACCAGCGACTCGCACCCGCGGTCTTCGGGCCAGCCCACGCCGGCCGACGCGTCGGGCTCGGTGGTGAACGCCGCGACCTGACCCAGAGCGTGCACGCCCGAGTCGGTGCGGCTCGCCCCGGTCAGCACCAGCGACGGCTCGCGCAGCGTCTCGCGGACCGCCTCTTCCACGACGCCCTGCACCGTCCGCAGCACCACGCGCTCGCCGGGCTGCTCAGGGTCGGGCGGCTCCTGCTTCTGCCACCCGCAGAAGTCCGTCCCGTCGTACGCGATGGTCAGCCTGTAGCGCGGCACCCTCACCCCTCGAAAGCCTCGCCTCGAAAGCCGCGGCCGTCAGCCGCCGCGCCCGCCCGTGTCCGCGGCAGGATCGTCCGCCGAACCGGCGATCCCGCCGGACGGCCCGTCCGCCCCCGACTCGGCCGCCCGCCGCTGCAACTCCGTCCGCACCCGCTCGCTCTCCGCCCACCGGTCGGCCTGCTTCCAGTACAACCAAGTAAACGGCAGCCCGATCACCAGGCACCCCACGACCACCACCAGAACCGTCAGAGCGATCACCACGGGGCCCAGCCTCCCCGCCGAGCCCGGCGGCTAGAGCTGCACCAGCTCCATGTCCGTCTTCCGCACAGTCTCGGTCTTGGGCACCACGACGTCGGTCGCGAACACCCCGAGCTCCGGCGAGCGCTCGGCCATCTGGCGGCGCACGTCGGCCGCGTTGTACAGCTTCGACCGCGGCGTCTCGACCTCGCGGGCGTCGGGCACCTGCCCGTGGCCCTCGTCGACGCGGACCATCATCGCCCGGGCGGCGAACGCCTCGGCCGAGCTCGACGGCTCGCCCCGCAGCGTGCTCAGCAGGTCGTTGACGATCTGCCCCTCCGACCGGCAGCCCTCGCTCAGCGGCACCGCCGCCTCGAACGCCTGCAGCATCCCACGCGCGTTCTCGAACGTCCCCGCCTTCTCCGCCCAGGTCGCCCCGGGCAGCACCACGTCGGCCTTGGTCAGCACGTTGCGGTCGTGCGTCTCGAGAACCACGTTGAACGTGCCGTCCATCGCCGACAGCAGCTCCTGCTCGGCCCACTCGCCCGGGTAGTTGCCCGTCACGATCGTCGCGGCGAACGCGCCCGCGCCGAGCTTCTCGACCGCCTCACCATGCTCGATAACCGGGCTATCCGAAACAGACTCCAGCACCCGGCGGACCCCCCCCGCGTTGGGCGCCTTCTCGGCGTACATGCGGAAAGCGTCCGGGTCGTCGAAGCTCTTGCCCGCGGGGAACGCCTTGTCCTCGCCGCGGAAGGGCACGTAGCCGACCGCGAAGGTGACCGACGCGCCGGCGCCCGCCGCCAGCTCCTTCGCGAGCGTCGCGAGCCCGTACGCCTCCTCGCACGGGAGCATCGGGCTGACGACCAGCAGCAGGCCGCGGCCCTTGGTCTCGACCGCGCCCCGCACGCCCTCGACCGCGTCGTCGTACGCCTTGCCCCAGGTGCAGCGCTCGAGGATCCCGAACCGCTTCGACATCGCCGACGACAGCCGGTTCTCGTGCACGTGCTTCCACCCGTAGCGGACCTCGTCGGTGATCCACCACTTGTTGACCGCCTGGTTCTCACGCGGCTTGACCCGGTAGATCTTGCCCTGGTTGTGCTCGATGAGAATGTTGTCGCCCGACGCGGTGATCCCGTCGATCGACGGCGTGTTCTTGAGGAACCACACCCGCTGCGTGAACAGGAAGTCCTTGTCGAGCAGCGCGCCCACCGGGCAGATGTCCGCGACGTTGCCCGACAGCTCATTCGCCAGCGGCCGGCCCGGGAACACGTCGATCTCCGACCGGTTGCCCCGGCCCATCACCTTCAGCTCGCCCGTGCCCGCGACCTCTTCGCCGAACCGCACGCACCGCGTGCACATGATGCACCGGTCCGAGTAGATGTACATCGTCGGACCCAGGTCCTTCTTCGCCTGTTTGACCTTGGTCTCTTCGAAGCGGCTCGTCCCACGCCCGTACTTGAAGCTGTAGTCCTGCAGGTGGCACTCGCCAGCCTGGTCGCACACCGGGCAGTCCAGCGGGTGGTTGATCAGCAGGTACTCCATCACCGCCTTCTGGTTCGCGACGGCCTTGGGGTTGTTCGCGTAGACCACCATGCCGTCCGACGCCGGCGTCGTGCAGGTCGGCAGCAGCTTCCCGCCCGCGATCGGCTCGAGCTTGTCGCCGTTCCGCGGGTTGGGCGCGTGCATCTCCGCCAGGCAGATGCGGCATTGCGCCGGGATCGACAGCCCGGGGTGATAGCAGTAGTACGGCACTTCCACGCCGCACCGGGTGGCGATGTCGAGCACCCGCTCGCCCTGCTCGAACTCGCACTCCACGCCGTTGATAGTCACCGTTGGCATCATTTTCATAATAGGGTCAGCACGGCCACGCCGCGCCGTGATCACGCGAAGTACGCCTGTCGGACGCCGAAGCTGCTGCACGCCGACGCCACACAACCCGGTCAGCCCGGTCAGCCCGAACCGTGGATCGCCCAGCCCGATCACCGGACTGGCCGAGGCCCAGCACACAACGCACCTTCTTTGTGAGCCCGATCACCGCCAGCCCACGAGCCCCCCGCGCTTTCGCACAACGCTTGGGGGTGGGTCAGCCGGTGAGGCGGAGGAGAGACGTACCGCGGCCGACCGAAAGGTCGGCCGCGTGCGTTGCAGGCTTGAACAACAAACGCCCCGACCAAGATCCGGCGTTGTGCCGAACATCGATCGGGGCGTCAGCCGCGTCCGTGCGGATATAAATTTGGGATCGCCTACAGCTTCTCAAGTCAGCGTGAAGCGTGTCCCCGCGGCGATCCGTCGCCACCTGTAGCCTGAGCGAAGATTAAAATTCACTGAAGAACGTGAACGACTGCTCGCCGGCACTGTACGGTGCTTGACCGCTTTGGCCGGGACTTGTGAAGACTGCGAGCCCGTTCACGAACGATGCCTGCTCACTCACGCTCGGAACGACCGGGAACGACGGCTGCTCACCATCTATCCCAGATCCGTCGGCGAAATAACGGTTGAAATCTTCTTCGGTCTCGAAGAATACGATCTGGCTGAACGCGGCCGGCATGGGCGAATCGCCCACGTTCGCACGGACTTCGCCAAACTGAACGCCGTCGACAAAGACAAGACCACGGCTGTTGAAATCGTCTCCGCTGAACGTCGGCGGCATCTCCGTTGCCACGAACGGAAAGATTGCCATTGCGAACGACGCGTTCTGGAATTCGATCAGCCCCGGATCGACCTTTAGAACCGATTGCAGCGCGATGTCCACGGCATCGGTCAGCGGGTGCGAAGGGATCTCTGACGTCTGATTTGCCGGTGCAACGCCGTCTGCCGCTGCGACACCGGAGGAGCGGTTCGGCTGGATTGTTCCGCAAGCGGCGAGGGTAGCGGCCAAGCCCAGCGTGACTGCGGGCACCAAGACAGGGCGGGTCGTCATAGTCGTGTCCTTTCGTGAGACACGATGGTCGTCGGCCCTTCCACCCCCCGGCTTCACCCAGAGCCCCGCCTCGGCCCGAAAATCAGCCCATCCGCGACCTGCCCCCTGCCGACTCCCTACTCCTCGAGCGGTCGGAACGCGAACGCCTGGCCCGCCAGGCTGACCTCGTACATCAGCCCGCCGCGGCTCATCACGAACGTCGCATAACCGTTATCAAACACCGCCCCGGACGCCGCCCCGTAGTCCGCCGCCACGGCCGACGCGCCCGCCGAGAACTCGAACTCGCCAGCCGTAAACCGCTCCAGCGCCGCGGCGTCCTCAAAGAACACCACCTGGCTGAACGCCTGCCCCCCGAGCTGCAGCCCGACCGACGCCTGCGACAGCCGCGTCGTGCCAATGGGCTCGCCGCCCTCGTAGATCAGCCCCGTGCCGCTCGCGCCGCCGAAGTAGATCACGCCCCCCTTGCCGGCCGAGGGCAGCACCGCCGCGCCGTGCGCCGCGTCCTCGAACGCGCCGAACGCCACGTCGTCGGCCCGGAACCGCTCCATTGCCTCGTCGCATGCCCGCTCGAGCCGCGCCAGCCCGTCGTCGTCAACCTTCGGCGCGGAGCAGCCCACGAGCCCGAAGACCGCGACGCCCGCCAGCAAACCGCCCGCCCGCGACCCGACCCGAAACGCTTTCTGAACACCCATGCCAGACCTCCTGTTGTCGTGGCGCTGCCGGCTCACATTGCCGGCCCTGCACGGTCACCGATCGCTCATTCGACCGCGCGGAAGCTGTAAAAATCGAGCGCGCCCGCGACGCCGAGCATCGCGCCAACGCGCGGCGACGTGTACTCGTCGGCCCCGCCGTGAAACTCCTCGACATAGCCACGCCCGCTCTCGCCGATCACCGCGACGCCCCGCGAAGCCAGCGCGAAGTCGCCGTCCTTGAAGTCGCTCAGCGCCGACTCCGAAAAGAACAGCACCGCCTCCGACTCGACCGCCCCGCCGATCTGGTACCCGCCCGAGACCTGCGTCTTGCGGCACGTCCCGGTCACCTCGCCGTCCTCGATCAGCACCCCGCTGCCCAGCCCGAACCCCACGAAGAACGCGCCCTTGCCAATCTTCGGGAAGACCGCCTGCGCGATCGACCGGTCGATCGAGTCGGCGAGATAGCCCTCCTTCGCCCGCATCCCGCCCAGCGTCTCGTCCGCCGCCCGGCTCATCGACGCGAGCTCCGCCTCGCTGAACGGCCTGACCGCGCACCCACCGAGCAGCCATCCCGCCGCCGCCACGCACGCAACCACCGCAGCGCGCCCCCGCTTCGACATTCCACCAAGTGTCTGAGCCGCCATCGCATCCTCCTCCTCTCGAGCGCCGTGCGCCACGCGCGTCGTACCGCCGGCCGTCCTCACCAGCGTATCGCGACCCCGGTCGGCTCCGCTCGCGCGGCCAACCCGTTTCACCGTGGGCCGCTCCCTCCGTACCCTTCGCGGCATGCCCAAGCCCGCCTTCCAAGCCCCCAAGGGCACCCGAGACCTTTACCCGCTCGAAGCGGCCCGCCGACGCTGGCTCCTCGAACGCTGGCGACGCGTCTCGATCCGCCACGGCTTCGACGAGATCGACGGCCCCACCTTCGAGCCCGCCGACCTCTACGCCGTCAAATCCGGAGAAGGCATCCTCTCCGAGCTCTTCCAGGCCTTCAGCGGCAAAGACCCCGCCGAGCGCGACGCCGTCCAACAAACCGGCCGAGCCCCCTACGCCCTCCGCCCCGAGTTCACCCCCACCCTCGCCCGTATGTACGCGGCCCAGGCCGCGAGCCTGCCCAAGCCAACCCGCTGGTTCATGGCCGGCCCTTTCTTCCGAGCCGAGAAACCCCAGCGCGGCCGGCTCCGCGAGTTCCTTCAGTGGAACGCCGACATCCTCGGCGACGACAGCGAGCAGGCCGACGCCGACGTGTTCGAGCTCCTCGTCGACTTCCTCTCGGCCTGCGGCCTCACGCCCGAAGACGCCACGTTCCGCTGGAGCCACCGCAGCGCGATCCGCACCCTCATCCGCCGCATCGACGACGACGAGTCCCACGAGCAGTCGTGGTTCGCCTGGCTCGACGCGTTCGCCAAGCGGTCGCCCACGCAGCGCGCCGAAGCCGCTTACGCGTTCGGCGCTACCGAAGACCAGGTGCTGGGCATCACCGCGATCGTCAGCGGGCGCGACCCCGCCCAGGCCGCCGCCGCCCGCGAAGAGCTCCAGCGCCGCGGCGAGACCCACCTGATCGAGCAGCAGAGACAGAAGATCGCGTCGGAGTTCCAGGACTTCGAGTCCGACCTCTTCACCGCCGCCAGCGAGGTCCACGCCATCCGCGCCCAGCTCAAGGACCGCTCGCTCACCGAGTGGTTCCGGCTCGATCCACAGATCGTCCGCGGGCTCGCCTACTACACCGGCACCGTCTTCGAAGTCATCGCCGACGGCGAACGCGCCCTCGCCGGCGGCGGCCGGTACGACAACCTCGTCGAGCTCTTCGGCGGACCGCCGACCCCCGCCGTCGGCTTCGGCATGGGCGACGTTGTCCTGACCAACGTCCTCCAGAATAAGAGCCTCATGCCCTCCGACCGCGACCTGCTCGACGAGATCGGTGCCCGGCCCGACGTCTTCCTCATCACGCCCCACGCCGAGCTCGACGCGACCCTCGCGTCGCTGCTTTCGACGCTCCGCCGCCGCGGGCTCCACGCCCGGCGCACGACCAAGACCACGCGGAACCTCGGCAAGCTGCTCAAAGACGCCGCCAACATCCACGCCCACTACGCGGTCATCGTCGAGTCCGAAACAACCGTCACCCTCAAGAACCTCGACACCTCGGACGAGCACAAGAACGTGCCGGCCGCGGACATCGAGACGCTCTGCCGACCGACGTCCACCGCTTAAATCGGGCCGCGAAACTCGGGCCGCCCGGGCGGGCCGGGCCCCTTTGGAAACAAGCGAGTCGCTACCGGATCCATCGGATGCGACCGAGGTCGAACCCCGGCAGCCGACGCCCGCGGTCGCCCACCGGAGCCGGGCTCGGCAGGTACACCGCCGCCGCCCGGCCGATGATCAACTCTTTCGGCAAGACCCCCACTGCGGGCCCGTTCAGTAGCTTCGAAACCGACGGCGACGGCGCGTCCCAGTACCGGCTGTCCGAGCTCGCCGCTGAGTTGTCCCCCAGCACGAAGTACTCGCCCGCCCCGAGGTCCGCCGGTCGATCAGGGTGGACGCCCAATGGCAGCACGCGGTGTCCGTCGGGCGCGCCCGGGTTGTGGTAGGGGCGAAACCAAACGTCCCGGTCGACCGACAGCCCCTCGAGCCGAACAACCGGCCCTCGGGAACCCGTCTCGATCGACCAAGACAGCGTCGGGGTCGCGTACGCCTCGGGCCGCGACAGCACGCTCTGCGTCGTGTTGACCTGCTCCTGCCGAACCCCCCGCACACTCCGCAGGTAGTCGGGCCTCATCGCTATCGCGAGTCGCTCGTCGATGCCGCCGCCGTACGCCGCCTCGCACACGACCTCGCCGTCGACCAGCAGCCGCAGCGTCTGATCGCTGTGCCAGAACGACACGGGTATGCCCGCGTCATCGCCGGACGCCACGCTGGAGGCAGCGCCAGGCACCACGCCCTGGCCCGACGCGAGCTCTTCCCAGCCGCCCCCGCCCTCGCCGTCACCCTCGCCGTCGGTGATCAGGCGCTCGATCGACACGCGGGACGCGGTGAGCACGCCGCGCCACGCCCGCCCGTTCCGCCGCATCGTCGCAACAACCCGCCCGCCGCCCGCCAGACCCGCGACCCGCGCCGACATCGCCGCGTCGCCCACCGGGTAGAGCACCTCGTGGAACGGGCTGGTCGGGAACGGGCCGTGCCACGCGCCCTCGGCCGCGGGGTGGATCTGGTTGTACGACAGCCGGTCGGCGAGCGGCCGCCCGCGCCCCGTGTCCCACACGAGCGAGCCCGACCCAGCCGCGACCTCGAACCCGCCGCCGATCAGCGCCCCGCCCTCGGCCGACCAGACCGACGCCGACCCCCCGACCGGCCCCTCCCACACCCGCTGCCACAGGGCCCGCTGCACGCCGACCGGCTTCGGCGCGATCGACCATGTTCCCGCCACGCCGCTCGCGCCCGCCCAGTCCGTCCCCGCCGGCGCGACGAACACGTCGCCGTCGACCAGCGCGACCGACTCGCCGGGCAGACCGATCAGCCGCTTGATCACCGCGTCCGCGCCCACCTTGCCCGACGGGTCCTGGAAGACGACCACCTCCCACCGCCTCGGCGCTCGCAGCGCGTACGCGTGCTTGAGCGCGAGCACCCGCTCGCCGTTGCGCACGCGCCGGTCCGACCGGATCACGCCGTCCTCGGAGAGCCGCTCGGCCTCGGCGGTCACCGGGTGGTGCACGAACTCGGGCCTCGACGACGAGCCGCGTCCCTCCACCGCCCGCACGTCGACCGGCCACGTCCCCGTCCGAGCGTCGCCCACCACCACGTGACGGCCCAGCAGCGTCGGCGCCATCGACCCGGTCGGGATCACAAACGGCTCCACAAAGAAACCCCGGAACGCGAACGCGAGCACAAACCCGAACGCCAGAGAGATCAGCGTGTCGACCAACGTCGGCGGCGGACGCACGCTGATGCCTCCGAGGCGCAACGCACGCGGAGCCGACCCGTCGGAATCGTTCCCTGACCCGCGCCGACGATCGCCCAGGATCGACTTCTCCCCGCCGTCCTCCGGCCCACCACCTGTCGTCCTCGGCTCCGCCATCAAGTGTGTATCGGCATCAGAGCCGACCCAAGCCCCCGGTCTTGACCTCCAAGCTATCGAACCACCGTCTTGCCCCGACCGATCAGCCCGCAGACGCGTCACCACCCGCACCGCCGCTCCGGTCAGTATCTCCACCACCGCCAGGCTTCCGCCGCTTTCGCCGCCGCCGCCGCGGACCCTCATCCGGCGCCTGACCGCTTGGCGCCTGACCGCTTGGTGACGGACCGCTTGGTGACGGACCGCTTGGTGACGGACCGCCGGTCCCACGCGTGCCAGCCCCGTCCTCACCCAACGGTTGCCCACCACCCCGTGGATCATCAGAGGCGGTATCACCCGAAGCCGAGCCCTCGACCGCCGGCTTCGACCGCCGGCGACGCCGACGCTTCTCGGTCGCCGGTCGGGAAACCGCACCCGTGTTCCCCACGGCCCCTGAGTCTGCCATCCCACCTTTTCGGTCGCCCTCTGGAGCACTCTCAGTCGAACCCGTTCCTGGCGACCCAGCCTCCGGCACCCGCGTCCCGGCGTCGCCGCCGCCCGTTACCGTCTTTTTCCGACGCCGCCGTCGCTTCTTCGGTTCCGCCGCCCCACCGTCCCCCTCGCCCGAACGCTCGCCCGAACGCTCGCCCGAACGCGATCGATCTCGCAACGTCTCTCGGCCGCGCCCCGCGGCTTCCGCCCGCTCGCCCCCCGTCCGCCCCCCCTCGACCGGCTCGGTCAGATCCTCGACCGCGATCGCCACCCGCTTGCGTCCCTCGTCGAGCTCGACGAGCGCGAGCTGGGTCAGGATCTGCGTGTCGATGACGATGCCGTTGCCCTCGGGCGTACCGACGCGCTTCTTGCGGTTCGGCAGCCGCTTGCGCAGCTCCGAGTAGGTCTGGTCCTCGTACCGCAGGCAGCACATCAGCCGCCCGCACCGCCCCGAGATCTTGAGGGGATCGAGCGTGGCCTTCTGCACCTTGGCCGACCGCATCGACACGGGCTTGAGCACCTTGAGGAAGCCCTTGCAGCAGCAGTGTTGGCCGCACCGCTCGTAGTCGGCCGTGATGCGAGCCTCGTCCCGCGAGCCGACCTGCTGCACGACCAGCCGCGGCGTGTCGAACGCCGGCGACAGCAGCCGCTCCAGGCCCCGCGCATCCAGCGGCGCATCGCCGGCGTGGTGCCCCTCGGCCGGCTGCTCCGACGCGACAAACACCGTTAGCACCTCGCCGCCCAGGATCGGCTCCGCGTCGACGACCTTCACGCCACGCACCAGCGCCCGGTCCTCGGCGGTCGCGTGGGGGCGCGCGTGGGGGGGCGCCCCGGCGTTCACCTCCGCGAGCACCCGGCGCGCCTCGACCTTCAGCCCGTGCCGAGACTGCTCCAGCCGCTGCTGCTCCCGCAGGTCCTCGGCCGTTGCGATCCGCAGCACCCGCGGCTTCTCGTCCCGCAGCCCGCCCCGCTTGAGCGTCGCGTCGAAGAACGGGTAATCCTTCCCGCCCGAGTTCTCGATGTACTCGAGCATCTCCCGCCGCGTCACGCTCTTGGAGCACCCCGCGTTCGGGCAGGTCGACGTGAGCATCTCGCCGACCTCGGTCCCGCGGTCGGTCCGCACGACGATCTTCGAGCCGCAGCCCGGCTTGGTGTCGCCCGCGTACGGGAACTCGCCGACCCGCCGCATCACACCGAAGCGGACGACCATCGTCGTCGGCACGCTCAGCCGCTCGTACGCCTCGCGGTCGGACTTCTCGCGGAGGTGCTCGGCGAGGTCTTCTTCAAACTGTGGCAGCGGCAGAATCGGCATCAGTCAGTCACGCCCTCTCAGGGAACACACGCACGGCTACGGCGCCCCGTACGTCGCCCGCGCCTCCACAAACACACGACGCAAGCTCACCGACTGCACGAAGTCCAGCCGGCGACGGTTGTCCAAACGGTACAAGAGCAGCCGCTCCGAACGGTTGTCGACGACGCCCACGACGTCCTCGATCGGCCCCTCCCCGGTCAGCACCGTCATGTCATCCAGGACCACCGCGTCGCCCGCGACCGCCGAACGCTCGAACATCCCAACGCCGTCCAGCCTGCCCCCGCCGAACACGGCCGCGACAAGCCAGACACCGAGCCCGACCGCCGACGCGACGAGCCCCGCGTTGACCAGCGACCGGCGGTCCCGCGGAGAACCCGCGTGCCACGCCGCCTCGACCGGGTCCCCGAGCGACCGACGCGTGTCCTGGTTGGAAGCCGGTTCGTTCACCGCCCGGGCCGCTCCTGCGCGTCGCGGGCCAGGTCGCGGTAGCCCGCGATCCTCACCGTCTTGAGCGCCGGGTCGTAGAGCACCGCCGCGAGCTCGCGGTTCTCGACGTCGAGGATGTACATCGCCTCGCCCACGCCGCCGAGGTAGTCGCCCGTGACTAGCGTGTACCGGCCGCCGGCCCGTGGGCCGGCCCGCCCTGGTTGTTCCAAACCCGCCTGCACCGCCCACGCCGCCCGAGACGCCGGCACCGCGACCGCCCCAAAGAGCAGACCCGCGTTGACCGCGAGCAGCATCAGCGTCCGGCCTCCCCGGCCCAGCCGGCTTCCTTGGCCCCTCCGACCCCCGAGCCGCGAATGTGCACCACGCCCGCTCAGCACGCGATCAGTCCTGGTGCCCGCGCTTCGATGGCAGCACGCTCGCACTACCGACCGCCCCCACCACCAGCGCCGCGAGCACGATGTTCAGCAACACAGGAGACACATCCGAATCGGCCGGCACCGGGGGCTTTGGTGCCGCCTGCGCCGCCACGTCGCCCGCGAGCAGCATCAGCGAGAAGGCACCGACGCAAAGCAAGACGGGCGTAAGACCGCCAAACCGGCGAAGCACGCGTGACGCAGGTCCACGCGATCGGTCGACATCGCCGACCGATTGCTTCGGTCCAAAGCCACAACACGCCGGAAGGATCGGATCGCTGCTCATACCGGCATGCTACCCGCGAGAGCCCGCTCGGCGTTCCCGGCCCCCTGCGGATCGTCGGCGCCGGGCTGGCGGCGACCAGATCCCAAGCCGTCGTGGTCTGCCGTCCAGATCATCGGCCGCCGCGCGGGACGCTCACCCGCCGAGACCCGCCCGGGCGCGTTCGACACCGGCGTCATGACCTCCGAAGGGGCCGCGGCGAGCGGCCTCGACAGCCGGTCGAAGTCCGCCGCCGACAAGTGCACCGTCCCCCACTTGGCGCTCCTCGTCTTCTGGTGCGTCGCGTACTCGTCGGCACGGACCGCCCGAATGGCGTACCAGCGGTCCTTGAACACCCACGTATCCTCGAACAGCGACGAACGTGGCGGCGTATCCAACCAGTAGACGAACACCAACGCCGGCACGAACGCGTCCCCGAATAGGCTCGACCATGTCAGCAGCGACGACACATCGTCTCGCGTTGCCCACGACTCCAGCCGACCCACACCCGACGGCGTCGGCCGCACACGGCGGCCCTTGATCTCGGCCAGCACCCCCCCGTCAAGCCCACGCTCGTTCCGCCCGTACGCGACGAAGTCGAAACTCTTCACCGTCCGCGACCCAGCCTGCAGCGCTGCCGCCCCGCGAGGACGGTCCGGCAACAGCGCTTTGCGGGCCTCATTGACAGCGACATACGGGATCCGCCGCGCCCGGAGCAAATGCTCAAACGCCTGCTCATAATGATGTCGTCGCTGAGCCATCAGGGAAGTGTACGGGATCAGCAGCCCCGACCCACGCCCATTCTCCCGATCTCACCAACGAAGCGCACGCCCGCCCCAGAACCCGACCAACCCCGCTATGGGCCGGCCGAGGCGAAGCCTCAGTCATCGACCGGGTCGAGCCGCTCCAGCAGCCGCTCGGCGGCCGCCTCGTACGCCCGCACGCTCTCGGACAGCTTCGCCCGCAGTTCCTCGACGCCGATGTCCTCGGGCCCCCGCTCGACCGCCGCCGCCAGCGTGTCCCCTGTCGACGCCAGCTCGACCGACGCGAGCAGATACGCCTGCGCCGCGTCGTAGACGAGCTGCTCCCGAAGCTCCTTCGTCGACGGCCGCTGCAGCGCTCGCCAGGGCGTCCGCCGGACCTCGATCGACAGAAGCTTGAGCTGGTCGGTCGCCAGGCGCACGTTCGCGACCGCCCGGTCGATGCTCGGGCGGTTGCCCACGAGGATCGACGCCGCCTCGTCGGTCGCCAGCTCGACGCTCGCGACCGCCGCCCGCGCCGACGCCAGGATCTCGGCGACGTCCGGCACGGCCCCGTTCTCGATCTCCGTCGCCGAGCGGTTCAGCGACGCGACCGCCTCGGCGATCACCGCGCGGTTGTCCGCGACGATGCCCCGCAGCTCTTGGAGGGCCTCCCGCGCCTGCACGACCGCCACGTCGGCGTTGCCGGCCGCGGAACCGACCGACTCAAGGATCGCATCGATCCGGTCGCCCCAGCCCTCGGACCGCGCCAGAAACTCGTTGAGCGACTCGGCCGCCGCCGGCGCCTGCCGCTCGAGCGATTCGAGCAGCGCCCGGGCGGACAGGCTCGCGGTTTCCGCGTTCGCCACCAGATTCTGGAGCTGGAGCTTCTGGTCCTCGCCAAACCCCGCGTCGGCCAGGAACGACGGAGCCGCCACCAGCCCGGGCAGCGACTCCCCGTCGGCGACCTCGGGCCCCGTCCCCTGGAAGCCGGCCAGCTCGCCCGCGCCCGCGGCCGCGATGTTGATCGACGCCCCCGCCCCGAGCAACGGCCGCACCAGCTCGACCCGCGCGTCCTCGAAGAGCAGCAAGTCGTCTCGGACCCGGACCCGGGCGACCACCGCCATAGGCGAGCCGCGACCGTCCCGCTCGAAGCCGACGCCGGTGACCCGGCCGACCTTCTGCCCGCCCAGCGTCACGTCGGCCCCGGCTTGGAGCCCCTGCGTTCCCTGGCTCAGCGGGAAGACCACGCCGAACCCGGTCGAGGGCGACAGCAGGTCGCCCACGCCCGACAGCACCACGCTGGAAACCAAGAGGCCCAGCAGGCAGACAAGGGTGAACAGGCCGGCCGAGAAATGCGTGCGGTTCATCGCCATAGGTCGGCGGCAGCATAGCCGCGGGGGCCTTGCAGAGAGGTCTTGGCCGCGGGGTCCTGCTTTGCGTGTTCGTGAGCCGCGAGGTCCGAGAAAGCCCGTCCTGGCACAGCCGGGAATGGCGCCGAGGCTGGATCACTCCAAACATATTTCTGCATCAAAAGATATCGTATACGTTGCATAAAGGTGTCGACATCCGATATCGTCGGCATTGATCTTGTCTCCGCCCCATCTCCATCGCCCGTTATGGGCCGGCCTCAGGGGCTCGAAGCACACGGAAAGGACCACGCCATGACCACCCTCTCACCCCAGACCAACCTCGCCGACGGGCTCGACGGCGGCGGGCCGTTCAAGGCGGCCTACGGCAACTACATCAACGGCGTGTTCAAGCCCGCCGCCAGCGGGCAGACCTTCACCAACACCTCCCCGGTCCACGGCGGGGTGCTGTGCGAGATCGCCCGCTCGAACGCGACCGACATCGAGGCGGCCCTCGACGCCGCCCACGCCGCCAAAGCCAAGTGGGCCCGCACCTCGACGACCGAGCGCGCAAACATCCTCAACCAGATCGCCCAGGTCATGGAGGACAACCTCGAGCTGCTCGCGCTGGCCGAGACGCTCGACAACGGCAAGCCCATCCGCGAGACGACCCTCGCCGACCTGCCGCTGGCGGTCGACCACTTCCGCTACTTCGCCGGCTGCATCCGCGCCCAGGAGGGCACGATGAGCCAGATCGACGACGACACCGTCGCGTACCACTTCCATGAGCCGATCGGCGTCGTCGGGCAGATCATCCCCTGGAACTTTCCGCTGCTGATGGCGACCTGGAAGCTCGCGCCCGCGCTCGCCGCCGGGTGCTGCGTGGTGCTCAAGCCCGCCGAGCAGACCCCCGCGTCGATCCTGGTCCTGATGGAGCTCATCGGCGACCTGCTGCCCAAGGGCGTGGTCAACGTCGTCAACGGGTTCGGGCTCGAGGCGGGCAAGCCGCTGGCCGCGAGCGACCGCGTCGCCAAGGTCGCGTTCACCGGCGAGACCACCACCGGCCGGCTGGTCATGCAGTACGCCGCGGAGAACACGATCCCCGTGACGCTCGAATTGGGCGGCAAGAGCCCGAACATCTTCTTCGAGGACGTGCTTGAGGCCGACGACGCGTTCTTCGACAAGTGCCTCGAGGGCTTCGCGATGTTTGCGCTCAACCAGGGCGAGGTCTGCACCTGCCCGAGCCGGGCGCTGATCGCCGAGACGATCTACGACCGCTTCATGGAGCGCGCCCTCGACCGCGTCAAGGCGATCGTCCAGGGCGACCCGCGCGACCAGGCGACCATGATCGGCGCCCAGGCGAGCAGCGAGCAGAAGGAAAAGATCATCAGCTACTTCGAGGTCGCCAAGCAGGAGGGCGCCGAGATCCTCACCGGCGGCCGCGAGGCCGCGATGCCCAACGACCTGCGCGGCGGGTACTACGTCGAGCCCACCGTTATCAAGGGCCACAACAAGATGCGCGTCTTCCAGGAGGAGATCTTCGGCCCGGTCGTCTCCGTCACGACCTTCAAGACGCCCGACGAGGCGCTCGAGATCGCCAACGACACGCTCTACGGCCTGGGCGCCGGCGTCTGGAGCCGCGACGTGAACACCTGCTACCGCTTCGGCCGCGCGATCGAGGCCGGCCGCGTCTGGACCAACTGCTATCACCTCTATCCCGCCCACGCCGCGTTCGGCGGGTACAAGCAGTCGGGCATCGGGCGTGAGAACCACCTGATGATGCTCCGCCACTACCAGCAGACGAAGAACATGCTCGTCAGCTACAGCCCCGACAAGCTCGGCTTCTTCTAAAGAGCCGGACCGGCTCCGAGCCACAGGTTCGCAGCCGGTCTTCAGAGCCCCCGACCCCCGCGCCGCCCGACCGGCGGCGCGGGGCTTATGACAGAGCCACAGCCCACGCCAGAAACGATGTCTGAACCCGCGCCGCCGCGCGTCGTCGCCACCGACGCCGCCGTCGAGTTCATCCGCGAGATCCGCGCCGACCACCCCGACATCCTCTTCCACCAGTCCGGCGGCTGCTGCGACGGCTCCTCGCCCATGTGCTACCCCGCGGCCGACTTCCGCATCGGCGACTCGGACGTCCGCCTCGGCGCGGTCCCGCTCGGCGGCGGCGACAGCGTCGACGTCTACATCAAGCGCGGCCAGTTCGAAGCGTGGAAGCACACCCAGCTCATCCTCGACGTCGTGCCGGGTCGCGGCGGCATGTTCTCGCTCGACAACGGACGCGAGCGGCGCTTCCACATCCGCAGCCGCGTGTTCAGCGGGCCCGAACTCGAAGCCCTCACGGCGGACTGACCCGCCCCCAAACCGAGTAGCGACACGAGCAGCGCCCGGCAGAACCTGTAGTAGAAGCGGGCGACGCCAAGACCGATCCGTGAACCGTTGACGCCGACCGATCTCGGGCCGCGATCGCTCCGATACTCCGGAAAACCGGGCCGGCTCGACAGATCGTCCCGCCCGCGCATCTGACCGGGTCGGGACGCGGCCGCGCCAGAGGGCCGCCCCCGCCTCGTGGTCGGGCAAGCAAGGAACGAGAGACATGCCGAGACAGCCCAGCTTCGGACCGGGTGCCACGACCACGTCGCCCGCTGCTCGCCCGTGTGGGCGGCGCCGCACGATCGCGCAAACGGTTGCTGGCGCCGCGATGGTCGCAGCACTCCCCGTCACGCCGGCGATCGCTCAGCCTGCCCCTCAGCCCGCCCCCCATCCGAACCCCCAGCCAATCGTCCTCGACGGCTTCGAGGCCGGCGTCGGCCCGTGGTCCGGGCTCGTCGTGCGTTCGAGCGAGTACGAAGCCCCGCCCGAGGGCCGGGCGTACGGCGTGGTCGCCGCGGGCGGCCGAGCCACGCGGACCGTCCAGGTGCAGGCCGGCGTCCGCTACCGCCTGACCGCGTGGGCCTCGAGCGTGTACGACGACGCCACGCTCGACTGCCTCGCCAACTGCGGCTTCGAAGACCTGCCCAGCGGGGTCGCCGGCATCGCGAGCGCCCGGCTCGCGGTCGCAGACGCAAACAACCAGAACCTCGCATCGACGGGAGCGCCGGTCAGCCCCCGCGCCCTGACCGGCGCCGCCCAGACTCGCACAAACGACGACGGCGCAAACGTCTGGCTCGACGGCGGCTTCCGCCACGCCTTCAGCGAGAACCACTTTTACCAGCCCGGTGCGAGCGACCCGATCCTCGACCCCTGGGCCGGCGGCGACCTGCCCTTCAACTTCTTCCAGGACGACATGCTCGCCAAGGGCTGCGTCGTCTTCCCCGACGGTTCCCGCCGGCTCTACGGGTTCAACAGCGACAACCCCTTCTGCCAGGGCACCGGCGAGACCTGCCAAGCCGTCATCTTCACGACGCTCTCGGGTGGCGGCAACCCGCTCTACGCCACCCCCCAGCAGCCAGACAACAACTACATCGCCTTCAACGCGGGCGATGAAGACCCCTGGCTCGGCGGCGGCACGGGCATGTACGTCGCCGAGCTCGACCCCGCGACCGGCTACCTCAAGGGCGCCCCCAACCAGACAGTCCGCTTCGACGACCGGCCCGACCTGTTCACCCGCGTCGCCGACTGGTCGGGCGACGAGTGGACCCTCGACAGCGAGTGGTTCGAGGGCGGCGCCCTCTGGCAGGAAGGGCCGTGGTGGTACCTGATGACCAGCAACGGCAGCCTCGCCGAGAACTACACGCTCCGCGTCGGGCGGTCGGACCGGCCGACCGGGCCCTTCCTCGACAAAGACGGGCGCAGCCTCACCGCGTTCGACCCGGCCGACAACGAGTTCGGCAACAGCTTCCTGCTCGGCGACGACGCCGACCAGGTCCTGCCCGGGCACGCGCACGTCTGGGCCGAGGGCTCGCGCCGCTACCTGGGCTACGACTACCGCCTGACCAAAGCCAACGCCAACGACGGCGACGACGAGTCGTTCGACTTCCTCGGCGTCCGCGAGCTCCGCTTCGTTGACGGCTGGCCCACCGTCTGGCCCCCGCTCGAGCTCGAGTTCGTCGCGCCCGCGACCGGGCCGATCACCCTCAACTTCGACCACACGGGCGACGCCGGAACGCTCGTCGGGCTCGACCGCGTCGAGCTCGTCGCCGCCGGCGACCCGCCGACCGAGATCGCCTGCCTCGGCGACAGCATCACCGAGTGGCTCCCCTTCAACGACTACCCCACCGAGCTCGAGCTGATCCTCGGCGACGGGTTCGATGTCCTCGACTTCGAGAGCGACCCGGGCCACGGCGTCAGCGGCGCGACCCTCGTCCGAGGCACCGCCATCTCCATCTGGGACACCCTCGCCCTCGCCGACCTGCTCACCCAAACCCCCGACATCGTCACGGTCATGCTCGGGTCCAACGACGTGAGCGAAGAAACCTCGGCCGCGCTGCGGGCCAACTACGAGCAAGACCTCCGCAACCTCGTCGCGCTGCTCCGCTCGATCGAGCCCGAGCCCGAGGTGGTCCTCGCGACACCGCCGCCGCAGTTCGCGTTCAGCCCCGCCGGCGACGCGCGGCTCCAGAGCGAGATCATCCCCGCGATCGACAGCGTCGCGAAAGACCTCGGCCTTCGCGTCATCGACGTCTACGACCGGACCACCGACTACCCAGACAACTGGCCCGACGGGCTCCACCCCGTGGGCGAGGGCATCGCCAACCTCGCCGACGTCTTCTTCTTCGGCTTGCTCGAAGAGCCCTGCCCGCCCGACGTCAACCGCGACGACGCCCTCGACGGCGACGACTTCAACGCCCGGCTCGCGAACTTCCTCCAGGGCGGCGACTAACACCACCCGCCGCCCCGCCCACTACCCTGGGGTCATGCGCTACCGAACCCTGGGCACCACCGACGTTCGAGTCTCCGAGATCGGCTTCGGCTGCTGGACCATGGGCGGGCCCAACTGGTCGCTCCAGACCGGGCAGCCGATCGGCTGGGGCGACGTGAACCACGACGACGTGCTCGCCGGGCTCCGCGCGGGGCTCGACGCCGGCGTCAACCACTTCGACAACGCCGATATTTATGGCAACGGCCGCGCCGAACGACTCCTCCGAGACTGCCTCCGCTCGCTCGGCGTCCCGCGCGACGAGCTCGTCATCGCCACCAAGGTCGGCCACGCCTGGGGCACCGCCCCCCACCCCTACGAGCCCCACCACATCCGCCACCAGTGCGAGCAGAGCCTGCGCAACCTCGGGCTCGACCACCTCGACCTCTACTACTTCCACCACGGCTCGTTCGCCGACGACAATCAGCCCGGCAACCTCCACGACGCCGCGGGCGAGATGCGACGGCTCGTCGATGAGGGCAAGGTCCGTGCCGTCGGGCAGTCGGCCTACTCCGACGGCGACTTCGAGCGCGCAATCCCCGTCGTCAAGCCCGATGTCCTCCAGTCGTGGGCGAGCATGCTCCAGGACAACTTCATCCGACCCGGCGCCCGGCTCCAGCGGCTCATGGACGACCACGCCTGCACCTTCGTCGCGTTCAGCCCGCTCGGGCAGGGCATCCTCCTCGACAAGTTCGACCCAGAGAACCCCCCGGCGTTCGAGGAGGGCGACATCCGCGCCAGCCGCGAGAACTTCACCCAGGACCGGCTGCGCTCGTTGAGGCCCAGGCTCGAGCGGCTGAAGGAGCGGTTCGGCAGCGGCGTCGAAGACCTCGCGTCGGCCGCATGCCGCTTCGTCGCCGCCCACCCGAACGTCTGCAGCGTCATCCCGGGCTTCCGCAACGAGCGCCAGGCCCGCTGCAACGTCCGCGCCGGCTCCGACCGGCCCATGACGCCCAAAGAGGTCGACTTCTGCCGCGAGGTCTTCGCCGGGTCATCCGACTGACCGCCCGCGGCGAACCGCCCCGAGGTGTTCCACTTCGAGAACTTCCACGACCGCACATTCGCCGACTTCGAGCCGGCCGACGCGCCCGACCGCGAGCCGGACTTCGTCAGCCGCTCGGGCTCGGTCTACTGGGACGAGCCGGGCCGCGTCGTGCGCCTGAGCGACCACTGGGGCCGCGTCCGGTCGTGCTACTGGCTCTACGCCGGGCTTCGGACGGCGAGCGGGCCGCCGCGTGCCGATACGCCGACTTCGCGCGCCTCGAACGCCTCACGATCGAGCGCTCGCGATCGATCCCTGTCGCCCCGGGCAGCCGGCCGGCGCTCACGGGCCGGACCGTGTCGATCGTTCCGAAAGCGGGCCCGCGGCTCGAGGTCCGCGTCGTCGATGAAACACCGTTCCGGATCCGGACCGAGAGCGGGCGTTGGCTTCCGAGGCTCTCGGTCCGCGTCGCGTGGCTGACCGACCGCTGACCGCTGTCCCAAGGGAGCGCGTCAGTCCAGCGGCAAGAAGACCCACAGCGCGGGCCGGCCGCTGTTGCAGTGCACCGCCCGCCCGAGCAGCCCGAGCCCGGAGAGGCTGACGAACGCCGCGGTGCGGGCCGTGTCGTAGCCAGCCAGGCGCGACACGCGCCGCCGCGGCCGACCGCGGGCGGCGCCGGCTTGTCCTTGGTCCTCTCTTTCGCCCTCTCCTTCGCCCGCAACGCGGCTGTCGGCGTTGGGGATCGGGTGGAAGATCGACTCGATCCAGCCCGGCCGGCTCGGCTCGCCGTCCTGCATCGCGTCGAGCCTGCTCAGCAGCGACCGGAGCGCCTCGGGGTCGGTGCCCGACTCGACGAGCGACGCGTCGACCGCGTGCGACGCGCGACGCGTGACCGTTGGCAGGAGCAGCAGCCCGGCGAACGACCAGAGCGTGAAGACCAGCGAGAACTGCACCACACCCCCGGCCGTCCCGGCGAGCCCCTCGACCTGCCCCGCCGCGACCCCGAGCCCGGCCCACGTAAAGACCAGCGAGATCCACCGGCCGCGCTCCCAGAGCCCGGTCTCGACGGCGCGTCGCCGTCGGGCGATCGCCAGCGTGAGCTCATCGGCCGACAGCTCTTCCACCCAGCGGCTCGGAACCACGTGCCCCGCGGGCCGGAACACGCCGTCGATCCCGCCTGTAAAGCCCACGTCGCGGCCGTCGACGACCCGAACATCCTCGTCGAGCGCATCCGAGGGCTCCGCGGGCCCGTGCGAGCCGACCTGACGCGCGAGCGGCACGCGCCACTTCAGCAGCAGCAGGCTCACCGCCACCCCCACGATCACCATCCCCGGAACGCCCGGCCCGCGCGACGCCAGCAGCATCGCCAGAGCAACCGCGAGCATGAGCCCGGCGTGCAACCCCACGCCGCGGATCCAGCCCGCGGCGTACGAGCCGAAAGGCTGCGTGCTGCGCCCGTACCGCCTAGGTAGCACGTACCCGCCGATGACATCAAACCCTGCGTGCAGAGCGACGTACCCGAGCAACGCCGCGAGCAGCACGAGCACGTTCACGCCAAGCTCGGTGCCGACCCACCCCAAGATCTTCGGAGGCGCCTCGGCCAGCAGCAGCCCCGTCGCCAACACGACCCAAGCGCCTACGCCACTGACACCCAGCAGCAGCCTCGCCCGTCCGTACGTGATCCCCTGTGCTTCTGGCTTCCGTAGCAGCACGACAGGTTCTGCGGTCATAGTCACCCCTCACAACCAAACTCGCACGCTGCGGCGACTTCTCTACCGCCCGCCCCATTAATGCCCAGCCACACCCAATACTCACAACATGTTGAGCTCATCAATGACAATTTATACTCTGCTCCGGTGCGAAGCACACTCCAGGTCGTCCAGACGTAACCGGCAGATCAAGTTATGCTTCGAAGCTACATCCCCCGATCACCCGATCCAACTCAAGCGACTGACCCCACACTTCAACTGATAAACGCTGAACGTCACTGCATGACATTCGAGCCATGGCCTAGCGAGTGCCCTCCCGCTAACAGATTACCCTTTATAGGCTAGAACTCAGCAGGCCCCGATGCCTATGGACTGCGTTTCCATCAATAAAAAATCGCAGAGACAAAGCTCCACGATCAGCCGCTTATATCAACAACCAACGGCAACGGATGGCTAGCTTGTAAAAGATCGTCAGAACAGAGTTTCTTACTCAATCACAACCAGCAAGGAAATTAGACAACCAAGCACTAAAGTCAGCGGCAGTAAGAACACCATCGTTATTCTCATCCGCACCCAAGTCATTAGCCAAGAACAAAGTAAGCCAGGCCGTAAAATCGTCTGAAGACAAAACGCCATCACGATTGCTATCACCTGGACACTCATTATTGCAAATCACTTGCACTGATTCGAACTCAAAGCCAGCACTAGCCGGGAAAGGGATCACGTCACTACCGACCTGTACCTGCACGCGATAAAAAACCGTCTCATCGCAGTCCGCAGCCGGCAGGAACCCTAGGAAAGTGTTCGGATCGATCTCACTCAACGTATCAAAGACTGGAAATGGCGACGATGTTGTCGACGTGATCAATGCCGGCGCCCCTGTGATGCCGCTTGTCGAGCCGGGATCGAACGAGAAAATGATCTCTGTCAGCACATTGGGTTCCAGCGATGCCGGAGCGCCCCCGACGATTGACCATGACGCCGGAACGGGCGGGACGTCGATGCTTATGGGTGACGGACTCAACGCATAGAAGATGCCGTTGATCGCCTTGACGCGGATACGACCAGCCGAGGCGAATTCGTCCGGGATCGTCACCAGAGCCGAGCCGTCGTTGGGTGTTGAAGATACAAGTACTGTGTTGAAGTCGACCCCATTCGCAGCAAAATCTATCGAGACGCTGTTTTCAAGCAGCGGAAAAACGTCTGTATTCGCCACGTCCCAGGTCACCTCAACGGATTGCCCGGGGAAGTACTCAGGGCCGTTCGTCTGGCTCGTCACACGGAAGGGGCCCGCGCCGGGAACAGTCTCAACCGTCGTTGTGTCCGAAGCTGTGGCTCCCCCGCCGCTCCGATTGTCACGAACAGTCACGCGGAAGTTCATCCTGTTGTTGCCATCACGCTGCGTAGGGAGGGTCTCCGCGTCGGTCCCGCCGGGAATCCAGGCATCTTGAACCCGCGGGAACGAGCGCGACGGGCTCTCCAACAGCCGCGAGCGGAAGAGGGGGCTTTGTCCGTTGTCGCCCGCTCCCAGGTCCTGCACAGGGCCGAGGTCCGCCTGCTCCCAAGCATACGTGAGAAAGTCGTTGTCGGGGTCCGATCCGACCGCGGTCAGCACGAACGGCGTGCCGGTAGGTATCAGACGAGCGGGCCCGGCCTCAACGGTAGGATTCGAGTTGCCCGTCGTCGTTATGTCTGGGCAGGCCGAGCCGCTCTGAAAGGTAATATTGCTTCGGGTCCGGTCGATCGAGTTAAAATGAAAGTAAGGGTCAGAGTTCGACTGGACGTTATCGTCGCCGCAGATCCCGGCGTACGCCATGATTGTGGTGCCGGAGCCGGGCTCGAAAGCCGTGGCCGCCGACAGCTGCGAACCGGCGCAGGAAAAGCTATCTCCGTTGAACGTGTGCTGGCCGTTGAACTGGTGTCCCACCTCGTGCGAGAAATAGTCGATCGCGAACGGGTCACCCGTCGGCGGAGAAAAGCCCGTGTAGCCGCCGCCCTTCGAGCTGGTGCACACCGACGCAAGGAACGCAACACCACCAGCACCCACATCGACCAAGTGGCCGACGTCATAGCTTCCAAAGCCGATCAGAACGTCGATCTGCGAATCGACCTGTGACAACAATATGAAATTAAAAGGATCTGGATTCTGATTCGTAAAAATCAACTTATCATTATCCGCGACGAGCTCAAGGCGGACGGCAAAATCAACCTCATAGACCTGAACAAGCCGGTTCAGCGACTCAACCAACCCACCAAGCCCGTCCGCCACAGTCCCGCCAAAGAAATTCGTGTACTCGTTGGTCGCCATAGAAGCGAAGCGGTAGGTGCGGAGCTGCCCATTCTGAAGAACACCAGCATTCTTGGACGCCGATCCAAAGCCGGCGAACGCCTGCTCTGCCGCATCCGCCAGGTCGTCCTCGGCCGCTGCCGCCGCCTGGCACACAAACCCCTTCTGGCTGTATTCCAAACCGCTTCTGAGGTAGCTCGAGTACAAAGTCGAATCGTCTCGAGAATATCGATCGATGTAATACCACCCTTGGGGAGACATGACCTGTGCCCGAAAGCCAGCCGGCGTGACCGAGATCCGAACATGGTTCGCCTTCTTATCGAGGCTCTGCCCGCGGTACGTCCGGATCTGCGGATACTTCGCCTGCAGTTCCTTCGCCATCACAGGCGCCTCGACGATCTCAAATACTTCGTAGCCCCCGTCCGGCCTCGGCAGATCGATCATCGCAGGACGGTCGAAGGCGGCCTGCGTGAACTCCATCGGTGCCCCGAGCAGTGCCACACGCATCGCGTCCATGTCCAGCCTTGCAGCCCTGCCCTCGAACGGACGGATCCATTCCTCGGAAGCCTCAGCCGCGATCCCGACCCGCTCAATGACTGACCAGGACCCATCCGGGCTCGTTGAAAGCACACGCTCGTCAACAACCTCCCCCGCGACCCGGAGCAGCGGCTGAATCGGCATCAACGACGCATTCGCGATACCCGAAAGCATCGCCATGAACCCCACCCCAACCGTCCATAAAACGTTATGGTTTTTCATTCAAAATGCTCCACTGTGCGACTGCTCAGATGTACTACACCAGTACGGGACAACTTAACAAAAACCGAACACACGGTGCCGTTGCCGCATACAGTGCCCAAAGGTCTGCTCAACCACAGTGAAGTGATCGCAGAATCCGATCTCAATCCTCACAGATTACCTATTTTATTCGCAGCTTGCTGCACAGGGTTGCACAAACACCTGAAATCCAAACACCAACCTGACCTTTGCCAATCGAGAGAGAACAGGCTGCCTGTCCGATACACATCGACAGCGACTGGTTGACGATGTAGAGAAGGACTCGGCTGAAACCCGCCACCACTTGGAAATGGCGAGATCATCAGGTATTTAGGAGTACATCCTATTAACGCAAGGACATCAACAATAGGACACACCATGCAAGTTTAGAGCCGTTCGAACCCCGGCAGGTCGCCGACCAGCGGCTTGGCATACTTGATGAACGCCTCGCTGACGTCGTGACGCCCCTTGATGAACTCGCTGGGCATGTGCCGCGTCTTCGCCGCGACCGCCGTCAGCGGCACCCGCTTGCACGAGCTCCGGTAGGGCTCTTCCGAGTCGCGCACGATCGCGATCGACCCGTCGAGGTCGCCCTGCCGCGCGAGGTCGGTTGCGAAGCGGCCGGCCCGCTCGGCCTCGTCCAGGTCGATCTGGCTCTGGTCTGGGAAGCACCGCTGCACGTACCCGAACGTGTCGGCCCGGACCCGCGGCGGCTTGCCGCCCGGGGGCGCGAGCTTGGTCTTGAGCAGGTTCGACAACGCGTCGCCGAGCGCCCCCGAGCCCGAGAGCTGGGCGTTGCCGTGGTCGTCGACCTCGCCCTGGATCAGCTTCGCGCCGATCGACTGCCCGTCCTTGTCGGCGATGCCCTCGCTCACGGCGATATGCACCCGCCCGCGACGGTCGAAGAGCGTCGCGACGTCCTGCACGAACTCGTCGAGGTCGAACGCGACCTCGGGCAGGTAGATCAGCTGCGGCCCGTCGTTGGGCGAACGCCTCGCCAGAGCGCTCGCGCCGGTCAGGAAGCCCGCGTGCCGCCCCATGATCACGTTGATCTTGATGCCTGGCAGCGAGATGTTGTCCATGAAGTCGGCCATGCAGGCCTTGGCGACGAACCGCGCCGCCGACGGGAACCCCGGCGTGTGGTCGTTCTCCATCAGGTCGTTGTCGACCGTCTTGGGGATGTGGAAGCAGCGCAGCTCGTAGCCCGCCTCGTTTGAAAGCTCGTTGACGATGCGGCACGTGTCGCTCGAGTCGTTGCCCCCGATATAAAAGAAGTACCGCACGTCGTTCTTCTTCGCCGACTCGAGCACCTTCTCGCAGTACGCCCGGTCGGGCTTATCGCGCGTCGAGCCGAGCCCGGCCGACGGGGTCACCCGCAGGCGCGACAGGCGGTCGTCGTCGAGGTCGCCCAGGTCGAAGAAGTCGCCGTCGAGCATGCCGCGGACGCCGTGACGCATCCCCAGCACCCGCTTGACCTCGGGCATTCCCCGCAGCCCACGGACCGCCCCCACCAGCGACGCGTTGATCACCGCCGTCGGCCCGCCAGACTGCCCGATCACCGCGTTCCCCTCGATCGGCTTCTCGCTCATCGCTCGCTCCCTTGCGCTCCCTCGCCCAGGCCCGCGCACCACACGCACGCGTGCCCGCTCACCATAGGATCCGACCCGCTCGCCACTGCGGCCGGCCGGGCCTCTATTGGGCGCCGCGCCCCGACCGGTACACTCTCGTTCCGCTCGTTCCGGCCCGGCCCAAAGCGCCGCCCCTCCACGGAGCCCACCCGATGCGTGCAACCGCACCGCCCCTCGGCCTGATCGCCGCCGTCCTCGCGTCTCACGCCGCCGCCCAGCCGACCGGCCAAACCCCGCTCGACCCGCCGCAGAACGGCCCCCGGATCACCGAGCCCGGCTTCCACAAGCTCGCCGGCGCCACCGTCCACCTCGCGCCGGGCGCCGTCCTCGAGAACGCCACGCTGATCGTCTCCGACGGACGCGTCCGCGCCATCCGCGACGCCGACGGCGTCACCGTCAACCAGTTCGGCGGCAGCATCCAACGCATCGCCATCGACGTCGCCGACCGTGACGCCTCGCTGCGGCTCTTCGGCGAGGGCGCCCGCGAGTGGGACTACTCCGGAACCCACATCTACGCCGGCTTCGTCGAGCCGTGGATCGCCGTCGACGTGCCCGCCCCGCACGACACCGACCCCGGCAAGCACTGGTCGCCCCACATCACCCCGCAGCGCCGCGCGCTCGACGGCGGCGGGCTCTCAGCCGACCACCAGAAGACCCTCCGCTCCCTGGGCTACACCGCCGCCGCGCTCGTCCCCAGCATGAGCAAAGAACGCTCCGGGCTCATGGGCGGGCTCGGCGCGGTGGTCTCCCTCGCCGACCCGTCGGGCAACCCGTCGGCCTCGGCGCCCGGCGTCTACCGCCGGGACGCGTTCCACGCGATGGACTTCAACACCGACGGCTGGGGCGGCGACCTCGTCTACCCCACCAGCCAGATGGGCGCGATCGCGCTGATCCGTCAGACGCTCCTCGACGCCGGCTGGCTCGCCCGCCAGCGCGTCCGCCCAGAGCACAACGCGCTCTCAACGCTCACCGACCTCCCCGACCGCCCCGTTTTCTTCGACACGGATCACGAGCTGGAGCTGTTCCAGGCCGAAGCGATCTTCCGCGAGTTCGAGGGCCAGCCGCTGTCATCGCTCACGCTCGTCGGCTCGGGCACCGAGTTCCGCCGCCTCGACGCGCTATCGCGTTGCAGCGAGAAGGGCTCGCTGAGCCTGATCCTTCCGCTGCGCACGCCTCGTGAGCCCGACGTCTCGACCGTCGCCAAGGCCGACGCCGTCGACCTCAAAGACCTCATGACCTGGGAGCACGCCCCAGCCAACCCGCGATACGTCGCCGACGCCGGCATCGCGTTCGCGCTGACCAGCTCCAAGCTCCGCGAGCGGTCGGAGTTCCACGACCACCTCCACGCCGCGATCGAGCACGGGCTCTCGCCCCAGGACGCCCTCGCCGCGCTGACCACCCGTCCCGCCGATCTGCTCGGGCTCGCCGACACGCTCGGCTCGATCGCCCTCGGCCGCCCGGCCAACCTCGTCGTCGCCACCGGCGACCTGTTCGACCCCGACGCCGACGCCGAGATCCGTGACCTCTGGATCGACGGCCGCCGCCACGAGATCAACCCCGCCGATCACGACCGCTTCGACGGCCCGTGGACCTTCATCGTCGGCGACGAGGCCGACCCCTTCTTCACCATGGACTTCGACGTCGTCGACGCCGACGGCGACCGCCGCGTCGCCATCGACCACACCCCCGAGCTCGACAACGGCGAGCCCGGCGAGCCCATCGAGGTCGACGGCCGCATGGTCCAGATCGGCGAAGCGTCGATCTCCTTCCTCATCGACGATGTCGACACCAACCTCGGCTCCTACACCGTCTCGGGCGTGCTCGCGACCGACGACCTGATCGTCGGCACCGGCGTCGCGCCAGACGAGACCACCTTCCAGTGGATCGCACGACGACGCGACCCAAGCGACGCGACAAGCCAACCCGAAACGACCAACGCCGAAACCAGCGGCGAAGCCGACACCCTGCCCGACCTGCCCGGCTACCCCTTCGGCCCCTACGCCCGCAGCGCGATCCCTGAGCGCCAGCACCTCGTCCTCCGCGGCGCGACCGTCTGGACCGCCACCGACGACGGCATCATCCCCAACGGCGAGGTCGAGCTGCTCGACGGGCGCATCGCCTATGTCGGCCGCTCACGCGTCGCCACGCCCGAGGGCGCGACCGTCGTCCCGCTCGACGGCAAGCACCTCACCCCGGGCCTGCTCGACGCCCACTCCCACACCGGCACCTGGACCTTCGGCACCAACGAGGCCGGACAGGCCGTCACCTCCGAAGTCCGCATGGGCGACACCAACGACCCCGACCACATCAACTGGTACCGCCAGCTCGCCGCCGGCGTCACCACCGTCAACACCCTCCACGGCTCGGCCAACGCCATCGGCGGGCAGAACGTCATCCAGAAGGTCCGATGGGGCGTCCCACACCCCCGCGACACCCACCTCATCGGCGCCACCCCCGGCATCAAGTTCGCCCTCGGCGAGAACGTCCGCCAGGTCAACTGGGGCGACGACTACCGCTCCCGCTACCCGCAGTCGCGCATGGGCGTCGACGCGATCATGCGCGACCGCTTCACCGCCGCCGTCGAGTACCGCGCCGCCAAGGACGCCGGCAACGACCCGCGCCCCGATCTCGAGCTCGAAGCCCTCGCCGAGATCGCGAGCAACCAACGCCTCATCCACTGCCACAGCTACCGCCAGGACGAGATCCTCATGCTCGCCGAGGTCGCCCGCGACTTCGGCTTCCAGATCGGCTCCTACCAGCACGCCCTCGAGTGCTACAAGGTTGCCGAGCACGTCCACGAGGTTTCCCGAGGCTCTTCCATGTTCAGCGACTGGTGGGCCTACAAGATCGAAGTCCAGGACGCCATCCCCTACGCCGGGCCCATCGAGTGGGCCACCGGCGGGCGCGTCAGCTTCAACTCCGACTCCGACGAGCTCGTCCGGCGCATGAACACCGAAGCCGCCAAAGCCGTCAAGTACGCCAAGCAGATCGGGCTCAACCTCACCGAGCACGAGGCCCTCAAGTTCGTCACCATCAACCCCGCCGAGCAGCTCGGCGTCGCCGACCGCGTCGGCTCGCTCGAGGTGGGCAAGGACGCCGACGTCGCCGTCTGGTCGCGCAACCCCCTCTCCACCCTCGCCGTCTGCGAGCACACCTTCATCGACGGGCGGCACTACTTCAGCCTCGAGCAGGACCGGCTCGACCGCGAACGCGTCGCCGCCGAGCGCGCCCGCATCATCCAGAAGATCCTCGCCGACGACTCCGCCCAAGACGACGAGGGCGCCGCCGACGAGCAGCAAGCCGCACCCGAAACGGTCGACACACCGCCGACCTCGCTCCGCGAACGCATCGCCCTCGAACGATGGAAGAACCACCTCATGTCCGAGCACCTCGAGGGCAAGATCGGCCCCACCTCGCCCGCCCAGCCCGGCGACTGCGGCTGCAACCTCGCCCAGCTCGGCCTCTACCGCTAAGGAACCAAACGATGCACACACGACGCCTCAGTGATCGCTTCACGCCCCTTGTCGCCCCCGTCGCGGCCGCGCTCGCCGCCCTCCTCGCGCTCCCGACCGGCGCCCAAGACCTCACCGTCACCGCACCGCCCCAGTCGCGCCCGGTCACCATCACCAACGCGACCATCCACACCGTCTCGGGCGATGTCCTCGAGAACGCGTCGATCACCTTCAACAACGGCGTCATCACCGCTATCAACACCGAGCCCGCGGCCCGCGCCTCGACCAACACCCGCGTCATCGACGCCGCCGGCAAGCACGTCTACCCAGGCTTCATTGCCCCCATCACCGAGCTCGGCCTCTTCGAGCACGGCGCTGTCCTCGCCACCCGAGACGCCAACGAGACCGGCCAGGTCTCCCCCGAGGTCGTCGCCGCCACCGCCGTCAACCCCGACACCACCCTCATCCCCGTCGCCCGCTCCAACGGCATCCTCGCCTTCGCCTCCCTGCCCACCTCAGGCACCGTCCCCGGCCGGGCCTCGGTCATGGCCGCCGAGGGCTGGACCTGGAAAGACATGGCCATTAAGGAAGACGCCGGCCTCGTCGTCAACTGGCCCAGCATGCGGCCCAACCAGAACTGGTTCGACACCGCCCCCAAGCCCGAGCAGCAGGCCAAAATCAACGAGCGCCTCACGCTCATCGACGAGACCTTCCGGCAGGCGATCGCCTACCACGCCTCCAAAGCAACCGCTTCCGACCAGCCCACCGACATCCGCTTCGAAGCGATGGCCAAGGTCCTCCCGCTCGGCGCCGAACCCCCCAAGAACCCCGTGCTGATCAATGCCGAAGAGCTCGACCAGATCACCGCCGCCGTCGCGTGGGCCAAGGGCCTCGGCCTGCGGCCCGTCATCGTCGGCGGTCGCGACGCCCAACTCTGCACCGAGCTGCTCCGCCGCCACGACGTCCCCGTCATCGTCGGCGGCACCCACCGCTTCCCCAAAAGGGCCGACGCCGCCTACGACGACGCCTACACGCTCCCCGCCAAGCTCGCCGCCGCCGGCGTCCGCTTCTGCATCGCCTCGGCCGACCGCACCGGCAACGAACGCAACCTGCCCTACAACGCCGCCATGGCCGCCGCCTTCGGCCTCGACCACGACGCCGCCGTCCGCGCCATCACGCTCTCCACCGCCGAGATATACGAGATCGAAAAGCTCGGCGCCCTTGAGCCCGGCTACCGCGCCACACTCTTCATCGCCGACGGCGACGCACTCGAGATCACCACCGCCGTCACCCACGCCTTCATCGACGGCCGCGAGATCGACCTCTCCAACAAGCAGACCGAGCTCGCCGAGAAGTACCTCGAGAAGTACCGACAGCTCGGCATCCTCCGCCGAGACCGGCTCCTCAACGACTAGGCCGTGTCTGACGGATCGTTTGTTCGGCGCATGAGCGGTTGCGCTTCGCTGCGGCCGGTGTCAGAGTACTCGTGGCAAGGAGGCCACGGATGCTACGATTCGAGCTCACGGATGAGCAGTGGAAGCTGATCGCGCCGGTGCTGCCGAGGCAGGCCCGCGGCGGTCGATGGAACGATCACCGACAGACCCTCGACGGCATGCTCTGGGTGCTGCGCTGCGGCTCACCCTGGCGTGA
>JBCBZP010000041.1:0-19352 GCA_039815285.1 Planctomycetota bacterium
ACGTACGTGCACGTACCTCGTGCGAAGGTGACGAGCTCGGTCGTGACGCGCATAAAGCGCATGGAAGAAGTACAGGGCGAGATGCCTCACTTGTCCCGCTCAGCGCAGCGGTCTTGCAAACTGGGACAGTGTCTCAGTCTGGCTCGCAGTCTCGCAGGCCCTCGCAGTCTCGCAGTCGATCTCCCTCGCAGTCTCACAGTTTGCTGTCTCGCAGCTTTTCAAGAGCCTGGGGGAGACTCGCAGTCTGGCGGAGGCGATGACCGGCAGCCGCGTCGCCCCCGCCACGGCGCGGAGTAGATCGGTGTCATAGCCCGCGCGCGTGCCGTCGCGGTCGAACGAGGTCAGCAGGATCTCGCCCGCACCACGCCGCTCGCCCTCGGCGCACCATGCCACCGCGTCGAGACCCGTCCGGACCGTGCCCGAGCGGACAACGACCTCCCAGCCGTCGGCCCCGTTTCGGCGCGCCGCGTCGACCGCGAGCACGGTGCACTGCGCGCCGGTCGCCTCGGCGATCCGCGTGAGAAGCCCGGGATCGTCGACGGCCGCGCTGTTGACGCCCACCTTGTCGGCCCCCGCTTGCAGGAGGGCGAGCGCGTTGTCCAGCGACCGAACGCCGCCGCCGACGGTCAACGGGATCGACAGGACCTCGCGGACCGAGCGAACCGTTTCGACCGCCGTCGACCGGCCCTCGGGCGTCGCCGAGACGTCGAGGATGACGATCTCGTCGGCGCCCTGACGCTGATACTCCGCGGCCTGCTCGACCGGGTCGCCCGCGTCGCGCAGCGACTGGAACCGGACGCCCTTGACGACCCGCCCGTCGCGCACATCGAGACACGGGATGACACGGCTCGTCAGCACGCGACCGCTCCGCTGCTCGCGAGCCCCGCGGCGTTCAGCCAGGCGTCGATGATCGATCGCCCGTACGGGCCCGAGAGCTCCGGGTGGAACTGGCAGGCGACGACACGTCCGCGACGCATCGCGGCGACGAACCGCCCGCCGTGGTCAGCAGTCGCGACCGCCCAGCCCTCGGGCGCGTCGACGACACGGAACGAGTTGGCGAAGTAGGCGTACCCGGCGGAGAGCACGCTGTCGGGCGCGTCGGGTTCCACGCGGTTCCAGCCGAACTGCGGCGTGCGCACGCCGGCAGGGAACCGCCCCGCGTGGCCGCGGGCGAGACCGAGGCCCTCGACGCCCGGCGACTCGTCGGACGAGTCGAACAGAAGCTGCATGCCGAGGCAGACGCACAGCGTCGGAAGATCGCCCGCGATGCGCGCGCGGAGAGCCTCGGCGGCGCCCGATTCGGTCAAGCGCTGCATGCCAGCGCGGAGTGTTCCGACGCCGGGCAGCACGACCGCCGCGGCGTCACGGATGGCCGCCGGGTCGTTCGCGTGACGCACCTCGGCGCCGGCGCGGCGGAGGGCCGCGTCGACCGACGCGACGTTGGCAACGCCGGTCTCAACGACCACGACCTCGCCCGCACGGTCGGTCACGAGAGCGTGCCCTTGGTCGACGGCACGCCGCCGCCGTCTTGAGTGATCGCGTCCCGGAGAGCGAGAGCGAGGGCTTTGAAGGCGGACTCGACGCGGTGGTGGTCGTTCTCGCCGCGCACAACGTCGACGTGCAGCGTGGCGCGGGCCGTCACGGCGAACGACGACATAAAGTGCGGCAGGTTCTCGGTCGACAGCGCCCCGAGCTTCGGGCCGACCAACCCGAGGTCGATCGACGCGTGCGGGCGGCCCGAGAGATCGACCACGGCCCGCGCGAGCGACTCGTCGAGCGGCGCGAACGCCGACCCGAAACGGCGGATGCCCGACCGGTCGCCGAGCGCTTCGTCGAACAGCGACCCGAGCAACAGCGCGACATCCTCGACCGTGTGGTGGTCGTCAACGTGCAGGTCGCCCTCGCACGACAGGGTCAGCCCGAACCGCCCGTGCTTGGCGAGGGCGCCGAGCATGTGGTCGAGGAAGGGGAGGCCCGTGCTGATGTCGGCGCGGCCGTCGCCGTTCAGACGCAGCTCGCCGCGGACGTCGGTCTCCGTGGTCTTGCGGTGCAGGGTGGCGTGGCGGTCGTTGGTCACGGGAGCAGCGCCTCCAGCTCGGTCTCGGTGTGGACGGCCAGGGCCCGCTCGACGGCGCGGGCGAGCCGGCGGAACGTGTCCCGGTCGCCGGGAAGGGTGATGCGGACGGAGCCGGCGAGCGGCGACGACTCGTGAAACCCGCGGACGCCGACGCCCTGAGCCGCGAGTGCGTCGCGGAACAGCCGGGCGTTCGGCAGCGTGGCGAAGATGAAATTGCCCTGCGACGGAGCCACGCGAACGCCCGCGTCGTGGAGCGTTCTTGCGAGCGCCCCGCGCTCGTCTCGCACGGTGCTGACCGTGGCAGGCAGGGGCCCGGCGAGGGCCGCCTCGGCCGCGGCGATCGACATCGCCGACACCGGGAACGGCCCGCCCACGGTCCGAAGCCAGCCCGCGACCTCGGCCGACGCGACCGCGTAGCCCACGCGGGCGCCCGCCAGTCCGAACGCTTTGGAGAACGTGCGGATGACCACGACGTGGTCGTGCCCGATCAGCCAGTGGGTGGGGTCGTCGTCGGCGAACTCGACGTACGCGAGATCGACCATGAGGCAGCAGCCCCGCCCGCCCGTGGCCGCCACGATCTCCGAGAGCGCGTCCCGCGGGATTGTGCTGCCGGTCGGGTTGTTCGGGCTGACAACGGCCGCAAGGCCCGCGCGATCATCGATCGACGCGATGAACCGGCTCGTCGGAAACTCGGCGTCGAGCCACGCGTGCTCGACAAGCTCGGCGCCCGCGAGCCCGGCCGCGGCGGGGATGATCTCGAAGGTCGGCGTGTGCAGCACGGCGGTCCGCCTCGGCTCGAGCACCGCGCGGCAGACTCGGTCGATCGCGTCGTCGCCGCCGTTGGTCACGACGACCCGCGAGGGGTCGACGCCGTGAAGCTCGGCAAGGCGGGCCTCGAGATGCACAGGGCGGTGATACCGGCGGAGGTCTTCGGGCGTGAGCCGCGCGAGCGCCGCGAGGATGTCGGTTGAGGGCGACGGGCCCTCGTTGGCGTCGAGCCGAAGGTCGACTGGGAACCGCTGCGGCGGCGTCGAATACGCCGAGCGTCCGCTGAGCGTCGCCGCCGGCAGCACGCTCGGGGCTCGCTCACCCGAGCGAGACGGTCCCTGCGCTGGTCCGGGTGCTGGCCCGCCGGAGGTTGTTTCCTGAGGGATCGCCACGCTCACCGCACGATCTGCCCGGGGCTGGACACCAGGATGTCCGAGCCGCCCGCGGCCTTGACCGCGGGGATCACCGCGGGCAGGTCGGCCCGTCGCACCGCGGCTCGCACGGAATAGCCCGCGTCGTCGTGCAGCCGGGCGACGGTCGGGCGGCGCATGCAGGGCAGCGCGTCGACCACCGCCGCGAGCTCGGGCTCGCCACAGTTGACCTCGAGCAGCACCCGCTCCCGCGCGTCGAGGACGGAGCGGACGAGCATCGCGAGCTCCTCGAGCCGCGCGCGCTTGGAAGGGTCGTCCATCGCGGCCCGCGAGGCGTAGAGCCTGGTCGACGAGGTCATCAGCTCGTGGAAGATCCGCAGGCCGTTCGCGCGGAGCGTCGAGCCGGTCGCGGTGTTGTCAACGATGCAGTCGGCGTCCTCCGGCGGGAGCACCTCGGTCGCGCCGTAAGAGCGGAGCAGCCGGGCGGGCACGCCGAGCGTTTCGATCCACGCCGAGGTGAGGTTGGCGTATTCCGACGCGACGACGAGCTCGCGGGACGGGTCGGGCCGGAGCTTGTCGCCGTCGAGCGATGCTTCGGGGGCCGCGGCGACGAGCCGCACGCGGTCGAGCCTGGTGTCGAGCAGCTCGACGAGTTCGACGCCGGTGTCGGCAACCCAGTCGGCGCCGGCGAAGCCGACGTCGCGCGTGCCCGCGTCGAGCATCTCAACGATCGCGCGGGGCTTGAGGATTTTGGTCTCGAAGCCCTCGAGCGGCAGCGACGGGCGGTAATCGCGCGCGGTGGTCCGCAGCGGCAAGCCCGCGTCGGCGAGCAGGCGTTCGATCCCCGAGAACATGCGCCCCTTTGGGACGGCGAAATGGATCGTCGATGGTGCCAGGGTGTTGGTCATGGTTTGCTATGCATCGGATACGTCAGAGCGGCTCGATCGGAGTCGGGCGCGTCCGGATTCGGGCTGGCTTCTTCGCGGGTCAGGCGCCGGCGGCGTTCTCGAAGTGCCCGTCGAGGATCGGCACGACCGCTTCCAAGACGCCGCGAAGCACCGACGCGGGCGAGCCCATCGCCGACACGGCGTGCACGGTCTCGGGCGGGTAGTGACCGAGGACCGGCGCGGTCTCCCGCTCGTACACGTCGAGGCGGTTCTGGATGACCTTTTCGTCGGCGTCGTCGGGGCGCTTCTCCTGGAGGGCGCGGTGCTTGAGCCGGGCGGTCATTGCCGAGCGGTCGTCGGCGACGAGCCGGACGACGCCCAGCACGTCGATCGAGCCCGACAGCACGCTCGCCTGGTTGACCGTGCGGGGGAGCCCGTCGAGCACGAGCAGGTCGCGGGCCGGCCGGTAGAGCCCGACAACGGTCCGCGCGGCGAGGTTCTCGGTGCAGATCCGGATGGTCACGTCGTCGGGCACGAGCTCGCCGCGGGTCGAGTAGCTCAGGAAGAGCTGGCCGAGCTCGGACTGCTTGTCGAGGTTGCGGAAGATGTCTCCAGAGGAGACGTGGTGGAAGCCGGGCACGGCCCCGAGCATCGCGCCCTGGGTGCCCTTGCCCGCGCCGGGCGGGCCGAAGAGGAGGATCGCCCGGTACTTGCCGCCGTCTTCTGTGGGCATGTCGTGGTCCGTGTCCGGCCGATATCGAGAGTGGCTTGCCCCGGCCGGGGGCGACGGAACTTAGGGCCGCGGGCTTCGCGGGGCCACCGCGGGCCGACCCCGGAAAGAGAAACGCCCGCCTCACAGCGGGCGTCGCTCGGTCGGTCGTGGCCCGCTCGGGGGAGCGGGCGTCGAAGGGCTACTTGCCGGCCTTGATGACCTCTTCCTGGAGCTTGGCGGGCATCGGGGCGTACTTGGCAAACTCCATGCTCGACGCGGCGCGGCCCTGGCTGATGCCTCGCAGCGTCGTGGTGTAGCCGAACATCTCGCTGAGGGGGACCTCGGCGATGATCGCCTTGATGTGGCCGCGGTCCTCGGTGTCGATGATCATGCCGCGCCGGCCCGACAGGTCGCCCTGGACGTTGCCCAGGTAGTCGTCGGGCGTGGTGACGGTGACCTTCATCACCGGCTCGAGCAGCACCGAGCCCGCCTTGGCGACCGCCTGCTGCAGCGCGAGGCGGCCCGCCTGCTCGAACGCGACCTGGCTCGAGTCGACCGCGTGGCTCGACCCGTCGATCAGCTCGGCCCGCACGTTGATCAGCGGGTAGCCCGCGGTGACGCCCGAGAGCGCCGTCTGGCGGACGCCGACCTCGACCGACGGGATGAACTCCTTGGGGATGGAGCCGCCGACGATCTTGTTCTCGAAGCCGATCGTGTCCTTGAACTTGAGCTCACGCTCCTCGGCCTCCTCGGGCGTGCAGGGGAACAGGTTGATCGTGCAGTCGCCGAACTGGCCGCGGCCGCCCGTCTGCTTCTTGAACGTCCCTCGGACGTTCTCGGCCGACCCGCGGATCGTCTCGCGGTACGACACCCGCGGCTGCCCGACCTCGACGTTGATCTTCATGTCGCGCACGAGGCGGTTTTTGATGATCTCTAGGTGCAGCTCGCCCATGCCCGCGATGATCGTCTGCCCCGTCTCGTCGTTGTACTCCGAGCGGAAAGACGGGTCCTCGCGGCGGATCGTGACGAGCGCCTCGCCGAGCTTCTTGTTGTCGTCGTTCGACTTGGGCTCGATCGACATCGAGATGACCGGGTCCGGGAAGTCCATCCGCTCGAGGATGATCGGGTTCTCGATCTCGCAGAGCGAGTCGCCCGTGATCGAGTCCTTGATGCCGACGACGGCGACGATGTTGCCCGCGCCGACCGAGTCGAGCGCCTGGCGGTCCTTGGCGTTCATCTCGAAGATGCGCGAGATGTTCTCACGCTTGCCGTTGCCCGGGTTGAGCACGCGCGAGCCCTTCTGGAGCGTGCCCGAGTAGACCCGCATGTAGGTCAGGTCGCCGTGCGTGTCGTTGACGACCTTGAAGACCAGCGCCGAGAACGGGGCGGTGTCGTCGTGCGGGCGGGTCAGCTTCTCCTCGGCGTCGCGGGGGTTCTCGCCCTGCACCTCGGGGACCTCGCCGGGCGAGGGCAGGTAGTCGATGACGCCGTCGATCAAGCGCTGCACGCCGATGTTCTTGAGCGCCGAGCCGCAGAAGACCGGGTTGCACTCGCGGGTGATGCAGCCCTTGCGGATGCCCTGCTTGATCTGCTCGACGGTGAGGTCCTCGTCTTCCATGTAGCTGTCGAGCAGCGACTCGTCGAGCTCCGCGGCGGCCTCGACCAGCTTGCGGTGCCACTCGTCGGCGACCTCCTGGTACTGCTCGGGGATGTCGGCCTCGGTGACCTTCGCGCCCTGGCTCTCGACGTCGAAGAAGTACGCCTTCATCGTTACCAGGTCGATGATGCCCTCGAGCTCCTGGCCCGCGCCCATCGGGATCTGCACCGCGATGGGGTTGGCACCCAACCGCTTCTTGATCGTGTCGAAGCTGAAGAAGAAGTCCGCGCCCAGCTTGTCCATCTTGTTGATGAAACACATGCGGGGGACCTGGTACCGGTCGGCCTGACGCCAGACCGTCTCCGACTGCGCCTCGACGCCCTCCTTGCCGTCGAACACGGCGACCGCGCCGTCGAGCACGCGGAGCGACCGCTCGACCTCGATCGTGAAGTCGACGTGGCCCGGGGTGTCGATCAGGTTGATCTTGTAGTCGACGCCGTCCTTCTCCCAGGGGCAGGTCGTCGCGGCCGACTGGATCGTGATCCCGCGCTCCTGCTCTTCCTGCAGGAAGTCCATGGTCGCGGTGCCCTCGTGGACCTCGCCGAGCTTGTAGTTCTTGCCCGTGTAGAACAGGATGCGTTCGGTCACGGTCGTCTTGCCCGCGTCGATGTGGGCGGCGATGCCGATGTTGCGGATGTGACTCAGGTCGGTGGCCATGGGTAGTCTCGTGTGTCCTTGGGGCCGTCCTCGGCCCGTGTCTTCTGATCTGCTCGCCGGTCCGCCACGCCCGCCGCGGATCTCGCTCCGCGGATACCCGGCCGATGACGCTTAGATGGGCCTCACTCGAATGGAGGAATTAGGACGGGGCGGCCCAGCAAAACGGGCCGCCGGGGCTACGCCGGCTCGCTATCGGTGTCCTCATCGTCCTTCACGGACAATGGTTGGCGGGGTCCGTCGCGCCCGTCAACCAGTTTTGCCAACCGATTCCCAAAGCCGAACGATTCCCGAAGCCGAGGTTCTCGAAGCAGGACCGAGCCTTACCCACCCGAATCCGCGCCTCCGTCGGTCGGGGCGACCGGTTCGGGAGCATCGGCCAGGATGGCCCGGAGAATCCGGATGAGCTCGTCGGGTAGCTGGGCGAGCGGGTCGAGGCGGCGGCCTTCGGAAAGCTCGAGCGCACGGCGGGCGAACGCTCGAGCCGGGCCAACCTCCTGGAACCGCTCGTGCCACTGGGCGAGTCGCGCCTGCCGCACCGGGTCGAGCGGGTCGAGCTCCGCGGCCCGGATCATCGCGTCGGCGACATCACCCGATCCCACCCCCGCGCCCTCGAGCCCCATCGCCGCGAACCTCGCCTGGACCAAGAGGCTCCAAGCCTCAGCGGAGTCGGGCATCGCGTCGACCACCTCATCCCCGTACGCGAGGGCCGTGAACGCTTCGATCATCGCTTCGTCGAGCCGGTCCATCACGATGAGCCCTTGCACCGCCCGAACGGTCTGCTCGATCCGCAGGCGATGGAGCCGCAGGTCCGTCGGGAACCGGTCGAGGAGGTCCGCCGCGGCCGTCGCAGTCTCCAGCGAAGCGTCGATCGCCAGCCGAGAAACCTCGCGGTCCTCGTCGATCGTCGCGGTGCCCGCCTCGATCTTGGCCCCGAACTCGCTGAGCGCCTCGGCGAGCTCGCCGTGCCGCTGTGCCTCGGCGCGGAGCACAGACGTGAACGCCGACAGCCGTGGCACATCGCGGACCGCCAGCGCCCCGACGCCGAGAACGAGCGCGACCGACGCGGCGATCCCCGCGATGCGCGCCGCCGGCCGCCGCAGTGGGCGCCCGGTCAAACCCGCCAGCCGTGGAGCCGCCGACGCCCCGAGCCCGACCGCGAGCAGCAGCAGCCCGAGCCCGACCGGCTGCGAGCGCGTCAGGGTCATCTCGATCTGACCGTGGGCGAGCACGACCAGCCCGGCGGCGACGAGCGGCCGCAGCGTCAGCCGCCCCGCCAGCAGCCCGGACCCGAGCGCCGACCCGACGCCGACAAACAGCCCGACCCCGACCAGCCGGCTCACGGCCGACTCGATCGTGACGCCAAGCCCCTCAACGCGCGTCGCGATCAGACTCGTCACGCCCCCAACAACCAGAAGAGCGAGCATGTGCCCGCGCGTCCACCGGCGGCCGGCCTCGGCGGCCTGCTCGCCGCGAGGCCAGGCCGAAAGGAGCAGCAGCAACGCGGCGCTGCCCAGCGCGAACACGCCGAGCGAGACGGCCTGATCAAAGAACACGGAATGCGCGCTCTTGACGTCTTCGGGCGCGAGCTCGGGCTTGACCCGGGGGTAGATCTCCTGCAGGCCGTCGGGCCCCGCGCCGATGGGCCAGGCTTCGCGGGCCGCGTCGATCGAACCTTCAAGGTAGAACGAGCGGAACAGCAGCGAAAGCTCGTCGAGCTCGGTGCCGAGCGCCCCCCGCACCAGCACGGCCCCGAGCGGCAGCGCGATCGCGAGCACGCCCAGCACCGCCCCGACCCACCTCGCCACGCCAAGCTTCGCGGCGAACCAGAGCGACACGACCGCGGCCAGCCCGAACGCGGCGACCGCGTAGCCCCCCTTCGACCCGGCAAGCCCCACCATGACCGCGAGACCCAACGCCGACGCGATCAGCGACAGCGTCTTCCACTCGCTCAGCCCCTCGCCCGTGCGCCGGCGGGCGGTGATCGCTTCGACCGCCCACCCAGCAAACGCCACGGCCGACGCGGCGGCGAACGACGCGAACACGTTGGCGAGCCCGAACCACGCTGTCGGCTCGGGCTGGCGCAGGCGGCGTTCGAACTGGAGCGCTTCGGGCGACGCCGCGGTCCAGCCGCGGGCGTTCCAGAACGCCTGCTTGTTCTGCTCGTAGTTCTCGACCGTCAGCCGATGCTCCACCGCGAGCTGCAGCACGCCCTTGGTCGCGAAGACCAGCGGCAGCGCCACCAACGCGGCAACGGCGACCGCGAACCACGCCCGCTTGGGAGACGCCGTCGCAGCGATCGCCCCCGCCCCCGCGAACGCGCCCGCCCACGACAGCGAGAGCCGGACCTGCTCGGCGTCGCCGCTGTGGAACAGCGTCGCGTGCAGGACAGGTCCCACAACGCCGGCGATCGTCGCGACCGCGAACACCGTCCGCAGCGTCCCTCGCCACGCGGCCGCGCCCAGCAGCAACGCCGCGCCGAGCACCTGGAGCACCGAGAGCAGCCCGACGCCGCCCGGCCCGAGCGACGTCGGCGTGTAGGGCGACTTCGAGGGATCCACGTCCCAGCCCGGGAACAGCTCGGTGGTGACAACCGTCAGCAACACCGCGCTGCCCACGATCAGCGCGACGCCCGCGTTCTCAGCGAGATCGAGACGCGCTCCGCCCGTGGTCGGCTCCGGCTCGCTGGCGGTGAGGTCTCGTGGTTGGGTCATACAGCGCGTCCGCGTTCTGCCGAAGCAAGCCCGCCCTACAGGCGGTTCCACACCTCGTCGAGCCGCTGCGGGCTCACGGGCTCGGCCGTTCCGAGCCGCTGATCGAACAGTTGTACGCGGAATTCCTCCACCAGCCACCGGTACCGCACGAGTTCGGCGTCAAACGCGGCCCGGTCGGGTAGCCGCTCGGCGAGCTCGAGGTACCGCAGCCACCGAGGGACGATCTGCTGCATCGCGTCGGTGTCCCGCGCGAGCCCGCCGCGGGCGAGCCGGTCGAGCCGGCTGCGCGCCGCCGCGACGTACCGCGGCAGGTGGTTCACACGCTCCGGCGGGTGGGCCGTCAAGAAGCCCGTCGGCACCAGCAGCCCGAGCTGGTGGCGGATGTCCACGACCGCCGGACGCCACTCCCGCGGGTGGTCGCGCGCGAGCTGGCGCGTCGCGGGCGTGTACGACGCGAGCACCTTCGCCGCCAGGTCGACCGCGCGCTGGGCCTGATCCGCGATCGCGCCGAAGCCCGTGTTGAGCCGAGCGTCGAAGGTCCCCGCGTCGCGGACGTCGAGCCCGTCGGCCAGGAACGCGCCCTCGGCGGCCCGCAGCCCGAGCTGGTCCTCGAGGACCGCCCGTCCGCCGAGCGTAGCGAACGCGAGCGACAGCGTGTCGATGCCCGGGGCGTTCCGGACCGCGTGGCGGATCTCGCGCTTCGACTCGAGAAAGAACAGCCGGCGGAGCCCGGTCTGGTGGGCCCGGAGCGCGGCGCGAGGATTGTCGAACAGTCGGACAGCCACCGCCGGTCGCCCGCCCGACGGCTCGTCGACCATCGCCGGGTAGGCGCGGATCGGCACGTCGGCCGACGGCAGCTCGACCTCGGAAGCGAGCTCGTCGAGGTCCCACCGCTGCAGCCCGGTGCGTTCCATGGTGTCGGCCGCGCGCCCACGCACCGCCGAGCGAGCGAGCGACCCGAGCTCCCGCTTGAGCCCGTCGAGGTCGCGCGACTCGGCGACGGTCTGCCCCTGGTCGTCGAGCACGCGGACGTTCATCTTCAGGTGCAGCGGCAGCTCGGCGTCGCGGAGATCGGCGACCGGCACGGGCTGGCCGCACTCGGCCGACAGCAGCTCGGCGATCTGCGGGAGCAGCGTGGTGATCGCCGGGAAGCCCGACGCGGTCCGCCGCGGCGCGAGCACCGCGTCCGCGAGCTTCCGCGCCGTCGCGGGCGGGTCGAACCGCCGACGCAGGCTCTTGGGCAGCCCGCGGACCAATGCCTCGAGCTTCTCGAGCAGCAGCCCAGGGACAAGGTTCTCCGTGTGCCGCTCGGTGACCTGCGCCAGGGCCGGCAGTGGCACCTGCAGCGTCACGCCGTCGTCGGCCGCGCCCGGGTCGTGCCGGTAGACGAGCGGGAGGTCGGTCTGCGGGGCGACCCGCATCCGATCGGGGAACGACGCGTCGTCGACGCCGGGGTCGGTGCGGAGCAGGTCCTCCCGCCGCATGAACAGCACGCGGGGGTCCTCGCGCTCGGCCGACTTGCGGAAGCGGTGCAGCGTGTTCGACGAGCAGACCTCGGGCGGCAGGCGCGCGTCGTAGAAGCCGTACCGCGCCTGGTGGTCAGCCAGCAGGTCGCGGCGGCGGGCCTTCGCCTCGAGCGTCTCGATCTGCTCGATCGTCTCGTGGTTGTGCTCCATGAAGGGCGCGTCGGACCGAAGCCGCCCCTCGACCAACGCCTCGTGGATGAAGATCTCGCGGCTGACCACCGGCTCGATCGGCCCGTAGTGCACCGGCCGACGCTCGACCACCGGCAGCCCGAGCAGCGAGACCCGCTCGAACGCGTCGACCCGCTGCTTCTCCTCGTTGTAAAACGGCTCGGCGTGCGACCGCTTGACCAGGTGGGCCCCAACGTCCTCGATCCAAGCCGGGTCGATCGCCGCGACCGTGCGCGCAAACAGCTTCGTGGTCCGGACGAGCTCGGCCGCCATGACCCACTCGGGCTTCTTCCGCGAGAGCACGGAGCTGGGGTGCACGTGGAACCGCCCGCCTCGCGGCGCGGCGTAGTCGTTGTGCTCGGTCTTCTTGCCGACCGACGACAGCAGCCCGCACAGCAGCGCCCGGTGGATCTGGTCGTGCCGCTCGTGCGGCGGGGCGGGCGGCGGCTTCTCGCCCGGTTCGGCTCGCTCGACCGGCTTTGCCTCTGCCAGCCCGCGCGGCTTCAGCCCGAGCTCCCCCACCATCGCCTTGAGCTGGCGATGGGTCTCGGTCCACTCCCGCATGCGCACGAAGTGGATGTCGTTCTCGACGCACGCTTTCTTCAGCCGGTTCGAGCTCAGCCGGCTCTTGAGCCCGTGGTAGAAGTCCCAGAGCCGCAGGATCGAAACGAAGTCCGACCGCTCGTCGCGGAACCGCGCGTGGTTCGCGTCGGCCTGCGCTTGCCGCTCCCGAGGGCGCTCGCGCGGGTCCTGGATCTCCAGGAAGCTCGCGATCACGAGCACCTCGCTCAGGCAGTTCTCCGTGTCGGCGGCGAGCACCATCCGCCCGATCCGCGGGTCGACCGGCAGCCTTGCGAGCTTGCGGCCCAGCTCGGTCAACGCGCCGCGGTCGTCCTCGGCGCCCAGCTCCTGCAGCGTGTCGTGGCCGTCGCGGATCGTCCGGGGGTCGGGCGCATCGATGAACGGGAAGTCCTCCGGCTCGCCGAGCCGCAGCGACTTCATCTGCAGGATCACCCCGGCCAGGTTCGACCGCTGGATCTCCGGGTCGGTGAACTCCGGGCGGGCGTTGAAGTCGTCTTCGGCGAACAGCCGGATGCACGTGCCGGGCGCGACCCGCCCGCAGCGGCCCGCCCGCTGGTCGGCCGACGCGCGGGCGATCGGCTCGACGGGCAGGAGCTGGATCTTCCGCCGCGGCGCGTAGCGGGCGATGCGGGCCGTGCCCGTGTCGATCACGGCCGTGACTCCGGGAACGGTCAGCGAGGTCTCGGCGACGTTGGTCGCGAGGATCACGCGCTGGCGTCCGCCGCCCGACCGCTTGAAGACGCGCTGCTGGTCCTTGTTCGAGAGCCTCGCGTAGAGCGGGAGCACGTCGACGCGGTCTTCGTAGTCGCGGAGCGCCTTGTGGGCCCGGTGGATCTCACGCTCGCCCGGCAGGAAGACGAGAACATCGCCGCGCCCGCCGGGCAGCCCGGTGTGCCGCAGCTCGTCGAGGGCCGACGCGATCCCGTCGGCTGCATCACCGGAAGGGTCCGACGCGAAGCCGTTGGCCGAGCCGGCCGGCTCGCCGAGCGGCGGGCGGTAGTGCACCTCGACCGGGTACGTCCGCCCGCTGACCTCGATGATCGGCGCCGGCACGCCACCGATCGCGAAGTGCTCGGCGAACCGCTCGGGGTCGATCGTCGCCGAGGTGATGATCAGCTTGAGGTCGGGCCGTTCGGGGAGCAGGCGGCGGAGGTAGCCGAGCAAAAAGTCGATGTTGAGCGACCGCTCGTGGGCCTCGTCGATCACGAGCGTGTCGTACTGCTCGAGGCGGCGGTCCGACCGGGTCTCGGCGAGGAGCACGCCGTCGGTCATGACCTTGATGAAGGTCTCGGACGAGGTGTCGTCGGCGAAGCGGATCTTCGAGCCGACTTCCTTGCCCGGCGTGACCCCGAGTTCTTCGGCCAGGCGGGCCGCGATGGAGCGCGCCGCCAGCCGCCGCGGCTGCGTGTGGCCGACGAGCCCCTTCGCCCCCCGACCGAGCTCGAGGCAGATCTTCGGGATCTGCGTCGACTTTCCGGAACCCGTCTCGCCGCACAGGACCAGCACCTGGTGCGAGCGGATCGCCTCGGCGATCTCGTCCTTGCGATCGACCACGGGCAGGTCGACGTCGTAGCTCGGCTTGGGCACGCGGTCGGCGCGGTCGGCCGCGAGCCGCGCCGAGGCGGCGATCGCCTCGATCAGCCCGGGCAACTTCGGGCGCACGTCGTCGCCGCGCTTGGCATCACGCCGGAGCCTCGCGAGGGATTTGGCCAGGCGTGGGCGGTCGGGACCGAACGCGTGGGAGAGCGCCGTCCGGAGGGTCGCGAGCTCGGGAGGCGGCGCCGAAGTCCGAGCGTCGTTTGACGCGCCGCCCACCGGTGGTGTCCGGGGGTCTGGTCTGCGTCCTCGGCGGCGACGCCGCTTCGTTGGGCCCGGGGAACTCACACGTGATTGTTGGGGCCCGGGGCGGGCGCGTGTAGTATTTCTCTCTACGGAGGTACAGCATGTCGACCGAGCAGTTCGTGTGGGAGCCGCAGCCGGCCGCGGCTGGGTTGGTTCGAGAACTCCAAGAGGAGGCCCTCGCGGGCTGCGCGTTCGCCCGAGAGCTCGCCGAGCGGATGACCGCCGAGACCGGCACACGGTTCGTCGACTGGCTCGACTCGATCGTGGTGCCGGCCGGACGGGGGCTCGAACCACGACTGATCGAGACCGGCTTCACGCCCGAAAGCCTGCCCGGCGCCCCGTCGTGCTACATCCACCACGGCGGGCTGTTCCCCAAGATCGTCATCGAGGAGCGCGGCTCGCTGCAGATCGCGATCAAGGTCGAGAGCGTGAGCGACTTCTTGTCGACGCACCGGCTGCACGACGCATCGATCCGCGGCGGCGAGGGCATGCCGCTGCGTGTCGCCCGTGTGGCTTGCGAGGGGCAGTACGAGATGTGGGTCGTCGAGCGTCACGGTGACCACGGGTTTGAGCCGCACCAGGCCGATGCCGAGGTGGTCTCGAAGATGGCGCACCACCGCGACGCGATCCGCCGCCGCCCGCGCACGCTCGGCGAGGATGAGGGCTTCCGGGCGGCGCAGTCGCTCGTCGAGGCGGCGGTCCGCGACCTGGGTCAGGATGTCGCGAGCGATCTGTGGTTCTGGTGCGAACGCGACGAGTGGCAGCGGCGGAACCACGCCGCCCGCGTGCAGTACGGGCGTCAGCAGGCGCTCGGGCTGGGCTGGGCGAACCACGACCACCACACGTACCGGTCGAGCCGCGAGCACTACACGAAGCTGATCAAGCTGCTGGAGACAGTCGGCATGAGCTGCCGCGAGCGGTTTTACGCGGGCGAGGAGGCGGGCTGGGGCGCTCAGGTGCTCGAGCAGTTCCGCACGGGCTTTGTGGTCTTCGCCGACGTGGACATGGAGCCCGAGGAGGTCGCGGGCGACTTCGCCCACGACGGGTTCGGCGAGAAGCCCGAGATGGGCACCGTCGGGCTGTGGTGCGCCTTGCACGGCGACTCGGCCGTCGGAGCGGGCATGCACCACCTCGAGTGCCAGTTCGACTGGCACGCCCTCAAGCAGCAGCTCGAGACCGAGGCGGGCATCAGCACAATGGCTCCGTTCACGACCTTCCCGTTCCTCAGGCAGGCGTTCACCGAGGGCGAGCGGTGGGCGGTCGACCCCGCCCGCGTCGACGCTCTGCTCGCGGGCGGGCAGATCACCCCGGCGCAGGCCGAGGCGTTCCGCACCGAGGGGGCCGTGGGGAGCCACCTGGAGAACCTCGAACGCAACGACGGGTACAAGGGCTTCAACCAGACCGGTGTCAGCGACATCATCTCGCGGACCGACCCGCGGAAGCTGGCCGAGGTCTGAGCCGCCGAAGCTTCAGGGCTCGTCGGCGAGGATTTCGTTGAGCATCGCGCCGAGGCGGACGCCCGCCTGCTTGAGCCGCTCGTCGACGATCGGCATCTTGTCGGCGACGTACGCCGCGCCGACGCTCTGGCCCGGCTTGAGCACATAGCAGTGCTCGTTTGCCAGTGAGCGGCTCTCGCTCACCCACACGCCGACCGTCTCGACATCGGGCGTGGCGCCCGGGGCGAGCCACGAGGCGCGGTCCTCGCGAGAGATCTCCGGGTAGAGCCGCTCGACCCACAGCGGCCAGGGGTCTTGGCTCGACGCCCGCATGATGCCCGAGTCCCAGATCGAGTGGATGTTCCGCTCGCGTTCGAAGAAGACCACCTCGATGTCGTTCCCGCCGCGGTCGGCGGCCCGGCCGGCGTGCAGCGGCTGGTGCAGGTCGCCGACAAAGTGGACGACGAACATCAACGCCCGGCGGCGCTCCAAAGCGTCGGCCGACTCGTCGGCAAGAACCTTGGCAAAGTCGCGGACGGCGCCGACGACATTGCCCTCTTCCGGGCAGTCGCGCTCGTGTCGGTAGTCGTCGTGCTCGGGGCTCGGGTTGGCGTAGTGCAGCGGGGCGGTCCAGCGATAGGCGTCCTGGTTCCGCGCCCAGTCGGGCCAGCTCGCCGTTTCTGGCAGTGTTGACGGCATGCGCGGCCCCTCGACGGCGCTGCCGTCGGCGCGAAGAATCGCATCGATCTTGGCTCGCACCTCGGGCGTCAGCTCTTGATAAGCGATCTGAGCGACGATGGAATGCCCTGCCGGACCCCAGCCGCCCATCACGGCAACCGCGCCGGCCGCCAAGAAAGCGAAAAGTGACATGAAGGTTTGGGCGACGATTGTCGGTCGGCGAGTGTGTGGCATAGACCCCGAGGGTATCGTGCCCGCGATCCATGGTCCTGCTTCTGATCTATCTTGCTGGGGCCCTCGCGTTCTCGTTCCTGTGCTCGCTCGCCGAGGCCGCGATCCTGTCGGTCCCGCTCGCGCACGCCCGCTACCTCGCGGAGCAGGGTCGGGGCGCGGGCCGGCACCTCGAGGAAATGAAGAACAAGATCGATCGCCCGCTGAGCGCGATTCTTACAATCAACACTGTTTCGCATACGGTCGGCGCGGGCCTGGTCGGAGCGCAGGCGTCGGTGGTGTTCGGCGACGCCTGGGTCGGCGCGACCATGGGGGTCGTGACGGTGCTGATCCTGGTGCTCAGCGAGATCGTGCCCAAGACACTCGGCGCGACCTACTGCCGCCCGCTCGCCCCCCTCGTGGTCGGCGTGATCAGGGTGATGATCTGGACGACCTACCCGGTCATCCTCCTGCTCGACCGCCTGAACAACCTGCTCAAGTCCGGCGGGTCGCACGACGCGGTCACGCGGGAGCAGCTCGCGATCGTCGCCGAGATCGCGGGCGACGACGGGCAGATCGATCCGGCCGAGAGCGAGCTGATTCGCAACGCGCTGCGGCTGCGGGATATCCGCGTTCGAGACGTGCTCACGCCAAGGACCGTCGTCTCGACCGCGCCCGCGGACGCGACGGTGGGCGAGATCGCCGCGGGTGAAGGGTTCGGCCGCTTCACACGGATCCCGCTGATCCACGACGAGGCCCCGGTCGGCGTGGTCCTCCGGCACGCTGTTTACGAAGAGCTCCTGAGCGGACGCCCCGGCACCATCGCGCGGGACCTCGCCCGCCAGCTCCACGTCGTGCCCGACTCGGCCAGGCTCAACGACGTGATGCTGCGCTTCGGCGAGACCGGCCACCACATGTTCCAGGTCGTCGACGAGCACGGGACGTTCGAAGGCGTGATCACGCTCGAGGACGTCCTCGAGTCGATGCTCGGACGCGAGATCATCGACGAAACAGACCCCGTTGAAGACATGCGGGACCTCGCGGCGCTGCGGGCCTCTGAGTCTGAGACGGATGACCGATAATCGTTGACTCGCCGAGGCTCGTGCGGGATCGTCCTAAGAACCCTCTGGTAGGGCTGAAGGACATCTCTCGTTTGCGGCGATCTTGCTTGAGGTGTCACACAGTCAGAAGCAAGAGCCGCGGATCGACCTGTCGCCCATCGACGAGGGATGCCAGCGTAATCGTCCTTTAGAGATCTTCCGAGCAGCCGGCCCCGGGTCGCCGCCGGCCGCACGCGGACGGATGCTCGCGGTCGACGCCGGCCGCCTTCTGATCGAACGTGCCCGAGACCGAGCCGGTGAGGTCAACCTCTACCGCGGTCAGGACATCGAGTGCTTCTTCGCACATAGCGGTACGCTGATGATGTTCACCACCACGGTCGACAACCCGCGTTCGTCCGCGGCGTTGAATTCGCGTCTACGCGTGCCCGCTATGGCTTTGCACCTGCCACGACGTATCAGCGAGGGGCAGCGCCGAAACCGCTATCGAGTGTCGTTCGCATCGGCTACGCAGCCGTTCCGGGTCGGGCTCTCGCAACCGCCCTCGAACAGAACACCGTACTCGTCTCAAGGACCGGTACACGTTGAAGAGTTCTCATGGTTGATGGAACTGGTCGACGCGTCGACATTCGGCGTCGGCCTAGCCGCTGCCGGGTTTCTGACCAAGAGGCTCGACCTCAAGCTGCCGGTCTACCTTGGTCTCACTGTTCCGGGCTTGCAACACGCGATCGTTGTCCAGGGCGAGATCCGACGCATCCAGGAGATTCCCAAGACGCAGGGCGTGCGCTTGGGGGTCCAGTTCAGCGCATGGCCTGATGCTGAGGAGCTCAAGCGCCGGCTCGAGCCGTTCGCCGAATTTCTTCACCGCTTTCAGCGCGACCGCTCGATGCGGGGTGTTGCCTGAGCCCCTCTGCCTGAGCCCCTCGGTCGGATCGAACAAGACATATTTTCGGTGTGAAGCCCACAATCTGGTGATCATCATCGGATCGCGTGCCGGGGTGGCCGCGCGCACGATGAGCTCAAGCCGGTTGAGCCGGAAGAACAGGGTGTCACTTTTCTTGTTTCCCAGGAATCGAGCCAGCACCAGCGCCTAAAGAGACACCTAAGCACCCAGAGGGGCAGGAACGCCGCGGCAATTCGACCGTAACAGCAACGTGCTGGGGACCCGCTGAACGCCGCATCGATGGATGTTTCCACGCTCGGCACGGCGCTGTGAACGACAATGGAGAGTGATTCCTTCCCGAGACGGAGCCTGAATTGTTGACAGGCATGTCGGTGCGTGCCACACTATGGGACGTCTTGCAGAGCAATCGTTGCTTGCAGGTATGAAGACCGAGCCGATCCCTGCCCGAGACAGATCTGCTTTGGACCGTTGACTGAGACAGCCTCGGGGCTTGGAAAGGAATGGGCGATGCGCCTGTATGTGGGCAACCTGCCCTACAGCGTGACTGAGTCGGAACTCCGCGAGTTATTCGAGGAGTTCGGCCAGGTAACTGATGCACACGTGGCGATGGACCGTGAGACCGGGCGCGCCCGGGGCTTCGGGTTTATCGAGATGCCACAGGAAGAGGGCACCCGGGCTATGGAAGAGCTCAACGGCCGCGAGATTGGCGGCCGTCCTCTGGTCGTCAACGAAGCTCGTGAGCGTCAGGCCGGTGGTGGTGGCGGCGGCGGTGGTCGTGGCGGCTTCGGTGGTGGTGGCGGCGGTGGTCGCGGCGGCTTCGGTGGCGGCGGCGGCGGCGGTGGTCGCGGCGGCTATGGCGGCGGCGGCGGCGGAGGCGGTCGTGGCGGCGGCGGTGGTCGTGGCGGCTACGGCGGCGGCGGCGGCGGCGGCCGTGACGGCGGCTGGTAAGAACGCCCGCGTTCGCGATATGTGAATAACCAAGACCGCCGGGCCAGCCGCCCGGCGGTTTTCGTTTTGCCTTTGAGCTTGGGCTCTTCACCCGCAGCCCTCGACTTCTGGCAAGCAACTCCGCAAGATGCAACGATGTCAATTCCCAATGTCTGCCTGC
>JBCBZP010000066.1:0-4561 GCA_039815285.1 Planctomycetota bacterium
GAAGAACGTCTCGGTCGGGTAGAAGTTCTTCACCCACGGATGGATCAGGTAGGTCCGCGTCCGGCCCATCGAGCCCGAGTAGGGCATGTCCTCGAGCAGCATGTCCCGCATCCGCTCGTAGATCGCGGTGCGCTCCGGGCTGTTGTCGAGACGCTTGGCGTCGTCGTACAGCGCGTCGAACTCGGGGCGGTCGTAGTTGAAGCTGTTGTTGCCCGGTGCCTTGTTGCGCCCCAAGAACAGCGCGAAGTTGTTCTCGGGGTCCGGGTAGTCCGAGCCCCAGGCGTAGCTGAACATCGGGGCGGCGCTGTTGTTGACCTTCTCGATCAGGGTCGTGAAGTCGACGAAGTGCGGGTTGAGCTCGATGCCGATCACCGCGAGCTGCCGCTGGATGAGCTCGGTGTGCTCCTGCGTCGGGCCGCGGGCGGTGTAGAACTCGATCGTGGGCAGGTCGGTGACCTTGCCGTCGTCGCCGATGGTGTAGCCGGCCTCGCGGAGGAACCGCCGGGCCGCGTCGTAGTCCGGGCCGCGGACGACCGACTCGACGCGGCCGTTCGGCGGGTAGCCCTGCCCGTCCATCGGGGGCGGGATCGGGCCGTCGTACACCTCGCACAGGCCGTTGTAGAAGGTCTTGTTGACCTCGTCATAGTCGATGCAGGCGTGGATCGCCTTGCGGAGCGCGGCCTTCTCGGGGCTGTACCCGCCGACCAGCTCATCGTCCATATTGAACCCGCGGAAGATCAGGTCGAGCAACTCGACCTGCACCGGCACGATGCCGTCGAACTCCCAGGCCCGCTTGAGCTCGCCCGTCGTGACGTCGAACGCCTCTTCGTAGCCGAACGGCGGCGTGGTGGTGTAGTCCTTGTCGCCCGCCTTGAAGCTCAGCCACTGCGGGTTCTCCTCGACGAAGAACGTGTACTCGAGACGGTCGACGAGGGGCAGGCGCTGCCCTCCGGCCGACTCGGCGATCCGCTTAAACTCGGCGTCGATCTCGGGGTCGCTCCCGTGCCGTGCCTCGGTCGGGAAGTACGCCTCCCGGTAGTCCGGGTTGCGGTAGAACACGATGCTCTTGTTCCGCTGCCAGTCGGTCGGCTCGCGGACCACGAACGGGCCCGTGCCCACCGGGTTCTCGGCGAACTTGTCCCCGAAGTACTCGACCGCCTCACGCGGCAGCACCGAGAGCTGGAACATCGCCAGCTTCCACTTGAACTGGTAGTCGGGCTTGTTCAGGACGACCCGGAAACGGCGGTCGTCGACGACTTCGAGCCCTTCGACCGGCGCGTCGTAGTCCATGGTCCAGGTGTCGCCGCGGCCCGCGTCGACCGCCGCCTGAAACGACTCGAGCTGCCCGGCTTTGTACTCGTCGAACCCCTTGATAACACCCTCGAGCAGCCACCAGTTCTCGTCGCGGAACTCGGGGTCCGCCAGACGCTTCCACGAGTAGAAGACGTCTTCAGAGACGACCTTCCGCCCGACGCCGCCCTCGAAGCACTCGGAGTCGTGGAAAAACAGGTCGTCGCGCAGCTCGAACTCCCAGGTCATCCCGTCGTCCGAGATCGTGGGCAGCTCGGTCAGCATCAGCGGCTCGAGCTCGAAGGGGCGGACCAGGTACTTGTATTGCAGGAGCGTCTCGAAGACCTGGGCGACCGCCCGGTTCTCGTAAGTGGTTGAGCCCTCGGCCGGGTCGAGGCTCTGCGGGCCGTTGGTTGTCATCGGGATACGGAGGACTTTTCCCTGCGTCACCGCTTCGTCGTTTCCGCCAGCGCTGGTGGTCGTCGTGGTGCCCGATTCGCCGCACCCCGTCACCAGCGAAGCGGTCAGCACGAGCGCTCCCGTGGTACGGAGCAGGCCCGAACCAACCGAATGTGTCGCGAGCCGAAGAGACCCAATCAGACTCAACATCATGAACAACTCCAGAGGCAGAAGCGATCCGCGGGGCGGTCTTCGGGAGACGTGAACACGCTCTGTGCCGCGCCCGCACCACCGCACCCAGGGCACTGCAAGAAAAAGATGTTAGCGATCCGCCCGCCGGCTCACCAGCCCTGCGCGTCAAGCGGAACCGGACGAATGCCCGAGCGGCGTTCAGCTCGGATCCGGCGGCCGACTGGGAAAACTCATATTCTTGAGCCGATGGCGAACCTGCCCGCATCGGTGGCCGTAAGACGAGCACACGTGCGGGACCCACCATACACTCACCGCACGCGATCTCACCCGCCTGAACAGCCCCGAACGCGACCCGAGGAGCCCTTCTGCATGCACACGCACACAGCCGCCCCGATCGCCGACCCCCTGACCGGCTCGCTCCGGTCGCTGATCGTGGTCGTCCTGGCCCTGGGCCTGACCGCCGCCGACACCTTCGCCCAGGGGAGCTTTCGCGGCCGCCGCAGCCGGACGGTCACGCGGACCGTGACCATCGAAGAGGTCATCGAAGAGTACGAAGAGGCGACCGGCTGGCTGCCGGTTCCGGTCGTCTATATCCGCAATCGCGACTCGCGGAACCCGTGGATCAACGACCAGGTGCCGGCGTTGAGCCGCGCGTTCGAGGACGCTGTGCTGGAAGTCGGGCTCGATACCAAGAACGCCTACGACGTCCTTGAGGGCGACCCGATCGACACGGCGACCGCCCTGACCGTTGTCCAGCTTCTGGACGGCGACTGCATGGTCGACCTCTCGATCAACTCGTTCCAGGCCCGCCAGCTGCGGGCGCCGGGCGATGCCGCCTGGCAGTACACGCTCAGGATGACCGGCAAGGTCATCGACCCGGTCACCGGGACTGCCCGCGGCCGCATCGACATTCCCGACCAGAAGTACACCGCTCGGTCGCCCGAGCCCGAGAGCGAGTACTACTTCGAAGAACTGTTTAACGAGGCAATGAAGACGGTCGTGCCCGGGCTCGCCGAGCCGCTGGAGACGATCGTCAAGAAGCTCGAGGAAGTCGAGGAGCAACCCTCGCCCAAGGTCGGCATCTACCCCGTCGTGCAGGACATGACCTTCCCGGTGTTCCGCGAGAACAACGGCTCGGTCTTCCCCACGGGTGAGTTGGCGAGTGCTACGCCCACCGTGACCGTCAGCATCGGCGGGGTCGTGATCGGCTCCGGGCCGGGGACGTTCGACCTGTCGAAGTACGGCCGCGGGATCACGCCGGGGATCCGGGTGGTCGAGGTCTCGGCGCCGCAGTTCGAGCCGTTCCGCCGTAAGGTCTTCATCACCGACGGGCAGGTCATCGACATCCCTCTGGTCATGACCGCCGCGGCGAAGGCCGAGTGGAAGGACACGCTCGTGCTGATGACCGACCTGGCCAACGAGACGAAGCTGACCGACGCGCAGGCCGAGCTCCTCCGCGGCAAGGCGCAGCAGTTCGCCAACAGCAAGTACTCGATCGATATCAAGAAGGACATCAACTCCGACGTCAACGTTGATATCGAGTCCGCGTACGACATCCGCGACAACCTGCAGCAGCAGCTCGACGGCGGGAACCTGCTCGACGCGACGGCGTTCTCCGAGGTCCGCGAGGCGCAGATCGACGCGATCCAGGAGAAGGTGAAGCTGCCCGCCGACGCCGACGAGGCGGGCGACCTCAGCCCCGCTCAGATCCAAGCCGCGGCCTCGATCATCCCTATGAACGCTTGAGCGAAAGCCTGACAGTGACCCCTCGACCGTGACTCGCTGGCGGGTGATCGCCCGTCAGACAGCAAGAAGCGACTCACCGCTAGCCCACCCAGACCCCCCTTCCCCCCCATCACCACGCGGGGGCGTCCACGGAGAGCCGATCCATGTTCCGAACGATCCTCCCAACCACCCTCCGGAAGACCGTCCTCACCCTCGCCGCGTCGACGGTGCTCGCCGGCCCGGCCGCGGCACAGCCCGCGAGCGAGACCAACACGAACAAGCGCAGCATCGCCGTGTTCCCGGTCGTGCCGACGAACTCGACCCAGGCCGCCGCGACCGGCAAGGGCGCGGAGCAGACGCTCGGGCTGGCGACGATCTCTGAGTCCATCGAGGCCGCGATGCCCACCATTCTGGCGGGCACCAACAAGTTCGACGTCCAGGCCAGCGGGCAGCTCCAGCAGGCGCTCGGCAACTCCGCCGACGCCCAGCAGATCGCCTCGGCCAACTCGATGGATCCTCGCGTCGCCCAGCAGCTCTCGGCCAACGGCATCTCGCACGCGGTGATCGTCCAGATCGACAGCTACAACGACACCGGCACCAAGACCCTCAACACAGCCGCCCGACGGAACCTCGTCCTCACGGCGGTCGCCAACATCTACAACGTGACCACGCAGGAGCTGGTCATCGGTCTGCCCTTCCGCCCCGACGAGAAGGAGTTCACCTGCCGCAACTGCGTCGCCCAGACCGGCGGGGATCCGTTCGGCACCAAGCCGCTCATCGAGTACGGCGACGAGCTGGCGACCGGCCTCGCCGACCTCGTGATCGAGCACTTCTACCCGATGCAGGTCATCGCCGTCCGCCGCGGGCAGCTCGTGATCAACATCGGCTCCAGCGGCTCGCACAAGACCGGCGACCGCTACGACATCGTCATCCAGGAGGCGTTTGAAGACCCGCA
>JBCBZP010000033.1:0-27521 GCA_039815285.1 Planctomycetota bacterium
CGCCTTGCCGATGTTCAATCTGAGCGAGTTGGATAAGCACTCCCTGTACGTCGTGCTCGAGACACACCATCGCACCGCGTTCATGTTCGTCTACGCGAGCGCCGTCGTCTTGGCGTGGAAGCTCGATCTCTGGCGGCAGGGTCTCGGCGTTCTTGCCCCGTTCGGTCGACTGGGGCTGACGAACTACGTGCTCTCATCCGTCCTGGGCAGCTTCATTTATTTCGGGTGGGGTCTGCACCTGCACGAGTATTTCGGTAGCACGCTCACGCTCCCGCTTGGCATCGCCGTTCTGGTGGTTCAGGTCGTCCTATCCCACGCCTGGCTCCACTTCTTTGAACACGGGCCGCTCGAAGCGGTCTGGCGACGCCTTACGTGGCTGGGTGAGTCGCGGAGCGACGAGACGAGCGCAGCCGTTCGCGGGGCACGAAGACCGAGCTAGGGGAGGGCTTGCCAACCGGCACGCTCGCTGAGGGGGCCGTATCTTCCTGGACGGTCTCGGCTTTCAACGACTCGAGCTACACCTGAGAGGTCACCGTTGACTCTCGGCCGAGGCCCGAGGTCGCGGCCGGGTCCGGCGTTGCCTTGATCTCGATGGCACGCGGGTCGTTGGAACGCTGGCGGTGCAGCGAGCCGAGCCGCGTGCGGAGCTTGGCGGCTCTTGAGAGCATCTTCAGGCCGTCGGCGATGGGGCTGACCTTGCTGCCGTCGACGTGCCGCCAGCGGATGCCCCGCTCGACCACCGAGAGCCCAGCCATGCGCGTGAGCGCGAGGTGCTCTAGGTCGAAGACGAAGCCCGGCTCGCGGGCGTGCTCGACCACCGTGTCGACCGCGGCCCGGGAGTACAGCTTGAAGCCGCACTGCGTGTCGCGGATCAGGTTGAGCCCGAGCAGCCCGAGCGCCGTCCGGAAGAGGGCGCCTGTGAGGCGCCGGGTCGCGATCGCTTCGACGTCGGCGTCGGGCGCCTCGCGGGAGCCGGCGACGAGCCCAACGCCGTCGCCCATCGCCCGGAAGAGCTTTAAGACCTCGCGGACCGACGCGGCGTTGTCGGCGTCCATCATGAGCGTCTGCTCGCTTCGGGCGGCCCGCAGGCCCTCGACGACCGCGGCGCCCTTGCCGCGGTTCTGCCCGTAGGAGACGAGCCGAACAACGGGCTTCTCGTTCGCCCCGGCGTCCGTCAGCAGCGGGGCAACCACCTCGCGCGTTCGGTCGGTCGAGCCGTCGTCGACGAGCACGACTTCGCTCGAAAACGGCTGCTCGCGGAGCCACGACAGCGCGTCGTCGAGCGTGCGGCCGATCCGGTCCTGCTCGTTGTACATCGGGATGACAACGCTGAGGTCGGGCACGTCTGTGTTATCGGCCGACCGAGGGTGCGCCATCGGTGAGTATACGCGTGGGCCCGGTAAACGTTCGTACCGCGCCCACGCGGCGCTAGGCGTCGTCGAGCAGCGCGACGCTCTCGAAGTCCTTGCCCTCGAGCATCTCGAGGCTCGCGCCGCCGCCGGTCGACACGTGCGAGATCTTCGCGCTCAGGCCGAACTGCTCGATCGCGGCCGCGGAATCGCCGCCGCCCACGATCGTGGTCGCGCCCTCGGGCGTGATCTCGGCCATCGCGTTCGCGATGGTCTTGGTGCCCGCCGCGAAGAGCGTCCACTCGAACACACCCATCGGGCCGTTCCACACGACGGTGCGGCCGGAGCGGACGATCGAGTTGTAGTGCGACTGTGTCTTCGGGCCGATGTCGAGGCCCATCAGTCCGGCGGGGATGTCTTCGCCCACCATCTCGACCGTGCCGCCGCCGTCCTTCGCGAACGCCTTCGCGACGACGTGGTCCTCGGGCAGGTGGAGCTGGCACGCGTGGGTCGCGGCGAGCTCGATCGCGCGTTTCGCATCCTCGAGCCGCTCCTCTTCGACGCGGCTCGCGCCGACGTCCTTGCCGAGGGCCTTGAGGAACGTGTACGCCATCGCGCCGCCGACGACGACGTGGTCGGCCTTGGGCATCAGGTGCTCGATCGCGCCCATTTTGTCGGAGACCTTCGCGCCGCCGAGCACCACGACGAACGGCGACTCGGGGCTGCCGATCGCGTCGGACAAGAACGCGATCTCCTTCTCGACGAGGAAGCCGCTCACGCGGGGCTTGCCGTCCATCGCCGCGGGCACGCCGGCCATCGACGCGTGCGGGCGGTGGCAGGTGCCGAAGGCGTCGTTGACGTACACGTCGGCGTACGCCGCGAGCTTGCCGGCGAACTCGGCGTCGCCCTTCTTCTCGGCCTTGTGGAACCGCAGGTTCTCGAGCAGCAGCACGTCGCCGTCGTTCATCCCCGCGACCGCCGCCCCCGCCGCGTCGTCGACGCAGTCTTTCGAAGGGAACGCGACGGGCTTGCCGAGCAGTTCGCTCAGCCGGTCGGCGGCGGGCTTGAGGCTGAACGCCGCTTCGTGGCCCGACCCCTCGGGCCGCCCGAGGTGGCTCATCAGGATCGCCCGCCCGCCGCGGTCGATCACGTTCTGGATCGTGGGCAGGGCGCTGCGGATGCGCCGGTCGTCGGTGATCGCGCCGCCGTCGAGCGGCACGTTGAAGTCCACACGGATCAGCACCCGCTTGGAGGCGACATCGACCGAACCGATCGTCTTCTTGGCCATGGCTGAGCATCCCTCGGAGTTCCGCCGGCGATCACGTCGCCGGGCGGTCGTGCGTGCGGGGGATCTTATGCGTCGTCGAGCATCCGCTCGGCCGCGGCGCGGATCTCGTTTGTCCCGCTGGTCGCCATCCGCTCGCGGAGCTGACGCAGCCGGGTCGCGAGCGACGCGTCGATCAGCCGGTCGCCGATCTGCATTTTGACGCCGCCGATCATCGACTCGTCGACGTACGGATGCACGACCGGCTCGCGACCGATCACGGCCTGCAGGCGCTCCTTGATCTGCCCCATATGCTCGCCCGACATGGGGCTCGCGGTGTAGACGTCCACCTCGACCTTGCCGAACGCGTCCTGGACGGTCTCGTCGAACGCGGCCACGATCGCGGGCAGCTCCGAGAGCCGGCCCTTGGCGTTGAGCACGAGCAGGAAGTTCAGCGTGGTGTCGTCCATCCGCCCGCGGAACAGCGTCTCGAGCGACTTCGCCCGGTCCGCCGCGGCCAGCACACGCGAGGCGAGGAACTCGCTGAACCGCGCGTCCTCCCTGGCAAGCTCGAGCACGCCCTCCAGCTCTTCCAGTGCGCCGTGGATCGCCTCCTCGCCGCCCTTGTCGCTCACGAGCTCGTACAGGCTCTGCGCGTAGATCTTGGAGAGGCTGTCGGGGTTCGATTCGGTGAGCGGCATGCTCGGTCCTCCGTCGGGTCTGCCGGTCGCAGCGGCCCGTCTCGGCCGGCCGTCTGGCCCGACCGTCTGGCCCGACCGTCTGGGACGACCCATCGCCCCGGTCTCGTCAGTTCTCGCTCGCCGACGAAAGCTCGCCGAGCGCTTCTTGCACGAGCCGCTCCTGGTCGTCCGACGACACCTCGCGCTCGAGGATCTTGCCGGCGACCTGCGTCGCGAGCATCGCCGCCTGCGAGTAGATCTCGCCGACCGCGGCCCGCTTGGCCGACTCGATATCGCGGCGGGCCCGGTCGCGCATCTCGGCGATCTCGCTCTCGTTCTTCGCACGAAGCTCGGAGGCGAGGGCCGCCTGCTGCGTCTTGGTCTCGTCGATCATCTTCTGAGCCTCGGCGCGGGCCTCGGCGAGCGAAGCTTCGTACTGCTCGAGCGCGGCCTTCGCCTGCTTCCGAGCGTCCTCGGCCGCCTCGATCTCGCCGAGGATCTTCGCCTGACGCTCGTCGAGCCCCGCGGCGATCTTCGGCCACACCTGCGTGCCCAGCAAGACCACGACCGCCCCGAACACGACGATCGTCATGATCGCCGGGACGATGCCCTCCTGGGCCGGCGCGATCGGGCCGACGGCGTGCCCGCCGTGGCCGTCGCCATGCCCGCCGTGCCCACCGCCGTGATCCGCGTCGGCGTGGCCGGCCTCGGAGTGATCTTCCTCAGCATGATCGTCGCCGGTGTGATCGCCGGTGTGATCGCCGGTGTGATCGCCGGCGTGGTCGCTCGAGTGGTCACCCGAATGGTCGCCGACGTGGTCTTCGCCGTGGCCGTCGGCCTCTTGGGCAAGAGCGGGGGAGCCAACCCACGCCGCGGCGAGCAGCAGGGTCATCACGGTCCGGAGCAGGCTCGTCATCGTGTCATCTCCCGCGGAGACGCCCGTGCGACACGCCGCGTCGCGGCGGTCCGGGCGTGGGTCAGAAAACCGGGCGACGCCGCTCGACGCCGCCCGGCGAAAAATCACTAGGACAGGAACGCCGCGAGCACGGCGAACAGGGTCGCACCTTCAACGAACGCGGCGGTGATCAGCGCGAGGGTAAAGATGCGGCCGCCCGCCTCGGGCTGGCGGGCGGTGCCCTCGGCGCCGGCCTTGCCGATCAGCCCGATGCCCAGACCGCCGCCGAGCACGGCCAGGCCGCCGCCGATGACCGCCAGGCCCTTGCCCAGGTTCTCGTTCGCGGCTTCGGCGAGCTGGACGGCCTCGGAAGCCTCTTCCTGGCCGAGGACCGACGCGGCCACGCCGACAGCGCCGAGGACAATCGAGGTGCGGACGACTTTCTTGATCAGGCTCTTCATCGGTGTCTTCCCGTTGTTCCAGACTGACTCGCGGTCAGTGCTTCGGGGCTCTGCCCCACCGGCCGCTCGGACACGCGGCCCAACCCTTCGAACTCGCGGGCAACGCTCCGTAACGCCGCCCGAAACCACTTTCTAAACCGGTCTTCTCTCTCGCCCGCCCGGGTCGAGGCCCGCGGGCTGCGATGATAGGCGGGCGTGCTCCGATGCTCGACCCCGCCCGGTCCGGTTCGATCGTTCTCAGCCAGCCGCGACCGCTGCGCCCTCGGGCACCGCGTCGTGCTCCTCCTCGTGCTCGTCGTGGTGCGCCAGCAGCGACGTGAACACCGCCGTGAGGAACATGAAGATGAACGCCTGCAGGAACGCGACGAAGATCTCTAGCAGGTACACCGCAAACCCGCCGACCGTCGCCGGCAGGAACGCCACGATCCCGGCGCCCGTGAAGATGAACAGCTGCGCCAGCAGCACGTGCCCGGCGGTCATGTTCGCGAACAGCCGGATCGCCAGCGCGATCGGCTTGATGAATGTCGACGCGATCTCGATGATGAACACGAGCCCGGCGATCGGGTAGAACGCCGGCTGCAGCGGCACGCCGCCCGTCAGGTGCTTGAGGTACTCGACGACCCCGAGCTCCTTGATGCCCTGGATATTGATGAACAGTGCCGCGCAGACCGCCAGGGCGCCCGTCACGTAGATCGACTGCGTCGCCGTGCCCCCGATGAACGAGCGGTGCTCGTCGTGGATGCCGTGCGGGTCGAACAGCGAGACCAGGTCGAGGAACGGGATCAGCCCCAGGAAGTTGTTCACCAGGATGAAGAAGAACAGCGACCACAGGAACGGCATCAGCTTGTCGGTCCGCGAGCCCAGCAGCGGGCGGCACAGCTCGTCACGCAGGTAGACGCAGATGACCTCGATCAGCGACGCGAACGGGTTCTTCGTGAGGTAGCGCTTGTTGCCCTCGCCCTCGCTCCCCGTGCCGACGTGCCTGGCGACGTAGCCGCCCAGCAGCACCGTGATGAGCCCGGAGAGCACGAGCTGGGTGCAGTACGCCGACCAGAGCATGAAGCCGCTGGGCAGCTTGATCAGCGGGTGGTCGGCCGAGTGGGCCACGGCGTCGGCCAGCACAAGGGTGTCGATCGGCATCGTCGCGTCGCTCCGGGTCTGACCGGCGGCCGTTCGTGGCGATCACCGGGGTCGTGTTGTAGGCCCGTTCGGCTCCGCCGAGCCACCGCCAGAGCCCAGCGGGGACGCAGAATCGGAGATGTCCCAGGTCGGCCGCAGCGCCGCGACGGCCACGAGCGTCTGCGAAGTCAACCCCAGGAGCGCCGATCCGATCGCCCCGGCCTGGAACACGCGCTCCGGGCTCGTCCCCTCGACGAGCTCTTCGAAGCCCGCCCCACCGACCAGGCCCGATCCCAGCACCGTCGCGCCTCCGGCGAACGTCAGGTGCCCCATCGTCGACGCGAAGACCGCGACCGAGAACGTCGATACCGGGGCGCGGCCCACGATGCCGAGCACCACCGGGAACAGCACGACGCCGAACCCGCCCGCCAGCCCGCCCCAAGCCGCGGGCCGAAGCCCCGGCAAGCCGGCCGACAGCGCCCAGATCAGGCCGACCGCGACCACCTGCACCGCGACGGGCACGCCGCCGCCGATCCACCCCAGCTTCACCCGCGGCTCGGACTCCATCACCGGCCCTCCCGGCGACGCCGGTCCTCACGGTCGAGGTCGCGGCTCAGGATGCGGACATCCTTGTAAAACTTCCAGCCCGCGGAGACGAAGCCCAGCCCGATCCACCACCAGAGCCACGCGCGGTTGTCGAACCATTCCGAGAGCAGCCAGCCCAGGATCGCGCCGGCCGCGACCATCGCGGCGAAATCAAGCCCGACCGAGATCGCCCGCAGCTCCGACGTCTTCACGCCCGGCAGCAGGGTGAACCGCGGCCCGGATCGCTTCGGGGGCACCACCTCCGGCGTCCGCAGCTCAGCCGGGATCTCGGGGGCGCCGCTCGGGCGCCGCGGGTTGTCGTCGGCCGTGCCCGTCACCCCGCCTGCTCACCCGCCGCGTTCAGCTTGGCTTCCGCGAACGCGCGCGCCGTTTCAACGGCCTTCCCGACGCTGGCCGGCTCGGTCCCCCCGCCCTGGGCTTGGTCGGGCTTGCCGCCGCCCTTGCCGCCGACGACGGGCGCGACCTCGCGGATCCAGTCGCCCGCCTTCAGCGCGGCCCGGGTCGATTCGGGCGAGGTCGCGAGCATCGCGACCTTCTCCTCCGACGCGGAGATGACCAGCACGGGGGTACGGGTGGTGTCGCCGATCGCCGCGGCCGCGGCCTGCAACGCCTGACGGTCCTCGCCGACGTCGATCGTTGCGACCACGAACGCGTCGCGCGCCTCCTTCGCGCGGGCCGCGAGCTCCTTCGCGGCCTCGACCGCGAGCTTCTTCGCCTCGGCCGCCCTCGCCTTCGCCGCCGCCTTGAGCCGCTCCTGCAGGCCCGCGAGCGACTTCTGGAGCCCCGCTCGACGAACGATCGGCAGCGTCATGGTGTCGATCTGCTGCGAGATCGCCTTTGCTTCGGGCTCGAGTTTGTCGTTGTCGAGCGACGCGGCCTGGTCGATTCGTGCCGCAAGCTCGTCGGCCGCGAGCCGCGCCGCACGCGCGGGCACGCCCGCGATCGCCTCGACCCGCCGCACGCCCTTGGCGATGCCCGTCTCGCCGACGATGGCGAACTCGCCGATCGCGCCGGCGCCGTCGACGTGGGTGCCGCCGCAGAACTCGACGCTGACCGCGTCGAACGCAGGGTCCTCCGGCGTCGCGAGCAGCTCGTCGACGCTCGCGCCGATGCCGACCACCCGCACCGGGTCGGGGTAGGTCTCCCCGAACACCGCCCGGAGGGTCTTGATCTTCTGTGCCTCGCGCAGGCTCGCCGGCCGGGCGTCGACCGCGAGGTCCTCCGTGATCGCGTCGAGCACGGCCGCCTCGACGCTCGCGAGCTGGTCGGTCGTCAGCGGCTTGCCGTGCGAGAAGTCGAAGCGGAGCCGGTCGGGCTCGACGAGCGACCCCTTCTGGTCAACGCCGTCGCCGAGCGTCGCGCGGAGCCCGAGGTTGACCAGGTGGGTCGCGGTGTGGTGCCGGGCGTTGCCGAGCCGGCGCTGGGCGTCGACCTTGAGCGTGACGGTCTCGCCGACGGTCATTTCGCCGCGGGCGGGAACGCCCGTGTGGACGATGTAGCCGCCGAAGCTCTTGACGCCCGTCACGCGGAAGGTTCCGTGCGAGCCCTCGATCTCGCCGTGGTCGGCGGTCTGCCCGCCCGCCTCGGCGTAGAAGTTGGTCCGGTCGAAGACCAGCCCGATCGTCCGCAGCCCCTTGGCGGTGGACACGACCTCGTCGAAGTCGTCGCCGTCGAAGACCGCCTTGAGCGTCGCGCGGGCCGGCATGGTGTCGTGCTTGGGAGCGTCGTCGGTCGCGGTGACGCCCAAGTGCGCGAGCCGCGCGAGGTCGTCGGGCTTGAGCGTGAGCTCGCCGTCGCCCGAGCCGAACTTGCTGCCGGCGCGGCTGCGTTCCTTCTGCTCGGCCATCGCCCGCTCGTAGCCCTCAACGTCGACGCTCATGCCCCGCTCGCCCGCCATGAGCTGGGTCAGGTCGAGCGGGAAGCCGTAGGTGTCGTAGAGCTGGAACGCATCAGAGCCAGAAACCCGGGGCTGAAGACTCAGCCGAGCAATTTGTTCGTCGACCCAGTCTTCTTCGGCCGCGATCCCTGTTTGGGGCGCAGGTGACGCCGCAAAGTGACCGGAGCTACTAACTATGGCGCGTCGATTTGCTTGCATGTCAGAGCATTCCGGATCTTCGCCCATAAAGCCGAATCGCTCGAAACCGAGTACTTGGTACCGAGCCCTCTTCGCAAACTCGCCAAAGTGCTTGATGCCCTTATCGAGCGTGCGGCCGAAGCTGTCTTCTTCTTCCTTGAGCACGCCCACGATCAGGTCGCGCTTGGCGACGAGCTCGGGGAACGCGCTCCCGAGGATGTCGCAGACGGTGGGCGCGAGCCCGCTGAGCAGCCCGGTCTCGGCCCCGAGCATCTGCCGCCCGAAGCGCACGGCCCGCCGCAGCACCCGCCGCAGCACGTACCCCCTTCCCTCGTTGCTCGGAACCGCCCCGTCGGCGATCGACACGCACAGCGTCCGCGCGTGGTCGGCGATGACCCGGTACGCCATGTCGACGCGGTCCGTGTCGTCGTCGCCGAGCTCGCCCGCATAGGCCCGCGCGCCGGTGATCGCCGAGATCCGCTCGAACAGCGGCGCGAACAGGTCCGTGTCGTAGTTGCTCCGCGCGTCGGCGAGCACGCTGACCAGCCGCTCGAGCCCCATGCCCGTGTCGACGTGCCGGTTCGGCAGCGGCTTGAGCTCGGTCGGCCCCTCGCGGTTGAACTGGATGAACACCAGGTTCCAGACCTCGAGCACGTCGGGGTCATCGCGGTTGACGAGCGCCGCCGCGTCACGCCCGCCGATGCGGTCGTAGTGGAGCTCGGAGCACGGCCCGCACGGGCCCGTCTCGCCCATCTCCCAGAAGTTGTCCTTCATGTTGCCGGGCAGCACGTGGCTCTTGGGCAGGTGCTTGAGCCAGAAGTCGCGAGCCTCGTGGTCGGGGGCGAGCCCCTGGTCCGGGTTGCCCTCGAAGTAGGTCGCGTAGAGCCGGTCGCCGCCGAGCCCGCAGACCCCGGTCAAGAACTCCCACGCCCAGTCGATCGCCTCGGCTTTGAAGTAGTCGCCGATCGACCAGTTCCCGAGCATCTCGAAGAACGTGTGGTGGTAGGTGTCCTTGCCGACGTCCTCGAGGTCGTTGTGCTTCCCGCCCGCGCGGATGCACTTCTGGCTGTTCACCGCCCGCCTGACGCCCTCGAGGTACGAGCCCGGCTCGACCTGCTCCAAGAAGCACGGCTTGAACTGGTTCATCCCCGCGTTCGTGAACAGCAGCGTCGGGTCGCTCAGCGGCACCACCGGGCTCGACGGCACGAAGCGGTGCCCGTGCTTCTCGACGAAGAAGTCGATGAACGCCCGGCGGATCTCGTCGCTCGACTGCAGCCCGGCCATGACACGTCCCTCGCCACCCTCGGTTCCGTTTCGCCCGGTCCAACACCGACCGGCTGAATCGTAGCGGTGAGCCCCCATCGACCCGCGGCACGCCCGCCGACCCGCTACCTTCCCGTGCGGCCCGCGGCGTCGGCCCACGGTCCTGAAACAGGCACGCCCGTCCCCCGATTACGCCCATCCCCCGATCACGCATGGCCAAGAAGACCACGACCAAGAAGTCGACGAAGAAGACGGCGAAGAAGCGGCGCGTGAAGAAGGGCGACGCCGCGGTCCCGCCGGATCAGCTGCTCGCCCCGCCGCCGATCCCGCTGACGGAGATCGTGGGCCACGCCAAGCCCGTGTCGATCCTCGCCAGGGCCGTCGCGTCGGGCCGGCTGCACCACGCCTGGATCTTCCACGGCCCGCGCGGCGTCGGTAAGCGGACCACCGCCCTCGCCTTCGCCGCCGCCCTGCTCGACCCGACCACCGAGCCCGACCCGGCGGGGCTGCCCCGGCCCGACCCGGCCTCGCCCGTCGCCGGCCTCCTCGCCGCCGGCGCCCACCCCGACCTCCACCTGATTACCAAAGAGCTCGCCCGCTACTCGGACGACAAAAGGATCCGCGACGCCAAGCTCGCCAGCATCCCCAAGGACGTCATCGACACCCGGCTCATCCAGCGGATCCCGCTCGCGCCGAGCGTGACCGTCCACGGCGTCGCCTCGCGCGTGTTCATCGTCGACGAGGCCGAGCTGCTCGACCGCTCCCCAACCAACGCCCCGGTCCAGAACGCGCTGCTCAAGACGCTCGAGGAGCCGCCGCCCGGGGCGGTGCTGATCCTCGTGACCGAGAGCGAGGACCGCCTGCTGCCGACGATCCGCAGCCGGTGCCAGCGGGTGGCGTTTACGCCGCTGTCGGCCCAAGAGCTCGACGCGTGGGCCGAGCGTCCCGGCTCGCTGCCCGAGCGCTGGCAGACGCTCGAGCCGGGCGGGCGGTCGTTCCTGCTGAGCTTCGCGAGCGGGTCGCCCGGACTCTTGCTCGAGGCGGTCTCGGCCGAGCTCGACCGGTGGCACCGGACGATCGAGCCGATGCTCGACCGAACGCTCGAAGGACAGGTGCCGGCCACGTTCGGCAAGTCGCTCACGGACCTAGTGAACACGTGGGCCGAGACGCGGGCGTCGGCCGACAAGAATCGGTCGAAGGCGGCCGCCACCGCGCGGGGCGCTGAGCTGGCGGTGCGCGTCATTGCCGCGTCGATCTCGGGACGACTCCGGCACGCCGTGGCGCGTGGGGATCGCGCCGACGCCGAGCATCTCGCCGCCTCGCTGAACGCGATCAACACCGCCCGCGAGCGTCAGGGGTCGGCGGTCGCACTCGCGTTCGTGATGGAGGGTTTGGTCGCGGACCTTGCGTCCCGGCAAGCAACAGCGGGCTGAGCTCGTTGCGGGCCCGGGTCTCGCGGAAGAAGACGCCCGATTCAGCCGGTAATGCTTAGTCGTGGACGCTGCGATCCGTCAGGATCCTCGGGCGTTGACGCGGGTGCCTGCGCCGCCCGGTCTTGGCTCTCATTCTCGGCGAGATCGTTCATCAGCAGCTTCCAGGTCTCGATCTCGTAGTCGATGAGCTTGATCGCGCTCGCGGCGCGGCTCGCGTCCTTCTCGAAGCTCGCCGAGACCAGCTCCGAGTAGATAAAAGTGTACAGCGAGCGGACGCGTTGGCAAAGCTCGGGTGCCGCGTCCTCGTTCATCGTGGTGATCAGCTCGATGATGATGTTGCGGGCCTGGGTGAAGCCTTCGTAGCTCTGCTCGTAGTCGCGAACGACCAGCCCGTCGTGCCCTTGGCGGGCGAAGCGGGCGGCACCCTCGAGCAGCATGAGCCGGAGCTCTTCGGGCGAGGCGCTCATCACCCGAGTGCGGAGGTACGAGTTGGCGTTCTTGACGCCACCGGTCGGCCTGGACGGGTTCGCGTAACTCATGTCGCTGTGGTATCGGCCACCCCGGGCCAAGCCTCTAGCCACTCCGATAAATTTCTCATCCGATGAACGAGATCTGAGACAACGAAGCCTGCTGGTTCTGGAGCTGACCGATCGCCCGCTCCATAGCCAAGAACTCACTGGCGAGCTGCTGCTCCCGGGCCGCGAGCTGCTGGTTGAGCGCCTCAATCCGGTCGTTCTGCAGATCGATCTGCGACTCGATCGTGTCGAGCCGTCGGGTGATGACGCCGTCGATCGAGTCGGTGTATCGACGCCCGAGCTCTTCGAAGATGCCCGCGAAGCCGAGCGCGTCGAACGACGGGTCGTCGTCGAAGCCGCCGGTGACGGTCACGCCCTCGGGAAGGCCGTTCTCTTCCGCATCGTCTTCCGCGGCCTCGTCGGGGTCCTGCAGCTCGTAGGTCGCGATGAGGCGCTCCACCGCGCCGGGGTCCTGCGCATACGCCGAGCGGAACTTTTCCTCGTCGAACTCGACTCGCCCGCCGTCGCCAATGCTCACCCCAACGTCGAGCAGGCTCTGGAACTGCCCGCTGATGTTCTGGGGCTCGCCCTGCACCGATCTGACAAGCTCGCGCTGGAGCGACAGGAGCGTCGAGTCGCCGAGCAGCGCGCCCCGTGCGCCCGTATCCGCGTCGAAGGCGGTCTGCACGTCGATGTCGTCCAGCACGCGGTTGACCGCGTCGAACAGCCCCCCGACCTCCCCGACGATCGCGTCGATATCGCGGGCAACGGTCAGCTCGACAACCTCGTCCGACGCCGTGAGCAGATCGATCGAGACGCCCGGCAGCACACCGCTGAGCGAGTTCGTCGAGCTGGTCAGCACCAGCCCGTCCGCGGGGTTGCTGGAGCCGAAGAAAACGCGTGCGTCGCGTCCCTCGCTCAGCGTCGTCAGCCCGAGATTAAACCCGTTGGTGTCGATCAAGAACTCGCCCTCGCTGCCCGGGTCGCGCGCGTTCAGGCTCAGGCGGAAGGGGGCCGCGCCGTTGCCCGTGTTGAGCACGGTCGCCGATGCGAAGCGCCCCGGCGCATTGATCTTCTCGACGATGTCGTCCAGCGTGTCGGTCGCATCGAACTCGATCGTGACCTCCTGCGACCCGTCCAGGAACGCGCCCGAGCCGCTGGCGGTCGAGGTGCCCGCGAGGTTCAGGTTCGTGGCAACCGTGCCCGAAGAGTCTTCGATCGTGATCGCGCCAGACCCTCCTGAGCCGTCGTCTTCAACAATGATCCCGTCGCCAGTGTCGTTGAGCCTGGCGATGACCTCGAGCTCGGCATCGTTGATCGCGTCGATGATGCCGCCGATGGTGGTGACGCCCGAGCCGATGGTGATCGACTCGCTGACACCCGAGGCGTCGGTGATCACGAACGTCCCGGTCCCGACGCCGGAGCCGCTGTTCAGCGAGGAGAGCTGCGTCAGCCGTGTGACATAGCGCTTCTCGAGGTCTGAGCCATCGACCTGATTCGACGCCACCCCCGAGGTGCCGGTCGAGATCCCGAGCGACGCGGCCGTGTCGGACCCGTTGGTCCCGACCACGATCAGATTGCTGGATGTCGAGCCCGAGGTGTCGGTCAGCAGCAGCCCCGTGCCACGGCTGTTGATCGACGCCGTGATCGAAAGGTCCGAGTCCTGATTGATCAGGTCGACCACGGCGCTCAGGGTGCTCGCCGCCGACACGTCGATCGTCTTGCTCGTCCCCGAGCGATCGGTCACCTGAAGCTGGCCGTCGCCCGAGAGACCGGACCCGCCGTTGAGGCTCGAGAGCAGCACGGTGTTCAGCCCGCCGAAGATCCGTGAGCCCGAGATCGTGGTGCTGGTCGTCGAGGCGGTCGCCAGCCCGAGGTCGGTCGCCGTCGTCGTGGTAATGCCACCGCTGGTCCGGTCGTTGATCTCGACGGAGTACCCGGACGCGTTGGAGATATCGAGCCCGGTGCCGTCGGCCGACAGCCCGACCGAGACATCGCTAAACCCCGCGTCGGTCAGGCTCGTGTTGACGATCGCGATGACATCGCCCAGGTCTTGAGCGGCTTCCTGCTGGACCGTGGTGGTTGTCCCACCGTTACCATCGTCCGAGCTTACCACGATCTCACCGAGATTGATGTTGACCGTCTGCGGCCCGCTCCCGGTGTCGATCGAGAAGCTGAAGTCGAACGCGCCGCTACCCGCCGAGTCGGAGCGGTCGACGCCCGCACCGTCGTTGAGCTGCGCCAGCGAGGTCTCAGCGGTTGCGAAAAATACCGAGTCGCCCGAGACCCGTCCGCCGCCCGTCGCCGACTTCCCGTTGAGCCCGAGGTCGGCCGCGGTGAAGCCGCCCTGGACATCGCTGACCGAGTAGTTCTCCGAGCCCGTGCCGTCGAGCACGATCGACCCGTCGACGACCGACGCAACGATGCTCGTCCCGGCGTCGTTGAGCGCGTCGACTACCTCGCCCACCGAGCTGGTGCGGCTGAGGTCGACCTTGGTTGTCACGCCGTCGACCGTGAGGTTGATCTCGCCACGCCGAACACCCGACCCTCCGTTGAGGTCGGCGAGCGCCACGTCCTGATCGAGCCTCGCCTGGGCCGATTCAAAGGTGAACGACGTGGCACCTACGGGAGTCTGATCCCGGTCGATGAACCCGCTGGAAAGCTGCTGCTGGGTCGAGACGAGCCGGTCGACGATGAGCGACAGGTTGCCGGGCAGCGCGGCGTTGTTCGCGGTCGCCGTGAGGACCTCGTTGTTGCTCGAGGTCGCTGTTGCTGACTCGAATACGCCCGAGGTCCGGAAACCGTTGGCGACATTCTCCAGCGCATTCATGCCGGCGTTCAGGCTGAGGAACGCCGCCTGCTGGGTGCTCAGCGTCACGACCCTCTGAGCGGCCAGATCGCGGGGTCGAGATTCCAGGGCGATCAACTGCTGGATCAGCGAGCCGGTGTCGATGCCGCTGAAGATCCCTGTGGAGGTTGAGATACCCATAGTCGAGAGCCCCATGGTGGGCGATGGCCCAAACGCAATGCAAACGCATGCGTCTTCGTTATCGCAAATATCGGCTCTGGGGGCGTTGGCTCTCGACCCTCCGTTGTGAATCTTCGCTTTGGATCAGATCTCGCCTCGGTATGACCCGGTTGGTTCTCCTGGACCAACAAGCGCCCGAACTCGGATCGCTCCTTGACCGGGTGCGTTTGTGTGCCGATCCTGCTTCCGATATGCCTGGCGATACCGGTCGTTCCTTCCAATTCATCGGCGGACTCTTCGTGGCTGTACCGTCGGCGTTGAGCGGACTTTCGGCGGTCGCTGGTGTTGTTCTTTCGGTCTTCGGGAGCGATCAAGTTCTTCTACCCCTTCTCGGGTTTGAAGCCGTCACCATTGTCGCGGGCGTGCTCGGGGCGCTGGTCGGCTTCGGGCTGCTCGGGGGCGGTGTTCCCGTCGGAGCGCTGTGCGTCGCGGGCACCATTGTCATGGGCAGCGTGTTCGGCTCGATCAGCGTACAGCACGCCGTCGGCGGGACGAGCCTTGTGCCCTTTGTGGTGTTGCGGGCGGTTCTGGGCGGGGCTGTGCTGCTCGGCGCCACGATCGTCGCACTCGGTCCGACGCCCGCTGGCTGGAGGCGTCTGGCCGTCGGGCTTGCGCTGTCCGGGCCGGTGCTCTTCGCGGTCGGTCTGATCGCTCTGGGGCGTGGCCGGTCCTTCACGGGACCGCTCACCAGCATGCCGCCCGCCGCTCTCTGGGCGGGCGGGCTGGTCGCGTTCGTTGTCGCGTCGGTGGTGTTCGCCGTGGGCGTTGACCTGCTCATCCGTGCGTTCGACCCGGACCTCCAGCGACGGGTTTCCGGGAAGCCTCGAAGCGGGTCAAGGCCCGCCTGAGTCGCAGCCAACCGGTGCCCGCACCGCGCAAACCAGAGGGCCGTGTGGTCGACCGAACGCTCGCCCCTGAATCGGCTGTGGCCGGTGTGGCTGAAATTTGCGGGCCGCGAACTCCGAATAGTATCAGCGATGGTCTTCGAAACTCTTTTCTTGGCTGCGGGCATCGTTCTCGGGGTTGCGGCGGCGGTGGGTGTGTTTTCGGTTCTGAACCGTCGCGGGCGAGCCGTTGGCTCGGACGTGGTTTCCGTCGGGACCATCGCCGAGCGCGTCCGGGCGTCCGGCAAGCTTGTCGGGCTCGAGGTCTTCGCCAAGGAGATCGCAACGGCGACCAAGGGCTGGTCGTGGATGCCGCCCGCGCTCTTGAGCCAGGCGAAGGTCGCGATGATCTTCAGCTTCGAGAAGCAGTACTCGGTCGACCTGAGGCGTGTGGGCAACGCCGACGTCGAAGAGCTCGGGCCCGGGCGCTACCGCGTGGTGCTGCCGCCGCTCGAGGGCACGCTCCGGCTCATCGACGTCACGCCCTACGACATCCAGGCGGGACGCGTCATCGGCCTGCTCGACGTCATCCAGATGAACGCCAAAGCCCAGGGCGAGCTCATGCGGCAGGCGCAGCAGCAGGCGGCCGAGCTGTTCGACGCTTCCGACGAGCGGTACCTCGTCGAGGCACACCGCGCCATCGAGCGGCAGCTCTCTTCCCTGATCGCCCTCTTCGGCGTCGACGTCGACGTGGTCTTCACCGACACGCTCAACGATCTCGACGGCGGGCACCGCCAGGACAACCGCAAGCTCGACACCTCAAGCGTCGTCGAGGCCCTCGCCTCGGGCTGAACCCGAGCTGAGCAACCCAAGGAACGCCCGCACACGTTCCCCGGACGCGCCCGCGAAAGCGTCGCCCCATAGGTCGCGGTGCCCCGCGCCCCTGACAACATCGAGTACCCCGCCGGGCGCCGCCTCGGCGATCTCGCGGGCCTCATCAACGGGAGAGACGCGGTCGCCCTCGCCGTGGAGCACGAGCAGCGGCGCTCGGAGGCGCGCTGCGAGCGCGGCTCGGTCGAAGCCGCGCCAGCCGTGCCCTTGCAGCAGACCGGTGGCCGCGAGCGCCGGGCCGAGCGTGAAGCGGTGGGGGAGCGAGGCTTCGATCAGCACGTTCCGAGCCGGCGTTTCCGCGCGGCGGTAGCCCGACTCGAAGATCACGCCTGCAATAGGAACGGCCGCCGCAGCCTCGGCGGCGACCGCCGCCCGCAGCGCCACCCCCGCCCCGAGCGACCACCCCCAGAGCACGACCGATCGCGCCGGCGTGGCGTGCGCCCGAGCGAGCGACCGGACGATCTCTTCAACCGGCGCGTGGTCCGCCGCGCCGAGCGTCGACCGCGGGCTTGAGCTGCCACCGTGGCCGGGCAGGTCGAGCGCGATGAGCCTGGAAACGGACCGACGAACGGCCGGGAATCGGTCGAGCGCGTCGTGCCTGGATCGGCCCCACCCGTGGCAGAACACCACGACCGGCCCGGCCGCGTCGTCGCCCGCGATCTCCCACACCGGGCACCCGCCCGCCAAGGTCGTCCACGAGTCGCACGCGGCGGGCGGCGAGAGCTCGCCCGGGTCGGCCTGCAGGCGCCGGGCGATGCGGGCCGCGTCGCCCCGCCGCACGGGGTGGGTCAGCCGCCAGGCGGTCTGCGCCGTGACCAGCAGCCACGCGAGCGCGAGCCCGATCGCGAGCAGCGAGCCCAGCCCCACCAAGTCGACCGACGACACGCTCAGACCGAAAGCCCCAGGAGGCGGAGCACGTCGTTGTAGGTCACAACGACGAAGACCACGCCGAGCACGGCGAGCCCCGCGAGCGCCGCGATGTTCTGCACGATCGGCGAGACGGGCCTGCCCGTGACCTGCTCCCACGCGAGGAAGATCATGTGCCCGCCGTCGGTGATCGGGACCGGCAGGAAGTTGATCACCGCGAGGTTGATCGACACCATGCCGAAGAAGAACAGGATCCACGCGAACCCGCGCCCGGCGAATAGGGTGCCGACGTGCACGATCCCGATCGGCCCGCTCAGCTTCTCGACGCGGATGCTCCCCTGGAAGAGGCGGAGGAACGTGAGGTAGGTCGTCTCCATCACGCGCCGGGTTTCGCCGAAGCCCATCGCCGCCGACTCGACCGGGTTTGCACCCCGCAGCACGATCTCTTCGGGCTGGAACAGCCCGAGGCCGCCGCCCTTGGGGTGCCAGCGGAGGGTGGCGAGCGTCTGACGTGCGTCCTCGTCGAACGCGATCTCGACTTCGCTCGGCTCCGACCCCGCGACGGGCGAGAGCAGCGTCAGCGTGACCGCGTCGGCCGCTTCGCTCGCGGTCACCAGTTCCCTCGCCAGGTCGGCGAGCGAGTCGACGGTCCGCCCCCCGACAGCGACGACGCGCGTGCCCCGGACCGGCTGCGCGTCGGCGGCTTGGGTCCCTTCGAGCGGCGCGGCGAGCAGCGTGCTGCGCGCGTCCCACTCGGCGATCCCGAAGCCGACGCGTCCCTCGGCGTCGACCTCCAGGCTCAGCCGCACGCGCTCGGTCGAGCTGTCACCGCCTGAGCCATCGCCACCTGAGCCGTCTTCGTCCGACCTGCGGAGCACCACCGCCTCGATCGTCTGCTGCCGCGCCGCCTGGATCGCCCGGCGACCCTCGACGATCGACGGGTACTCGACATCGCCGAGCCGGACGAACACGTCGCCGGTCCGCAGCCCCTTCTCCCAGCCCTTCGATGTCTCGTCGATCGGGGCGACCGTCATCACGCCGCGAAACCCGAGCAGGTGGCTGATCACGGTCACGCCGCTCGGCCCGGCGACGTTGGCCGTGGGAAGCACGGGCACGCCGCCGATCGAGCCCTCAATGGTCTCGCCGCCGGGCGTCTCGAACCGCACCGTGACCTCGCCGCCGCGCTGCGCGGTGAGCGCTTCGACGAGGTCCCCGGCCCGGTCGACATCGCGGCCATCGACCCGGGTCAGCCTGCTCTCGGGCGTCAGCGAGGGCAGCCCCATGCGAGCGACGCCCGCCTGAAAATCGTTGAGCTGCTTCGCGCCGGGGTCGAGAAGCACGCTCGACCGAGCCGCCGCGACGCCCAGCTCAAGGAGCTGCGTGAGCTCCCCCTCTCGGGGCTCCGCGCTGAACGACACGAGCCCGACCTCCGGGCGTTCGACCTCGAGCTCGACCGGCCGGCGAACGTCGCTCATCGCGACGGCGATAAAGACGTCGTTGAAGCTGCGCGTCGTCCGGCCGTTGATCCGCCGGATCACGTCGCCGCGACGCAGACCCGGCTCGACAGCATCGCTATCGATGGGCGCGGCGAGCGCCGCGGGCGAGCCCGACTCGACCACGCCCAGCTCGGGCGGGGCGGCCGTGAGCCCGATCGAGAACGCAATGACAAAGAGCGCCGCCGCGCTGATCACGTTGAACACCACGCCCGCGGAGATAATCACCATCCGCTTCCAGACGACGACCGAGTTGTAGCTGTCGGGCGCGTCGGACCGGTGCGAGGGGTCGGCGTCGTCCTGGCCGAGCATCTTGACGTACCCCCCGAGCGGCACCACGCTCAGACGGTATTCGGTGGGCGACAGGCCGTCCTCGCCCGCGGCCGACCGCGCGGCGTACTCGGCCAGCGTCGAGCCGCGCCGCCAGCCCATCCCCGGGCGGAAGCTCACCAGCGCGTCGCCGAAGCCGACCGAAAACGTCTCGACACGCACGCCCGCCCAGCGAGCCGCGAGGAAGTGCCCGAGCTCGTGGATCACGATCACGAGCCCGAAGCCGAACAGGATCAGGGCGAGGTTGAGGCCGTCGGTAAGCAGGTCTGGCATGGATCGACGATCCTACGAGCCGTGCCGCGGAGCGGACGACTCAGAAATAAAGCCGCCCGTTCACCGGACGAGCCGGCGGACGGGCAGTGTGTGGGGGGCTTTGGAGCTGCACGCGTCCCGATGAATCCGGCCCGGCCGTGGCTCGGGGCCTGCTCGGGGCTGGGTCGCGGCAGCGTCTCGGTTTAGTAGCCCGACTTGGCGTACTTCACGCCGCAGCCGTAGGGGGCGATCGTGGGCGTGACCACGGTCTCGCCCGCGGCGATCTGCGTCAGGGCCGTCGCGATGTAGTTCGTGTCGCCGATGGTGCGGCCCGACTGGTTGTTATCGATGGGGCCGTGATAGGCGATCTTGCCGTCGGCGTCGACGATGAAGATCTCGGGCGTCCGCGTCGAGCCGTAGGTCTTGCCGACCTTGCCCGACTCGTCGAGCAGCACGGGGTACTGGATCCGGTACTCGACGGTCGCGAGCGCGTTGCGCTCGAGCCCGTAGCCCTGCTTGCCCTCGGCGCCCGAGTTGATCGCGAGGAACACAACGTCGAGCTCGTTCGCCTCGGCCTCGGGCCCGCGGGCGACCACGTCGCCGTCGGTGTTCATCACGCCGCCCCAGGCCGCGAACGTGTCCGCCATGACCTGCGAGTTCTTGTGGAACTTCTTGACGAACGGGCAGTCCGGGTTGAACCACTCGAGTACGACGGTCTTGCCGCGGTACTCCGAGAGCTTGTGCTCGACGCCGTGGACGTCGGTCAGGGTGAAGTCGGGCGCCATCTCGCCGACCTTGGGAGCCGATTCCGCGGCGGCGGTCGTTTCGACGCCGCTCGCCGTGGCGGTACCGGCGATCGCGGCCGTCGACGCGGCTGCGAGGGTCACGAGGCCGGCGGTCAGTTTGCACAAGGTGTTCATCAGGGTGTCTCCTTCAAGTTCGTCTCGCGCGATTGGGTCGCACGCAGGCTTCCAGCGGTCCGCACCAGCGGCCGCCACACACTCGGTCCGTCCGGGCCCGGCGAGATCACTCGTCTCCCCAGGCAAACGCCGGCAACCCGCCGACCGTCCAAGCATCGGCGTCCGTCGGCTCTTCGCTCCGCTTCACGCACAGCCAGACCGAGACCTTCTCATCCGGGTTCGTCCCCGCCGCCGACTCGGCTTCACCGCCCAGAACGAGAACACCCGCAACCGTGTCCGCCGGACCGCGGCGGTCGACGCGGGTCCACGTCGGGCGGATCCGCAGGGTGCCGTCGACGCAAGCGGCTTCTGTGAAAGGACTTTCGACCGAAGACCCGGCCGCGGCGGGGTGGAACTGCATCGCGTCGAATCCGGTGATCACGAGCACGTCCTCATCCCACCGCGTCGACACGACGGCCGCGACAGATGAGAACGCGCCGAGATCCTCAGGTGGGCTCCAAGCAGCGGTCGTGTCGGCGACGGCCGAAACATCGCCGAACACAGGGACGCAGCGTTCGTCGTCGCAGACGAGCCACTCGAGCGATGCCTCGACCCGGTCGCCGGCGTCGACGCCGATGAGCCTCGTCGCGACTTCCAGCGTCTCGTGGTAGACGTGATCGAGGACGATGCCGCCCGAGACATAGCGGTCCGCGACCGGCCAGACCGTGCCAGCGGCCGCAACGCCTTCGGGCAGCGACCAGTCGACGATCGGCGCGGCGCCCGATCCGTTCTGGAAGGGCCCGTAGGCGTGCCAGCCCGGCGGCATCTCGAAGCTCAGCACCGCCCACGCCTCGCCGGACGCATCCCAGACGACGCGGAGCGAGACCTTGCTGTCTTCGGGCTGAGGCGTCGGTTCTGCGGTCGTATCCATCAGCTCGTCATCGCCGCCAAGGAGCTGGCCCGCGGCGGTCCCCGCGGACGCCACACCCAAGAAGAGCGACAGCAGGGTCAGGACGACCCCGACACCAAGGGATGGATGTAGCGGCCGCGCTCCGGTCACGCGGTGCTCAACGGGAGTGATCCGGCGTCTATTCTGGTCCATGCCAAAGTTCCCCGGAATTGCTTGTCCCGGATTCGTAGCCGGGCGATTGGCTCCGATGCCAACGCTACGGGCGTCGAGTCTGTCGAGCGTCGCCGCGCTGCTCTTCATCGCCCTTGCGGTCATCGCGCCCGGCTGCGCAAAGCGGACAACAGACGCGGATATCCGGCCCATATCGCTCTCGCAGGTCCGTGCGCTCATCGCCGAGGCTGAAGAGACCCCTGATCGCCGCGTGCTGCTGCTGATCGACCCGCGAGCGCCCAGCAAGTTCATCGACGGGCACCTCCCGCTCGCCAAGAACGTGCAGCTCTCTGACGTGCCGGCCGAGCCGCGCCGCCCCGAGATCGACACGTTCGACCACGTCGTGGTCTACGGCGACCACACCTCCGACGCCGCCGCCATCGCGATGACCAAGCGGCTCCTCGCCGGCGACTACAACGAGCCCAAAATGTTCCGCGGCGGGCTCCGGTCCTGGCGGGCCGCGGGGCTCGAGGTCGAGCGGGGCGGCGCGGTCCCCCGGTCCTCGGCCAGGCCGTAGCCGGTCGTCAGCCGCCCGCCGCTCGGTCGAGCGCGCCGAGCGCGAGCACCTCGTTGGCATCGACCAGCGGCAGCCGCGACCCGTCGGCGTCGAGCGCCAGGGGGATCTCGCTCGACGCGATGATCGCCGCCTGCGAGCCGGCGTCGGCCAGCCGCCCGACGACCTCTCGGAAGCGTCGCTTCGTCTCACCACTCGCGACGCCGAAGATCAGCTCCGCGAAGTGGGCGTCGTGCACCGCGGCCGCATCGATCTCGCTGGGCACCTGCACCTTGACGCCGCGGAGGCCGAGCACGGTCTGATACGCCGAGCCGAACATCGCCTCGCGGGTCCCCAGCACCCCGACAGTCTCGTACCCCGCCGCCACGACGCGGTCGGCGACCATGCCGGTCATCCGCAGCCACGGCACGGGCGAGCGTTCTTCCGCGAGGTGGATCGCCGGCTGCACGACGTGGTCCGGGCAGAGCACGAACGCGCACCCCGCGGCCGCGAGCCGCTCCGAGGATTCGACCAAGAGATCGGCGACGCCAACCCAGTCGCCCGCTTCGGCCCGGTCGATGTAGAGCCCGAGCGCCCGCCCGTGCACGGCGACGTCGGGCACCCGGGCCCAGCCGAACCGCCGTCCGGCGAGGCGCATGAGCATCGCATAGAACAGCCGCGTGCCCTCCGGGCTCACCGCGACGATCCCGATGGACTTCGGAGCCACGGTCTGGGTGGTCTGCAATTCTGGTGTCACGGGCTGCTTGCTCCTCGACGCTCGGCGGACGCCCACGATCGAGCCCTGAGATCGTCGCCGACCCCGGGTCGCGGGTCAACGTCCCAACGCCCATCGCTGTCGCCGGGGTTCGCTCTCGGCGGCCTGTCCGGATCCCGTTCGTCTCACACGGCTTTCCGATCCACTCCGTCAATAGCATTTGATATGCCCAGCCAGAGCGGTATCAACGCGTTCGGAGTTCTCGGGATCCCCCCGTCGTTCGAGATCGAGCCCGCCCGGGTCGAGGCGGCGTACCTTCGGCGCGTCGCCGCGACCCACCCGGACGCGATGGGGGCCGCCGCCCTGCACAGTGCCCCCGACGCCGATGCCGAAACGGCGGCGCTCAACGACGCCCGCACCCTGCTGCTCGACGACGAACGCCGGGCCAACCTCGTCCACGACCTGCTCGGCGGGCCGTCGGCCGAGTCGGACCGGTCGCTGCCCGACGGGTTCCTGGTCGAGGTGATGGAAGTCCGCGAACGCGCCGAAGACTCGGCCGAGGTCGCGGCGGTCCGGGAATGGGCCCGCTCGCGTCGATCGCGCCACATCGACCGCGTCACGGCGTTGCTCCGCGACCCAACCGCCGAGAACCTGTCCGACGCACGCACCGAGCTGAACGCGTGGCGGTACATCGAGCGTCTGCTCGCCCAGACAGATGATCCGACCGATACCCAGCCCGATACCCGGACCGATACCCGGGGCGAAGGGAAGCGCGCCGTGTGACGCCGTCCCGTCGGGATCGATCCGCGGGCACGCGAAACTGAATACACCCGAGCCGCGGAGCGTTGAACAGCACGGGCAGCACCACGACCCGAGCCGACCCGCGGGCGCTTCTGGCCAACGTGCTTCGAACCAGAGCGCTCCGAACCAGAGTGCTCTGAAAAGGAACCAGCCGATGGACTCGCACACCACCGAAGCGGCCGTGAGCGGCGTGAAGAAGCAGGACACGATCCTCAACGGCCTGCTCGGCGTCGTCCTCGTCGCGTCGCTCGCGACGATCATCCTGCGCGGTCAGGCCGGTGGCGCTTCCGACGCGGCCCTCGCCGCCTCGCTCTTCGAGTCGTCCGCGACCTTCGGCGACGTCGTCCGGCAGAGCGAAGCCGAAGACAAGCCCGTGTTCGTCTTCGCCACCGCCGACTGGTGCGGCCCGTGCCAGTCGTTCAAGGGCCGGGTGCTCGCCGATGGCTCCGTCCAGGACAACATCCGCAGCCAAGCCGTCCCGTACCTGCTCGATCTCACGCAGTCGGTGCCTTCCGACCCCGAGGACCAGCGGCTCGCCGCGAAGCTCTCGGTGACGTCCCTGCCGTCGTACTTTCTGATCACGGGCGACGAGGTCGTCGCCAAGGGCTCCGGCGCGATCGCCAAGGCCGACTTCGTGAGCTGGTTCGAGGCGGGCTCGGCTCCCGCCGGGCAGCCCTAGGGCGGTGCCGGGGGTGGCCGGCCGCTTGAGCCGGTTCTAGGCCAGCGGGTTCAAGAACAGGCCCGTCGCGAGCTTCGGGTAGAAGAACGTCGACTTCTGCGGCATCAGCTCGTTCGCCTTGCTCACGTCCTTGACCGCCTCGAGCGGCGTCGGCCGCACGATGATCGCAATCTGCGCGAACCCGGCCCCGCCGCCCGCGCCGGTCTCGTGGCCCTTGCCGATCTCGACGACCTCGTCGATCGAGTGCGGGAACGCCCACTTGACGGGTTCGCCGTCGTTGAGCTCCGGCTCGCAGATCTCCTCGACGATCAGGTGCTGGATGATCGCGACATCGAGGTGTCGCCAGGCGTCGGGCTTGTCACCGAAGCGGTCGGCCAGGGGGTCGTCGTCGGTCGGTCGGGCGACCCAGCACAGCCCCGTCGCGAAGTCGTAGATGCCGAAGACGTTGCCGCCGGTCGACGCCTCGCGCTCGATCTCAGCCTCGATCTGCTGCGGGTCGTTGACCACGGGCTTGATCTCGAGGTAGCCGCCGGCGGCCTCGACGAACGCGTCGGCCGAGTAGCCCGACATGCCGCCGAGCACGCGGTGGGTGGGCCCGATCGCGAGCCCGGGGTCGCTCATGCCGATGAGCACCATCATGGTCCGGCGGGCCGGGTGGTCCGCGGGCACGCCGCCCGACTCTTCCATCGACTTGAGGTAGTTGATCGCCGTGGTGTACCGGTGGTGCCCGTCGGCGATGAACACGTCCTCGCCCGCGAGCGCGTCCTTGTACGCGGCGATCGTCGCGTCGTCGTCGATCGTCCAGACCTCGTGGCGGACGGCCTGCCCGTCGGTCTCGGCGAGGTCCGCCGTCATGTCGGCGTCGCGCGAGCCCATGACCTTGCGGACGAGCGCCGACGCCGCGCCCGACTCGTCGGGGTGCAGCCCGAAGATCGGGCTCATCTGGGTCGCGGTCGCCTTCAGGAGCGCCATGCGGTCTTCCTTGGGGCCGCTGAACGTCTGCTCGTGGGGCAGGATGCCGCCCCCGTCGCGCGGGCCGAAGGGCTGGGTCTCCACGCACGCGGTCATGCCGCACCGCTCGTACCGCTCCCCGAGGAACTCGAACGTCTGCCGGTAGGCAAAGATCGCGGGCGTCTCGCGCTGGGTCAGCGTGCCGTCGCTCAGCCACTTCTGCAGCACGTCGTTGGCCCCGGCGTAGGCCTCGGGCGGGCCGAGCTCTTTCGCGGGCGTGTGCGGTAGGTCCACGCTGACAACGTTGCCCGCGCTCCCCTCGGCGAGCGCCGCCTTCCGCGAAGCGTCGATCACGTCATACGGCGGTGCAACGTGATAGGTCACGTCGCCCTGGCCGGACTGGAACTGGACCGCTCGGAACGGGTACACGGCGGGCATGACGCGGCCTCCCTCGATGCCGCTCAGCACGCTCGTTCGAAGCGTGTTCGCGGCACGGCTGGTCAACCCTATGCTCCGCCGATGCACGAAGACCCGTCCGAAACCCGTCCTCTCGCGCTGCTCATCCGGACCGCGGGCACCAACTGCGACGAGGAGCTGGAGCGGGCCTTCGAGCTGGCCGGGGCGAGGACGAGCCTGGTCCACCTCGACACGCTGATCCGCGAGCCCGCCAGGCTCGGCGACGCCGCCATCATCGCCCTGCCCGGAGGCTTTTCCTACGGCGATGACATCGCGTCGGGCCGCATCCTCGCGATGAAGCTCCGGGAGCAGCTCGGCGAGCCGCTCCGGGCCGCGGCCGCCCGCGGCGCCCTGATCATCGGCATCTGCAACGGGTTCCAGGCCCTCGTGCAGGCCGGGCTGCTGCCCGACCCCGTGCACGGCCGTCGAACGACGGCTCTGGTGCTAAACAAGTCCGGCTCGTTCATCGACCGCTGGGCGGAGATGCGTGTCGAACGGGGCTGCCCGTGCGTCTGGACGCGCGGGCTCGCCGAGCGGTGGGGGGGACGCGTGGGGGGGCGTGGGTCGGGCCCGGCATCCCGCGACCCGTCGCCGAGCCTGATGACCTTCCCGGTCGCCCACGCCGAGGGCCGCTTCGTCGCCACGCCCGACACGCTCGCGGTGCTCCAAGAGCAGATGCTGATCCCGCTGCGGTACGCGTCGTCGGTCAACGGCTCGATCGACCAGATCGCCGCCCTGACCGACCCGACCGGCCGCATCTTCGGGCTCATGCCGCACCCCGAGCGGTTCCTCGACTGGAACCGCCACCCCTTCTGGACACGGCTCAGCCCGGAAATCCGCAGCGGGCCGACGCCCGGGCTCCAGCTCTTCCAGAACGCGGTCGACGCGGCGAAGCGGGCCGCGGCCCCGTCGCCGTCTGTGCCCTCGTAACCGCCGCTGACCGTGAACTGGCCAGAAACCGCCCGGGGTTGAAACTCCCGATCGCTCGGCCCGGTTTTACACTCTTGTTGATGCCCAAGGCCGCCACGGTCCAGCCCAAGTGCCGCAAGTGCGGGTACAGCCTCACCGGCCTCGCCGAGGGCATGCCGTGCCCCGAGTGCGGCACGGTCTACGCCGGTGCCGCGAGCCGGGCCCCGGGCCGCAAACGCATCGACACGCTCACCGACGCGCCCCGCGGCTACCTCTGGTGGCTCACGCTGGGCGCCGCGGTCGCGGCGCCCGGGCTCGTCGCGACGCTCTTCGCGAGCCACTACTACGCCGAGGTCGACACGATGAACAACGCCGCCGCGCTGGGCATCAGCACCGCGGCGTTCTCCATCGGCATCTTCCTCGCGACCCTCAAGCGCCCGCTCCAGACCCAGAGCATCCGCGACGAGGTGCTCGACGGCCCGTGGTTCCGCCTCGGCGTCGTGCTCTCCCAGACAATCTGGGTCGCCGCCGCGGCGCTCGCGCTCTGGAACTCCGGCACCGCCGCGGCCGCCGCCTCGGCTTCCGGGCTCGGCCCGACCTCGTCGCTCGGCCGCATGACGCCCGGCTCGACCCTCGCGATCGTCTTCAGCTCACTCCAGGCTGCCGGCACGCTCGGCATGGTGCTCCAGTCGATCTACTTCGCGGCGCTCGCCGACTGGGCGGGCGACGCCGGGCTCGCCGGGCGCCTGCGCCTGACCGCCTGGGGGCTCGGCTTCCCCGCGCTCGCGTTCGTGGCGTTGTCGCTCATCGACCTCGCCGTCCCGCAGCTGGCCGGCTTCATCTGGCTGATGAAAGTCCTCCTCTGGGTGGTGTCGGCGTTCGCGGTGATCCTGATGATGGTCTCGATGCTGCAGATCCCCGTCATGTGCTTCTGGGCGCTGCGGTACAGCGTCCAGGCCGACGCCCGCGACCAGCGGATCGCCGAGCGCCGGGCCCAGCAGGAACGCGAAGAGGCCGACCGGCTCGAAGCGATGCTCGACGACATGCCCGCACCCCCACCCCCACCACCCGCCACTGCCCCTCCGTCGACCACCGGGACGCCGAGCCCTTACCGCGCTCCGGTCGTCGCGGCCGGGCGGGAGGCGCCGCCCCCC
>JBCBZP010000074.1:0-2310 GCA_039815285.1 Planctomycetota bacterium
CGGTGATGTCCACGCCCTCGACCGCGTCCTGCGTGACGCCGATCGCGCCCTGAAAGTCCGGCGCGGTCGTGCCCGAGGCCGCGTACGTCCCGACCGTCTGCTTGCTCTGGGTGATGTGCTGGGTGCCGCCGCCGGTGTCGAACGCGAAGGTGCTCTCGCCCGTCTGCGGCGGCGTCGACTGCTGCTGCGAGTCGGGCGCGTACCGCACCGTCGCGTCCCACAGCTCGTGCCCGATCGGCTCGACCGTCACCGACTGCCGCGGCATGCCGTCGTACGTCGCCGGGCTGGCGGTCGTCGCCTGTGCCCGCGCGGTCATGTCGCTGTCGGTGCCGCGGACCGTGTAGACGAGTTCCGCCGACGGGTTGTCGCCCGTCGTCGATCGGCGGCTCTCGAGTTTCTCGGTGACGCTCAACGGCACGGGATCTGATTCCTCAGGTGAAAGACAGGCCGCCCGACTGCGCGGAGTCGGCCAGGCGACGGGTGTTCTTGGCGGTCTGCTCGGTGGCCTTGGCGGTGCGCTCGGCGGTGTCGTCGCCCGCGGCGAGGCTCTGCACCGCCAGCGCGTTGAACGTGCCCCGAACGGCCACGCCGCGCTCGATCGCGGCCCCAAGCCCGGCGAGGCCTTCCTGGAGCCGGCCGATCAGGTCGCGCGGGACGTTGCTTGCTGTGTCCTCGCCGGACTCGTCCTGCTCCTCACGCCGGCGGCGGGCCTCGGCGATCGCTTCGTCGAGCTTGGCCCGGGCCTCGTCCAGCTTCCGCTGCGTCTCGGCGATGTCCGCGTCGGTGCCCGACCGCAGCGCGTCCTGGGCTTCCTCGAACCGCCGCCCTATCTCCGCGAGCGTAGCCTCGTTCAGATCCGAAGCCTCATCGCGTTCACGCCGACGGCGCGACTCCCGGCCGGCCAAGTCCCGCTGCGTGTTCGCATCGATCTCCGACAGCATCGCGTCGAGCTGTTCGTCCACCGCACGCTTGGCGGCGTCGACATCCAGGCCGCTGTCGAACAGCCCCTGGATTTCCAGCATCCGCTTGGCGACGAATGACGACGCCGACTGCCACACTTTCTGGAAGCCGCTCGTGAACCGCGTCCACGTCTTCGATAGGAACGATGTCGTCTCGATCCACGCGACCTCGAGCGCATGGAACACGGTCTGTGCGACCGCGAGCGCGCCGTACCACATCTTCTGGGCCGTGGTGACGAAGAAGTTGCGAGCGCCGAGCCAGACCTCGTTGAGGGCCGCCACCCCACGTTTCCACGCGACCTGCAGCCCGAGCCAGAGGATCTGCGCCGCAAGCTGGATGTCGCCCGCGGCGAGCGCATCAGCGATGCCGCCGGCGACCTTGCCAACGAACGCCCGCAGCTGCCCGAATCGCTCGCTCAGCCGGGCGATCGCCTCGCCGCCCGCACCGATGTAATAGAGGATGGCGACGCCGAGTGCAGCCACACCGCCGATCACAAGTCCGATCGGCGAGACGAGCGCCCCGAGCACCGTGCCGATCACACCGATCGCGGTCCCCGCGGCTGATGCGATGGCCGCAAGCGAGCCGAGCACCGCGCCGATGCCGACGATGGCGGTGCCAGCGATCACGAGGGCGACGCCGACGCCGAGCACGATCGCGGTGATCTTCGCGATGGTCGCGACCAGCTCTCGGTTCTGGTTGACGACCTGTGTGATGTATCCGGCGACGCGGGCGAGCACGTCCGCCACCTTCCGAACCGGCCCCTCGATCGCCTCGCCGATCGCGATGGCGATGCCCTCGACAGCGGAGAGCAGCTTGCGGAACGCGCCGCCGATGCCCGCGTCCATCTGCTCGGCCGTCGCCACCGCGATCCCGGCCGCATCGCGGATCTCGTCCCGCAGCGTGTCGAACGCCGTGCCCGACGACGCAAGCTTCAGCGCCGCGGCCTGCCCGCGGCCGAAGAGCGTCTCAAAGATCGACAGCCGCTCGGCCGTGCCCAGACCCTGCGTCGCCTTGGCGAGGTCGTTGATGATGTCGGCGAGCGGGCGGAGGTTGCCCGAGGCGTCGACCGCTTCCACGCCGAACCGCCGCAGCTCGTCCTGCGCCGCCGAAGACGAGAGGTTCTTGTATGCGCGGGCCAGCGCGTTGCCCGCGAGGCTGCCCTTGATGCCGTTGTTGGCGAGGATGCCTATCGCCGCGGCGACATCCTCCATGCTCTCGCCGGCCTCGGCCGCGATCGGCGCGACCGGCTTGAACGCTTCGAACAGGTCCTCGAGCGTCTGAGCGCTCTTGTTGGCCGTCGCGGTGAGCACGTCGGACACGCGGCCCATCTCGCTCGCCGGCAGGTTGAAC
>JBCBZP010000048.1:0-15448 GCA_039815285.1 Planctomycetota bacterium
CGCCCCGGCGCCCCGCCGGCGGGGGCCGCCCCCCCCGCGCCGGGGGGCCCGGGGGGGGGGCGGGCGGCGGGGGGGGGGGCGCGCGGGGGGGGGCCCGCGCGGGGGGGGGTCGGGGCGTGGCCTTCCTGAACAGGGCGTTCTCGGCGCTCGCGAAGGGTCTGAAGTCGACGCGCGACGCCGTGGTGGGCGGGCTGCGGTCGGTGCTGCTGGGCAAGCGGCTGAGCCCGGAGCTTCTCGAAGAGATCGAGGCGCGGCTGATCCGGGCGGACGTGGGCGTGCACGCGGCCCGCCGGCTCGTGCGCGGTCTCAAGGCGGACTACGACGCCGGGCGGGCCGAGACGGGCGAGCAGGCGCTCGCGTATCTCAAGCGCGAGCTCAAGGCGATGTGGCCCGCGCAGGAGCGGACGCTGCGGACGGCCGAGTCCGGGCCCACGGTGCTGCTGATCACGGGCGTGAACGGCGTGGGCAAGACGACGAGCATCGCCAAGCTGTGCGCGATGCTGCGGGGCGAGGGCAAGAGCGTGATGCTCGCGGCGTGCGATACGTTCCGGGCCGGCGCGGTGCGGCAACTCGAGGTCTGGGGCGACCGGCTCGGGGTCGAGGTGATCCGGGGTCAGGAGGGCGGCGACCCCGCGGCGGTGGCGTTCGACGCGGTGGCCGCGGCGGGCGCGCGGGGCGTCGACGTCTTGATCGTGGACACCGCGGGGCGGCTGCAGAGCCAGGACCCGCTGATGCGCGAGCTGACGAAGATCCGCGGCGTGCTCGGGAAGAAGATCGACGGCGCGCCGCACGAGACGCTGCTGGTGCTCGACGCGACGGCGGGGCAGAACGCGATCCGGCAGGCCGAGGCGTTCCTGGAGTCGGCCGGGGTCACCGGCATCGTGCTCGCCAAGCTCGACGGGACGGCGAAGGGCGGCGTCGTCGTGGCGATCCGCGAGGCGACGGAGATCCCCGTGAAGTTCGTCGGGACCGGGGAGACGCCCGACGACCTGGCGCCCTTCGACCCGGAGGCGTTCGTCGAGGCGATGTTCAGCGAGTCGTGAAGCGTTCGGCGGATCGGGGTCGCGGCCTTGGCCCGGACCCGGTTGCGCGGTGATGGCTCGGCGGCGTCGTAGAATGCCGCATGTCCAAGATCGACCACACCGACCTGCTGCCCTCGACCGATCTGCCCGACGACGAACCGGGCTTCGGCCGCGGGCGGGCGGGGTCGTACGAGTACGAGGCAACCGGGCACCGGGCGGTCGACATCTCGGCGTACCCGGGCAGGCTGATCTGCGTGGAGGGGACGGACGGCGCGGGTCGTTCGACGCAGATCGCGCTGCTCCGCGAAGAGCTCGAGAACCGCGGGCACGGCGTGGTGCACACCGGGCTCACGCGGGGCGGGCTCGCGGGCTCCGGCCTGCGCCAGGCGAAGGAAGGGCACACGCTCGGGCGGCTGACGACGGACCTGTTTTACGCGACCGACTTCGCGGACCGGCTGCAGACGAGCGTGCTGCCGGCGCTGCGGGCGGGGTTCGTGGTGTTCACCGACCGGTACGTGTACTCGACGATCGCGCGATCGGTGGTTCGGGGCACGGACCGGGCGTGGATCGAGAGCGTGTACCGGTTTGCGCCTAAGCCGCACGAGACGTTCTACCTGGACGTGAGCGTGGAGCAGCTGGTGCGGCGGGTCCTCTCTCGGGGCGGCTTCGACTACTGGGAGTCCGGGATGGACTGCCAGCCCGAGGGCGATATCTATGGGTCGTTCATGGCGTATCAGGGTCGTCTGCTCAAGGTGTACCGGGAGATGGCCGAACAGTCGGGGATGACGATCGTCGACGCGAACGGTGAGACCTCGGACACGTACGAGGCGTTGCGCGCGGGCGTGCTTCGGGTGGTCGAGGGCTGATGCGGGTCGGAGCGCCGATCCTGACGTCGGCGGAAGCGGCGGAGCGCCTCGGTGCGTCGGACGCGGCCGGGGCGGTGACCGGGCCGGAGATGACCGAGGCGAGCGTGACCGGGACTGGGCCGATCCGTTCAGGGCTCGCCGGCGCGGCGACCGACGTGGCCGAGCTGCTCGAGGCGGCGCGGCTGCCCGGGGGCCTCGACAAGCCGTCGCGGGTTCGGCGTCTTCGAATCTCGGCCAGGCGGCTGCAGTCGCTGGCCGAGCTGCTCGACGGAAACGCGAAGCCCAAGCTGCGTGAGCGGGCACGGAAGGACTCGCGGCTGCTGCGGCGGGTGCTGAGCGAGCTGCGGTCGCTCGACGCGGTGTCGAAGCTGCTGCGGACCCGGCAGGTGCCGGGCGGCGGGGTGGATTCCGAGACGTCGGCGTGGCTCGCGGGTTGGTGCGCGCACCGGCGGCGGGGCGTGATGGCCCAGACGGCTCGGGCGATGGACGGGCTCGGCGATTTCCGAAGGCTGGCGTCGACGCTCGAGCGGGCGAAGCCGGGCGCGGGCACCGACCCCGCGGTGGTGCTCGCGCGGGCGTGCCGGGCGACGGCGGACCGCGAACCTCAGGGGACACCCTTGCCAGAGGCCGAGGACATGCACCGGCTGCGGGTGGGCTTCAAGCGCGCGCGGTTTGCCATGGAAGCGCTCGCGCCCCGGCTCGGGGATGAGGACGGGGCGGTTGGAGCGGGTCTTGCCGGGCGGTACGCGTGGGTGTTTACCGCGCAGCGGGCGCTGGGCAGCGTGAGCGACGCGGCGGACACCGGGGTCGTCATCGAATTGGCGGCGTCGGACGCGACCGGGCGCGGCACGCCCGAGCGCGTGCGGGCGTTGGCCGAGGCGTGGCCCGAGCGGCTGCGGCTCGAGCGCGAGCGCTGCTGGGCGTGGTGGCGGTCGCACCGGGCGCTCGTGCTCGGAGCGCTCGGGGTGCGCGAGACGGCACCGGGTGTCGGCGGCGGCGGCCGCGTGGACAAGGGGGTCGATCGGCTGATGCGGGCTTCGGATGATGCGGGCGGTCCGGAAGCCGGGGGCGGGCTGGACACGGGCGACGGGCTGGTCGGGCGGGCGAGGCGGGGTGCCTGAGGTGCGTGTCGCGGCGATCGACATCGGGAGCAACTCGATCCACCTGATGGTGGCCGAGGGGGACGGCGCGAACCCGGGCGACTACCGGGTGCTGGACGACGAGAAGATCGTGACGCGTCTGTCGCGCGGGCTCGAGCCCGACGGGCTGCTCAAGGAAGAGAAGATCCGCGAGGCGGCGGAATCGGTGCACCGGCTGGCGGGGATCGCGCGCGGGTACGACGTGGACCTGATCCGGGCGATCGCGACGGCGGCGGTGCGTTCGGCCGACAACGGGCACGCGGTCGTCGATCTCGTGCGTGCGGTCGACGGGCTGGACGTGGAAGTGATCGACGCGGAGCGGGAGGCGGCGCTGGCGTTCCGCAGCGTGGACCGGGCGTTCGACCTGACGGGGCAGCGGGTGGCGGTGGTCGACGTGGGCGGAGGCAGCACGGAGGTGGTCCTGGCGACCGACGGGGTGGTCGAGCAGGTGATGCCGCTGCCGATCGGGGCGGTCCGTCTGACGGACCTTTACGGGGCGAGCGAGGACGACGCGGGGCTGGAGCACGCGGCGCTGCGGGCCGCGGTGCGCGACGCGGTGCGTGACGGGATCGAGAAGCCGGACATGGCGCCTTCGATGCTGATCGGCGTGGGCGGGACGTTCACGGCCCTGGCGGGGATGTCGCTGGCGAACCGGTCGGGCGCCGGGTTCGGCGAGACGAACGACCGCCCGGTCGGCGGGCACGAACTGATGCACGAAGAGCTCCGGCACCTGCTCGACTGGCTTCGGAAGCTGCCGGTCGAAGAGCGGGCGCTCACACCCGGGCTGAACCCGGAGCGGGCGGACATCATCGTGGCGGGGCTGGAGATCATCGACCGGGTCGTGCGGCGTCTTGGGGTGAACCGGATCCGGGTGCACGACAAAGGGGTGCGCGACGGGCTGGTGCTGGAGATGCTCGAGGAGCGCTCGGGCGCTGACAGCGCGGGCGGGGGGGCTGCTGGGGGAACGGGCGGTGGGCGGGCACGGCTGTCTCGCGTGGACTCGGCGCGGCGGTTCGCCGAGAAGTGCCGGTACGAGGCGGCGCACTCCGGGCACGTCGCGGTGCTGAGCCTGTCGATCTTCGACGCGCTCGCGGCGGCGGAGCCTGGGACCTGGTGCGAGGGGGCGGCGCGGGAGCTGCTCGAGGCGGCTGCGCTCCTGCACAACATCGGCTACCTCGTGAGCTACCAGAAGCACCACAAGCACTCGTACCACCTCATCGTGCACTCGGGCATGCCCGGGTTTACGAGGCGTGAGCTCGAGCTGGTCGCGCAGATCGCGCGGTACCACCGGCGGGCGAAGCCGAGCGAGGAGCACAAGCCCTTCGCGGCGCTCGACCTCGCGGACCAGGACCTGGTCTGCAAGCTGGCGGGGATCCTGCGGATCGCCGACGGGCTGAACCGGACGCACCGGCAGACGGTGGCGTCGGTGCGTGTCGAGGTCGAGCCGGGCCGTTCGCCGAACGGCGTGCCCGTGCCGGGGCGGGTGCTGATCCTGGCGCGTGGGGACGACGACGGGATGGGCGTGTGGGGCGCGGAGCGGAAGAAGCGGCTGTTCGAGCGGGCGTTCGGGGCGGCGGTGTCGTTCGCGGCCGAGCCGGAGCCCGACCCAGAAGCAGGGGCAGAAGACGGGCCGGGGGCGAGGGCGGGGGCGGTCTAGGAGCGCGGTGTGGTCGGCGTTGATCGCCGTTCATGGGCGTTTGGGCGCGGATGGGCCGCTGGCCGGGCAGGGGGCGGCGGGGTGGCCAAAGATGACGTATGAGCATCGCCGCTGGCACACCGGAACTCCCAGGCCGCCTGTTCGTCGTTGAGGGCATCGACGGCTCGGGCAAGAGCACGCAGCTCGACCTGCTGACAAAGTGGCTTCGGTCGGAGGGGTACCTCGCGCACTTCAGCGAGTGGAACTCGTCGCCCTTGGTCCGGTCGACAACGAAGCTGGGGAAGGCGAAGCGTCTTCTGAACCCGATGACGTTCAGCCTGATCCACGCGGCGGACTTCGCGGACCGTCTGGAGCGGAAGATCATGCCGCCGCTGTCGGCGGGGGGCGTGGTGGTGGCGGACCGGTACATCTACACGGCGTTCGCGCGCGATGTGGCGCGGGGGGTCGACCCGGCGTACGTGCGCGATGTTTACGGGATCGCGCCCGCGCCGACGCTGGCGGTGTACTTCCGCGTGCCCCTGGACGTAGCGCTCGGGCGGATCTTGACGGGCCGCCCGGAGCTGAAGTACTACGAGGCGGGGATGGACCTCGGGCTGAGCGAGGACCCGTACGAGAGCTTCAAGATCTTCCAAGGGCGGATCTACGAGCAGTACGAGCAGATGGTCGGGGAGTTTGGTCTGAAGGTGATCGACGCGACGCAGCCGATCGCGGTGCAGCAGGAGCAGTTCCGGGCGATGGTGCGGCCGCTGCTGGGCGGCGCGGTGCAGGACGCGGTGAGCGGGCACGCGGGCGTGCTCGAGAAGACGGGGCTGACGGGTCGGTACCTGCGGGGGGTGTGAGCGGTGAGCGACGGGTGGACCAAGCCGACGGACGCGGAACTGCGCGAGCGGCTGACGCCGATGCAGTACCACGTGACCCAGGAAGCGGGAACCGAGCGGGCGTTCACGGGCGAGTACACCGACACGACGGACCTGGGGACGTACGCGTGCGTCGTGTGCGGGCTGGAGCTGTTCGCGTCGGGCGAGAAGTTCCATTCCGGGTGCGGGTGGCCGTCGTTCAGCAGCGGCAAAGACGGCTCGATGGCGGAGATCGAGGACCGGGCGTACGGGATGGTGCGCACAGAGGTACGCTGCAAGCGGTGCGACGCGCACCTGGGACACGTGTTCCCGGATGGGCCGCCGCCGACGGGGTTGCGGTACTGCATCAACTCGGCGGCGGTGGACTTTCGGCCGGCTTGATCGCGGCTGGGGGTGCTGAGAGACCGCATGTCGCGGGCTGACAAGCCTGGCCTCCGGCTGGACGGTTGAAACGCTTTGGCGCGTGAAAAACCCCGGGTGGGCCCGGGGTTTGGCGGGGTCGCGTTGTTGCCTCGGCGGGCTCTTAGTCGTGGTTGGCGAAGAGCCGGATCATGTCGACGCAGCGGTTGGCGTAGCCGGCCTCGTTGTCGTACCAGGTGACGATCTTGAAGAAGTGGTCGTTGAGCTGGATGCCGGCCTTGGCGTCGTAGATCGAGCTGTGAGGATCACCGATGAAGTCGGCGCTGACGACCTGCTCTTCGGTGTAGCCCAGGACACCCTCCATGGATCCGTGGGCGGCGGCCTTCATGGCGGCGTTGATGTTCTCGAGGCTCGTGGGCTTGGAGGTCTTGAAGGTGAGGTCGACGCAGGAGACGTCGGCGGTGGGGACGCGGAACGCCATGCCGGTGAGCTTGCCCTGGACCTCGGGGATGCAGAGCCCGACGGCCTTGGCGGCTCCGGTGCTCGCGGGGATGATGTTCATGTAGGCGTTGCGGCCGCCGCGCCAGTCCTTCTTGGAGGGGCCGTCCTGGGTGGGCTGGGTCGCCGTGGCGGCGTGGATCGTGGTCATGAGCCCTTCCTCGAAGCCGAACTCGTCGAGGATGACCTTGGTGACCGGTGCGAGGCAGTTGGTGGTGCAGCTCGCGTTGGAGACGATGGTGTCGGTGGCGGGGTCGTACTTCTCGTGGTTGACCTTGTAGGCGAGGGTCTTGACCTGGTCGGGGGTTTTGGTCGGGGCGGAGATGAGCACGCGTTTGGCGCCGCCGCCGCTGATGTGCTTCATCGCGTCGTCGTGCTTGGTGAACAGGCCGGTCGACTCGATGACGTAGTCGCAGCCGAGGTCCTTCCAGGGGAGCTCGGCGGGGTCGCGGACGGCCATGGTCTTGGTGGTCTTGCCGTTGACGGTGAAGGAGTCTTCCGTGGCCGAGACGTCGGCGGGCTTGCCGTCGACGAGGAAGCGGCCGTGCATGGTGTCGTACTTGAGGAGGTAGGCGAGGTTGTCGGCGGGGACGAGGTCGTTGACGGCGACGACCTCGATGTCCCCGGCCTGAGCGGCGAGGCGTGCGACGAGGCGGCCGATGCGGCCGAAGCCGTTGATACCGATGCGGGTGGCCATATCAGGCTCCTTTCGGGGCGTGCGTGTCCCCAGGTGTTGTGAGCCCGGCGTTTGATGCCCTCCGGGCCAGTCGCGAAACGCGAAATGATAGGAAGATCCGCTCATCGAGCACGTCGAGCGGAGCGATTTCTCGGGGGTTTCAGGCACGCGGCTCGCGATGTCCCGCCGCGGCGACCCGCTCGCCAGACGTTGACTGACCGACGGTTCACTCGGCCGGGTGGATCACGGCCCCCCCCACCACCGTCAGGCGGCAGCGGCCCTTGAGCGTGCGGCCCATGAAGGGTGTGTTGGTGCTCATGCCCGCGAGGGTGCCGGGCGAGACCGTCCACTCGTCGTCGGGGGCGATGACGGTGAGGTCGGCGGGTCCGCCGACGAAGAGCTCGCCGAGGCCGTCGTCGGCGCGGCGGGATCGGTCGAGGTTGCAGAGCCGGGCGGGCTCAAAGGTGAGCATCTCAACGAGGCGGGGCCAGTCGATCGCGCCGGTGTGGACGAGCGCCTCGGCGTAGAGGGGCAGGGCGGTCTCGAGGCCGATGATGCCGAAGGGGGCTTCTTCAAAGGGTGCGGCTTTTTCGTCGGCGGTGTGCGGGGCGTGGTCGGTCGCGAGGACGGTGATCGTGCCGCCGGCGACGCCGGCGCGGAGGGCGTCGACGTCGGCCCTTGTGCGGAGCGGCGGGTTCATCTTGGCGGCGGTGTTGAACCCGTCGCAGGCGTCGTCGGTCAGGTGCAGGTGGTGCGGGCTGGCTTCGCCCGAGACGTGCTCGCCGCGGGCGCGCGCCTCGCCGATCATGCGGACCGTCGCGGCCGACGAGACGTGCTGGACGTGGTAGCGGGCGTCGTGCTGGGCGGCGAGGAGGATGTCGCGGGCGACGATGACCTCCTCGGCGACCTTGGGCCAGCCGGTGAGCCCGAGGCGGACCGACGTCTCGCCGGCGTTCATCACCGAGCCTCGGGTCAGGGCGGGCTCCTGGGCGTGCTGCATGAAGCAGACGCCGCTCTGGGCGCAGGCGCGGAGCACGGCGTTCATCATGCCGGCGTCGGCCACGGCGTCGCCGTCGTCGGAGATGCCGACCGCGCCGGCGCTGACGAGGCGCTCGATGTCGGTCATGCGTTCGCCAGCCCGCTCGACGGTCGCTGCGGCGACCGCGAAGACACGGGCGGCCTGCCCGGCGGCCTTCTCGCGGATGAAGCTAAGGATCTCGGGCGTGTCGAGCGCGGGGCTGGTGTTGGGCATGCAGCAGACGGTGGTAAAGCCGCCCGCGGCCGCGGCGCGCGTGCCCGTCGCGATCGTCTCCTTGTGCTCCTGGCCCGGCTCGCGGAGGTGGACGTGCGGATCGATCAGCCCGGGGGTGACCAGGCAGCCCTCGGCGTCGACGACCTCGGCGTCGTTCGCCTCGAGCTTCGGGCCGATCGCGGCGACACGCCCTGCTTCGACGGCGACGTCCGCGACCGCGTCGCGGCCCGAGGCTGGGTCGATCACGCGTCCGTTGCGGATGAGCAAACGATCGGTCGGTGCGGGCATGCGGGATGCTAGCGGAGGGCCGAGGACGGGCAGAACGGGTGGGCCGGGTTCGGTTGAGACAAGGCCGCGTCAGCGCACTGAGATCACCGGAGATTGGTCGCGAAGACGCTTCCAGCACCCTCAACAACGCTAGGAGAGGCTCGTTTGGGCGAGCTGAGGGCGCGGGCGATCTGGCCTGGTCAGTGGCCGGGGCCGCCGCCGGCGAGAGGGGCTGGGCGAGCGCCTGGCCACGCTCGCGCATGCGTCTACGAGGACCGAGAACCTTCCGGGTCGGTTCGTCGGCCGAGGGGGTTGCGGGCACGAGCGAAGCCAGCTCTTCTCGGGGTTGATCGCGAGCGACTAGTATCGATGGCAAGCTCGGGGCGTGGCGCAGTTTGGTTAGCGCGTTTGACTGGGGGTCAAAAGGTCGCAGGTTCGAATCCTGTCGCCCCGATTGTTCGGCTGTTTGGGCTCGCTGCCCGAGCGGCCGGTTTGAGCCGGTGGCCTCACCGCGGCGTCGACGACGTCCGCAAGGAGCATCCGCTGGCGGCACGCGCGGGTGTTCCGCGGCGTGTTCCACCAGTCGGCCCCCCCACCGCCACCTTTCATCGGTTGGTTTCAGGGTTGCCCAGGTATCGCCGACGCCTTCGAAGCGTCGGCAGGAGTGTGTCTATCTCGACCTTGCATTCAGACTCGCCCGTTCAGCACGACGCCGGGGTGCACCCGGACCCCGACGCCCCGGCGGCGGACGTGGGCTTCGACGAGCTCGACCTGTCCGACAACCTGCTCAGGACGCTGCACAGCGAGGGCTACCACACCCCGACACCGATCCAGGCGCAGGCGATCCCCCCGGTGCTCGAGGGGCGCGACCTCCTGGGCGTCGCTCAGACGGGCACGGGCAAGACCGCGGCGTTCGCGCTGCCGGTCATCGACATCCTGCAGACGTCGGGCGTGGCCAACCGCGGGCGGCGGATGCCGCGGGCACTGGTGCTGGCGCCGACGCGCGAGCTGGCGGGCCAGATCGCCGAGAGCATGTCGGTGTACGGGCGGGGCACGCGGCTCCGCGCGGCGGTCATCTTCGGCGGCGTCAAGCAGTTCCGCCAGGTCAAGCAGCTCGAGAAGGGCGTGGACGTGATCATCGCCACGCCCGGGCGGCTGCAGGACCTGATGGAGCAGGGCTTCGTCGACCTCAGCGAGATCGAGGTGTTCGTGCTCGACGAGGCGGACCGCATGCTCGACATGGGGTTCATCAAGCCGATCCGGCAGATCGCCTCGGCGATCCCCGAGGACCGGCAGACGCTGCTGTTCTCGGCGACGATGCCGCGCGAGATCGAGAAGCTCGCCGGGTCGCTGCTGACCGACCCGGTGCGGGTGTCGGTGACGCCGGCCGCGGCCGCGGCGCCGACGATCGATCAGTCGGTCTACCTGCTGCACGGCTCGGACAAGCCCGCGCTCCTGACGCACCTGCTCGACGACGAGCGGGTCGAGCGGGCGGTGGTCTTCACGCGGACCAAGCACGGCGCGGACAAGCTCGCCAAGCGGCTGGCGGCGGCGGGCGTCGAGTCGAGCGCGATCCACGGGAACAAGTCGCAGGGGCAGCGCGACCGCGCGCTCGAGGCGTTCCGCGGCGGGCGGGCCCGCGTGCTGGTCGCGACCGACGTCGCGGCGCGGGGGCTCGACGTCGACGGCGTGACCCACGTGTTCAACTTCAACGTGCCCAACGAGCCCGAGTCGTACGTGCACCGCATCGGCCGCACGGGTCGCGCCGGCGAGACGGGCCACGCGATCACGCTGTGCAGCAAGGACGAGGCGGGGTACCTGCACGCGATCCAGAAACTGATCGGCGAAGAGATCGACGCGCTGCCCGTGCCCGACGGGGTCGCGCGCGGCACCGAGGCGGCGCCGATCGAGAAGTCTCGACCGGAGCCGCGCGGCGGCGGGCAACGGCGGGGCGGCGGCGGAACGGGACGACCCGTGCGGTCGCAGCAGGCGGCCCGGGGCGGCGGCGCGAAGCCGCGGCGGCGCTCCGGCAAGCCGCAGAACGGCCCGGCTCACGACGACCAGCGCGGTGGTTCGCGCGGCGGTCCGCGGGCCGAGGGTGAGTCGCGTGGGCCGGCGCTCAAGGGCAGCCCCCGGAAGCGCCGGAAGATGAACGCCGCGTCGGGCTCGGGCTCGGGCTCGGGGTCGGGGTCGGGGTCGGGGTCGGGGTCGGGGTCAGGGTCAGGCTCGCGCCGGGGACACCGCGGGAGCGGGCCGCGCTGATCGCTGATCGCGCCCCGATCCGCATGCAACGCGGAGCGCTCCGACGTGTCGCGGTGTTGGCGTGGGCTTGCCCGCGTGGAGCCCGCCGATGATCGCGACGCCGAGCCCGCCGACGACCATGAGGTCGGAGACGAGCAGGCGGAGCGTGATCGCTTCGGACAGGCAGAGCACGCCGCCGATGCCGGCGATGACCGGGACCGTAAGCTGGACCATCGACGCGGCGGGCAGCGAAAGGCTGCGGACCGCGCTGTACCAGACGGCGTAGCCAGCGCCGGAGAAGATGGCGCCGGCGGCGACGGCGAGCCAGACGCCGTGCGCCGGCAGGCGAACGGCGCCGAGGAGCGCGGCCGCGACGACCGCGGGGGAGAGAAGCACCGCGGCGCGGGCGAAGTTGCCGGCGGTCGCGGCGGCGGCGTCTTGGGCGCGCCGGCCGCGGATCGAGTAGACGCCCCACGCGACGCCGGCGGTCGCCATGACCGCGGACGAGCCGAGCGGCGTCAGCCCGCCGGACACGCCGCACGCGAACAGGCACACGAGCCCGGCGGCCGCTAGGAACAGCCCCCGCCATTCCCACCGGCTCAGGCGCCGGCCCGTGAGCAGGCCGTGGCCGAGCATCGTGAACTGAACGGATGCGAAGAGCACGAGCGCCCCGACGCCCGTGGCGAGGGCGACCGACGCGAAACCGAACGCGGCGGCGTCGACCGCGAGGGCAAGGGCCGACAGCCAGCTGCCGTTGGCGCGCGTCGAGGGCTGCGACGCCGCACGGTTGTGGTTGGCCGCGAGCCCGGTTTGCCGGGATCGGGCGCGCGAGCGGCGGAGGCCGACCACAGCGAACAGGACCGCGGCGCCCGAGAGCGTGCGGATCCAGGTGAAGGACACGGGGTCGATCGCGGGGCCCATGCCGGGCCGCATAGCCAGACGCCCGAGCACCGAGTTGCCCGCGAAGGCGAGCATCGCCACGGTTGTTGCGGCGATGAGCCACGCCCGACCGATCGAGGCGCGGTTCAGCCGGAGCCCGCCGGACCAGACTCGCGTCAGCGGTTCGCGCCAGGCGCGGAGGCTTGGGCCGGCAGCGAGCACGAGCCCGGCGGCCGCGGCGCAGAGTTCCGCGGCCAGCCCCGCGGCGAACCGCTCGGCCGTGACGGGCGCCTCGATCCATCGCGCGTGCGGTTGCATCAGAGTCCCTGCGATCGCAGGAGGTCGCGGAGCAGGACGGTGCCGAGCACGACCGGGTAGGCGGTGGTAACGGCGGCGACGAGCATGACGGCCAGGCCGACGCCGCGCTGGGTGCGTCCGACGAGCTGGGCGACGGCCGCGACCACGGAGACCGACGCGGCCTTGAGCAGCGCCATGCCCGCGATGCCGGAGCACGCGAGGACCGCCGCGGCGACAGGGTTGACCTCGCTGCCGCCGACGGCGAGGACGTGACCCGTCACGACAAGGTCGAGCGTGGCGAGGAGCAGGAACGCGGCGAGGCTGCGCGGGTACAGGATGACCGGGGCGGTGACACGCCGGAACACGTCGGCGTGCGGGCTGGCGGCGTGGATGTTGCTGGGCAGGACGCTCATGGTGCGGCCCTCCTTGCGTGCGACGTTCGGATCCGTATGAGAGATCGGTGCCAGGGATCGGTGTGAGGAATTGGTGACAGGAATCGGGCGTGCCCCCGGGCCCGACGCCGTTGCTTCTGGGGTGCGTGCCGACCTTGGCATGCGGTTCCCGGAAACAAACGCCCCGTCAGGGCTCAGTCACGGTCAGGGTTTCTCGGACCAGCCGGTCGAAGAGACCCGATGGCGCCCCGTGCCCAGTCCAGAGGGTGAACTGAGCCGCCGCCTGACGGACGAACATCTCAACGCCGTCGATTGTTCGACAGCCGTGACGCTTTGCTTCGCGGAGTAGCGGCGTCTCGATGGGGTTGTACACGGTGTCGAAGAAGACCGTGCTCGGCGTGAGCCGGCCGGCGTCGGCGAGCGCTCCGATGTCGATGGGCGAGGCGTCGGGGTCGGGGCCCGCCGCCATTCCGAGGGGCGTGCAGTTGATGTAGAGGTCGTGGGTGTGGGCGTCGTCTTGGGTGTGGTCGTGGTCTGGGGCCGTCAGCCGGTCGAGGGGGTGGATGCTCCCCGCCCAGGCGTCGCCGAAGACATCGCGGGCGAGCTGGCCGGCGCGGTCGGGCGCGCGGGCGTAGACCGTGGCGCGGGGGCCGGCGGCGAACACGGCCGCGCGGGCGACACCGCCCGAGCCGACGACCGCGATCGATGCGTCGGGTGTCTCACGAAGGCGGTCTCCGATGAGCTCGCGGATCGCGGTGGCGTCGGTGTTGGCGTGCGACCAGTCGGGTGCGCCGGTCTTTCCGGTCGTGCGAAAGAGCGTGTTGATCGCGCCCGTGGGCTCGGAGGGGGCGTCGGCCGCGGCGGATGCTTTGTGCGGGATCGTGACGCTCGCGCCGTCGAACCAGGGCTCGGCGGTGAGGGCCCCCACCGTTGCCCGGTAGCTCAGGGCGCTGGCTTCGGGGTTGTTCAGGTCGGCGGCGACGGGCAGTGGCAGGTAGACGCCGTCCCAGTCGACCGCGTCGAAACCGGCGTTGTGGATCAGCGGCGACATCGACTGCGCGACGGGCCAGCCGACGACGCCGTAGACGCGGGTGCTCGGGGTGATCGATCGGAAGCGGTAGAGGTCGAGCAGCTCACGGACGGTGGGCTGGCCCGGGGCGGTGGCGCTCTCCTCGGTGAGGGTGGCGAAGGTGAGGAAGCCGCCGAACTTGGGGGCGAGCACCCGGGACATGAGCCCGAACTCACCCATGCCGAGGGCGATGGTCGGCTTAGGCGCGTCGCGGAGGATCTCGAAGAGCTCGAGGTTGTCGCGCAGGCTGCGGCATCGGAACGCGACCTTGACCACGGCCGCGGCGCCGTAGCCCCACGCGCGCTCGAGACGGCGGGTCAGGTCGGCGGGGCGGGCGTCGAAGTCGTGGGTCGAGAGGATGAGGCGCGTCGTGATCGCACGCTGCTGCGTCGGGTGGACGCAGGCGAGGTGGACCTTCTGGCGGATGTTCTCGCTGGCCTCGTACGCCCTCAGCTCGACGTCGATGTACGCGGGCGGGTGCTCGGCCGCGGCGAGGAACTCGAACAGCGAGATCCGCGCGTCCTCATCGCCGTCGTAGAACCCGCCCTCCCAGGTCGGACGGCAGGTCACGATGCACGGCAGCGGGCAGTCGGCTACCGCCCGCCGGATCTGGTCGGCCTCTTCCTGCTCGCCCGAGAAGAGCTGATCGACCCGGAGCTCAGCGAGGTCGGCGCCGGCGTCTTTGGCGCGCGACGCCTCTTCGATCGCTTCCGAAGGGTCGCTGACCATGAGCGGAACGCAGACGAGCGTGGACATCGACAACGCTAGGGCGATGCGCGGGCGGCGTTCGTCGTCAAACGCACGGCTCAGGCCGAGCACGATCGACTCACACGCGACCTGCGACACAGCCTTGAGTGATCATGTCGTCTCGAGCCAGAAGGCGCCCGGCTCCAACATCCCGCACGGCAGCGATCGCGTCGGCCTAGGCCGTGTCTGCCGGATCCAGTATGGCGAGATATCACCTCAGAAAGCCTAGCTTGATCATTCCGAGGAAGGTGGTCGCGAGTTTCTCAAAGCGTGTGGCAATGCGGCAGTTTTCTTTGAGGTGACCGATCGTTCGCTCGACTACGTTCCGGCCGCGATGTACGAGCCGGTTGAGCCCGCGTCTGCCTTCACGCTCGACCTGGTCGGACCGCTGCGGGATGACATCCCAGATGCCGCGTCGCTCGCACCACCAGCGCACACGCGGGTAGCTGTAGCCCTCGTCCCCAGCGATCCAAATCGGCCGACGACGCGTCGGTCGCACGCTCGCGATCGCTCGCTCGAAGTGCTTCGACTCGTGCGTCTGCCCCGCGGTCACCACGACCCGAGGGGGACTCCGAGCCCACAACAAACCAGATGCAGCTTGGACCAGAATCCGCCCCTGGACCGGCCGAGGGCGTGGTCCTGGGGCTCACCGAGTCTGTTTTTTTCGAAGCGCCCGCCGCGGCTTTCGAGGCGCGGACGTTACTGCCGTCGACGCACCATGTGTCCCAGTCAATCAGCCCGTCGCGGTCGATGCGTGCCCGGAGTTTGCTACGAGTCTTGTCGAGCGTGCCATCGTCGGTCCATCGGCGGAATCGTAGAAGTAGACGGACGTCCAGCAGCCGTAGCGTTCGGGCATGTCCCGCCAAGGCAAGCCGCAGCGCAGCACCCAGAGCATTCCGTCGAGCGTTTGCCGGTGGTCGTTCCACCGCCCGCCGCGTCGCTGCCTGGGCAGCACCGGCTCGATCAGCTTCCGCTGCCCATCCGTGAGCTCGAATCGTCGCATCCGCGGCCTCCTTGCCGTGGGCAGTGTGGTCGATTCAGCACCATCGCGCAACCGGCCATGCGCCGAACAGGGGATCCGCCAGACACGGCCTAGGCCGTGTCTGACGGATCGAGGATGGCGAGGTATCGCCTGAGGAAGGCGAGCTTGAGCATGCCCATGAAGCTGGTGGCGAGCTTCTCGAATCGGGTCCCGATGCGGCGGTTCTCCTTGAGGTGGCCGATGGTCC
>JBCBZP010000054.1:0-10123 GCA_039815285.1 Planctomycetota bacterium
CGACTCGGCCTCGCCCGAGTCCGCCCCCGGGAACACGGATGACGACGACGAGTACATCTACCCGGACACGGACGGCGGCAGCGACGACGACATGCACGTGGCCGTCGGGCAGGCAGCCGGTCCGATCCAGGGCCGAGCCGCCGAGGAGGTACTCGTATTTAGTTCGACCGGGGAACACGCCACCATGTAGAGTACCTGTCGCGAAGACCGAGTGTCTCTTGCTTGAATGTTGCGCTTGCGCGTGCGCCGCGGTGGAAAGGATATTTAATACGGCCAAGATGAGTGCTAGTACTCGAAGCCGAGTCTCCACCTCCGCCAGGGACTTTCTCGTTACGCCGAGCCCGGGCCGGCGGGCACGGGCCTCACCGATCCGCCCGCGTACGCTTGACGCCCTATGGGTGAGTCCGAACACTGGGACGTGTTGGTGGTCGGCGGCGGCGTCGCAGGGCTTCGCGCCGCTCGGGCGTTGCACGCCGCGGGCCAGCGCGTACTGGTTCTCGAGGCGTCGGACGCCTTGGGCGGACGAATCCGCACCGACCGCGTGACGACCGACCACGGCGACTACCTGCTCGACCGCGGGTTCCAGATCTACCTGACCGCCTACCCCGAGGGTCGCGAGATCCTTGGGGGCGTCGAATTCCAGCCGTTCGAACCCGGCGCTCTGGTACGGGTTGGCGAGCGGTTCCACACGGTGGTCGACCCGTTCCGCCGTCCGCTGCGGGCGCTCAAGATGTTCGGCACGCCGATCGCCACGCTCGAGGACCAGGCGCGCCTCGCGTTGCTCGACCGGCGGCTGCGGTCGGGCAGCGTCGACGACGCGTGGGCGGATCCGGAGGGCCCGGACGCGGAGACGTCAACGCTGGAGATGCTCCGCGCGGCGGGCTTCGGCGAGCAGACCATCGACCGCTTCTTCCGGTGCTTCTTCGGCGGCGTGTTCTTCGACCGGACGCTCGGGACGTCGAGCCGCATGTTCACGTTTACCTACCGGATGTTCGCGACGGGCGACGCGGTGGTGCCGGCCCGCGGGATGGGCGAGATCCCCGAGCGCCTCGCGGCGGGCCTGCCACCTTCGGCGATCCGGCTGAACACGCGTGTGCATTCGGTAGACGCGACGGAAAACGGGGCCTCGGTCACGCTCGACGGCGGGGAGGTGTTTGAGGCCGACCGGGTCGTCGTCGCGTCGGCGTTCGGCGTGCCGATCAACGGAGACGTACGCGACGAGCCGGGCTGGCAGTCGACCGTGAGCGTCTGGCTCGACGTCGAGCGGGCGGTGACCGACCGCGTGACGAAGGGCCGCCCGACGCTGCTGCTCGACTCGGGGGCGACGGCGGCCGACGGCGCGCGGCCCGTGAACCACGCGGCGGTGCTGTCCGACGCGGCGCGGCAGTACGCGCCGCGCTCCCGGAGCCTGATCGCGGCCAACATCGTGTCGGGCAGCGACGATCCCGCCGCCCTGCCCGACGACGGGGCGCTGAGCGCCTCGGTGGTCTCGCAGCTCTCGTCGTGGTTCGATGAGCCCGCGGACGCTTTTGAGCCGCTCGCGGTGCAGCGGATCGCGCGGGCGCTGCCCACGCAGGTGCTCTCGCGCGGCGGCACGCTCTCGCCGCACGACCGCCTCCGCCGGCCGCACCCACGCGTGGTCGTCTGCGGCGACGAGACGACCGACGCGTCGACCAACGGGGCGCTTCGTTCGGGCCGGCTCGCGGCGGAAGCTGTTCTCGGCGCGTCTTAGGCGGGCGGCTCGCCGAGCACGGCGCGGCACGCCGCGAGGTAGAGCAGGATCCCCAGCGCGATGTTGAACGGGAACGTGAGCCCGAGGGCCATGGGCAGGTAGAGCCCGGCGTTGGCCTGAGGGACCGACTGCGCCATCGCGGCGGGCACGGCGATGTAGCTCGCGCTCGCCGAGAGGATGACGAGCAGGAACCCGTCTCCCACGCTCAGGCCGAGCGCTCGGGCGAGCAGCAGCCCGAACGCGGCGGAGATCAGCGGCAGGGCGATGCTCGCGGCGACCGCGAACGCGCGGGCCCCCGACAGGTCGCGGAGTCGGCGCGCGGCGACCATGCCGGCGTCGAGCAGGAAGAGCACGAGGACGCCGTGGAAGATGTCGTTGGTGAACGGTTCGAGGACCTCGTAACCCTGCTTGGGCGCGACGAGGCCGACGATCATCGACCCGAGCAGGAGGAAGACCGCGCCGCCGAAGATCGCTTCGTGGAGCACGCTTGTCATGCGCGGGCGGCTCGACGACGGGTCGTTCGAGCCGGCCTCTTTGTGCCGCTTGAGCCCATAGAGGAAGACGGCGCTGGCGATCGCGGGCGACTCCATCAGCGCGAGCGCGGCGACGAGCACGCCCGACGTCTCGATCTGCTGCTGGGCGAGGAAGTTCTGCGCGGTGATGAAGGTAACGACCGAGACCGAGCCATAGGCCGCGGCGGTCGCGCAGGCGTCGGCGCGGTTGAAGCGGAAGCGCAGCAGCGGGTAGTACAGGAACGGGATCGCCGCGGACAGCAGGACCGCGGCGCCGATCGGCGTGAGCGCCTCGGCGTTGAGCCCGGCCTCCTGCAGCTGGTGCCCGCCCTTGAAGCCGATCGCCCACAGCAGGTACAGGCTGAAGAGCTTGGGCAGTGGCGCGGGGATCTCGAGGTCCGACCGCACCACGACCGCGAGCATGCCCAGCGCGAAGAAGAGGATCGGCGGACTCAGAAGGTTGTTGATCAGCAGGTCGAGCTGTATGTCGTTCTCGGGCGGCGGGCGCTAGGCGTCGGCCGCGTCGGCTTGTGCGCCGGGCTCCGGGTCCGTGCCTGGGTCAGTGCCTGGGTCAGTGCCTGGGTCAGTGCCTGGGTCAGTGCCTGGGTCCGTGCCTGGGTCCGTGCCTGGGTCCGTGCCTGGGTCAGTGCCTGGGTCCGTGCCTGGGTCCGTGCCTGGGTCCGTGCCTGGGTCAGTGCCTGGGTCAGTGCTCGGGTCGCCGACCGCCCGGCGGATCGCGCGGTCGGCGATCTGCACCAACGCATAAAGGACGACAACGCTTACGCCGATGCCCGCCCAGAAGATCCATGCCGGCCGTGCTTCTTTGATGCCGTCCTTGGTCAGCTCCTCGACCGACGAACCGATGACGGCGAGCAGCGCGGTCCGCGGGAGCATGCCGGCCGCGGTGCCGATGACAAAGACGCCGAGCGGCACGCGGGCCGACGCCATCAGCAGGTTGGTCAGCGCGAAGGGGGAGTTCGGGGGCACACGGACGAGCGTGACGTAGCCGAGGGTTTTGAGCAGGCCGTTGGCGGCCCCCTCGTCGGCGACGAAGGCGCGGTACACGGCGTTCCACTTGGGCCGCTTGCGGACGGGCTCGAGCGCGTCGTCGCCCGTGGTAAACCGAGCGACGGCGTAGCCGATGAGCGACCCGCCGATGAACCCGCCGACGCCGAGCGCCGACCCGACGACGGGCCCGAACGCCCACCCGCCGAGCGCCGCCTGCGCGTAGGTGGGCAGGATCGCGAAGCCCGAGGTCAGGGCGAACACCGCGGCGTAGAGCACCATGCCGAGCACGCCCATGTCGCGGAGCTGCGGCCCGACGACCGGCAGCGAGCCGAGCAAGACGAAACCGCCGAGCACGGGCAGGACGGCGGCGACGAGCGCGAGCGGACCGGCGCGTCCGAACTCGGAGAACGTTACTTCGGCCGCCGCGGGTTCGGATCCGATGGGCGCGGCTGGCGGGTTGGGTACCCGGTTGGGCGCCGGGTCGATGGTCGGGTCCGTCGGCGTGTGGTCAACGGGCTCGGTTGGGGGCGTGTCGGCGTCGGTCACAGGCGAGGTTAGATCCACTTGGGCGCTCGCGGGGGGCTTGCTACACTGCTCGCGGACAGTTTGCCTCGCCGGGCCAGACGCCCGCCCATGGAGATTCGCGATGCTCCCCAAGCCCCCGCCTCGTGAGGGCTCTCTCGGTTTTCTGTACCTGCCGCCGTACCGCGTGCAGGGGATCTCGGTCGCCGGCGAAGCGACGTCGGTGATGGTGCCCGAGCTCGACGTGGTGTTCGACGTGGGCACGTGCCCGCGGGCGGCGCTGGCGATGAAGTACTGCGCCATCACGCACGGGCACATGGACCACATCGGCGGGCTCGCATACTACTGCTCGCAGCGGCGGTTCCAGGGCATGGGCGACGCGAACATCGTCTGCGACGCACGCATCGAGCCCGACATCCACGGCATGATGCGGGGCTTCCAGGCCCTCGAGCGGCAGAAGACGCCCTACAACGTCATCCCGCTCGAACCCGGCGGCGAGATCGAGATCAAAAACAACTACTACCTCCGCGGGTTCGAGACCGAGCACACATCGCCGAGCTTCGGGTGGACGATCGTCGAGAAGCGGTCGAAGCTGCGCGAGGAGTACCACGGGCTGCCGCAGGAAAAGCTCACCGAGCTGAAGGAGCGCGGCGTCGAGATCACCAAGTGGCTCGAGATCCCGCTCGTCGCATTCACCGGCGACACGCTGCCCGGCCCGCACCTGATCCGCGACGACGTCCGCAAAGCGCACATCGTGATCGCCGAGTGCACGTTCTTTGATCACGGGCACCAGAAGCGGGCGAAGGTCGGGCAGCACATCCACATCGACGACCTGGCCGAGTGGTCGAAGTTCCTCGAGGCGGAGCACCTGGTGATCGTGCACGTGAGCAGGCGCACGAACATGAACGACGCTCGCCGGCGGCTGTTCGAGGTGCTGCCCGAAGAGATCGCGCAGAAGACACACCTGCTGATGGACTTTAAGACCAACCGCGAGCGCTACGAGCGGCAGCTCGAAGAATCAGGGGCGCAGGTCTAGCTCGGGCGTTCGAGGGTGCCACGGCCGCGTTCCTGTCAAAGAGGAACTGCGGGCGCCTGTTGACTACGCGTCTGCGATCAAGTACCTTTGCTCCGCTCAACCCCGCGCGTTTGTTTGTGGGGTGAGGGACGGGCTTGAGGGCTCGTGGTGGATCAAACTCGCACGAGGACGGCCGTCGTTTGACGGTTGTCTGTGTGCCCAACGCGAGAGGCCGTCGCCAGTGAGCGATGCTGTTTCCACCGTCTGGGAAGAAGCGCTCGACTATCTTCGCCGAACGCGACCGAACGACTGCCGCCCGTGGTTCGATGCGATCGTGCCGGTGTCGCTCGAGGCGGGCGTGCTCGGGGCTTTGGTCGAGGACGACGTGCACCGCGACTTCCTGCGCGAGCACGCGCGGGAGATGTTCAAGGACGCGGCTTCGAGCGTGACAGGGCACATGACCACCGTCAGCTTCCTCGCGGTCGACGACCTCAAGGACGAGACCCCCGTCGTCGCGGCGACCGCGCGACGCAGCCCGGGTGAAGGCGGGCTTACGCTCACCCCCGACTACACGTTCGACCATTTCATCGTCGGCCCGGGCAACCGGCTCGCGCACGCCGCGGCAGTGGCCGTCGCGGACAACCCCGGCGGCGCGTACAACCCGATCTTTATCCACGGCGATGTCGGACTCGGCAAGACGCACCTGCTCCAGGCGACGTGCCTCCGAATCATGCAGCGGTTCGACGGCATCCGGCTGTTCTACACCTCGTGCGAGGGGTTCGTGAGCCGCTTCATCGAAGACGTGCAGGCGGGCCGCATGGCCGAGTTCCGCCACACGTTCCGCGACGTCGACGTGCTCGCGATCGACGACATCCACTTCCTCGCCAAGCGCGATCGGACGCAGGAAGAGTTTTTTCACACGTTCAACGCGCTGTACCAGCTGCAGAAGCAAATTATCCTCAGCTCGGACGCCCCGCCAGATGAGATCCCCGACCTCGAAGCCCGGCTGGTAAGCCGATTCCAATGGGGGCTGGTCGCGGGGATGGACACGCCCGGGTTCGATCCCCGGGTTGAAATCATTAAGGAAAAAGGCCGGCTGCGCGGTCTGTCGGTGCCCGACGACGTCGCGTGCGTCATCGCCGAACGGGTGTCGTCGAACATCCGTGAGCTGGAGGGTGTGCTGACCAAAATCCAGCTACAGGCGGCGCTGGCCGGCAAAGAGCCGGACGTTGAGCTCGCCCGCGAAGCGGTGGGGGACTTTGGTCCCGCCGCGTCACGCCCAACGATGGACGCGATCATCAGGTACGTCACAGACCACTACGGCGTCCGCGTCAGCGAGCTGCAGTCCAAAAAGCGCAGCCGCTCGGTCACCGTGCCCCGTCAAATCTGCATGTACCTGGCCCGGACCTACACCGATCACTCGCTCGGCGAAATCGGTGGCTTCTTCGGCGGACGAGACCACACGACCGTCATGCACGCGATCCGGACGATCGAGGAGAAGCGCGGCGCCAACGCCGACATCCGGGGCAGCGTCGAGAAGTTTGAGCGGCAGCTCGGGGGTCGGCAGCCCACTTGGGCCGCCGGGCGACGGGCAGAAAGTCGATCGACCCGGAACTCGATGGGCTAGATCTTTTTCCCAACAAGATCCGAAAGTCGGCTTTTGTTTTTCTGGGTATGATTTCTGTCATATCGGAATGTGGGTAAACCGTGCAAAACTCCCGTCGATAGTGGAGCCTCACTGTCCGCGGCACACTTCAAAAGATCCCCAAATTCCCTTCACACACTCATAACAAACGTACACTGCCGCCGGGTGACAAGCAGCCGACAACGTTTTCCACATACGTTGCTGGTGTGCAAATCCTTTTATTGAAAGGATTAACATCACCGTTTTCAGAATTGTGCGCAGTTGACGCGTGCTTACCACTATTCAAAGTCTCTTCTCTCTTCCTTTACATTTAAAGACAAAGAACCATGGCCGGTCCGTTGCGCCGGTTGTTCGGATTGACTCTGTACCGTTTCTTTCGCCAATGTGGAAAGCGGGTCGTTACCGGGCACACCGGGCACACCAGACCGTGGTACGACCGGCCAGGATTTCTGAACTGAGAGGCTGTCCGCAGGCGGGACAGGGTTCGCCTGCGCGCCCGTAGACGGCGTGCCGTCTCGTCGCGTCTCCGGGGTGACCGTGGGCGTTCCGGTAGTCGCGGAGCGTCGAGCCGCCGAGACCGATGGCGATGGCGAGCACGGCGTGGATTTCGGTGACGAGCCTGGCGACGTCGCCTCGGCAGAGCGTGTCGGTGCGTCGGTCGGGCCGGAGGTGGGCGGCGTGACAAGCTTCGTCGACGTAGATGTTCCCGAGCCCGGCGATGACCGTCTGATCGAGCAACGCTGCTTTCAGGGGACGACGGGTCGCGGCCAGACGGGCAGCGAGGTCCGGCGGCTGCACGCCGAGGGCGTCGGGTCCGAGCCCGCGCCAGCGTTCTTTGAGGGCGTCGACGGTCGGGACGACCCAGAGCCCACCGAAGCGGCGCGGGTCGCGGAACACCAGGCGCTTCGGGCCGGCGGCGGTGTCGACCGACCAGACGACGTGGGCGTGGTCGGGCAGGGAGCCGCCGGGCGGCTGCACGAGCACCTGGCCGGTCATCCCGAGGTGGACGAGCAGGGCGCGGCCCGCGTCGCTGACGACCGCCAGCTGCTTGCCGTGACGGCGGATGCTTCGGACGGTCTGGTCGGTCAGCAGGTCGCCTCGCCCGAGCCTGGTCGGTTTGATGGCGGCGCGCTGCCGGGAGAAGCCGCCCATGGGATCGCCGGGCGCGACGACGACGTCGCGCCGGTAAACCCGCACGCGGCGGACGGTTGCGTTGAGCAGGTCGGGCTCGAGCGAGCGTCGCAGGGTTTCGACTTCGGGCAGCTCGGGCACGGATGGGCCTACCGCCGGCGTTCTCTGAAGAACGCGCGGAGGAGCTCGCCCGCTTCTTGGGCGAAGAGCCCGGAACGGACGACCGCGGCGTGGTTCAGCCGCGGGTCGGTGGTGATCTGGTAGAGCGTGTCGCAGGCGCCCGCTTTGGGATCGGTCGCGCCGTAGACCACGCGTCCGAGGCGCGCGTTGATGATCAGGCCGGCGCACATCGGGCACGGTTCGAGTGTGACGGCGACGCCGAGGTGGTTCAGCCTCCAGTCGCCGGCTGCGGCTGCGGCCCGTTTGATCGCGAGGAACTCGGCGTGCCCGGCGGGGTCTTTCTGTGTTTCGCGGGTGTTCGCGGCTTCGGCGACGAAGGCCCCGGTCGCTAGGTCGAACACCACGGCGCCGACGGGCACCTCGCCGACGGCCGCGGCGGCCCGCGCGAGCTCGAGGGCGCGCGTCATCGCCGGCTCGTCGTGCGCGTCGCTGTGAGCATCCGTGGTGGCGCTGGTGCTCATGACGACCGGTCCTCGTCGTTGGTGTCGGCATTGGCGGCGTCAGCGTCGAGGTCTCTGTCAGCCTCGTCGCCTGAGTCAGCCTCGTCGTCGGTGTCGCCCTCTGGCGCGAGCCGTTCGGCGGGGACGACGCGGAGCAGTAGGATCCCCAGCTCGTACAGCAGGAACAGCGGGACGAGCAGCAGCAGCATGCTGACCGGGTCGGCCGGCGTGAGGATGGCGCTGACGACGGCGCACCCGAGCACGGCGTACCGCCGGTAGCGTGTGAGGAACGAGCGCTCGACCAGCCCGACCCAGCCGAGCAGCAGGATGACGACGGGCATCTGGAAGCCCACGCCGAACGCGAGCCCGAGGGAGAAGACGAGCTTGACGTACTCCATGACGCGGTACTGCTGCGCGACGCCGGTGCCGGAGGTCAGCGGGATGGCGCGCACGCTGGTCGACCCGCGGTCGTCGATCGCCAGGCGGAACTCCATGCGGTCGGTGTTGATCCAGAACTCGCCGGGCGTCGGGTCGGGCGGGTCGGCGGTGAGGAGGGGCGCGGTCGAGAAGGTGGTGTCGGTCGGCGGCGGGGCGATGTCAACCGAGCCCACGCCGATGCTGCTGCCGAAGCCGATGAAGAACAGCAGCACGACGGGCAGCATGATGTAGTAGAGAAAAAGCCCGGCGCTGACGGTGAGCGCGGCGCTAAGCGGGCCGAGGATCTGGACGAATCGGCGCTCGTGCCGGTAGAGCCCGGGGGCGATGAACTTCCAGATCTGCCAGAGGATCCAGGGGCTGCCGACGAGCACGGTGAGCACGACGGCGACCCGCACGTACGCGGAGAACATCTCCAGCGGCCCGGTGACCTGGAGCGCGGCCGGCAGTCCCCGAGCGCGCAGGGCCTGCTGGGCGGGCCGGATGATGATGCCGAGCAGGCCCGTGCCGAAGATCAGGGCGGCGATGAAGATCGGCAGCAGCCCGACCAGCGACAGGATCACCCGGCGGCGGAGGTCTTCGAGGTGATCGCCGAGCGACATCGAACCCGCGTCGGGGTAGGGGTTGGGCCGATCGGTGTCTGTTGAAGCCGAAACTTGTTTGGTGTCTAGGGGGGTGCTCAGGGCGGTGGTCCCGAAAACGGTGCGGCCGACCTCGGAGTATTGCTCCGGGAAGTGTGGAAAAGCGTGACGGTTCGCCCCGGAGGGCGCATCTGACCGTGGCGGACAAGCGCTCGTGTGTGGAGCCGGGATGACAGCGACGGAACGGGCGGCCGCGACGGTCGCGCTGGAACAGGTCGAGCGGGCTCGGGCGGGCGACGCCGAGGCGATCCGCCTGCTCTGGGAACGTCATCGGCGGTGGGTGGCGGCGGTGCTGCTCGCGAACAAAGACCGCTCGGACGAGCTGGAGGATCTGTTGCAAGACACGGCGCTCAGAATGGTCCGGGGGCTTTCGAGCCTGGAGACGACCGCGGCGTTTGAGCCTTGGCTCCGGCAGGTCGCGTTGAACGTGGCGCGGGCCGAGGGCCGGAAGAAGACGCGGCGGCGGGCGCTGCTGCGTGTCGCGGCCGACCGCGGCGGGGCCGGTCGCGAGGCGTCTGCCGAGCACGACGGCGGGGGCAGAGATCACGATCGTGACGTCGCGAGGGTGCTCGACACGCTGCCCGAGGCGTACCGCGAGGCGCTGCTGTTGCGGGGCGTGCGCGGCATGTCGTACCGGCAGATCGCGCTGGTCACGGGATTGACCGAGGCGGCGGTCGAGACCCGCATCGCCCGCGGGCGTCGGCTGATGCGAGAGAGGGCGGCGGGAACGGTCGGGGCGGAAGAGTCCATGGAGGTGCGTCGTGGGTGAGCAGGGATCGACGGAGAAGGAGTCGCGCCGAGAGCTGCTGCTGTCGCGTGTGACCGACGGCGAGGCGAGCGACGCGGAGTTCGACGAGCTGCG
>JBCBZP010000047.1:0-16616 GCA_039815285.1 Planctomycetota bacterium
AGCTCAAGCCCGAGCGCCGCGGCCCGCTCGGCGGCGGCGTGCTCGGAAAAGAAGAACTCCGACCCGCCGGGCCAGCTCAGCCGGTGCGACGGCAGCGCCCCCCCACCCGCCGGGTCGTGCGCGCGAGACTCGAGCAGCTCGCCGAACGTAGCCCCCCGGCGCTCGACCACGCCCACCAGCGACTCCAGCCGGCCGAGCAGCGCAACCGCCCGCGACACGTCCTCGCCCTCGAGCGACCGGACGACCGGCGGCTCCTCGTCGACGTCGCGCGTCGGGTCGACGCCGTCGATGTCGCGGACGAGCAGCCGCGCCCGCCCGAGCCCGTCGGCGGTCAGCGTCTTGGAGAGCTCGCCCTCGTTGAGCACGTACCGCCCGACCTTGTCGCGCCCGCCCTTCTTGACGATCTGGTACAGCGGCGGCTGCGCCACGTACACGTGCCCGCGGCGGATCAGCTCCGGCATGTGCCGGAACAGGAACGTCAGCAGCAGCGTGCGGATGTGCGACCCGTCGACGTCGGCGTCGGTCATGATGATGACCTTGCCGTAGCGCAGCTTCTCCAGGTCGATGTCGGCGCCGATCCCGCAGCGGAGCGCCTGGATCAGCGTCCGGATCTCCTCGTGCTTGAGCATCTTGTCGATGCGGGCCTTCTCGACGTTGAGGATCTTGCCCCGCAGCGGCAGGATCGCCTGCGTCTCCACGTCGCGCCCCTGCGTCGCGCTCCCGCCGGCCGAGTCGCCCTCGACGATGAAGATCTCGCTGAGCGCCAGGTCCTTGGTCTTGCAGTCGCGCAGCTTGTGGGGCATCGAGCCCGAGTCGAGCGCCGTCTTCCGCCGGGTCAGCTCACGCGCCTTCCGCGCCGCCTCGCGGGCCTGCGCCGCCAAGAGACCCTTCTGGCACAGCCGCTTCGCGTCGGCCGGGTGCTCCTCGAGCCACGTGTCGAGCGCCTCGCCCACCGCCTGCGAGACGAACGTCTCGATCTCGGGGTTGAGCAGCTTCTCCTTCGGCTGGTTGTTGAACGTCGGCTCGGGCAGCTTCACGCTCACGATCGCGATCAGTCCCTCCCGCAGGTCGTCGCCCGTGGGCACCGCGTCCTTCTCGCGCAGGATCCCGCTCTTGCGGGCGTACCCGTTGAGCGTCCGGGTGAGCTGCGCCTTGAAGCCCTGCGCGTGCGTGCCGCCGTCGCGGTTGAAGATGTTGTTGGCGAACGCCAGCAGGTTCTCCGAGTACCCGTCGTGGTACTGCATCGCGACCTCACAGACCTGGTCGCCGTCCTCCTTGATGACGTGCACCGCCGGGCTCACGGCCGACTTGCCCTCCATCAGGAACTCGACGTACTCGAGCAGCCCCCGCTCGGCGCGGAAGACCTTCGCCTCCCCCTCGCCGTCGGCCGACTCGCGCTCGTCCAGGAACCGGATCGTCACGCCCGGGTTGAGGTACGCGAGCTCCCGCAGACGCGACCCGAGCGTCTCGGCGATGAAGCCGGTCTCGGGGAAGATGTCGGGGTCGGGCTTGAAGGTCACCCGCGTCCCCTGCTTCCGCTTCGACGCGGGCGGCACCGGGCCGAGCTCCTTCAGCGGCCGCGTCACCGCCCCGCGCCCGAACTCCATCTCGTGCGCCCGCCCCTCGCGGTAGACCTCGACCACGGTGAACTCGCTGAGCGCGTTGACGCACGAGACGCCCACGCCGTGCAGCCCGCCGGAGACCTTGTACGCCGAGTCTTCCTGGTTGAACTTCCCGCCCGCGTGCAGCTTGGTCATGACGACCTCGACCGCGGGCTTGCCGTCGAGCGTCGGGTCGTCGTTGCGCATGCGCTCGACGGGGATGCCCCGCCCGTCGTCGGTCACCCCGCACGACCCGTCGGCGTGCAGCGTCACCGTCACGGTCGTCGCGTAGCCGGCCATCGCCTCGTCGATCGAGTTGTCGACCACCTCGTACACCAGGTGGTGCAGCGCGCTCAGCCCCGTGCCGCCGATGTACATGCCGGGTCGCTTGCGGACCGCCTCGAGGCCCTCGAGCACCTTGATCTGGTCGGAGCCGTAGTCGCCCTCATGCCGCTTGGGGGGCTGCGTGTCGCTCATAGATTCTCTTCCCTCGGGTCGGCACATCGCGCCGGACCGGGCCCGCTTCCGAGCCGTGCCAAGACGCACGAAGCTCGCCGATGTCCCCCACGCCGAAGCACCAAAAAACGCCGACCGAATCCGTCGGTCGGCCGGCGGCTGTCTCCGGCGAGGATGGTAGGTCGAAACCGCATCCAATGCGGGATTTGCAGGCCTCAGCCGGCCAGACGACGGGCGCCGATCGACCGGCCGCTCAGCGAGCGCGCCGAGCCCCAGATCGGCCCTCCACAACGGCGGTCAGAGCTCTTGCCGGGCGGTCTTCGCAGGCCGTCATCCGGGCGGGTCTTTGTGCTCGGCCCGACCCGGCTCGACCTACTCCCGCACGATCACCAGGCTCGCGTCTTCCATCAGCAGCTCGTAGATCAGCCCAACGTCGTTCGGCAGCATCCGGATGCAGCCCATCGACTCCTGTCCGCCGATCGACTCGGGGTCGATCGTGCCGTGGATCCCGTAGCCCGTCGCAACCGCCGCCTCGCCGAGCCCACGCAGCCCGATCCAGTGCTCGCCGATCGGGTTCATCGGGTCGTCGGCCTCGAAGATCTCGCCCGTCCGCGGGTTGGGCCAGCGGGGGTTGATCAGCTTCGAGTCCTCGCGCACCACGAACTCGCCGATCGGCGTCCCGTCGAACTCGCCGAGCCCGACCTCGAACGAGCGGATGTACAGCCAGTCGTCGGTCGCGTCGCGCGGGCCCTGGAACAGGTCGAGCCGGTACGAGCCCTTATGCACGATCGCGTGGAACGGCCCGCGCACCAGCTTGAGCTTTTGCCCCAGCCGCAGACGAGACGGATCCACGAGCTGGTTCACCCGCTGGATCAGCCGCCAGTCGGTCTTGAGCCCCTCGTTCTTGGCGATGCGGCTCAGCGTGTCGCCCGAACCGACAAAGTACTCGTACGACACCCGGTCGCCCGACACCGCCCGAGGCGTGAACACCAGGTCCTCGTTGATCAGCGCCGCGTCCTCGCGCGCCCGCGCCGCGTCATCGCCGACCAGCGTCCCGCTCAGGATCGCGTCGGACAGCAGGCGCCTCGCCCCGACGAGGTCGCCGTCGCGCGTCGCCTGCTCGGCCCGACGCAGCATCGACGCGACCGCGGGCGAGCTCGCGTTCAGCCGGCTCACCTGCCGTGCCCGCGTCGACGACTCCGACTGCCGCGGCCGCTCGTCCGAACCCTGCGACTTCGCTCGGCTGTCCTCGCTCGACCGATCGAGCTCCGACTTCGTATCGACCACCGCACTCGAACCCCGCCCGCCGGAACTTGGCCCGCCGGAACCCTGCCCTTCACCGCCCTCGCGGTTGGCGATCGTGAGTGTGGGCCGAGGCGTCGGGCCCGCGCGGTCCTTCTCACGCGACCGCGTCGCGCCGCTGTCGCCCAGCGCCAGCGTGCCACGCGAACCCGACCCCAAACCCAAACCGTTCTCGGCCGGCTCGTTGTTCATCTCGCCGGTTCCCGCCAAGCCGCCGTCGGCCCGGTCGTCGCCAGCCCGGTCGTCGTTGCCGCCGAAGAACCCCGGGCCGTCGCCCGTGGCATACGCGTAGAGCCCGTAGCCACCGCCGAGCAGCGTGAGGAAGAACACCACCGGGATCACGCCCAGGCCGCCCTTCTTGCGGCGTCCGCCGCGACCACCCGATGCCATCCCAACCCGGCTGCCCTGTGATGGCAACGCCATGCCCGGCTCCTTCCGATCTCCCACCCGACCAACCCCGAGCCGAACCGCCGTCCACTCAGGTCGCCCGCAGCAGCCCGTCGGGGCCCGCGGTCGCCGTCAGCCGGATGTCGTGCCCGTCCATCGGCACGTCGTCCACGATCTGGGCCCGGATCGCCAGGCCCACCGCCGGGACCGTCGAGGGCAGGTCCCGCAAGAAGCGATCATACATACCGGCGCCGCGGCCGAGCCGACCGCCACGCCCATCGAACGCAAGACCCGGCACGATCACCGCGCCGACCTCCTCAACGCGGACCATCGGCCAATCCACAGGAGCCTTTCGCAGCCCGTGCCGATCCCGCTCCAAATCGTCCCAGAAAGAACCACCAGGAACCCGACGGAGCCCGAACTTCCCGGACGCCCAGTCGATATGCGGGATCGCGACGTCCGCCGACCGTCCGCGCAGCACATCCAGAGCCGTCCAAGCGTCGGCCTCGGCCCCGCGTTCGACCGGCAGCGGCAGGTACCCCGCGACCGTCCCCGCCGGCGTGCCCACGTCGAACAGACCCGACTCGAGCAACACGCGGCACGCCGCCGCCGACTCCGCCCGGACCGCCTCGGCGTCGACCGACCGCAGCCGCTCCCGCTGCGTCCGGCGCAGCTCTGCCTTCCTCGCGCGCGGCTCGGGCCCGGCATCGCTCACGCCGAGCGTCCCTCATCCGTCTGCCCGCCCTCTGGTCGCTCCTCGCCCGATCGCTTCAGCTCCCGCAGTCCGCGGACCTCTTCGAGCCGCCGAGCCAGCCGGGCTTCCTCGCCGCGGTCGGTCGGGCGGTAATAGCTCTTGACCACGCCGAGGTAGTCCTGCCCGGTCACGCCGTCCGCCTCGGCGTGCGAATAGCGGTAACGTGCCGCGGGGTCGGAGTCCCGCCTCTGGCGGTTGGTCACGCCCGCGCCGTCGCCGCCGGCCGAGGGCGACGAGTTCGGGTCCCGCAGGTGCATCGGCACGGCCAGCGTCCGCCCCTCCCGCACGTCGTCCATCGCCTCATCGATCGCGACGTACGACGCGTTGCTCTTGGGCGCGAGCGCGAGGTACGCGACGCACTGCCCGAGCGTGATCCGCGCCTCGGGCATGCCGATGCGCTCGACCAGGTCCCAGGTGCTCTGCGCGACCGTGATCGCCCGCGGATCGGCGTTGCCGATGTCCTCGCTCGCCAGGATCGCCAGCCGCCGGGCGAGGAACCGCGGGTCCTCGCCGCCCTCGAGCATGCGCGCCGCCCAGTACATCGCCGCGTCCGGGTCGCTCCCGCGGATCGACTTGATCATCGCCGACGCCGAGTCATAGTGGTCGTCGTCGCCGTACACCACGGCCTTCTGCTGGATCGAGTCGAGCGCCGTCCGCCGATCGATCACGATGCCCGCCTCCGGTCCCGCTTCCGGTCCCGCCGAAAGCACCGCAACCTCGAGCGCGTTGAGCGCCCGCCGCGCATCGCCGTCGCTCTTAGACGCCCAGACCCGGACCGCCTCGTCGCGCAGGTCGATCTCGAGCGAGCCGTACCCGCGCTCGGCGTCCGCGACCGCTCGCCGCACCACGCCGCCGATCTCCGCCTCGGTCAGCGGCTCGAGCCGAAACAGCGTCGACCGAGAGATCAGCGCCGAGTTGCACGCGAACAGCGGGTTCTCCGTCGTCGCGCCCACGAGCGTCAGCAGGCCGCGCTCGACGTCCCCCAGCAGCACGTCCTGCTGGCTCTTGGTGAACCGGTGGATCTCGTCGAGGAACAGGATCGTCCGCCGACCCGTGTCGGTCAGGCACCGGTCCGCCTCTTCGATGATCTCGCGGATGCGCTTCACGCCCACCGCCGCGGCGTTCTCGATCACGAACCGCCGACGCGTGTGTTGCGCGATCAGCCGAGCGAGCGTCGTCTTGCCCGTGCCCGGCGGCCCGTGCAGGATCAGGCTCGTGATGCAATCAGCCACCAGCATCCGCCGCATCAGCTTGCCCTCGCCGAGCAGGTGCCCCTGCCCCGCGTACTCCTCCAGGCTCCGTGGACGCATCCGCACCGCGAGCGGCTCCACCCGCCGGCGTTCCGTCGCCCGCTTTTCCTGCCACAAGTCCATAACCGAGTGTACCAGCCACAAACAAATGCAAGGAATTCGTTCGGGTCTCAGCGATAACTTTGCCGACGCTAACATCCCGCGAAATGCTCGCCCCGATTGCCGCTGTCTTCGTCTTGCTGCTCGCCTTCGCGGTCTTCTGCCGGTGGCTGCTCGCCAACCCGCGGCAAGACGTCGCCGCCGGGCTGGTCGTCCGCGGCTTCCAGATCTACGGCCGCGTTGTCCACGGGCTCCGCGCCACCGGCCTCGAGAACATCCCCGACACCCGCTTCCCCGGCCCGCTGCTGATCGTCGCCAACCACACCGCCGGCATCGACCCGATCGTCGTCCAGGCGTTCTGCCCGTTCGAGGTCCGCTGGCTGATGGCCCGCGACATGATGATCGACGCCGGCAAAGACTTCTGGGACTGGGCCGGAGTCATCGGCGTTGATCGCGGCGCGCAGGACGCGTCGTCGGTCCGCGTCGCCCTCCGCCACCTGCGAAGCGCCGCCAAGCAGCCCGAGGGCTTCGGTGCCGTCGGCCTGTTCCCCGAGGGCGGCATCGAGCGCCCGCCAGGGCAGATCATGCCCTTCCTGCCCGGTGTTGGCGCCATCATCAAGAAGGCCCGCTGCCGCGTGCTGCCCGTCCTCATCACGGGCACGCCCCAGGTCGACCCCGCCTGGGCGAGCCTCTGGCACACCTCGAAGACCACCGTGCACTTCGGCGAGATCCTCGACTACACCGACTCGCCCCTCGACCCGGTCGGCATCGCCAACGACCTCCGCCACCGGCTGCTCGAGCGCTCGGGCTGGCGCGCCAACAACGTGCCCGGACCGTGGGACCCGAACCCGGCGCAGACGCTCGAGGTGCTCGGCATCGAGCCGACGCCGGCCGAACTCGAAGCGGTCGCCCGCCTGCAGGCCGAGCGGTATCAGATCTCGTCGGACGCGCCCATAAGCTGACGCAGCTTCTCGATCCGCCGTTCGTGTACGGGCCGGTCGGGCTCGAGGGTGCGGAGCGCCTCAAGGTGACGCAGCGCTGCGGGCAGGTCGCGGGCCGCGATCGCGACGCGGGCCGCGAGCTCGCGCTGCGCCGCGTCGTAGGGCGCGATGGTCGTGGCCCGGGTCGCCTTGCTCAGCGCCGGCGTCAGCTCGCCGATCTGAGCATACCGCTCGGCGAGCGCCGCGGCGTACGCCGGCGTGTACTTCGCCCGTGCGTCGAGAAACTCCAGGTGCTCGATCGCGCGGCGCGGGTCGCCCCCGCCGTCCGGAGCGTCCGCGCCCGCTCGGAGCCGCTCCAGCTCGTACCGCGCCAGCAGCCGGTGCGGCCCTTCGGCCACGGGCACGGCCGCCGCGTACCGCCGCAGCAGCTCCGCCTCCGCGTCGTCGGGAACGCCCTCGATCACGCTGCACACAAGCTCCAGCAGCTCGGGGTGGTCTGGAAACTCGGTGAGCCAGTCGTCGAGCCGGGCCGCGTCCGGGCCCTCGGGCCCGACGTCGGCGTCGCGCAGCAGATCGCCGAGCGTGGGCAGCCCGTCGGGGACAACGAGCCCCCACGCCACGCACTCCTCCGCCGCCCACTCGAGGAACGCCGACCGGAACGCGTCGAGCGAGACCACGAGCACCTCGGGCACGGCGTCGACCTCGCGCACGCCGCGCGCATACGCGTCCATCAGCTCGATCGGTCGGCCCGCCCCGTACCGCTCGATGATGAACTCGTACATCCAAAGCCCCTGCGCGTACGCCAGCTCGCGGTCGCGCGGACCCTCGGGGCGAGCGAACTTGATGTTGATCTCGTCGAAGCCGAACAGCCCGCCCGAAACCATCGCCTCGGCGAGCAGGCGGCACGACCGCTCGTCGCGCGGCGCATCCTCCATCAGCTGCGCCGCCGCCTCGGTGAACCACAGCGGGATGCGGAACGCCGTCCGGTCGAGCGTGACCGTGTGCGTGAACTCGTGCTGGAACACCCGCAGCCAGTCGTACGGGCCGATCGTGTGCTCCGGGCTCTCGCGCGGCGCCTCCATCGCGATCACCGGGCCGGTCGCCGCCGCCACGGTGTGCAGGCTCGGCATGCCCACGATCCGCACCGCGAAGCTCTGGTGGTCGGGCATCAGCTCGACGACGGTCTTGAAACCCGGCTCGTGCGCCATGCCGTTGTTGGCCGCGCCCGTCACCCGCGCGTGCACGCGCTCGACCAGCGGCGCCATCTCCTCCGCCAGCACGCGGTCGATCCCCTCGCGGAAGCGGATCACGAAATGGTCCGTGTCGATCGTCTCCCACTCGCTGAGCGAGCGCAGCAGCCGCAGCGTGTTGTCCGCCCGGACGTTGAACGGGTCGAGCCCGAACGCGATCTCGAGCGCGTCGGCCGCGCGCACGTCGCGCCCCGCCTGCGTCTCGAGCAGCCCGAGCTTGATCCAGGGCTGCGACCAGTTGGGCTCACGCCGGGTCGCGGCCTCCAGATACCGTGCCGCCGCGGCGTACTGCCGCCGCTCCGAGAGCGCCCAGCCCGCCCAGTAGTGCCCGGTCGCGACGCCGTCGAAGCCCGCGAGGACCTCGTCGGCCGCGTCGAGGTCGTAGCTCATGGCGTGCGCCGCGGCGAGCATGGCTCGCAGCCCCGGGTGCTCGGGCGTGCGCTCGCGGGCGTCGGCGATGATCGCCAGCGCCGAAGCCGGGTCGTCCTGGCGCAGCCTCGCGCGCGCCAGCGCGAGCGCTCCCAGCGGCGAGACGAGCTCGTCGGTTGAGGCGTTGTCGATCCCGAGCGGTTCGTCCTCACCCGCGGCCTCAGCCGACCACGGCGGCACGGGCGACGCCGCCAGCCGGTGCAGCCGCTCGGCGATGCTCTCGGTCTCGTCGATCGCGAGCCGGTCGGTCGCGAGCTCGCCGAGCAGCGCCCAGGCGCGGGCCGACGCGGGGTTGAGCCGCAGAACTTCCTTCGCCGCGTCGTACGCGCCCTGGCGGTTGTCCTTGTCGTAGAGCAGCTCCGCCTCGACGAGGTTCGCGGGCCAGTAGAGCCGGTCGAGCTCGTTGCGCGCGCGGGCCAGCAGGGAGATCAGCGTGCCGAAGTCAGAGCCGTCGCCGCGGTCCGGCCCGACGAGCCGGGCGCGGAGCACGAGCGCGCGCACGCCCTCGACGGTGTCGGCCGCGTCCTCGGACTGCTGCCGCGCGAGCAGCGAGACGACGCCTGAAAGCTCGGCCTCGGCCCGCTCGAAGTCGCCCGATCGGAACGCGGCCTCGGCGCGGATGCGCCGCGCGCGGAGCCCGTCGTCGCCCGCGTCGAGCAGCTCGATCGCCCTCGCGAACTCGCCGCGCTCGAGCATCGCGTCGGCCCGGAGCAGGGCGGGCGCTTCGGGGTCGTCGAAGACGGGGTCGGCGAAGTCGCCCGTGATCAGCGCGGCCCGGGCGCGCCGCTCCGGCGTGTCGAGGTCGGCCGCGCGCCAGCTCCCGTGGAACACCCTCAGGTCCTTCGCCTCTTCCTCGCTCAGGTACGGCGCTCCGAGCAGCGCCGCGACCGCGGGCGCGAGCGTCGGGCGCTCCGACTCGCCCGTCGGCTGGCCGGGCAGTGTGAGGCCCATCGCGTCACCGTCGCGCCGCCCCGGTTGTCGGCCGGGCTGCCGCGCGGCCGACGCGAGCGTGGTTGGGCGCGCCCCGTCGACGGCGCCCCGCGGCTTGGGCTGCCGCCAGGGTGTTTCCTGCACGTCGAAGCCGGGCGGCGGGTCGGCGCGGAACACGCCGGGCGGGATATCGGCGTCGTCGTTGAGCCCGAGCCCGACGAGCAAGACGGTCGCTTCGTCGCCCTGGGTGTTGATCGTCCGGGCGATCACGGGCACGGGCACGCCGCCGCGGTCGGTGTACCAGAGCCGGATCTCTTCGAAGTCGCCGCCGGGCCGCTTGGGCGTGAGCACGACCTGTGAGGCCCGCGCCGCGATCGCCTTGGCGGTCTCGCCGAAAAGCCCCTCGAGCGGCGGGACCATGACGACGTCGTACTTCTGGAGAATGTCGGCCTTCCGCTGCCCGATCGGGATCGGCAGCTGCCCCGAGTCGAGGCTCAGCGGGTCGATCGTCTCGCCCGGCGGCGCGACCTGGCGGCGGAAGTACTGCTTGTTCTCGGGGATGAGCTCGGTCACCCACTCGCCGTCGAAGAGGTAGAGCTTCTCTTCGTCGCGGACGACGTCGTCGAGGTAGAGCCGTTCGAACCGGACCGCGAAGGACCGCCCGCCGTCGACGTTCTCATCGGCCGGAGCGTCGGCCTGTTCGGGCGGCCGAGCGTCTTCGAAGTAGAGCAGGCCCTCCCGCGTCTGCACGTCGCCCACGAGCCCGTAGACCCGCTCGTAGCGGATGCCGGCCGAGAGCCTGCGGATCGCGCGCTCGTGCCGCTCGATCGCGTCGAGCAGCGCGTCGGCCGTCGCGTACGGCTCATCCTGAGCGTGTGACGCGGTCGTCACGCCCAGGCTCGCGAGCGATGGCGCGATCAACGAGAGAACAAGAACCAAACGTTGAACCATCGGCATGCATCGCTCCGTCTTGGACACAAACACCTTGCGCGAACACGCGGCCCGGTCTCGCCCGCGTTCAACGCGGCCGCGACGAACGATCGCCCCGGTCGAAAGCCGCTCCGCGACAGGGCCGACGCGTCAGGCGTCGTTCACGGTGCCCGGGTCGTCGTCGCCCGAGGCAGCCGGGGGATCCTGCAGCGTCGCGAGGAAGTCCCGAAGGATGTTCGCCGCGGACAGGGCGTCCCGACGCATCTTTTTCTGTTTGTGGGTCATTCCGGTTCGCGCCATCTGCCAGTCGGCGTCGGCCGTGGTCAGGCGTTCGTCCTGAAACCGGACTTCCCGCTGGGCCCGGCTGGCGAGCAGCGCGGCGAACGAGCGGACCTGTTTCGCCCGCGGCCCCTCGGTGCCGTCCATGTTCAGCGGCAGCCCCAAAACCAGCTCGCCCGGGCTCCGCGCCGCCTTCTCCCCGAGGTTGGTGTCGATCTCACGGGCCAGCGCCTCGAGCAGCGCCATGCCCCCGCTCGCGTTGATGTCGACCTCGACCGTGCCCATCGCCGAGACGATGCCGGTCTCGTCGTCGCCGAGCGCGAGCCCGGTCCGGCGGTCTCCGAGATCGATGGCGAGGTAGCGGATCGGGTGTCCTCCGGACGCGGCTGGTCGCGCCCCGTCCTCTAGGGTCCATCGGTCTCCCGGCCGTGGTTTCGTGGGAAAGGCCGCTCTGGCGTGCTGCGGCCGTCGTGCGGCGGGGCTACTTCAGCGTGTCCTCGACGCGGGCGTGGAGCGTTTTGAGCCGCTCGGCCTGCGCCGCCGGCATCACGAGCGTCGCGTCCTCGGTCTCAACAACCACCAGCCCGTCGACCCCCAGCACCGTGACGGTCCGGCCCGGCACGCCCGAGTAGACCAGCGTGTCGTGGCAATTCTCCAAGAGCACCGAGCCGGGCCCGGCGACGCGGTTGTTGTTGAAGTCCGGCGTACGTGTCTGGGCCAGGCTCGGCCACGACCCGACGTCGAGCCAGTCGATGTCCATGGTGACCGTTGCGACGTGCCCGTCGCGCGCGGCCGGCTCCATCACCGCGAAGTCGACGCTGATCTTGGGCAGCGCCGGGTAGATCCGGCCGAGCACCTCCGCCCGCTCGGGCGTGTCCCACGCGCGGCCGATCTCCATGACGCCCGCGTGCGCCTCGGGCAGGTAGCCCTCGAGCCGCTCGAGGAACGTCGCGGCGTGGAGCACGAACATTCCCGAGTTCCACCCGAACGTGCCCTTCTCGAGGTACAGCCGGGCCGTGCCCTCGTCGGGCTTCTCGACGAACCGGGTCACGTCGAACGCGAGCCCGTCGTCGCCGATGGGCTGGTCGCGCTCGACGTACCCGAAGCCCGTCGCGGCGTATGTCGGCTTGATCGAGAAGGTCACGATCTTCGACGGGTCGCGCTCGACCAGCTCGAAGCCGCGCTCCAGCCGCGCCCGGAACCGGTCTTCGGGGGTGATCACGTGGTCGGCGGTCAGGATGCAGAACACGGCGTCGGGGTCGCGCTGGGCGAGGACCGCCGCGGTCAGGCCGACGGCGTTAACGGTGTCGCGGGCCGCGGGCTCGCCCAGAAGGCGCTCGTCTTCGAGCTCGCGGATCGCGTCGAGCACCGCGGCGCGGTACCGCTCGCCCGTGCAGACGTAGCGCCGGTCGGGGTCGATCAGCCCGTCGAGGCGGGCGTCCGAGAGCGCGATGAGCGAGATGTCCTTGCCGTCGCGCTCGACCATGGGCAGGAGCTGCTTGGGTCGGCTGCGTCGGCTCAGCGGCCAGAGACGCGTGCCCGCGCCGCCCGCCATGATCATCGAGTACCGCACGATCGTGTCCTCTCGCAGGTCGAGGCCGTCCTCGCGTTTTAGCCGTCCGCCGTCCGCCCGATCGCTCCACGCAGTTCGTAGGCGTGCGCCACCAGCGCATCGAGGTCATCGTCCGGGTGATCCGCCCGGGCCCGTGCGATCAGCCGTTCGGCGTCAGGCTTGGTCTCGCCGAGCGTCAGAAGCGTCGAGACCGCGTCGGCCGCGACACCGTCGTCTCGAAACGGGCCGGGCGTCGGCTCGTCGGCGGGCCCGAGCGCCCCGCCGGCGGCCGCGTCGAGCGTCGCGCCCAGGCTCGCGACGAGCACCTCGTCGAGCTTGCCGTGCAGTTCGGCGATGATCGTCTCGGCCAGGCGCTTGCCGATCTCGGGCAGCCGCTGAAGCCACTTCGCGTCGCGGCGGGCGATCGCCTCGGCGACCGCCCCGGGCGGCTCGACCAGCGCCCGCAGCGCTTTCTTCGGGCCCAGGCCCTTCACCGTCGTGAACCGTTCGAAGAACGCGCGCTCGGCGTCGGTCTCGAACCCGATCATCCGGGGGACCATGGTCGCCCCCTGATTGGGTGAGTCCAGAAACTCGAGCGTCGCGAGATCGACCGGCTCGCCGGCGCGTCCTTCGAGAGCCGCCCGGACATACGCGGGCAGCATCACGCGGTGCCACAGCCCGGAGCCCAAGGGCTCGACGGCGGCGTCGGCCTCTCCCAGACGGCACAGCGTGCCGCGGATCCGTTCGATCACGCCCGTCCTCCAAGCTCAGAACCCCGGCCTCGGCTCCGCATGCTGATTTTCGGACCCCCGGCCTCAGGAGGCTACCCCCTCCAGCCGATAACCCGCCAAATGCCGGGAACGACCGCCATCTTGATCGGGACGCCGCAGAGCGTGGCGTCGGTGCGCTGCCAACTGGCGTTCCTCGCGGGGACGTCGCGCGAGGTCTGGCCTTGCGGATGCATCGTGCTTGGCGGGGGCGACCCCGCCCGGGCGGGCATCGAGAGCCTCGGCGAGCTGGGGCAGCTTCCCGACATCGCTCGGTGGCACCGGGCCGAGCTGGCGATCGTCTCGCTCCCGGCGAGCATGACGGCCGAGCGGTCGCGGGCGGTCGAAGCGATCACCAAGGCGGGCCTGAACGTCCGCTTCATCCCGACGATCGACGACGTGCTCTCGGACGAGGCGCCCGCGGTCGGCGGGCGCGGGCGATCCGATGTCGACGTGCCGGCCCTGATCGGCCGCACGCCCCGGCCGGGCGATCCGCGCCGGCTCGACGCGGTGCTGCGGTCGCGGCGGGTGCTGATCACCGGTGCCGGCGGGTCGATCGGCTCGGAACTCGCGCGGATCGCCGCGTCGCGGTCGCCGTCGGAGCTGGTGCTGGTCGAGCGGTCCGAGAACGCGCTCTTCGAGATCGACCGCGAGATCGGCGAGCGTTTCCCTGGCGTGAACCGCAGGGCGGTGCTCCACGACATCGTCGACGAGTCGGGCACGCGCGAGCTGTTTGAGGCGGTGCGCCCAGACGTGGTCTTTCACGCGGCGGCGCACAAGCACGTGCCGCTGATGGAAGAGCACCCGGCGCACGCGCTGGTGAACAACTTCTTCGGGACGCGCTCGGTCGCCGACGCCGCGGTCGCGGCGGGCGCGTCGCGGTTCGTGCTGATCTCGTCGGACAAGGCGGTCAACCCCTCGAGCGTGATGGGCGCGACCAAGCGCCTGGCCGAGCGGTACGTGCAGGGCTTGCAGCCCCACTCGCCCGGCACGCGGCTGAGCATGGTCCGGTTCGGCAACGTGCTGGGCTCGTCGTGCAGCGTGCTGCCGATCTGGTCGAGCCAGCTCGCGGCGGGACGTCCGATCACGGTGACCGACGAACGCATGACCCGCTACTTCATGACGATCCCCGAGGCGGCGTCGCTGGTGATCCAGTCGGCGTCGATCGAGTCTGCCGTTGAAGACCCGGCTCGGGTGTTCGTGCTGGACATGGGCGAGCCGGTGTCGATCGCCGGGCTCGCGCGGTCGTTTGTCAGGGCCCACGGGCTCGAGCCGAGCGGCGTGATCACGTTTATCGGGGCTCGGCCCGGCGAGAAGCTGTACGAGGAGCTGGCGTACGACGCCGAGCAGTTGGTACCCACAGCGATCGAGGGCGTGAACAGCTGGGCCCAGGCGGGCGAGGCTCGGGCAGACCTGGATGCGATGGTCCGCGACCTGTCCGTGGCCCGTTCGGTGAGCGGCCCGGCTTCGAAGGCGGCGGCTCTGGAGTCAATCCGGCGGCACGTTCCGGAAATGTCGCCCGCGATGGTGCGTCGGTCGCCGGCCGCGCCGAAGCCGACGCGAGTCGTGCATCCCCACCAAACCGTGCAGCCCGCGGCACCGATACCCGGAGACGCCGCGGCGTAACCTGCCACGGCAGACTCAGGTTGTCCGACGACGGGGTGCGTTCCCCCGCGGCGGCACCCAGACCGGAGCGGTGAGATGTCCGAGCGTGCGGATCACGTCAGCCAGACGGTTGCGGCGCGTGCGAGAGCGCAGAAGCTGCTTGACGAGCTGATCGATGCTCGCGCGGCCAGCGAATCCCGCCTTGCCGATCTCAACCGCACCGACATCCTCAAACGTGTCACGGGCCGGTCCGCGATGGACACGGCGATCGAGTCGACCCGGCGCATGATCGAGACGTTCGGCCGCGTCGAGGACGAGCTCCGCGGTGCGCTCACCGACGAGGACCGCGACCTGATCGACGGCTGACCGCGCGGGTATCGTCGCTCCATGACCAAGCCACCGACACCCTCTGTCTCCATCCCGACACCCCCGCCGACCGTTCGCTTCCAGAAGCTCGACGAGCGAGCCGCCGTTCCCGCGTACCAGACCGAGCTCGCGGCGGGGCTCGACCTCGCGGCGTGTCTCCCGCGCGGCGACGTAGGGGGCCCCAGCGTCATAATCCCGCCCGGCGCGATCGTCAAGGTGCCCACCGGGCTCGCCTGCGCGATCCCCCCGGGCTTCGAGGGCCAGGTCCGCCCGCGGTCGGGCCTGTCAACCAAGCACGGCGTGACGCTGCCCAACTCGCCCGGAACGGTCGACGCCGACTACCGGGGGGAGATGTTCGTCGCGCTGATCAACCTCGGGCCAGAGCCGTTCGAGATCCACCACGGCGATCGCGTCGCGCAGCTCGTCGTCTGCCCGATCGCGCACTGCGTTGTCGAAGTGGTCGGCGAGCTCGACGCGACCGGGCGCGGCAGCGGGGGGTTCGGATCGACCGGCGGCGTCGCGGGCGCGGCGCGGTAGACCGAAAGACGCGGGGTCGGCGGTCCGCCCCCGGGTCAGTCCCGTGCTTTGGCGACGACGTCGACCGTGACAGACGCGACCGTGACACCCGACCAGACGGGCTCGGGTTCTGAGGCAAACCGCTCGCCCTCCCATCGAAAGGCGGATGGGGCCGTGCCGCTGTGGACGACGGCGACCGGCCACTCGAGCGTGAGGGGGCCGGGCTGCTCCGGGGTGACGCGGAGGATGGCCGCGGGGACGACCTCGGCCGAGACGCCTAGGAGACTGTCAACGGCATGCACGCGGACCGGCTCGGGCGGGGCCATCGGCGTGCCGACGCTCGGCGTTCCCGGCACCGCGAAGCTCAGGATGCCGGTCCCAACGCCGACGTCGCGGACCCGGATCAGGACCTCGAACGGCTCGCCGACCGCCGCGACCGGTGGCGCGTCGAGCGAGACGCGCGCCGAGGTCCGCAGCCACATCTCACGCAGGCTGTCGTCGGGCGGTCGGTTGATGAGACGCTGCCCGATCCAGCCCGACATCATCGTCGGGAAGCGGCCTCCTTCGCCGCGGGTCTTGAGGTACCGCTCGGCGATCGACGCGATCTGTTCGTCGGAGAGCGGACGGTGCTCGAGCTCTTCCATGGCGGCGCGGTCGTACGGAGCGAGGGCGACGAGCGCGGACGTCGGAAAGGACGATGTGAACAGAAGCGGTCCGCTCCCGGCGAGCGGCAGGAAGACGAGCCCGCCGATGAGCGCGACGCCGAGGGCCGCGGCGATCCTTACCCGGACGGCGGGCCCCTCGGTGACGACGGCACCGGGCTCGGTGACGTCGGCGGCGCACGCGGGGCACTCGGCCGCTTCGGGCGACGCCGAGAGATCGGTGCCGCACGCGGCGCACCGGCCGGCGAGGGGCTCAAGTTGCACCAGCAGCGACGCGAAGACAACGAGCACCGGGGCGAGCAACATGGGGATCGCCGAGATCAGGTCGTACCACCAAGGTGTCGCCGGGTGGTCGATGCCCGCGGCGAACACGGCGAGGACCGGCAGCATCGCGAGCAGCAGGAACTCGCTCCGCATGGCGTCGGGCAGCGGGTCCGGCCGCATGCGGCTCGGGCGGGGCAGCCCGGCGACTGTTCTCCAGGCGATAACCGCGGAGAGCGTGCATCCGAGAAGCCCGACGAGGAGCGTCCGCCCCACCGA
>JBCBZP010000028.1:0-33023 GCA_039815285.1 Planctomycetota bacterium
GGCGCGATCAGCTTCCACTGCTCATCCGTGAGCTCGAATCGTCGCATCCGTGGCCTCCTTGCCACGAGTACTCTGACACCGGCCGCAGCGAAGCGCAACCGCTCATGCGCCGAACAAACGATCCGTCAGACACGGCCTAGGGGACTGCGACGGCAACGCCCGGCACCGCTACGCCGGCGATGCGGACGGCGATGGAGACATCGACGCCACTGGCAAGGCCGCGGTGCTCGCCCTAACGCTGCCGGTCGGCATCACCGATACCGCGTACGACGCGAACCTCGACTTCGACGGCGACATCGACTCGGTCGACCGCGATACGGTCACCGCGGTGGGGTCAAACGGCGCGCTCGCAACTGGCGAGATCTTGGATCGTGACGGCGCAGACAACTCCTTTAAGTACGCAAGATATCCATACCGCAGGGAGCCGGGCGCGAGTTTGGCCAGACGCCTCGGGGGCGGACAGGATGTTGCGAGGCAGACACAGTCGCGCACGGGCCAATGCCCGAGAAGGCGACATGGCGTCATCCAAAGGGGAGATATGCGGTTTGGTCAACCGTCGGTTGCGATGACCACGAGCTGGTCCGGGCGTCGCTCGGAGACGACCGCGCCCTCGGGGCCTTCCAGCGTGACCGCGAACGCCGCGGCGTTGCCCACGCTGAGCTTCGGGTCGATGCGGACGACGACCTCGGTCTCGCCGGCGGGAACGTCGAACACGCCGCCGTCGACGGGCGGCACGGTCAGCGGTGCCCCGCGGTCCGCGTCGACGATCCAGAGCTGGTAGCGGGTGGTCTCGGGGTTGTTCGCGGGAAGGTTCTTGAAGGTCATGTAGCCGTCTTTCGCGGCGGCGTCCCAGACGACGGTGCCCTCGACATCGCCGAACGCGGAAACGGCGGCGTCCGTCCAAGCCGACCACTCCATGACCGCGGCCCCGGCATCGATCATCTCGTCACGGGCGTCGACCAGCGCGACGGCTGCCTCCGACAGGGTGCTCGCGGGCGCGACGATCGCTTGGTACCACCCGGCGGCGCCGAGCACGACCGCGGCCGCCGCGGCAAGCCACGCGGGCGAGAAGCCGGACGGCGATGCCTTCGGCTCGACGCCGAACGTCAGCGGACGCTGGTCGGCGGCTGCGAAGCGATCAGGGATGGGATTGAGTGCAGCCCCGTTGGTCGAAACGCCGTTGGCCCGATCGGATGAGACGTGATCACCGTTCGACCGAACGCCGTTTGTCGATGGGACCGAAGTCTGTGATTGATCGCCGGCGATCTGCCCTGCAATGGCTGCGTTAAGCTGGGCTGAATCGGGCTCAACTGAACCGGGCTGGGCCGCTTCGAGCACCGCCTTGAAACACCGTCCCCGCAGGCTCGCGGGCATCGGCTCGTACTCGACGTGTCGAGACGCGAGCACGGCGGCCGCGGCCTCCAACGCTTCGAGCTCGCTCTCACCCACGGCCTCCACCGCGAGCGACAGCTCTCGATCTTCGGCGACGGAACGGCCGAAGATCGCCGCGTCCGCGAGCGTGTCGAGCATGGAGTAGGGGTCAGACCCATTGGTGTAGCCGTTCAGCGAGCCGTTGCTCGGGATGGAACCGTTGCCCGAAACGGGTCCATCGCCCGGGACGGGTCCGCCATTCTCAGATGAAGAGCGTCCCATCAGGCCCCCTCCCCGTTGGACGTTCCGACGGCGTCCTGACCTGCTTTCTCGGCCGCACGCTGCTGGGCGATGACCTGGCGGACGCGGATCAGGCCGCGGCGGGCGTGGGTCTTGACGGTGCCGAGCGGCAGGCCGGTCGACTGGCTGATCTTCTCGTGGCTCAGGCCGTAGAAGATCGCGAGCTGGAGCACGCGCTGCTGCTCCTGGCTGAGCTGCCGGAGGGCTTCGCGGGCGTAGCGAGCGTCTTCGGACTCTTGGATCTCCGAGCCGATGGGTTGGTCGCCGGTGTCGGCGGCGCCCTCGGTCAACGCGTTGACGTCGGGGGTCCGGGCATCCTTGCGGCGGCGATCAATCAGGCGTCGCCGGGCGATCATCGCGATGAAGGTCGCCTCGGACGCGAGCTCGTGGTTGTAACGAGCGGCGTTCTTCCAGACCTCGACGAAGATCTCCTGCACCGCGTCCTCGGACTCTTGCTGGTTGCGGCACATGCGTCGCGCTAGCGACCACACGAGCCCGCCAAAGCGGTCGAGACAGTCTTCAATAGCCCCTGTTTCACCCTGAGCGACCCGCGGCAGAAGCAGTTCGTCAAGTGACTGTCGTGAGGTCATGCGTATCCGCAACCTTCCCGAGGAACGCCGACTGGCCGCGGGCTTGCGGCGAGGGCGTGCCGTCGCAGCCTCATTATAGACGGATGTGTCCGTCTGAGAGGCACGCAGCGGGAGCGTTCTGGATGGAAGATGACAAGCAATCACTATTTTAGACTTCGCTGGTGGTTTCTCGGCGTATTCACTTCGGAAGACATCCGGGCAAGGTTTCCTCGGCCCGGATGCGGATCGGATGTCCAAGGTATCTAAAGATACCCCGCTCTAAAATCAATCCGGAGTCATTTGGTTTACTCGGGGAGCAGCACGCCGTCGATGACGTGGATGACGCCGTTGGCGGTGTCGATGTCGCTGCTGATGACGGTCGCGTCGTTGATGGTCAGGCGGCCGTTGCGGAGCGAGATGCGGATGTCGCCGCCCTGGAGCGTGTGGGCCGATTGGGCCGCCAGCGCGGCGTCGGAGTAGACGCGGCCCGAGACGACGTGGTAGGTGAGGATCGCCTGGAGCTTCTCACGGTTGGCGGGCTTGAGCAGCGACTCGACGGTGCCGGCCGGGAGGTCGGCGAAGGCGTCGTCGGTCGGGGCGAAGACGGTCAGGGGGCCGTCGGCCTGAAGGGCCTCGACGAGGCCGGCGGCCTTGACGGCGGTCACGAGCGTCGAGAACGAGCCCGCGCCGGCGGCTGTCGCGACGATGTCGTCGGTCGAGGGCATCAGGACGGTGTCGATCACGTGGATGATGCCGTTAGAGGCGGTGATGTCGGTCTTGATCACGTTGGCGTTGTCGATCTGCACGCCGTTGTCGGTGGTGATGTCGAGGCGCTGGCCGCCCAGAGTCGTCGCGGTCGAAACCTTAACGACGTCGGCCGCGGCGACCTTGCCCTCAACGATGTGGTAGGTCAGGACCGCGGTGAGCAGGTCCTTGTTCTCCGGCTTCAGCAGCGTCTCAACGGTGCCGGCGGGGAGCTTGCTGAACGCCTCGTCGGTCGGGGCGAAGACGGTCAGCTCGCGGTGGCCCTGGAGGGCGGGAACGAGCCCGGCGGCCTCGGCGGCGGCGAGCAGCGTCGAGAACTGCCCGGCGCGGCGGGCGGTATCGACGAGGTCCGGCGCGTGCTCGGCGCGGGCCGAAACGAGAGACAGGGTCGCTCCGCTCTCTTTATGCGTCGAGCCACTGCACTGGGCCGAGGCGGTGCCGGCGAGACCTGCGATGAGCGCAACAACAGCGGTAGAGGTGTTCTTCATTCGAAACTCCTTGCTTGGGAATGATCGGACTTCTGACGGCGACCCAGTCGCTTCGCCAGTGCCCTCGGATCTTCTCGAGTCTCTTTGCCGACCTTTGGGCCGACACTCGATGATGAACTCGGTTTCGGGGGTCGGCCGAGCCCGGATGCACGGCGTCCCATCGCGAATCTGCAGAAACAACACCGCCCGCACGAGGCGGGCGGTGTCTGCAAGCTGCAATGGCGGGTGTTGAGCAGGCCGGTCGGCGGGCTCGTGGCCGCGGCTTCTACTCGAGGATCACGATCTCAACGCGCCGGCTGAGCGCCTTGGAGTCTTTGGGCTCGCTCGGGCCGAACGCGGCGGTGTACATCGCGTTGGAGTCGAGCCCGCGGCTGGAGAGATATTCCTCCACGGCATTAGCCCGCTCGAAGCTCAGCCGTTCGTTGGTCTTCCAAGCGCTCCGGCGGATCGGGTCGGCGTCGGTGTGGCCCTCGACGCGGATCAGCTTGTCGCTGTACCGCTCCTCGATGACCTGGGCGACCTGGTCGAGGGTCTGCTTGGCCTGCGACTTTAGCTCGACCGAGCCAGACGCGAACAGCACGTCGCCCTCGACGTTGACCGAGATCGCGCCCGGGCGCCCGGAAACAGACGTGCCTTCGATGGACTCGAAGCCGGTGCGGCCCTCAGCAAGTTCCTGCGCGAGCTGGCTGCGGGTGTCGTCGAGCTGCCCCTGAAGATCGGCCCGCGCGGTCTCGCACGCTTCGAGGTCGCTCTCGGCCCGCTCGATCTGCTGCCGGAGCATCGCGTTCTCGGTCAGCGCGGCGTCGTACTCGGTCTGCGAGACGCCCTGGCAGCCGCCGAGGACCGCGGAGATCGGGGCCAGCGACGCGGCGAAGAGGGCGAGGGATCGGTGTCGGTTCATGTTCAACGCTCCTTCGCAGGCGTTATCGGTCACAAACGCTGCGGATCCACAATAGAACGCGTGCCCGCTAGGGGAGCTGGAGCGGATCCGACCGGTGCATCAGCATCGCGAGGCCGAGCTCGATCAGCGGCTTCCCGACCACTACGAACACCGCCCCAACAGCGAGGTACGGGCCGAACGCGAGCATACGGGGCGCCTTGCCGTCGCGGCTGAGCCCGGCGAGCACGGCCGCGGCGAACAGGCCGACCAGGACCGCCGCGAAGAACGACAGCACCGCGTCGATCCAGCCCAGGCAGGCCCCGATGCCCGCGAGCACGTGCACGTCGCCGAGGCCCATCGCTTCCTTGCCGAACGCGAGCGACCCGAGCACGCGGACGAACCAGACCACGCCGCCGCCGACGAGGTACCCGGTGACCGAGCCGGCGAGTACCCGCAGCCACAGGTCGGGCTCGGTCGCCGGGGCGACCGAGCCGATCAGCCGGGCGCCCAGGACCCCCCCCATCACGATCGGGGCCAAGAACAGGATTTCCTTGAGCATCTCGCGTCGCGCGTGGGGGTAGTGCAGCCACATCGCCGGGTCGCCCTCGCCGGTCTGCGGCGTTGGTTCGTGGTCAGATCCGCTCGCCGATGCACGCGCCGGTTCGTCGACGGCTTCCTCGCTCGGGTGATTGCCTGATCGGGTGGCGGGCGTCGCCCCGGCTTTCGAGGCCCGGGCTTCGGCAGACGCGGTCTGCTCCCACTCGTCGTAATCGTCGAAGCTTCTGGGGAAGACGCCGAGCCGGAGGAGGATGTTCGCGAGGGCCAGCCCGGCGGCCGCGCCGAGCGCGACGCCCACGCCGGGCCAGGCGGTGAGCGTCTCGCCGAACGAGCCCCAGAGCCCCCAGACGCCCGGGGATTCCAGGGTTTCGGGGATGGGCATCGACCAGCCGCCGACCTCGCGGGCCTGCCAGAACCCGACGCCGTCGGTCTTGGCACCAACCCACGCCGCGTGAAGCGGGTGGACGACCACGCCGACAACAGCAGGCGTCCAGGTCAGCACAAGCGGGATGGTGTAGGTCTTCAGGTCGGTGATGGTCATCGCGACCAGCGAACCGAGCAGGACGAGCCAGACCGCGAGCGTGGGCCACGCGAGGGGGACACCCGCGCGGGCCCAATCGGGACGGATCTCACCGACGGGCACACCCAGGACCTCGAGCCGCGGATCGAGGACGAACAACAGGGCGTAGGCGAGCGCGAAGAGCAGTCCCGAGATCGCTTCCACCGTGGGGTATTCCGGGCTGATGGGCGACCGGCAGAACCGGCAGCGGCCCCTGAGGATCAGCCAGCCGAAGACCGGGATGTTCTCGCGGAACGTGAGCCTGGTCTCGCAGCTCGGGCACCGCGAGGGCGGCGTGACGATGCCGATGCCCAGCGGCAGGCGGTAGGCGATGACGTTGACAAGCGAGCCGACGCAGGCACCGAAGGCGAACACGAACGCCAGTGGGACGGCGGCCGCGGCGAGCTGGTAGACCCAGAGGTTGTTCACGTCGGAGCGGCCTCAGTCTTTGGTCATCGGATCGGCTTGGTCTTGGTCATCGCGGAGCAGGGCGTTGATTTCTTCGACCTTCAGCTCGGCCGCGTGCAGCATGGTCCGGCATTTCTTCATGAGACCCGCCGCACGCTCGTACGCCTTGATCGAGTCTTCCAGCCCGAGCTCGCCCGACTCGATCGACTCGATAATCGACTCGACCTCGCCCATCGTCTCGTCGAAGGGCCGGTCGGCCGGGGCTGCGTCGGCCGGGGTGCTGCTGGATGGGGTGGGCTCGGTCACGGCTCGACACTACTCCGGGCCCGCGAAGAGGTCCATCTGATCCCGTGCGTCGCGGCGGGATCGGCGGCGGCGGGTGCTCCGCGGCGCGGCCGGGCGGACCGGGTCGGGCGTGGGCCCGCCGCCCGAGACGCGGCTCCGGACGTCGCCCTCGGCCAGGCGGGTGACGAGCTCATCGCCCGGGGCGGCGGCGTCGGGCGAGCGGAGGGCGGTGCCGTCCTTGCCGAGCGTGACGCTATAGCCGCGGCGGAGCACCTCCAGCGGGTTGACGGCGTGCAGCTCGCGGTCGAGCCCGTCGAGGGCCTCGCCCGCCTCGCTCGCGCGCGAGACGAGCAGCCTGGGCGCGTCGTGCCGGGCGTCGCGCAGCCGGGTCGACGCGTGGTCGAGCGTCGCGCGGAGCACCCTCGGCAGCCGTTCGAGGGCGTGCACGTAGCGGCGACGCCACCGCTCGTGCTGCTCGGCCGCGCGGCGCTCGGGCCGCGCCCGCTCGAGCCGGATGGTCGCCCGGTCGAGCCGGCGGAGGCGGTCGTTGAGCGACGGCGCGACCGCGGCGCTGAGGGCTCGCGTTGCCCGGTCGGTGTCGCTCGCCTGCTCGCGAAGACGCGTGGTGAGCGAAGCGCCCAGCCGCCGCGACGTCGCGTCGATCTGTTCCGAGAGCGCTCCGGCATCGGGCGAGAGGCGCACCGCCGCCTGGGTGGGCGTCGCGCAGCGTTCGTCGGCAACGAGCTCGGCGAGGGTCGTGTCGGTCTCGTGGCCGATCGCCGCGGCGACCGGGATCGGGCACGCGGCGATCGCTTCGGCGAGGGCCCAGTCGTTGAAGCACCAGAGGTCCTCGGCCGAGCCCCCGCCGCGGGTGATCAGGATTGCGTCGAGGCCGAGCGCGTCGGCGCGACGCCCGACCGCCGCGACGGCGCGGGCGATCTCCGCGGCCGCGGTCTCGCCCTGCACGCGGACGTCGACGAGGGCGACCTCGACGAACGGCGCCCGCCGCCGGAGCGTGTCGAGGATGTCCTGCAGGCCGGCCGAGGTCCGGCTGGTCAGCACGGCGATGCGCCTCGGGAACCGTGGCATCGGGCGCTTCGTCGCCGGGTCGAGCCAGCCCCGGTCGCGCGCCTGTTCGACGCGGCGCTTGAGCTCCTGGTCGAGCGCGCCCTCGCCGACGGGCTCGAGCTTGGTGACGATCAGGCTCAGCCGCCCGCCCTTGGCGTACCAGTCGACGCGGCCCGACACGACGACGCGGAGCCCGTCTTCGGGGGCGGTCGGCGAGCGGCGCGCGCTCGAGGCGAACATCGCGCAGGAGACCACGGCGGCCTCGTCCTTGAGATCAAAGTACCAGTGCGTGCGGTCGCGGAAACCGCTGACCTCGCCCACGACGCGAACGGTCCCGGGGACACCTTTTTTAAGAGCGGCGTCGATCGTCGAGGCGAGGGCCGTGACGGTCAGCGGGCGGTCGCCGTCGTCGGACCGCCGCACGGACGCGGCGGAAAACGGGAGCCGGCCGGTCACCGCAGGCTCCCAGACGGCTCGCCCGTCTCGCTGGGCAGGCGGATGGCGTCGCGGCGGCTCGCCCAGTCGTACACCCGGAGCAACGCCGCGGCGTGGGACGTCAGCCGGTTGCTCGACCGAGCGGCGTCGCGGGCCGACTTGCCCTGGTCGCGCCGGGCGGCCGGGTCGTTGATCAACGCTTCGATCGTCCGGGCCCAGTCGTGGGGCTTGGGCTGATCGAGCTGCACGGCAAAGCGCGGGTCCGACTGCCAGGGCACGAGCGGGTCGCGCGCGACCACGCCGCACGCGCCGTGGGCCGCGAGGTCGAGCGGCAGCGTGCTGTGGACGCCCACGGCCTCGGGCAGCACGAAGAGGTCGGCGTGGAGGACCAGCTCGCGCCGGCCTTGCATCAGGGGAACCAGGCTCAGGCGGCTGTCGAGCTTGAGGCGTCGGACGGTCGGCCAGAGCCGGGCCCGGCGGGCCGCGTGGGCGTCGAGCAGGACGAGCACCCGCTCGGTCGACCGGGCGGCGTCAGCGATGCCCTCGATCGCGCCGTGCATCGCACGCGGATCGTCGCCTAGACCCGAGACGACGATCGAGACATCCTCGTCGGACGCCGGGCGGGCGGGCGGCGTGTCGGCCGCGGGAACGCCCCACGGGACGACGCGTACCGCGCCGGGGGCCAGGCCGTCGCGCACCGCGGCGCGGACGAAGGGCTCCCCGGGAACGAGCATCGTCCAGTCGCAGCGATCGCCGAGCACCGAGGGCACCCACCGGGCCGCGCGGAGGTCGTCGGGCCGCTGGGTCTCGAGGCACAGCGTCGCCTGCACGCGCGTCGCCAGCTCGGCGGCGAAGCGGAAGCACCCCCGCCCGAACGCGTGGACCGCGCCGAGCCGCTGCCCGCCGCGGAGCACCGGCCCGAGCCGCGCGACCAGGTCGCTCACGCGGACCGAGCGCGTGAACGAGAGCCCGCGCGGGCGGTAGGGCAGCGCGGTCTCGTACGCCGGGTCGTCGAACAAGAGCACGGCGTCGTCGGGGACCGCCGGGACCAGGTCGACGCCCTCCTCGGCCAGCAGCGGGCGCAGCCGACGCACGAGCCTCCGCTCGCGGCTGGCAGTCTCGCGGTCGAGCATGAGCAGCACGCGTGTGTTCATGCGGTCGCCGCTCCCGCCGGCGCTCGGGGCGCGACGACGCACAGGTCCGCCGACCTCGTGCCGCTGAGCCCGGGCGTCGCCCAGCAGGCGACCCAGTGCTCGTCACCGACCGGAACAAGCAGGGAATCGTCGGTCGCGGGTCCGGTCGGGCCGGTCAGGCCCGCCGGCTCTCGCCCCGGCCACCACGGGGTGGCAACGGCCGAGGCGTCCGTGGTCTCGAGCGGCCGGAACGCGTCGTCTTGGGACATGAGATCGCCGACGAGCGGCAGCGGCTCGCCGGGCGTCTGCTCGTCGTCGAGCCGGGGGATGCACGCGAGCAGGCCGCGGGTGTACGGGTGCGTCGGGCGTCGGAAGAGCTCGTCGACGCGCGAGTACTCGACGATGCGCCCGGCGTACATCACGCAGACCACGTCGGCGTGATGGGCGACGACGCCGAGGTCGTGGGTGATGAGCACGACGCCGAGCCCGCGGTCGCGTTTGAGCGCGCCGATCAGGTCGAGGATCTGCTTCTGGATGGTGACGTCGAGCGCGGTCGTGGGCTCGTCGGCGAGCAGCACCCTTGGCTCGCAGGCGAGCGCCATCGCGATCATGACGCGCTGCCGCATGCCGCCCGAGAACTGGTGTGGGTACGCGGCGAGCCGGGCGGCGGGGTCGGGGATGCCGACCTCGGCGAGCGCGTCGACCGCGACCGAGCGGGCTGCGCGGCCCGACAGGCGACGGCCGCCGCCGTCCACGCGGTGCAGGCGGATCGCCTCGACGAGCTGCTCGCCGATGGTGGTCACCGGGTTGAGCGAGGTCATGGGCTCCTGGAAGATCATGGCGATCTCGCCGCCCCGGACCCGGCGGAGCTCGCGCGACGACGCTCGTTCGAGGCGCGTCTCGCGGCCGTCGGCCCACCGGTAGCGGATCTCGCCGGCGTCGACGCGCGCGGGCGGCGAGGGCACGAGCCCGAGCACGCTCATCGCCGTGACGCTCTTGCCGCAGCCCGACTCCCCCACCACCGCGACGGTCTGGCGCTCGTGGAGCGTGAGCCGCGCACCATCGACCGCCTGGACGCGCGCGCGCCCCGGCCCTTGGCCGAACGAGACGCGGAGCCCGTCGATGGTCAGCAGGGGCGCGGTCATCGGGTGCGCCTCTTGGGGTCGAGCGATTCGCGGAGCGACTCGCCGACGAAGTTGAGCGCGAGCAGCGTGAGCCCGAGCAGCAGGCAGGGGAAGAGGAGCTGCCACCAGTCGGAGCGGTGCGTGTTGAGCTCGCTGAGCCCCTCGGCGGCGAGGTTGCCCCAGCTCGGCAGCGGCGGGCGGACGCCGATCCCCAGGAAGCTCAAGAAGCTTTCCTGCAAGATCGCCTGCGGGACGGTGAGCGTGGTGTACACGACGATGGGGCCGATGAGGTTCGGGAGGAGGTGCCGCGCGAACTGGCCCCACAGCGGGACGCCCGTCGCCCGGGCGGCCTCCATGAACAGGCGTGATTTCAGGCTGAGGACCTGCCCGCGGATGACCCTTGCCATGGTGAGCCAGCTCACGCCGCCGATCGCCACGAGCAGGACGACCAGCTCGTAGCCGAGGCGCTGCGACTCGGAGACCTTGCGGGCGGGGTATCTCTCTTGGGCTTCGAGACGGAACGCGTCGATGAGCTCGGCTTGCTGTTCGGCCCGGTCGTCGGCCTGCTCGTTAGCTTGCCCGTCGGCTTGCGAGGTGGGGGCTACGATCGTCTCGGCGAGGCGCGTCTCCACGAACGCCGCGCGGTCTCGGGAGCGGCTGATGTACTGGTCGAGGAGCGCGTCGCCCGCGACGGCGAGCAGGACGACGAGCAGGACGTACGGCAGGCCGTAGAGGACATCGACGATGCGCATCATGACGGCGTCGATCCGCCCACCGGCGAACCCGGAGACCACGCCGTAGCCCGTGCCGATCGCGACCGAGATGACCGCGGCGGCGAGGCCGATGGTCAGGCTCACCCCGCCGCCAGCGAGCGAGCGGACGAGCAGGCTGCGGCCGAGCTTGTCGGTCCCGAGCAGCCAGCGGGGGTACGCGGCTCGGAGTTCATCCGCGGCCGGGCCCTCCCGAGCGTCGCGGACGTCTTCTGGATCGATGCCGTACTCGGCGGCGATGCGCCTCACGGTTTCGTCGGGGACGAGCGTGCGGAGCCGTTCGTCGTGCACGGCGTCGGGCGGGACCCACAGCGGCGGCAGACGGCCGGCCGCGGGGTCGCCCGCGTTGTAGCGGGGCGGCGGGCGGCTGGCCCGGGCTTCGACCGGGCTCGACGGGGTTGGTTCGCTGTCGGGCGTGCTCTCAGGACGAGCACTCATCGTCAGCGGCAGCGTGCCGACACACGCGATGAGCGCGGCCAGCAAGAACACCAGCCCCGCAAGACCGAACGGGTTGCGGATCAGCGTCGCCATGGGAGAGCGACGGCGGGCCGGTTCGCTCCCGGCGAGGACGGGCATCATGGGTTGGGGCGGGGCCATGGGAGTCGCACGGCAGCGTAGCCGACAGCCGCCCGCGATAAACCACGACGTCGGACGATTGCAGAGGGCCAGAGCTGAGACGTGGCGCGGGGTTCTGTGACGGGGGTTGTGCGGTGAAGTTGATGGGCGGGGTGTGGGCGATCAGCCGCGGGTGCCCACGCCGTTGATCTTGCGAGGCAGGCCCGCCGCGGTGACGGCGGCCGAGAGCACCATCATCAGCGAGGCGGGCGGCGGTGTCACGCCGGACATCGAGACCGACCCGGCGTGCTGCAGCGGCAAGCCCCGCAGCACGTGCACCTCGACGCGGCCTGAAGCAAGGTCCACGTGCAGCACGCGCATCTCGCCCGCGGTCACGCCCGTCGAGCAGCAGACGCGGCCGTCCGCGGCGATCGCGATCGCCTGCGGCGCGAAGCCATCGAGATGCTCGGCCAGGTCGCGGTCGGCGGTCTGGGTGCCGGTTGCGGGGTCGATGGTGACCAGGCGCGTGCCGCAGAGGGCGTGGATGACCCCGCCGCCGGCGTGGGCGAAGTCGGCGACGGCGACGTCGAACGCGAGCAGCACGGCGCGCTCGCCTGAAGCCGGGTCGACCGAGACGAAGCCCGTGCCCGGAACGAAGCCGTGCCACCGGCCCGATTCAGGGTCGAGTTGCATACAGACGCAGCCGTGGAGGGCTTCGGTGAGGTCGATCGGCTGGCCCGACGCGTCACCGGGGGCGCCGCTGAGGGCGGGCCGCTGGAAGCCCGCGGCCGACCCGCGGGCGGCGGCGTCGGCCGACATCGCGTCGGACAGGTTGAGCGCGGCGAGGGTGTCGACATCGATGCCGTCGACGACCGAGCCGATCCATTCGAACGCGCCGGTCGCGATGTCGACGCGAAACAGCCGGGGGTTGTCGGCGTCGTCGTTGTCCACGCCGTGAACGAGCAGGCTCCCTTGAGCGCCGCCCGCGGCGCTGACCGCGCCCAGCGAACCGAGCACGAAGGGCACCGACCGGCGGCGGGCGGGCCTGGGCGCGGCGGGCGTGGCGTCGGCTTGTTGGTCGTCGGTCGTCACTCGGCGGCTCCTGTTTGGCCCCCGTCGGGCCACGCTCAGCCGTGGGCGCAGGGTGTCTGTTCCTACGATGCTATGAGGCGTGGGATCGGTCTCGTAAGGAAAATCGCCGGTGACGAACGAACAGAACCCTCTCACGGAGGGCGACCGCGCCCGAGTTCCCGCCGGCCAGCCCGACCCGCGCGTTCGGCCCGTCGGCGGCGAGCCGCCGGTCGAGCCCTGGGTGCCGGGCGAGCGGGTCGAGACCATGCGGACGCGGATCGTCACGATCCACCGCCAGCGGTTCGAGAACCCGACGTTCCCGGACCGGTCGGGCGACTTCACCATCATCGAGTCGGGCGACTGGATCAACTGCGTCGCCGTGACGTTGGGGGGCGAGCTCGTGATGGTCGAGCAGTACCGCTACGGCACGGGGTCGGTCACGCTCGAGCCCGTCGCGGGCATGGTCGAGCCCGGCGAGGACCCGATGGAGACCTGCCGGCGCGAGGTACTTGAGGAGACCGGGTTCGGCTCGGACCGCACGGCCGAGCGGCTCGGGGCGGTCGACGCCAACCCCGCGATCATGACCAACCGGTGCCACATCGGGCTGCTCGAGGGGGTCGAACGCGTGGCGGGGCAGGCGCTCGATCGCCACGAGCAGATCCGCCCGGTGCTCGTCTCACCCGGGGATGTCCGCGGGCTCATCCGCGACGGCGTGATCACGCACACGCTCGCCGTGTCGGGGCTGTTCATGTATTTGGAGCGGGCGGGACTGTGAAACAGAGCCCGAGGCGGCATGCCTGCAAAGAAACTTCACGCGAAAAGTCAGGGCGGCCGGAGTTGAACCGACGACCTCGTACACCCAAAGCACGCGCTCTACCAAGCTGAGCTACGCCCTGATTTCCCAGAGCGTAGCGTGTTGGGCGCAGAAAAACGACGGGGCCCCCGGCCGCACGGCCGGAACGGGCCCCGCCGATAGCGCGGCAGGGGTTGGGCCCGACGACGCGGGCCCGAGAAGACCAATCAGTTCAGCGGGCCGGCATCGAGGCGGCGCTTCAGCAGGATGCGCGGGCGGTCGCCCTTCTGCCGGACGTTCGAACGGTCGACCACCAGCAGGTAGCGTTCGCGGAGGGTCGGCACGAGCGGGTCGCTGGGCTCGAGACCCTCGACGTCTTGCGGGCGGAAGCCTTGGACGACGAGCCACATCGCGTAGAAGTCGGATCGGACCGACGCGGCGTTGGCGATCGCGTTGAGCTCAACAAGCTGCTCGTCGTAGTCGTTGGCGATACCGTCGTCGGCGGCGATGGCGGTGACGTCGGCAAGGCCGAAGCCCGTGCCGGGAGCGTCGAGGTCGTCCGGGACCGTGTCGTTGTCGCGGTCGATCAGATAGAGGAACGGATCGACGCCGACGGGCGAGCCCGGGGCGAAGACGGTCAGCGGGTTGCCCGCGGCGTTGACCGCGTTCGCGAAGGAGTCTCGCGCGGGGATCGAGCCCAGGGAGATGCCAACACCCCCGCCGATGTTGTCGGGCCCGGCCGGGGAGAGAACGTCAACGTAGACATCTCGGGCGAGCGCGCCGAAGCCCGCGTGGACCTGGTCGACGGCGACCGCGGGCCGGCCGTTGGTCGTGGTGCTCGCGCCGATGGACTGCGGGGCAGCGCCGCTCAGCTCGCCGAGGCTTGCGAAACCGGGGTCGGTGCGGGCGCGGAGCCCGAACAGCGAGTTGCGTCGCGTCGAGACAAACTGCGGCACGGTAAGAAGCGGATCGGCCGTCAGCCGGTTGTCGGCGCCGGACGGGCGGAAGGGGTCTCGGTCGGCGAGCGCCACGGGGATCGCGGTCAGGGGAGCTTGGGCGAGCGTGCCCGCGAGGGGCTGAACGCCCTGATTCACGGATCGGTTGCGGCGGGTGAAGGTATCGAGCCCGGTCGCGTAGGAGAAGATCGAGGCCGAAACATCGCGGAGGTCGGTCGCGATGCCCGTCGAAACGTTGCTGCGAACCTGGAGCCCCGGAGCACTGAAGAACGGTGAGATCAGGTGATCGGTGACCTGGAAACCCGACCCGGGCCCGTTGGGGGTGCGCCACACAACGCCCCAGTCCTGGAGGGGGCCGCGGGGCGAGCCAACATTGTTCTGGACCTGCAGAGCGGGCGCCACCAGCGGGAGCGAGCGCAGGACGGCTTTGGGGGCGGTGTTGATGTTGACCAAGCCCATCATGGGCCGCGTGAGGTCGCCGTAGCGGTCGTCGGACAGCTCGCCGCCAGCAGAAGCGAGGGCGAACACGTTGAGCGCGGCGGGGATGCCGAAGCCGCGCAGCTCGTCGTAGAGCCGGCCGGTGATCGGGTTGATCTCGTTGGGCGCGATCAGGTCGATGCCGCCGGACTCGAAGTCGGGGTTGAACAGGCCGTCCTTACCGAAGCCGAAGACGTTGGGGTTGTCGGTGCCGTCGGTGAAGAGCTGGTACGCGTCGAGGCGGAGCCGCCCGTTATCGAGGGCGTTGCGGAAGCCGACCTGTGCGTCCTGGCGAACGGTCTCGAACGAATAGCCCATCGCGGGCGTCGGGGCCGACGGGCCGTTGGCGGTGTCGATGCCGAGGCCGCCGAGGCTCTGGAAGGCAAAGTCCCTGTTCTCCGCGGTCACGCGGATCTCAGCCGGGTTCGGGTTGACGGCGTCGGGGGTGGTGTGGACGCCGTAGCCGTAGGCGATCGCGAGCGACTCGGCGAGGGTCGTAAAGTCGTTGCGGAGCCGCCTTGGGCGTTGCTGGTTCGGTGCGGTGTCGGTGGCAACAAATCCCGAGTTCCGCCGGAACGGGCCGACCGCCATCGGGAGCAGCGTGTCGCCCACACGGAGCCCTTCAGCGAACTCGAAGTTGCCCGAAAAGAGGTTGTGGACCTCGAGGTAGCGGGCCTGGTAGTTGGGGCGGGCGAAGGCGTTGCCGCCCGCGTCGAACACACGGTCGTTGTAGCGGTCGACGCCGAGGTTCCCAGAGAGGGCGAAGACGGCGAGGTCGGTCGACCGTTTCTGGTCGGCCTCGAGGCGCGTCGTTGGCAGAATGGCCCGGTCGCCCGCCGGCTGGAACGACCCGAGGAACGACGGGGTCCCCTGGAACAGGCTCGTGCCGACCCAGCCCTGCTGCCCACCGACCAGAGCCTGGGCTTCACCGAAGCCCAGGTCGAGCGCGTCGGGCGTCGCGCCGAAGATGGTGAGGTTGGCACCGTCGGGCTCGGCGTTCGCTAGGACGAGCCCGCCGAAGCTCAGCCCGGCGAGGTCGCTCGTCACGTTGAGCGGCGCCACGACCGACTCGGCCGAACGCTTGACCTCGAACGCCCAGGGCGGCATCGCGCCGATGGGCCGGTCGTCGGCCAGGCCGTTGCCGTTCACGTCGTCGATGTCGTTCGGCCGGCGGATCGAGCGGGCGAAGACGAAGGAGAAGACGACCTGGTCGCCCGCGACTCGGTCGAAGCCCGTGCCCGGCGCGAACGGCAGCTCGAGCCCGGGCTCCAAATCGGGGTCCGCGGCCTGCGTGAAGATGCCCGTCGAGCCGTTGGTCGGGGTACCTTTAACAAACCCATTGAGCACGAGCCCGTCGGAAATAAACGCTCGGCCCTGCGAGTCGACGATGTCCGGAGAAAAGATCGGGCGCGTGTCCAGCGTCGGGCGTCGGTCCTGGAGGTTGGGGTCGTAGCGGGGGTCGGTCAGGCGGTCGAGCAGCAGATCGTTTGTCAGGAGATCATCGCCTATGAGCGGGTTGGCGGGGTTGATGTCGCGCCAGAGCAGGACCATGCTGTGCTCGCCGAAGCCCTGCTGGCCGACCGGCACGCGGGAAACCTCGTCGAACAGGTCGGCGAACGCGGGGTTGGTCGCGCCAGAGCCGAGACCGTCGAACGGGTTGCCGCCGAAGTTAATACCCGGGGCCTTTGTGGGCGACTCCGGGACAAACCGTGTCTCGTCGAAGACGTGCCACGGCTGGCTGATGTCGTTCGGGTCGGCAAGGCGGACGAGCGGCACGTGGTCGGCGTTGTCAAGCCCGATGGGCGGCACGCCGAGCTGCGCGTTGAGATAGTTGATGAACACGAAGCTCTCGTCGCCCCCGCTGGCCGGGTCGAAGCCGAGCGCGTTGTTCACGCGGCCCTCGACCGTGATCGGGTCGACCGGGTTGCTCGTGCCGTTGATCTCGGTCGGGTTGGTTGTGTAGAGCCAGCGCGACGAGTGCGGGTTGATGATGGTCAGGTCGGGCACGAGGAAGACCTGGTTGCCGAACTCGATGTAGCAGTTGTTCAGGGAGACGGGCGTTGAGAACGGGTTCGAAAGCTGGACGGCGAAGACCTGGAACAGGAAGTCCGGGTTGGTCTGATCGACCAGCGAGTCGACCGTGACGACGCCGCGGAAGTCGTCGGGCGTGGGCGTGGTGCCGGCGACGGGCGTGTCGGCCCAGTCGCGGTCGCCGCCGGCGGCGCCCTCGGGCGTGTCGGCGTACGCGGAGTAGGTGACCGCTTCGGTTATGAAGGGTTGGGGCTCGACGCCGAACACGTCGATCCGGTCGGCCACCGCACCGAGCGGGCGGCCGGCGAAGACCGGGTTGGCCGCGATGGGGAAGCCGTTGCCGTCGAACACGACCGCGCCGGTGTTGTCGACCTGGAGTTCTGAGAACCCGTCGCCGTTCGCGTCTTCGGGGTTGAGCACGGTCGTGCCGAGCGGGATCGCCGCCAGCTCGGGCGGCTGCGCGAGCCCGGTCGCGACCGGGTCGGGGTTGGTCCGCAGCACCAGCGTCGCCGCGGTAGGCAGGGCGTTCGCGTCGACCATGTCTCGGAAGTTGACGGCCATGTGGGCCGCGAGGCGGAGCGGGAGCTCCGTGCCCTCGTGCCCGTACGCCTCGGTGAGCTTCTCCGGGCTGACGTTCGCCTGCCGACCCGGGGCGTTGGCGTAGTCCCACCACGGATTATCGTCGGCGTTGATGCCGGCTGGTGTGGCGAAGAACCCATCGCCGTCGTTGTCGAGCGTCTCCGCGGCGTAGGGCAGCAATGCCTCTGCGTACAGACCGAAGGCGTTGCGCACGAGCCCAGCCTCGCTCACGGTGCCGCCCGGGTTCACGATGCGGTCGGCACCAGAGTGAAGCAGGCGGCGCGTGTCGACAGCTTGGTAGCGGGCCTGGCTCGCGATGACGCGCTCACCCTGGGCGACGACGCGGCGGCCGACGCGGGGCGTGGCGCCGCTGACCGTGGTCAGGTAGCGGCGGCTGTTGAACACGCTAAAGAGCAGGTCACGGGCCGCCTCGGGCGGTGAGTAGTTGCCCGGATCGGTGAAGCTGATGTCGCCGCGAGCGAGCTCGAGCTCGGTCGGGCGATCGGAGCGGAGAGGGCCGACGGCGAAGAGTGAGTTGTTGACTACGTTCACGCCCTGCACGGGATTCGCTCGCCCGCTGGTGGCCGCTTCGAGCCGAGTGGTGACGCGATCGTCGTTCGCACCCCAGAAGGTCAGCAGCTCGGCGAGGTCGTCGACGCCGAAAAGGGTGGAACCGTCGGCCGTGCTATTGGCCAAGCCTTCAGACGTGTACGCGCCGCCGAGCCTGTTGTAGTCGGAGGCGCGATCGGTGACATCGCGGCGGGCGTTTGACCCCAGCTGGGTGACCGCGCCCTCATAGGTCGACGCGAGGTTGGTAAAGCGCCCGCCGCTGGACAGACGAGCGGGGTTGCCCTGCCCGTTGGCGAGCGGGCCGAAGACAACCGAGAATTCTGTGTTATCGGTCGTGATCGGCGGGGGGGCGACGCCTTCCAGCGTACGGCGGATGGCAAAGACCGAGCCCCGCCCAGACAGGAACTGCGGCCCAGCGCTCGAGAGGGAGCCAAGCCCGGGCGAGAGCGCAGCGAAGCCGTCGTAGTCGCCGGGGGCCCCGGCCGCGTCCGGATCGAGATCGATCGGCTGCGCGAAGCTGCGATAGTCACCGAAGTTCAGCCCGAACAGCGGCGTCGCCCGGGTGTCCTGGAAGACGTCTTCCATCGTCAGGATTCGTCGGAGGCTGACCTCAGCCGGCGACGCGCCGATCCGGGCGCCGGCGTCGTTGGGAACGTCGCGGACGAGCGGGTCGTAGCCGATCACCGCGGCGCCGAAGTCGATGAACTCGGCGGTGGTGTCGATCAGGCCATCGCCGTTGATGTCGGCGAAGGGCTCGGGCGGATCAAACGTGCTGTCGCTATCAGAATCGAAGAACGGCCTGGGATAGTCGTCGGTGGCGGTGTTCACGTTCACAAGCGCCGACAGGTCAACCACGCGGGCCGCGACGAACAGGCGTAGGTCAGAGCCGGGAACGAGGCTCACCGGCGCGCGTGGGTTCGACGCGTCGACCATCTCCTGCCAGCGGGCGTCGAGCATGCCGTCGCCGTCGGCGTCGGCGAAGTGGTAGCGCCAGTAGTACGGATCGGCCCACAGGCCGCGGTCGATGTCGTTCGGCAGATCGGTCGCGGGCCGGAAGAGCTCGCGCTGGTTGGTGTCGAAAAGGTACGGGAGGGTCTGGAGCGCCGGCGCCGTGGCAGCGATATCGAACAGCGTGGCGCTGTTGATCGCCGTGTTCACGCCGTTGGCTGTGGGGAGTTGGTACGCGGTGCTCGGGATGTACGGGCTGTTGATCGCCGCCTGCGTGCTGCCAGCAGCCCCGGTGCGGTCCTGGTACCAGAACAGCCCGTCGGAGATGCCCAGCCGCGGATCTGCCCCTTGGGTAAGACCCTGGTTATTGTCGTGGCTGAACCCCAGCCCGTTGTCGACGCTGAAGCCCGAGGGCGCGTCGAACCCGCCGACCCGGCCGCTGAGAGCAGCGTTCCACGGGCCGATAGCGTTCTGGTAGTTTGCATCCGACCGCAGGTTGTACAGGTTCACAAAGCGGCCGTCGGGTGAGATGTTCGAGATGTGGCGCCAGTCGCGGTCCTCAAAGACCGCGTTGGCGTCGTCGGCGAGCGCGACCGCGTCGCCGTCGACATCGGTCGGCAGCGTGGACGCGAGGAAGGGGTCGCTCGGGGTTCGGTAGTCGGCGAGCAGGCGGCTCGTCGCCGTCGGCGGTGTCGCAATATCGATCGCCAGGAGCAGGTTGCGCAGGCCGAACGCCTCTGTGCTTACGCCCGAGTTCTGGTTGACGTTCCACCAAGAAAGCTCGATGGAGCCCTCGGGGCTGAAGCCGTGGCGCCGGCGGAGGTCGCCGAACTCGCCCGCGTTCTGCACGGCGTTGCCCGTGACCGGAAAAACACTGATCGCGCCGGGCGACGTCGAGGGCACGTCGTTGTCTTCGAACACGAAGCGGGCGACGGACGGGCCGTTCAGGTTGTTCGCGTTGAACGCGGCCGACTCGATGCGTGTCGAAGACATGTCGTCGGCGATGGGCGCGACAGCGGCTTCGAGCAGGGTATCGATCGAACTCACCTGGTCGCGCCGCTCAACCGACGCGACGGCTGTGCGACGGTCGGCCCGGCCGACGGAGACATACACCACGGTGAGCACGGCGATCAGTGCGAGCGAGCCGAGCACGAGCACGAGCGTCGAGCCACGCCGCATCGGCGTTCGCCGCGGGCCGCTCGCCGCGCGGGCCGCTGTCGTTCGGACTGCCTGCCGTTCGCACATCGCTCGCTCCTTGACGCCGCGGACCCGACGCCCCCGGGAAGTTCGGGCTTTCTGGGGGCGCGCCCTTCTCTTTCCAGTTTCGTACGGATCAGACCAAGTTCCGGGCACTCTGGGAGATCATGACGGGCAAGCTACGTGTCTCCACCCCGGCTCCAAACACCCTCAGAACCCCAAGCCGCTGCCGCCCGGGATCTCAGCAGGTGTGGGCGCCGGGGCATACTGACGTTTTCCGAACAAAGCTTCAGGGGAGTCTTTGGAGGAACCGGAGTCGGGCTCAGAAACGGTCCGTCTGCGGCAGCTCAACGACGAACTGCACGGTCGCTTCGGTGAGCGGGTCGGTGGGGTCCGCGAACGAGGCGGTCACGCGCAGGAACTTGGGCCAAGGCCACGTCCCGGGCTCGAAGCCGACTTCGTTGGGGTCCTGGAGCGTGTTGTTGTTCAGGTCGTCGTGGATGAAGACGGTGTTGCGGTCCCACTGGCCGTTGCCGTTGAAGTCGAGGAAGGTGTCTCCGCCGTTGAACACCTCGTTCGCGTTGAGATCGACGAAGGGCTCACCGGGCTGGTACACCCCGTCGCCGTTGGTATCGGTGAAGGTCTCGAAGACCTCGTCGAACTCGCCGTCGCCGTCGCCGTCGGCGGTGAGGAACTCGGGCTGATTACGCGGGTCGGCGTACCCGAAGAACGAGGTGAGCGGGTAGGTGCGGTAGTCGGGGTTGTAGCCGTCGTCGGCCTGCGGCCGGCCGCCGCCGCCGAACTGAAGCGGGAAGAGCGGGAGACCGGCCTGGAAGACCTGGCGCCCGTGGATGAGTTGGGCGAGGTTGTTCCGCCAGCTGGCGTACGCGTCGTTGCCCACGGCGGGCCTCGGGTCACCCCGGGGGAGGGGGCGCGCGACGAGCTCGACGTCGTCCGGGTTCGTGGCGGTCTCTGGGTCCGCGGCGTATCGCTCGGCGCCGTACCAAACCATCTCGCCCGGGCGGCCGACACGGATCGCCCCGCCGCCCGCCTGCGCGTAGACCTCGCCCGCGTTACCCACCAGCGGCTCACCGTCGTCGTAGTTGACGTCGAGGTTCGCCGCCGGGCGGTTGTCGTCGACCATGTAGCCCGTCTCGCCGAAGCTCCACTCGACGATGAACTCCGTGCAGCGCGGGCCGAAGTTGCTCGCCGTGAGCACCGCCTTGTCGCTTCGGAAGACCTGTGAGACAAGAGGATCGCCCGAGTCCTGCAGGTTCCGGTAAAAGCCGGGCGGCGCCGGCTCAAACCGGCGGCGCGTCCGTTGGAAAAACGCCGCGTTCGGGCCCCAGTTGGGCACGAGGTTGACCTGGTTGGTACCGGGGACCACGCGTGCCGAGACCTCAAAGGACGGCCCGGGCAGGGCGTCGGCCATCCACGCCTGCTGCGCCTGCAGAACCTCGTTCCCGCTCACATAGTCGCGCACGAGCTCTCGCACCGTCGGCACGTAGAACGTGTCGCTGATCTGCGCCTGTGAGACGGGAAGCTGGTACACCGTGCTGCCGAGCGTCGGGCTCGCACCGTCGATGGCGGGGGCGTAGCTCGACGGCACAACCAGGTCACGCAGGAACCACGTCGCGGGCTTCAGGATGTTCGGCCGCTGCACGATCGCCGGCCGCGTCACGGTCGTCCGGATCTCGGCGAGGTCCGTGGTCGCGATGTCGACGAGCCCGGCCTCGGGCCAGGGCACCTCGTTGAGCGCCTGCCCCTGGGCGACATACCCACGGACACCGGACACGAGGTCGTTCCCGTCGGCCCCGCCAAGCATGCTCGCGATCGAGCGGAAGACCGACCGTGCCGCGGGCTGCATCGCGACCTGCACATCGCTGTCATAGGTCTGGGGCGCGGCCAGAACGCTGCCGACCAGCTGCGACGAGTTCAGCCGCCGCTGGCCCTCTTGGAGCGAGACCGGCCGTGGCTGCTTGAGCAGCATGACGTCACGGAGCAGCATCCAGTCGGCCGCGAACGCGTTGGGGTTAACACGGTCGGTCGCCTCGACACCCAGCGCAAGCTGGACACGGTTCTCGGGAGACAGGTCGACCGGGATCGGGCTCGAAAGCCCGGCCGACAGGAACGGCTGACCGAAAGACCACGAGTCGATATCACCCGCGAACGGGACGGCCTCGAACGCCTGGCCGTGGCCGTAGTAGACGCGGGCCTCGTTCGAGCTGGCAACGAGCCCGAGGACGATCGGATCGCGGGCCGACTGAAAGTCATCGCGGGCGAAGAACAGGATCTCGTCGACGCGTCGGGGGCGGGGGGTCTCGTCCTCGGGGGAGAGGCGGACAGGGTTGCCGTTCGCTGCCCACTCGTTGCGGATGACCAAGAACCCGTCGCGCGCCATGTTCTCGACGTCTCGGCGGAACCGGCGTTCAAACTGTGCCGCCGTCTCGGTCAGAGCGCTGACACGGCGCCCCGCCTGCACCGTGCTCCCGACCGAGGAAAAGACCGCGGCGAGCCCGACGCCGATCAGCGCGAGCACGCCGATCGACACCGTCAGCTCGACGATCGTGAACGCGCGGCCGACGGGCCGACGCCGGTCGAGGCGTGTTGGACGGTTCCGGGAGGTCTGCGTGCGGCGCGGTGTGATCATGGGCGGAGCTCGATAACACGGGCGGAGACGGGTATCTGGGGCGTGAAGACCGCCTGGGTCAGCCCGCCGCCGAGCGCGTCGCCCGCCGAGTAGGGCGGGTCGACGCGGACACGGACGGGCGCGTTGTTTTCAAACGCGACGCCCCCCGGGTCGTTGGCGTCGAGCGGCTCAACGACGCGGCGGATCCCGCCCGCGTTATCAACGAGGATCTGGCGGGGCTTTCCGGCCTCGCGGCGGAGCGGGAAGGGGGCAAGAGCGCCGCCGCCGACACCCCCGGGCAGCGGCTCGCTGAACTCGACGATGTCGAAGTCGCCCGTGCCGTCGGGGTCGACGGTGATGGGCAGTCCGAGGATCGGCGAGTAGCCCTGGAAGACGCCGCCGTTGACGCTCACCTTGCCGTCCAGCGTCGGCTGGCTCGGGTAGGGCAGGATGGTGTCGACGCCGTCGCCCGCGATCGCCGAGACCGGCACGCGCCGGAGCGTCGGGTCGATCGCTTCGAGGCGCGTGCCGGGCTGCTGCGCCCCCGGGCCGGTCGTCTCGATCAGGAAGCCGGAGATCGCCTCGGCCCGGGTGAAACGCTCGTCACCCGGGATCTCAGGCGGCACGGTAATACCCGGGTCGATGCGGCGGACAAAGATCGCCGCCTGCACGGGCAGGTTCTGGAGATCGTTCGCGCGGACGAACCGCTGGGTCGTGATGAAACCGGCCGAGGGCCGCTCGAGCCCCGCGTCGACACGCCGGAAGACCGCGTCCCACACGTACCGCGGCTCGCTGCCCGAGCCGGGCTCCGGGAACAGCCGAGCCGAAACGGGAATCTCAAGCACATCGAGCGCGAGCTGCGACACCGGAGCGTTGATGGCGTTGTCGGCGGCGTCGGCGGCGAAGCGTGCGGCGTTCAGCCCGTTGCCGAGCACGAGCGAGCCGCGGTTGATGAGCCGGCTCTGCGCGACGTTGCTCGCGTGGATGAAGGAACCGAGCCCGCCGTCGACCTCGGGCGGCAGCTGCATGTTGCGGCCGGCGTAGTCGGCCTCCCACGCCCACTCGTACGTCATAAGGCACTCGGCCGCGCCGTTGACGATCGCCGGGAAACCCGCCGTGCTCAGCCCGAGGTCGAGCCGGAGCATGTCGCGCGGCGGCGTCGGGTCGAAGAAGTTGATGTCCGGGTCGTTCTCGACCGGCTGCTCGTTGTCCCAGATCGCGTTGCGGATGTACGCCTCGGCAGCACTCGCGGCCGCGTCACCAAGCACGTCGTCCTGAGCGCGCCGTTGCAGCTCGATCACCGACGGGTACGCCGCAAGGATGCCCAGCAACCCGAGCGCGAGGATCAGGATCGAGATCATGACCTCGAGCAGGCTGAACGCCGAGCGCGACGCGCGACGCACCGGCTTCGTGGGCCGGGCCTGGATCACCGGCGAGTCGGGGATCAAGGCTCGACCTCCACCAGCTGGCCCGAGTAGGGGTTGATCACGAAGATGCGGGCGGAAGCCCTGGCCGCACCGACCAGATCGGCTCCCTGAAGATCGGTCACGCCCTGGATCCACCGGGTGGCAAGCGTCGACGCTTGCTGGTTGTTCACGCCCGCGCCCAGGACGAGCTCCGCGTCGAGCTCCGGCTGCGTGAAGATGCCATCCGCGGTCTGGTCGCGGTAGATGGTCCGCGTTCTCGGGTTCAGACCCTTCAGCTCAAGCGCCGCAGCGAGCTCGGACTCGTCGTAGAGCGCAAGCTCGGAGACCGTGCCGCAGAGGACCGAGTCGACGCTCGCGAAGCCCATCATTGCGTCGCGCTGCCCCTGGGTCACCGTGTCGTCGAAGATCATCCGCTCCGCCCAGGAGCGGACGTTCTCGGCCTGGAGGATGTCGAGGTTGTCGTTTCCGCCAACCGGCCGGACGAGTGTCTGGGTCGACGCGGGCGAGGCGTCCATCACCAGCGCCGGCTCCGCGCCGCGGACCACGGTGCCCTCGCCGGCTCGGAAGCGGACCATGAAGCTCACCCGCTTGACCCCGTCGTTCAGCACATCACGCTCGAAGAAATCGTTGAGCGGGAAGACCCAGTGGCCCTCCGCTTCCAGCCCGTCGTAGGGCAGGTTGTCGGCGCCGTACCACTCGTTCCCGATCGTGCCCGCCGCGGCGTACCCCCGGACCGACCAAGGACGCGGGATCGTCAGCGGCTCGTAGATGTCCATCGGCACGAACACGTCGCGGTCGACCGCCGCCACGCCCGAGGCATCGCGGACGCTGCCAACTTCTTGGCACGTGACCACGACCACACCCTGGTTGCGGTCGTAGAGAAACACCGCCGCGGTATCGCCCGAGGGCGACCGCACGGCCGCGTCGCGCGCCGACCGCAGCGAGTTCTGCATCGCGTTCGACGCGCGGCTGCGCACGCTCGACGCGATCACCTGCTGCGTCGCGGGGACGGTGATCACCAGCAGGATCGCGATGATCCCGATGACGACCAGCAGCTCGGCGACGGTGAACGCCCGGCGGACGCGGGACAACGGAAAAATAAAGCGGCGGCTCATCGGCTCGCTCCTAGCTGGAAGACGTTGTCAGAACGCGCCTCGACGAGGGCGCGGTAAAGAGCGCCACCGTCGAGCAGCCGCTCCTCGTCGACGTTGAGCGCGGCGGCCAGGACACGGCGGCCCTCGTCGAGAGGGAGCGTGCCCTCCATGACCTCGAAGTTGTCGGCCGATCCCATGACCAGCACCTCGTCGCCGAACACGCCGTTCGGTCCGGCGTTGACGACCGCGTACTCGGCGCCGCGGAGCTCGGTGTTGGTAAACGCGGGCGAGAGCGTCGGGTCGCCGCCGTTCCAGAAGTCGTTGGCAAAGTCGTTCGCCGGGTCGCCGAAGATATCGGGCACGTTCAGCGCGGCGACATCCTGCTCAAACCGCGGCAGGTTCTGGTACGACAGGTACCCGCCCTGCCCGCCCGCGGCCTCCGGGTCCCACCGCCCGCTCGACCAGCGGTAGTAGCGGATCGGGGCACCGTTCGAGCCGCGCAGCTCGAGGCGGTACGGGCGGAACGCGTCGTCGGGGGCGTTCGCCGTCCGCTCGACCGACAGGCTGCCCGTGCCGACGTCGACGAAGCTCTCATAGGTCTCAAGGTCGAGCGTGCTGCGGAGCGGGTCGTCCTCGTCGGTCACGTCGATGTTGGTCGAGATCGCCCAGCCGCCCGCCTGCTCGGGCGGGAAGAAGGCCGGGCCGTCGATCCCGTCGAGCGAGCGGGGCACGCCGTCGGGGCTGAGCAGCGAGTCGTGCTCGGCGGGCAGGGCGCCCACGACGTAATAGGGCAGCGAGTACACGCTGAAGTGCCGCTCGTCCTGGTTGAATGTCTCCCCGGTGAGCACCTCGTAGTCGAGCCGGCTGCCATCGCGGCTGCCGCCGGGCGCCGGGTCGTCGCCCGTCCGGTCGAGGTAGAACCCCGGCACCACCTGGCTCGGGCGGAAGCGGACGTCGTCGTCGAGCGGGCCGACGATGTTCGACAGGGAGTTGGGGTTGTCGCGCACCAGGGGCGGCAGGAACCCGAACGTGCTGTCGAACGTCTCGACGCCGAACTGCACCGACGACGTCTCCGACTGCGCCTGCGCCGACCTCGCCGACTCGGTCACGGCCCCGAACGCCACGAAGAAGATTCCCGCCAGCAGCAGCAGCACCGTGATCACCACGGCGAGCTCGGCGAGCGTGAAGCCACGGCGGGCACGCGCCCAGACCGCACGCCCCACGCGAGGGCACCCGCCAGATCGGCTGGAAGCTCGTCCGCGAGGCACGATCAAACGCCGCCGCCCTGGAGCGACTCGATCATCGCGACCATCGGCATGAACATCGCGATGACGATGCCGCCGATCACGACCCCGAGGAAGAGCATGAGCATCGGCTCGATCATCTTGATCAGGCCCGCGACCGCGACGTCGACCTCCTCGTCGTAGTTGTCGGCGATCTTGAGCAGCATGTTGTCCATCTCCCCCGTCTCCTCGCCCACGTCGATCATGTTGACCACCAGCGGGTCGCAGGTCTTCGACTCGCGCAGCGGCACCGCGAACGACTCGCCCTCGCGGATCGAGTCGTGCACGCGCGTCAGCGCCCGCTCGAACACCCAGTTGCCCGATGTGTCGCGGGTGATGAGCACCGCCTCGAGGATGGGAACGCCCGCGGCGACCAGCGTGCCGAGCGTCCGCGTGAACCGGGCGACGACCGTCTTGCGGACCAGGTCGCCCAGCACGGGGATGTAGAGCAGCATGAAGTCCGTCGCCGCGCGGCCCGGGCCCGAAAGCCGGATCAGGTTCCAGAGCACCATCAGGATCGGGAAGAACGCGATCACGATGATCCAGCCCGGCACGCGCTGCCCGGGCACGCTGCCCGAGATCCACGCCGACGAGTCGATGAGGAACTGCGTCGCCGCGGGCAGGGCGACGCCGAAGTCGGCGAAGATCTCCTGGAACTGCGGCACGATGAACACCATGATGCCCGTCACGATGCCCGTCGCGATGACGATGACCGAGACCGGGTAGATCATCGCGCCCTTGATCTTCGCCTTCAGCCGCTCGGCCTTTTCCATGAACTCGCTGAGCCGCTGCAGGATCACGTCGAGCACACCGCCGATCTCGCCCGCCGCCACCATCTTGCAGTACAGCCGGTCGAACGCGCGGGGGTGCTTGGCCATCGAGTCCGAAAGGCTCGTTCCCCCCTCGACCTCCTCGGTCACGCCGATCAGCGTGTTCTTGAGCAGGCCGGGCTTCTGCTGGCTCTCGAGGATCTGCAGCGACCGCAGCAGCGGCAGGCCCGCGTCCTGGAGCACCGAGAGCTGACGCGTGAACGTCGTCAGGTTCTTCGACTTGACCTTGCCGAAGGGCATCTCGATCGAGCCCGACCCGCCCTTCTTCTTTTTCTTCTTGTCGCCGCCCGCCGCGCCCGCCTGCTTCTTGACCTTCTGCTCACGGACCGAGGTCGGGAAGAACCCCTGGCTCTTGATCTTCTGGATCGCCTCGTCGCTGTTCGACGCCTCGACGGTGCCGTCCTGCGGCTTGCCGGTCGCGTTGAGTGCCTGGTATGTAAAGGTTGCCATGTCCGTGATCCCTACGCCTGTGCCGGCCGGGGCACGCGCCCGGCGGCGGTGGTCCCGTGCCCTACTCGTCGCTGAACGTCTCGCGGACGACCTCGTCGACCGAGGTCCGCCCGTCGTAGATCGCCTTGACGCCCGACTCGCGGAGCGTCCGCATGCCGGCCCGCCGCGCCCCCTCCCGGAGGATCGACGTCGGCGCCTCGTTCATCACCATCTCGCGGAGCTCGTCGTTCATCCGCATCATCTCGTACAGGCCCATGCGGCCCTTGTACCCGCCGCCGACCTCCCCGCTCGAGCCCGGGCCCGGACGGAAAAACTCCTTGCCGCCCACGTCCTCGGGCTGCAGGTTGAGCTGCCCGAGCTCCTCCTCGCCCGGCGTATACGCCTCCTTGAACCGCGGGTCGAGCGTCCGCACCAGCCGCTGGGCGACGAAGCCCTCGACCGTCGCGGTCAGCAGGAACCGCTCGAGCCCGAGATCGAGCATGCGGACGACCGAGCTCGGCGCGTCGTTGGTGTGCAGCGTCGTCATCACAAGGTGGCCCGTCAGCGCCGCCTGCACCGCGATCTGCGCCGTCTCCAGGTCGCGGATCTCACCGACCAGGATCACGTCGGGGTCCTGACGCAGGAACGAACGCAGCGCCTTGGCGAACGTCAGCCCCGTGTCGACGTTGACCTGGCACTGGCAGAGCCCGTCGATGTCGTACTCGACCGGGTCCTCGGCCGTGAGGATCTTCGTCTCGATGTCGTTCAGCTCGGCGAGCGCGGCGTACAGCGTCGTCGTCTTGCCAGAGCCCGTCGGGCCCGTCACCACCACGATGCCGTTCGGGCGGTTGATCAGGTAGCGGAAGTCGCCGAGGTCCTGCTCGTTCATGCCCAGCCGCTCGAGGTTCAGCTCGACGTTCGACCGGTCGAGCACACGCATGACCACGCTCTCGCCGTGCATCGTCGGCAGCACCGCCACGCGCAGGTCGACCGGCGTGCCCCCCAGCGACAGCTCGATCCGACCGTCTTGGGGCAGACGACGCTCGGCGATGTCCAGGTTCGACATCACCTTCACGCGGCTGACGATCGCCGGCCCGAGCGCCGGCGGCGGCGGCACCATCTCATACAGCACGCCGTCGATGCGGTACCGCATCTTGAACTCGTTCTCGAACGGCTCAAAGTGGATGTCCGACGCCTTGTCCTTGATCGCCTGAAGCAGAACAAGGTTCAGCAGCTTGACGACCTTGTTGTCCTCCGACGCCTCCAGCACCGCCTCGAGGTCGATCGACTGGTCGCCGTGCGCCTGCAGGTTCGTCAGGCTTTCGTCGCCCGCGATGTCGCTCATCACGTCCGCGACCGACTCCTGCTTGGCGAAGTGCTCGGCGATGATCGCGTCGACCCGGTCCGCCGGCGCCACCACCGCGTCGACCGACATCCCCAGCAGCAGCCGGAAGTTGTCCGCGGCCTGGAAGTTGTTCGGGTCCTTGACCGCGATCGTCAGCCGCTTCGACGTCTTGTTAAACCTGATCGGGATCGCGCCGTCCATCCGGACGTTCTCGCCCGGCACCACGTCCTTGCACTCGTTGGGAAGCTCGAAGTCCTCGAGACCCTCGTACTTCATCCCCGCCTGCGCCGCCAGCGCCTCGTTCACGTCGGCCTGCGACGCGTACCCAAGCTCGATCAGCAGGTCGCCCGTCTTCGTGTCCGGACGGCTCGACTTCTGCACCGCCAGCGCCTCGTGCACCTGGTCACGCGTGACCCGCCGCATCTTGCGCAGCACCCGCCCGAGCTTCTGGCCCTTCAGCTCGGCGACGTTGACTTCCGCTCCGGCGGCGGCTCTGGCCACGGTCCGCTCCTTCCCGGCCGCACCCAACGGCCCGTCCCGAATAGCGCGGGCGGACCGATCGACGGCCGGCAGCGCGGGCCCAGGGCCCGCAGGTCAAGTTTCGCACGGCCCGGTGCCGGGTTCGGCCCCGACCGCGAGCCCCCATCGTCCCGCGGCGACCGGACACCCGGCAAGCACCGTTTCATCACGCAACTACCCGAACACACATCAATCAGACCGGGCTGGGAAACGCCTGCCGGCGGGCAACGCCCCATCCCAGAGTCTGCCTCACGAGCTCGACTTCGCCGCCCCCTCTTCGGACTGGTCCAGCTCGCTCCGGCCCACGGTCCGGCCGGTCTGGTGCACCTTCGCCGTGAGGTCGCCGGGGTTCTTCGACTTATCGATCATCTCCTCGGCCGCGATCATGCCCTTGGAGTACAGCGACCACAGGTGGTCGTCGAGCAGCTGCATGCCGAACTTCTTGCCCGTCTGGATCGCCGAGTCGATCCGGAAGCTCTTGCCCTCCCGGATGAGGTTGGCGATCGCGGGCGTCACGACCAAGAACTCGTAGCCCGCGACCATGCCCTTCGTGTCGATCCGCCCGAGCAGCACCTGGCTGAGCACCGCGATGAGCGACGTCGACAGCTGCACCTTGATCTGGTTCTGCTGCGTCACCGGGAACGCGTCGACGACGCGGTCGATGGTCTTCGCCGCCCCGGTCGTGTGCAGCGTCCCGAACACCAGGTGACCGGTCTCCGCCGCCCGGATGGCCGACTCGATCGTCTCAAGGTCGCGCATCTCGCCCACAAGGATCACGTCGGGGTCCTGACGCAGCGCCCGCCGCAGCGCCTCGGAGAACGTCGGCACGTCCGAACCGATCTCACGCTGGTTAACGATCGCCTTCTTGTGCTTGTGGTAATACTCGATCGGGTCTTCCATCGTGATGATGTGCCGGTCGAGGTTCATGTTGATGTAGTCGATCATCGTCGCCAGCGACGTGGTCTTGCCCGAGCCCGTCGGCCCGGTCACCAGGAACATCCCGCGCGGGCGTCGGATCAGCTCCTTGCACATGTCGGGCAGCCCGATCTGCTCGAACCGCAGCAGCCTGTTGGGGATCTGCCGCAGCACGAGCGCCAGGTCGCCCTTCTGCCGGAACACCGACACGCGGAACCGCGCCATCTCCCCGTAGGCGAAGCCGAAATCCGTCCCGCCCTCGGCCTGGATCTCCTGCTGCTTGTTCTCGGGCGTGATCTGCTTCATCAGCGAGACCATGTCGTCGGACTCGAGCACCTTCGTCTGCAGGTTCCGCAGCGCCCCGTGCAGGCGGATCGTCGGCTGGCGGCCGACCGTCAGGTGCAGGTCGTTCCCCCCGAGCTTGATCATCGTGTCGAGGAGTCGGTCGATCTGCATCGTCGACATGGCTCGTCCCTTTCAGTCGCCGCGCCAGCGCGCGGCCGGTCAGTCCAGGTCAGTCGACCTGACCGGTCGTCTCCTCGACCTGGCTCACCCGCGCGATCTCCTCGGGCGTGGTCACGCCCTGGAGGACCTTGAGCTTGCCGTCCTCCACGAGCGACCGCATGCCGTTGGCGATCGCCTTCTTGCGGAGCACGGCGACCGGCTCGAGGTTGAACGCCGCGTCGCGGATGTCGCCGTTCATCACCATCAGCTCAAAGATCGCCTTCCGCCCCTTGTACCCCGTGCCCCCGCACGCGGCGCAGCCGACGGGCTTCATCATGCGCCCGCGGCCCTCCTCGGGCGTGATGTCCACCAGGCTCATGTACTTCGGGTCGAACTCCTCGGGCTCGGCCGGGCCCTTGCACTCCTTGCAGAGCGTCCGGATCAGCCGCTGCGCCATCACCGCCTGGATCGACGACGCCACCAGGAACGGCTTGATCCCCATGTCGATCAGGCGCGTGATCGCGCTGGGCGCGTCGTTCGTGTGCAGCGTCGAGAACACCAGGTGGCCCGTCAGCGCCGCCTGGATCGCGATCTCGCCGACCTCTTTGTCGCGGATCTCGCCGACCAGGATGATGTTGGGCGCCTGACGCAGCATCGACCGCAGGATCGAGCTGAACGTGAACCCGATCCGCTCGCGCACCTGGCACTGGTTGATGCCGTCGAAGTTGTACTCAACCGGGTCCTCGGCCGTGATAATCTTCTTGTCGGGCCGGTTCAGCACGTCGAGCGCCGAGTACAGCGTCGTGGTCTTGCCCGAGCCCGTGGGCCCGGTGACCAGGAAGATGCCGTTGGGCCGCGTGATGATCTTGTTGAAGACCTTGAGGTTGTCCTCCTCGAACCCGATGTTTCTCAGGCCGATCCGGACCGACTCGGGCCGCAGGATACGGAGAACGACGCTCTCGCCGTGGTACGCCGGGCACGCCGAGACGCGGAAGTCGACCTGCGCGTCGCCGACCGGCAGCTTGATGCGCCCGTCCTGCGGCACGCGCTTCTCGGCGATGTTCATCCCCGCCATCAGCTTCACGCGAGACAGCAGCGCGTTCTGCATGCGCTTGGGCAGGTTGTCGCGCTCCACGCACACGCCGTCGACCCGGTACCGAAGCCGCACCCGGTCGGCCATCGGCTCCAGGTGGATGTCCGATGCCCGCTGGTCGGTCGCTTCGACCAAAATCCGGTTCCAAAGCTTGACGATCGGCGCGTCGTCGCCCGCAACGTCGATCGACTTGTCCATCGACTTGTCGACCGACACGTCGACCGACTTATCGATCGACTCGGTGAGCAGCGTGCCCCCGCCCTTCTTAGAGCCCTGGCCGTCGGCCTCGGGCTCTGCAACAAGGCTCGATGTGGGCTTCACAGCGTCGAAGTGCTGCTCGATGTATTCCTTGATCTGGCCGCGCGGCGCGAGCTCCGTGTCGACCTCGACATTGAGCCGGAACCGGAGCATGTCCATCAGCTCGAGGTTCATCGGGTCGTGCACGATCAGCCGCAGCCGCCCGTTGGTCTTCTCACGCGGCAGCACCATGTGCTTCTTGACCAGGTCCTCGGGAACGAGTTCCATCTGGACCGATCCCCGGACCTCGGCGTCCTTCAGGTCAACATATTTCACGCCGAACTGCGCCGCGAGCGCCTTGGCGAGAGTTGTCTCTTTGAGCATGCCCGACTCGACGAGCGTCTCGCCGAGCCGCTTGCCCTGCCCGCGGGCCAGGCTCAGGCCCTGGTCGAGCTTCTCCTGATCGAGCGCCCCGCCCTTGACGAGGATCTCACCGAGCTTCTTGCGGCTGCGTGCCATGAGCGTCCATCAACCCCGTCTACGTCCACCGTCGACACTGCCGACCAAGGGCCCTCGCCGCGGCCAACGCTCCGAAGAACTGCGCCCGAGCCCGGACCCCGCCGGTGCCAACAATAGACGAAGGCCGGCCGCGGCGGTCCACGCCTCTCGCCCCGATCTCAAGACGATCGCCGACACCGCGCCGGGCAGGAGCTCCGACCGCGGCGACAAACCAACGACCAAGCCGAGAACGGACCCATAAACCCATCACCATCCCCATACCGGGGCAAACATCAGCCCACCGCCCGAACAGACCCCCGCTCGCTTCGCCGGCAGCTCCGAACGCACCCCCACCCCCCCCCCCCCCCCCCCAGCCCCCCCCCCCCCCAC
>JBCBZP010000027.1:0-33025 GCA_039815285.1 Planctomycetota bacterium
CCCCCCCCCCCCCCGTTTACTGACTGAGCGTTATTCCAAGTTACAAAGACACCATCGGGATCAATCTTATCATCCAGAAAAATCATGGTATTTTCAAATTCTTCCTCCTCTGATTCTGCAATTACAAAAGATTTTTTAACATTGTATGCATTGCCATATTCAGCACCGAAGAGCGGTATATATTGCTCAATGGGGTCTCCGGACGGCGTCGTGAGGCCCGAGCTTACTGGTTGGAGTATGGCCGGCGATTTGCTTGGGACATCGAGGGTGTGCGCAGACGTAAGTAGCGGAATTATTTGAACGTTGCTTCCGGGCTGATTATTATCGTTTGTTCCCCAGATCGCATTAAATTGGTCGACGACTCTCTTCTTCTTTGTCAGCCCTGACTCGGCGGGCTGATCAAGAGCGGCAGTTTTAACGTTGTCGATAGCCTAATCGGGGTGAATGAGCAATATGATGATTGATGGTCTTGGGGTTGACGGGTTTTCGCCAAACACAAGATCGGGAATTTCTTCGGGAGGACCACTGAAATCCTTATAGTTACTTGTAAACGAGATGTTTGTCAGCGTAAGGCTATCAAGGTTGCCAATAGGAATTTTAGTGGTGGCATTGCTAATTTCGATCCAGCCCGGAATCTGGTACCCGTTTTCTTGGTAGCTACCCTGCCAAAACTCCGTAATTGCCAGCGGATAATCGAGCTGTTCTAATTCTTCAAGCTGGGTGGTATTGGTCGACGGCGCGGGTGCCTGCGCGAGCGTGAGGCCCGCTGCAAGGATCATGATCACTGGCATTAATGTTACTATTTTGTTCGTGGTTTGCGCCCTTTCGCTTCGCTGGCCGACGGCAACGACGACATGCGGGACCAAAAACTTCCTGAAAATCCCCACAGGACTGCCGGTCATCAACAGCACTACCAGGCGCTATTTCGAGCAGCATATCAACTCCTCTAAAAGGGCAAGTCCAATCTCCCGTGGTGCATGATCGCTCCGCCCGACGACATGACCTTTGTTGTCCGCGATCACGCGTATCGCCGAACCGATTGAGGCTGGCATCCACCGCGTCCCGGATTCGTTGTGGGGCCAGGAGTTTCCCTTGGTGATCGCACGCAGCATCGCCTTGTCGAACGCCGTGTCTGCCAGTAGGCGCTTCGGCCGCCCGCTCCCTTTCTTGAGCTCCTTGAGCTTTTTGCCCGATCGGTCCTCAGCCCGCGTCATTCCAAAGTCAGGCCGTCCGCCATCGGCAGTACGCCTGCTCGGTCACACCCAGCAGCCAGCACACCGAGGCGACCGGCCGCCCTTCGATCGCTCGGGCGTGACCCTCCGAAGCTTGTTCACGATCTCCTTAGCCGAGTCAAGCTCCCAGCCCATGATCGATGCCCGCCGTGGTCAACCCGAGGCGAACACTCAACGTGGACCAGGTGGGAGGGAGCAGGGCACGGCAGCGCGCACACTATGCGACGACGGAGCAGTTCTCCGTCGGCAGCGACACCCGCCGCGGACTCGATCGTGGACAGAGTCTTGAAAAGCAGCAGGCGCTGACAGCATCACCGCCCATGTCAACTCGTTTGAGCGGTTTTCTGGTAAGACCGACCCGCGGCCCACGGGTATTGGGCGATCGGGTCGCGATAGGCGTCGACGCTGTTGGTGCTCGACCCGAACACGCCCCCGCGGTTCGCCGAGCGATACGGCGGATCGCTCTCCATGTCGCAGGTGTTTGCTACGGAACCGGCACGAGAATGTTTTCAAAAAAAAGCCCCGCCTTGAGCGGGGCTGTTGGATCGGTCAGCGGTCGGGGGATAACGAGGCCCCCGCTTACGCGGCGGTGTAGATACCCCGCGATACCTTTTTGAAGCTGTCGCTCTTGAGGAGCGTCTGGTTCACGATGGTGCGGAAGTTGGCGGCCGCAGTCTGGTACGATGTTTCTTTGAGCACCGCCTCGGCGGTTTCGGTCACGCCCATCTCACGCCCCTTGAGAACGTCGCGGAGCGCTTCAACAAGGCTCATTTCGTTGTGTGGGCGCCGCCGAGTCGACTGGCCGCCGGCTCCGCCGAGCGCCTGAATCTCCCCATCGACTTCGGCCAGCTGCTGCTGCAGCCGCTCACGCTTCCGCTCGAGCGTTCCCAGCGCACGCTGCCGCTTTGTGAGCTCAGCGTGGAGCTGCTGCGTCGATAGCGTGCTGAGAGAAGACTTCGATGACGTCGCGGCCGCCTTCTTCTTGGACGTTTTTTTCTTCTTTGCCATGACGGGTCTCCAAATCCCTGAGGTTGTATTTGCAGATGGTTCGCAGCGGCGTGTGCCGCGGAGTTGGAAAGTGCGTATTTAGCAACACGATCCCGCAGAGACGGTAAGGATAGAACCGAAAATCAGGTCCGACTACTTCCGATAGAAGATCAGTACATAAAATTAGTCAGGCGGATGTATGCCGAGCAGTCGCATAAGCCCGTCGAAGTGGTCGAGATCGTAGAACTGCAGCGTGATCGTTCCCTTCCGGCCGCTCGCAGCGGTGCGCACCCTGGCGCGTGTGCCGAGCTTCTCACCGATCGAAGCCTCGATGCGTCGAAGATTCGCGGCCTGAGCGGAGCCACCCCCTACACCACTTGTTTGTGCTTTGGATGGTTCTTTTGGTTGCTTTGGTGCCCCAGCCACCTCCTTTTCTAAGGTTCGGACGGACCATGCTTCATCAGCCGCCCGCCTTGCAAGGGCGATGCGGGTCTTGCCTGCCGTACACGCGAGCAGGGCTTTGGCGTGCCCAAGCGACAGCGAGCCGGACGCCACGTGCTCGAGTGCTTCGGGCTCAAGATCCAATATCCGAAGAAGGTTGCTGACGCTCGATCGGTCAATGCCGACGCGCTTGGCAATCTGTGCGTGAGTCAGACCGAAGTCGTCCCGGAGGCGCGCAAATGCCAGGGCCCGTTCGACCGGGTTGAGATCATCGCGGTGAATGTTTTCAATGAGTGCGAGCTGGGCGGCTTCGGTGTCGCTGGTCTCGCGAACGATCGCGGGGATTTCGACGAGGCCGGCCGCCTTGGAGGCCCGCCAACGGCGCTCGCCGGCGATAAGTTCGAATCGGCCGGAGCCCGCGGGGCGGACGACGATCGGCTGCAATACACCGTGTTCAGCAATCGAGGCAGCAAGTTCGTCAAGAGAGGTTTGCTCAAAATCTGATCTTGGTTGGTATTTGTTTGTGTAAACCTGGGCAACATTGATTGACAACATCTTGTCTGGTGTTGTAGGACTTTTTTGTTCTGTTTGCTTTTTATCTTGCCGAACAGCGGGAATTTCAGTCGTTGTTGAAGCGGGAGTATCGAGTGCATCGCCGACAAGGCTGCTGAGACCTCGGCCGAGTCTGCGTGTTCGTTTTGTTATCGACATCAAGCATGCTCCTGGCTAATAGACGCTATGAATTGGGTATTACCTCGATTCATTCCGCGCAGGGTTGTATTCGACGGCCGTTTGATTGCTTTGGTCTTGAGTCAGGTTTATCGGTTTCTAGAGCGTATGGCACGCCGAGCTGTGATCTCGCGCCGTTCTTTTAGAGATAGGCCGTTTGGCTGTCTAAGAACGGCGACGGATCCGGTGCAGAACGCCATGTATCCGATGAGATCGTTCAGCGAAAGACCATTGTGGTGTTCCACGTGGAACCCGGGCTGCCAGCTCGAAAATCGTCAACAACCTCATCAAATCTAGGCTTGCTATTCCAGTCCCGGATCCCGTGCCTTGTTGGAACGGTTATTTGGCCACTTCGGCTACTGGAGATCAGAATGGTGTCAATCCCGGTAGAGGGTACGGATCATCCGGAATGGTCTATACTTGAATCAGGGATGATGCTCCGAGTGAATCCGTAGAGGTCGGTGTTTTACGGCGATATCACTCCCATGTCGATTGAGCACTGCAGCGTTGATGAGCGTCCACGGTTCTACTCTCAGAATCCCGATGTTACAGCTTTGTTGGTACATGAGATTCGGAATCTTGTGACACCTCTCGCATCTCTGGGGCAGCGGGCCCTTCAACGTCCAGATGATCATGCGTTGGCTCAACGGGTCATCGAACTGGCGGTGCGTTCGGCGTCCGACGCGTCAAACATGGCGACCTGGGCCGCGGGCGCAGAGGCTGGAGAACAACGAACCAATACGGTGGATCGATTCCGTCTGGAAAGCCTGCAAACGATCGTATCTGATCTTGTAGATCTCATCTCGGTAGACACCTCCGAGATGACACGTCTCAGTGTTGATCACAGCAACGACCTCGCAATCGTGCCCGGCTCGCCGGTGCGACACGCCCTGCTGAATGTGTTGCGGAACAGCATCAAAGCGCTGGCATGCCAGCCTAGCGATGCCCGTTTTTTGCGTCTCACATCACGGGTGCAACCGAGTGAATCAAGTTCCACGTGGAACACCCATGTTGTCCTCGTTGAGATCGAAGACTCGGGATCGGGCTTTGATACATCTCAACAAGAGTTCAATGGACTCGGCCTTCGTATTGTGCAACAGATGCTCGATCGTATGGGGGGAACGCTTGAACTCGGCCACGGGCAGCGGTGGGGTGGCGCTTTGGTAGGGATAACAATCCCTTGCATATTCCAAACAAATTACGATCATCAACATACGACCGGCGATCTATTGGATGTCGGTGACGCCGCGGCATGAGGAACAGTCGATGGTCGTCGGGCGATCTTGCTCGCATTGACTGTGCCGAGAGGCTGTCTACCATCGAGGCCCGGCGGGTTCAAGGCTGTCGGTTCGCGTGGCTGATGTTCGATGCAGTGTTTTCGTGTCAGCGTGGTCAAGCCCGCTCGGCGCTCGGCGTTGCTTCAGCCGCTGTAGCTCAGTGGTAGAGCACACCCTTGGTAAGGGTGAGGTCATGGGTTCAAGTCCCATCAGCGGCTTTGGTTGTCGTTGGAGTTGATGCCCCAAGAATGCATCACAGTCTCAACGGCTGACCTATAGATTCAGTCTCGACTCGGGAGGTCGGGCCGGCCCGGTGGTGGGCCGGGTACAGAGCTTTCACGGAGCCCGGCGAGTGTCGTCGGGCGCATCATCACTGAGGCGAGGAGCGGAGTCGGGTCTCGAGCGAAGCTCGGTCCCACCCGGTCGCCCGGAGGAATCTGGAAATGGCCAAGGGTGTGTTCGAGCGGACCAAGCCCCACGTAAACGTCGGGACTATCGGTCACATTGACCACGGCAAATCGACGCTGACCGCGGCGCTCGTCGCCCGCTCGGCGGCGAAGGGCCTGAGCGAGGCGAAGAGCTACGCGGAGATTACCAAGGGCGGCACGGTCCGCGACTCGAACAAAACGGTGACGATCCACTCGTCGCACGTCGAGTACGAGACCGATACGCGTCACTACGCCCACGTGGACTGCCCGGGCCACGCGGACTTCGTCAAGAACATGATCACCGGCGCCGCCCAGATGGACGGCGCGATCCTGGTGGTCGCGGCCGATTCGGGCCCGATGCCCCAGACGCGTGAGCACGTGCTGCTCGCCCGCCAGGTGGGCGTGCCCTACATCGTGGTCTTCATGAACAAGGTTGACCTCGTCGACGACGAGGAGCTGATCGAGCTCGTCGAGATGGAGATCCGCGAGCTTCTCGACAAGTACGACTTCCCGGGCGACGACACGCCGGTGATCAAGGGGCAGTCGAAGGCCGCTCTTGAGAACCCGGGCGACGACGCTATCTGTGCGCCGCTCGACGAGCTGTTCGGCGTGCTCGACAGCTACATCCCAGAGCCCGAGCGCGAGGACGACAAGCCGTTCCTGCTCGCGGTCGAGGACGTGTTCTCGATTAAAGGTCGTGGCACGGTCGCGACGGGCCGCATCGAGCGTGGCGTGATGAAGGTCGGCGACGAGTGCGAAATCGTCGGTCTGGCCAAAGAGAACCTCAAGACGACCGTGACCGGTGTCGAGATGTTCCAGAAGACGCTCGACGAGGGCCGCGCTGGCGACAACGTCGGCGTGCTGCTCCGCGGCGTTGAAAAGGACCAGGTCGAGCGCGGCCAGGTGATCGTCAAGCCCGGCTCGATCACGCCCCACACCAAGTTCAAGGGGCAGGTCTACGTCCTGTCGAAGGAAGAGGGCGGCCGTCACACGCCGTTCTTCTCCAACTACCGCCCGCAATTCTACATGCGGACGACCGACGTGACCGGCGGCGTGCAGCTGCTCGGCGGCGCCGAGATGTGCATGCCGGGCGACAACGTCGAGATCGAGGTCGACCTGGGCGAGAAGCCCGTGGCGATCGAGCCGGGCCTCCGGTTCGCCGTACGCGAGGGCGGCCGGACGATCGGTTCGGGCACCGTGACGTCGGTGATTGAGTAAGCGATAGCACGCGGCCCGCCGGCGGAAGCGGGCGGGCCGGTTTGCGAACGAGCGTTCGGGTGGACGCCGGGAACGGAGCTTGGCAATGGCAAAGAAGAAGGGCGCGGGCCGCGAATACGTCTGGCTCCAGTGTTCGGAGTGCGGCGACCTGAACTACCGCACCTCAGTGAATACCAAGGGTGGGATCCCGGAGTCGCTGAAGGACGGGATGCAGAAGTACTCGCCGCGCTTGCGGAAGCACACGCTGCACAAGATCAAACGAAAGTAGATCGGTCACCGGTGTTCGACAGCCGGCCGCCGTCAGAGTCCGGGATGGAACGCCAGTAGCTCAGTTGGTAGAGCAGTGGATTCCAAATCCACCGGTCGGGAGTTCGAGTCTCTCCTGGCGTGTTTGAAGGTTGTGTGCTGTTGGCGATTGGATCAGGTCAACGCGGGAGAAAGTGAGGGGGCTGAGCTGCACTTTTCCGAGAGAAGGGGGCGGGGCAGCTGAGCGAAGAGGCCGATCGAAGGGGCCGATCCGAAGGGGCTGGAGGCATCGCATGGCGCTGGGCGTCTACAAGCCGGGTCAGGGGTACTGGGTCCGCGTGCTGACCGCCGTGGCTGCGGGAACCATCGTGCTCGCGACGGCGATGTGGCTCTGGGGCCAGGTCGATACGGTCGGCCTTCCGAAGTCGACCTGGGAAGTCACGTACGAGAACGCGTCGGGTTCGTTTGACGCGGGTGACTCGGTGGTCTTCGAGGCTTTCGACGCGGAAGACCCCACGAGCCGGCGCGTGATCGGGTCGGCCTCGGTGGTGTCGGCGTCGGCTGGGAGTGGTGGGTCGGGCGAGCTGATCGTGGGCTCGATCAGCATGCTCGCAAAGGATGCGAACAAGCCGGATTCAAAGCTGCGGTTCACCGTCGCCGAGACGGAATACATTGTTGCTTCGGATGATCTTGGTGGGGCTGGCGCCGGTCTTGGCGCCGGTCTTGGTGCGGATCTTGGCGATGGGCTGGTCGGTGGCCTTGTCGAAGGGCTCGATGACGCCTCGGGCGCTTCGGGGCCTGCACCGACCCTTGGCGGCGATGCAGCGAGCGCCCGGGCCGTGTCGGCGATCGGCATCGAGGACATCCCGCGGCTCTACATCAACGCCGGAACCGCGTCGGTTGTGATCCTTTTCGGTGCGTTCGGGATCCTGTACTTTGTTGGCAGCTCGAAGCCGTCGGCCGAGTTTTTGATCGCGACCGACGGCGAGATGAAGAAGGTCAACTGGTCGACGCGGCGCGAGGTGCTCGGGTCGACCGGGGTTGTGATCTTCGCGGCGTTCTTGATCGCCGCCCTCCTGTACGGCGTGGACATCGCGTTCAACCAGTTCTTCGGCATCTTCGGCCTGCACGGGTAGACGAGTCGGCTTGGGCCGCGGGCCCGGATCGGAGCACCATGATCGACGAGCAGAACACGACGCCCGCGACCGACGCTGTGGACGTTGACGCGCCCGCGACGGAAGCCGAGCCCACAGCCGGGCCGGAAACCAAGACCGACCCCGAGTCGCAGACTGAGGCTGAAACTCAGACCGACGATGCGGCCGAAGGGACGGCCGAGGTCGTGGCAGGTGACCGGTCGGCGCCCAGCGACGGTGAGCCCGCGCAGGTCTTCGACGGCAAGAAGGAAGGCTTCATCGACGATGAGGAGCCGGTCACCCGCGAGGGCATGGACTGGTTCGTGCTCCGTGTCGCGTCGAACAAGGAGTCGAGCGTGCAAAACACGCTCCTCCGGAAGATCCAGATCGAGGGAATGACGCACCTGGTCGGCCGGATCCTGGTGCCGACCGAGAAGACCCGCACGATCAAGGCCGGCAAGCAGCGCATCCAGGAGACGAAGCTCTACCCGGGCTACGTGTTCGTAGAGATGGCGCTCGAGGACGGCCGCATCCCGCAGGACGTCTTCTTCCTGATCAAGGAGACAACAGGCGTCGGCGACTTCATCGGCACCGCCGGCCGGCCGACGCCGCTGGCGAAGCACGAGATCGAGAAGATGCTGGTCGACTCGAAGAAGCCGGACGACGAGCCGCTGACGACGCTGAGGTTTTCCAAGGGCGACAACGTGTCAATCAAGGAAGGCCCGTTCGAGAACTACGACGGCACGGTCGACGAGATATTCCCCGAGAAGGGCATGGTCCGGGTGCTCGTGACGATCTTCGGGCGTCAGGCGCCGGTCGACCTGGAAGAGTGGCAAATCGCCCCGGCCGACGAGGCCTGACCCCGAACGCCCGACCTATTGGGCGGGTTCAACGTTGCTGCTCCTTTTGAAGGCCGGCCACCTGTAGAGCTGGGGCTGTTTCTTTGGAACTCGGGGCATGCCGTTAGGTCGCCCGATGGCACGTTGATTGTCAGGGTCGTGTGTTCTGAGAACGGCCTTGCGGTGTTCGGGCACCATTTTCAGCGAGCACGGCCGTCGACACGCTGCGTGGGCAAGCCTCGTCACGATGAACGGGATCAGCGTGGAGATGACAGCCGGTCTGGTTCCCTCGGACCGTGGTCGGTAGAGGTGCGGCACACGAGTCTCGCCGAGCCTTCGGTGATCGCGAGCTGTTCGACGCGGACGCGTCGACCGTCGCCAAGGCGGATGTCGGCCCGCTCCACGATCGGACGACGGCCCGCGAGCGCGTCGAACAGCGCTGTGATCTCGGGACGGTTTCGCAAGCCTTTGGGCAGTGCCTTGGTTGGCGCGCTGGTCAGGACCGGGCCGGCCGGGAGCTTGAGGCTTCCGATCTGGATCGACCTCGCTGGGATCCAGAGGGCGCCCGATTCAGAGAGGGTCGGGCGGAGGGTCGCGGCGTAGATCGTGGGCGGAGTGTCGCCGGTCGTCAGGCGGATGCCCACGAGCAGCTCGCCATCGCGGAACGCGACGCGAACCGTACCGATTTCATCGGGCCAGCGAAAGATGGTTGTGTTGGCTTCATGGCTCAGCCAAACGGGCAGCCTCTTGCTGATCCACGCGTTGACGGCGTGGTCGTCAAGATCCAGCGGCCAGTCGGCGTCGGCTGGTTTGTAGGTCAGCCCGATGACCGTATTCTCAATGTCAAGTGCGATTGTCGCCGCGTTTTCGATCGGCGCGGCCGACCACCATCCGGGGGGTGTCGAAGCGAGCTGCGCTGACCAAACAAAGGCGATCGATGTACAGAGGAACACAGAGGCAAGCCCCGCCGCGAGGCTTGCCCTTGGGGCTCTTCGAATGTGACCTGTGACAGCACCGATCAGGTCGATCAGATGCCGGAGCCCGGGCGTCGAGAGCGCGCCGGCGGTCTGGAAACCACGAGGTATCAATCGGTCAAAGGCCACAATCGAAGCGTAGCGGAAGCACGAAAATAAACCGGACTCGGACCGGAAAGGCCCACCCATGATGCGAAAGGTATTCGGCCCGGAGCGAGCCGGTGCCAGGTATCGCTGATGGTGGACCGCCGCCTGGTTCATGGCGGCACCAATAGATCGAGAGCCATCTCAGATTCAGATACGCAGGAATAGGCAAAACGTATCCCCGAAAGCATTGCCGTTCGAAGCCGTTTACCGCTTGGAGAACTGGAAGCTCCGGCGGGCGCCGCGAAGGCCGTACTTCTTGCGCTCGACCTGACGGGAATCGACGGTGAGGTAGCCGTAGTCGCGGAGGACGCCCTCGAGGGAAGGGTCGTAGTCGCGGAGGGCCCGTGCGACGGCGAGGCGGATGGCCTGGGCTTGGGCGGTGTGGCCACCGCCGGTGACACGGATGAACAGGTCGAGCTTGCCCTCGGTGTCGGTCGCCTTGGTGGGGGCGTAGGCGTCGCGGATGTCCTGGACCTCGCTGAAGTACTCCTCAGGGGTCTTGAAGAGCTTGCGGGTCTTCTGGATGAGGAGCTTGCCGGAGCCCTCGCCGTCGGCGGCGGGGCGGAGGCGGCAGCGGGCGACCGCGGTCTTTCGGCGGCCGACGGCCCACCACCAGCCGTGCTTGTCGGCCGGGCGGGGCTCACGCAGCACGCGGGTGGACTCCGTCGCTTCGGCGGCGGTGTTCTCCTCGCGGAGGGCTTCTTTGAGGGCCGCGAGGCTGCCGCCGGTATCGCCGCTGGTCGTGTCGGTCATCTCGGTCATTCGTCAGTGTCCTTGGTCTGTTTATGTCAGGGCAGCGAGTCAGGCGTTCGGAAGCTTGCGGACGGTCAGGTTGGTGGGCTGGCTGGATTCGTGGGGGTGCTCAGTGCCGGGGTAGACCTTGAGCTTTTTAATCATGACCCTCCCAAGGCGGTTCTTGGGGAGCATCCGCTTGACGGCGCCCTCAACGAGCTGCTCGGGGCGGTGCTCGCGGAGGTTGCCGAAGGTCTTGGCCTTGAGCCCGCCTGGGTAGCCCGTGTACCTGGTGCGAAACTTCTGGGTCGCCTTGTTGCCCGTGAGCCCGATTTTTTGGGCGTTGGTCACCACAACGTAGTCGCCGGTATCGATATGGGGCGTGTACTCGGGGCGGTGCTTGCCCATGAGCACGATGGCGACTTCCGACGCGAGGCGGCCGAGCGGTATGTCGGTCGCGTCGATGACGTGCCAGTGCTTGGGGACGTCGCCGGCTTTGGCCATGGAGGTCTGGCGGCGGAGGTGGGTGTCGGCCATGTCGCGACTCCGATCGGCGTGTGGTTCGGAACGGTGCCAAACAACACGCAAGTGCGTGCAACTCGCCGCCTACCGGGCGGGGCGGGCCGACACGAACAGACCGTATCGACAGCTTTGTGCGGTCTCGGCGGGTAACGCACGCGTGCTGTGGGCACGCGTGCGGACCTACCGAAGGAGAAGAGGATAGGGTCCACCCGATGGATCGTCAATGCAGGTGGTCTGTTGGAGGGCTATTGCTGTCCCGCCAATGGACTGTTCTTGCTTCCGCCGGTACCCCGGAGCAACGCCGTGGATGAACGTTTGGAACACGAGGAAACCGAACAAAGCAAGGATATGAGTCCGGTATCCGTTCCCTCGGAGCGGCCACTCTTTGAGGATCCAGCGGCGACCAATGGCGATCGATTCGAAGACCACTCCGCCGCTGAGGGCGTTGTTCGTCGGATAGACCCGGACGCCGGGTCACGGTTGATAGGGCGCGCCAGCCTAATCGCGCTCATCGTGGGTGTCCTGGCGGTGATGGTGCTTCAGCAGGTTCAGGTGCTGGGGCTGATCGATGACGGCGAGGCGGGGTCTGTGGCGGCGGACGCCGATGTCGCCGCATCAGCCGAAGCGTCCGGCAAAATCCGGCCCCCCGACTCGATGTTTGTGATGGTGTCGAAGCTCAACCTGAAGCTCGCCGGGCTTGGCGATTTGCCCCCGTCGTCGGCCCGCCAGTTGATGAGCCAGGTCCGTCCCTTGATCGATAGCGACGCCGACCGCGTGCGAGGATCCGTTCTGGCGTTTGAGCTTGGCGATAGCGCGTCGGCTAACGCGATGCTCGCCTCGGTCGAGTCTTCGACGGAAGACGCAGCGCTCGCCGCTGATGCCGCCTGGGTCCGTTCGACGTATTCATCGGACGTGGGCGAAGCGGGACCGATGCCCGAGGGCTTCGCCGAGCGGCACGGCTGGTTCGCCGACCTCGCGGCGACGGCCGGGCGCGACGACAGCGACCCGGACCGGCGGGGGTTCGTGGTGGGCGGCCTCGCGCTCGTGCTGCTCTTTGCTGGCTTCGCGCTGCTGCTCTTGACGGCCCTTCTCTCCGGCGTCGTGCTGCTGATCGTTGGGCTCGTTCAGGCTCTTTCTCGCTCGCCGAGACTTCGTCCCCGTTTCGTCCCGCCGTCGCCGGGCGGGAGCGTGTATATCGAGGCGGCCGCGCTCTTTGTCTGGGGCTTCATCGCGATTCAGGTGTTGCCGGCGGTGCTCGCCTTCACGCCGCTGAGCGGCGAATGGAAGACGACCGCCGGCCTCGGTGCGCAGTGGCTGCTGCTCCCCCTCGCGGCCTGGCCGGTCGTGCGGGGGGTGCCGCTGGGCGTGTGGCGCGCCCAAGTCGGGCTCGTCGCGCCGCGCGGGATTGTGCGTGAGGTTGGGGCCGGGATCGTCGGGTATCTCGCCGCGTTCCCGATCTGGTTCTGCGTCACGGTCGTGTGCGCTGTTCTTACTGTGCTGCTTCAAACCCTGATGTCCGGCGGCTCGCCGGAGCCCCCGGAGAACCCGGTCGTTGACCTGTTCGGCGGGGTGAACGGGCTCGGGCTCTTCCTGCTCGTGAGTCTCATCGTGGTATGGGCGCCCTTGGCCGAGGAGACCGTTTTTCGGGGCTGTCTCTACCGCCACCTGCGCTCGAGGCTTGTGTTCCCGATCGCCGCGGGCGTGAGCGCCGCTGCGTTCGCGCTGATGCACGGCTACCCGCCGCTGATGCTCATCCCGGTGATGACGCTCGGCTTGATCTTCGCGATGGTCCGCGAGTGGCGTGGGTCGATCGTCGGCGCGATCGCGGGACACATGCTCCACAACGGCGTGATCGCGGCGCTGCTTATCACGATGTTCTGGATTATCGGCTGAGTTTGCCTGTTGCTTCTGGCGGTGTATCGCGAGGGTCGGTCACGCGGTGAGCAGCGACTCGATCTGCTTCGCGACGCGGAGCAGCGCGGCGTCTTGGAAGCTCGGCGCGATGAGCTGGATGCCCACGGGCCGGGTCGGCGGTTCTTCGGTGAGCCCGGCGGGCAGGGTGATCGCCGGGAGCCCGGCGAGGTTGACGCCGACCGTGAAGAGGTCCTCCAGGTACATCGCGAGGGGGTCGTCGGTCTTGGAGCCGCGCTCGAACGCGGGGGCCTGCGTTGCGGGCATCAGGATCGCGTCGCACGCCCGAAAGGCGTGGTCGTAGGTCTGCTTGATGAAGCGGCGAGCCCTGAGGGCGGTGTTGTAGTACGCGTCGTAGTAGCCGCTGGAGAGCACGTGGGTGCCCAGCAGGATGCGACGCTTGACCTCCGGGCCGAACAGCTCGGAGCGGGTCGCAACGTAGAGGTCTTCGAGCGTCGCGGTGTCATCGAGCGAGCCGGCGCGCGAGCCATAGCGGACGCCGTCGAACCGCGAGAGGTTCGACGAGGCTTCGGCGGAGGCGACGACGTAATACGCGGCGATCGCCGCGTCGGCGTGCTCGAGGTGCACGTCGATGATCTCGACGCCGGCGTCCTGGGCGCGTCGGATCGTTGACTCGAGCACGCGGGCGACGTCGGGGTGGAGCCCGCCGTCGCGGGCTTCGGTCGGCACGCCGAGGCGGAGGCGCTCGACCGGCGTGCTCAGATCGGTCAGGCAATCGGGGGCGGGCTCGGGGCGCGTGGTGGCGTCGAACGGGTCGTGCCCGGCGATCGCCTGGAAGCAGAGGGCCATGTCTTCGACGGTGCGGGTCATCGGGCCGATCTGGTCGAGCGACGAGCCGAAGGCGACGAGCCCGTAGCGCGAGACCCGGCCGTAGGTGGGCTTGAAGCCGACGACGCCGCAGTGCGAGGCGGGCTGGCGGATGGAGCCGCCGGTGTCGGAGCCGAGCGCGATGGGGACGAGCCCCGCCGAGACGGCCGACGCGGACCCGCCCGACGAGCCGCCGGGCACGAGCGAGGGGTGCCAGGGGTTGTCGGAGCAGCCGAACGCGGAGAACTCGCAGGAGGAGCCCATCGCGAACTCGTCGAGGTTGGCCTTGCCGACGACGACGGCGCCGGCGGCCTCGAGCCGGGCGGCGGCGGTCGCGGTGTACGGCGACGCGTAGTGCTCGAGCATGCGGCTGGCGCAGGTGGTCAGGCCGCGGTCGAGGCAGATGTTGTCCTTGAGGGCGACGGGCACGCCGAGCAGGGGGAGGGCTCGGGCGCTGCCCGGTGTTTCACGCGATGTTTGAAGCGATGCGTCGAGCTGTGCGTCGAGCTTTTTGTCGAGGTGGCGGGCCCGCTCCATCGCTTCCTCGGCGTGGATCTCGAGCAGTGCGTGGTACCCGGGGTTGCGCTTCTCGAGATCGTCGAGGCACGCTGCGATGACCGCTTCGCACGACGTCTCGCCGCGGGCGATCCGGTCGCGGGTCTCTTTGGCCGACGGCGCGGGCTCGACGTTGGGCGGCAGGAACGGGTCGGTCGGGGTGCTCACGGGCGATCATTGGTCACGAGTGCCCGGGCCGCGCGTGCCCGTCGGCGGGGTACCCTGCTTCCAGAACCGCGTCGCGAGAATGAACTCGCCCGAGGCGGACAGCATGACGAGCAGCCCGATGAAGAACGGCTGCACGAACAGCGTGACCACGCCGCCGATGCCGACGGTCATGATGCCGCCCATCACAAAGGCGATCGCGAGCTGTCGCTTGTGGCTTATTGGTCGTTGCCCTCTTGGTAAGGGTGTTCTTGGTCCGTGCTCGATCGGTGGTGGTTCGATCGCCTGGGTCGTGTGTGTCTTACCCACCGCCGCCGTCGCCGAGCACCTTGGGGACCTGGATAAAGGTCGTGGGGCCTGTCTCGCCCGACGGGTCGTCGAGCGTCACGGGGTCCGGGGCGAGGTCTGAGACGGCGTCCGGGCTCAGGGTGCCGCCGGGCTCGTCGTCTCGGAGCACGTTCTCGAGCTCGCCGACGCGGGGCATGGGCTCGAGCCCGTCGAGCGGGAGGGCGGCGAGCCGCTCCATGTAGCCGAGCACGGCGGCGAGCCGCGGGCGCTCCGAGTCGACCTCGGCGTCGGTGAGCAGCAGCTTCGAGAGCCGCGCAACCTTGCGGACGTCGTCGTTGCTGAGCTCTTTGGCGTCGGGCATACCCGAGTGTACGAATCGCGACGGGGAATCGTGTAGTCTCGCGGTGATGAACGCCGAGCGAGAGGTCTGCGGCGGGCACGTCTGGGCGAGCTGGGCGCTGTTCGCGTTGGTGCTCGCGGTCGCGGCCGCGGTGGATCTGCTGGGCTGGCTCGGGACGCTGTCGCTGGTGGCGGGCGTCGGGCCCGGTGTGTGGTCGCTGCGACCCTGCTCGGCTCAGCCGAGCACGAACCGGCGTTCGTTCCAGAGCTTGTCGAGCCGCTCGGTGATGGGCGCGGGGGCGTCGTCGGAGCCGAGCCTGGTCGCGCAGGCCGCGAGGAGGTCGACCAGCGCGTCGTAGTCGCGGAGGGCGATGTACTCGCGGGCGACGGTGGGGGGGCTGTCGTTGGTGCCGGCCTGCACGCGGGCGAGGTCGGCCATGTTGTGGTAGTTGCCCAGCGGGAGGCAGACGCAGGTGGCGTCGAGCCCGAACGCGGTGAAGACCGTTGCTTCGCACGCGCCGCCGGCCATGAGCTTGCGCTGCCACTTCCAGGCGGGCGCGTCGGACCGCTTCTGGCTCGCCGTGGGCGTCGCGGGCCCGCCCGCGACCTGCTCGGCGACGGCGGCGACCTGCGCGGTCAGGTCGGGGTTGAAGATGCTCAGCCGATCGCCGACGCGGACGATGGGCCCGCCGCCGATGGGGGCGTCGGGGAAGGCGCGTGAGTTTTCAAGCGCCAGCACGCGGGCGCTGTCAGGGATCGTGCCGAGCCGGCACGCGCCGATCGCGCCGACGAAGCCGACCTCCTCCGCGAGCGTGAACAGCAGGCGGAGGTCCGGCCGCGGCTCGTCTGCGGCGAGGACGCGTTTGAGCGTGTCGAGGGCCGCGGCGACGGCCGAGAGATCGTCGCAGGCGTTGGTCGCGAGCAGGTCGCCCGCGTCGGGGGCGATGTGGTCGAGCGCGGCGCCATCGGGCTCGGGCGGGGTGCGCGTGACCTCGGCGGGCGGGAATGCCCACATCGCGACGTCGCCGGCTTCGGGCTGCCGAGGCTCGTCGAGCTCGCACTCGTAGTGCTTGAAGGGCGACTCGCTCGACGCGTCGGTCTCGTGGGTGACGGTTCCGAGGACGGGTCGGTCGCCGGTCTGGATCGCGACGCGGGCGCCCGGGAAGTAGTCGGCCATCACGCCGCCCCGGAACGCGAGCTCGACGACCTCGTCGGCGATGACGCGCTCGACGACGAACGCCGGGTGGTCGAGGTGGGCGGTGAGGTACACGGGCGGCCGCGACCGGTCGGCGTCGTGGATCGACAGGGTCAGGTTGCCGGCGTCGTCGCGGTCGAGCGCGCAGCCGGCGTGGTCATGGACGAATCTCTCGACCGCCTCGACGACGCGGTGCTCGCGGCCGGCGGCGGTGGGGAGCTGTGTGATGTCGAGGAGTCGCTGGTGCCGCGTGCCTGCCATGCCCGACTGTACGGGCGTGCGGAGCGGGGCGGGCCTCAGCCCGCTGCCTTCTCGTGTGCCCGCATCCAGCGTGAGCACGCTTCGAGCAGCGTGCGGCGGCGGATCGGCTTGGTGAGGTGCTCGTCGCAGCCGTGGTCGAGGCTCCGCTGCCGCTCCTCGGGCATCGCGTGGGCGGTCAGCGCGAGGATGGGGATCGACACACCCTTGGCGCGGAGCTCACGCACGGCCGACCGCCCGTCGAGCACCGGCATCTGCACGTCCATGAGCACGAGGTCGAACGGTCGGTCGGTCGATTCGGAATCGACCACCGCGTTGACCGCGTCCTGCCCGTTGCTGACAACCACGACCTCGGCGCCCGCGGCGGTGAGGTGATGATGGATGAGGCGCTGGTTGTCGGGCCCGTCGTCGGCGAGCAGCACGCGGCCGAACAGCTTGATGCTCCTTGTGCTTCGGCTTGCGGCGGTGTCCGAGCCGCGTTCATCGGCGGCGCATGCAGCGACCACCCGCGTGCGCACCGGGCGGGAAGCCGGCAGCGTCAGGCGGAAGGTGCTCCCAACGTCCGGTTCAGAGTGCTCGAGCTCGACGGTGCCGTCGAGGAGGGTGGCGAGGCGGCGGGAGATCGCAAGGCCGAGGCCGGTCCCGCCGAACCGGCGCGTATGTGAGGTATCGGTCTGCGAGAACGGCGCGAACAGCACACCGGTACGGTCGGGAGGCACGCCGATCCCGGTGTCGATGATGTCGATGATGAGTGCCGGTTGACCGTCGCGTTGATCATCGAGCCGAACCCGGACGGTTACGGACCCTTCGCTGGTGAACTTCACCGCGTTGCCGACGAGGTTGAGCAGGATCTGCCGAAGCCGGGTCGGGTCGGTCCGCACGGTTTCTGGGACGGGGCCGTCGTAGCAGAGGTCGAGGGCGACACCCTTGGCCTCGGCCCGCGGTCGAACGAGGCCGATCACGCAGGCGACGATCTCTTCGGGCGAGCAGTCGATGCTCTCGACGATCATGCGACCCGCTTCGACCTTGGAAAGGTCGAGGATGTCGTTGACGATCGCGAGCAGGTGTTCGCCGTTTCGCGCGATCGTCTCGAGGTACTCTTGCTGGTGTTGTGCGTGGACTGCCTCGGTCTGCAGCAGCTCGGTGAAGCCGATGATGGCGTTCATGGGTGTGCGGATTTCGTGGCTCATGTTCGCGAGGAACTCGCTCTTGGCGGTGTTGGCATCATCGGCCCGGCGGCGGGCAAGGTCGAGTGCTTCGTTGCTCTCGATAAGCTCGGCGGCCTGCGTCTCGAGCGTTTTCATCGCCGTGGCGAGTTCGTCGGTATAGCAGTGGAGCGCCTCGGTGCTGTCGTGCTCCGCTTCGGTATTGATGTTGATGCCGATGATCCGGGCGGGGGTGCCTTCGTGGTGCCGATCGACGACCTTGCCGACTGCGCGCGTCCATTGCCACCGGCCGTCAGCGCGGCGCATCCGGAAGTTGGCGGTGTACGTGTTCGTCTCACCGGCGAAGTGGGCTTCGAGGGCGGTCTGCGCGGCGTCGAGGTCGTCCGGGTGGACGCGCTGCTGCCATGCGTCGATCCCGCTCACCGACCCGGGGTCGGCCGGGTCGTACCCGAGCTGGGTCCACCAGGTGGGGCTGAAAATAGTCCGGCCCGACTCGATGTCCCAGTCCCAGAGCCCGACGTTCGCGCACTCGAGCGCGAGCGAGAGTCGGTGCTCGCTGTCGCGGAGGGCGGCGATGGCGGCGCGTCTCTCGGTGATGTCTTCGGTGAAGGTGACGATGCCGCCGACCGAGCCGTCGCTGTCGTGCCAGGGATGCATCGCCCACTTGTACCAGCGTGTCTCGCCCTTTCGGTACTCGATGGGGTCCGCGTCGGCCTGGAAGCTCTCGCCCGCGAGGCAGCGCTGCTGGAGCCGCTGCCAGCGGTCGGGGATGTCGGGGAACAGGTCGCGGTGGTGCTTGCCGGGCAGGTCGATGTCTTCAAAGCCGTAGGTGCGGATCCAGTGATCGGACGAGGTAACGTATCGGAGGCGGCGATCGAAGACGGCAACGGCGGCGGGCGTGTGCTTGAGGAACAGCTCGAACGTGTTCCGCTGGCGGGCGAGCTCAAGCTGCGTGTTCTTCTGCTCGGTGATGACGCGGGTGAACATCACGAGCCCGGCGACGTTGCTCCCGGCGTCGCGCCAAGGGTGCAGCGCCCACTCGATCCATACGGTCGAGCCGTCTTCACGGTCGAAGGGGTCCTCCTTGCAGGCGAGTTCCTCGCCGAGCAGGCACCGCTGGTGGTGAATCCGCCACCGCTTCGGGATGTCGGGGAAGACCTCGTAGTGGGAGCGACCGAGGATGTCGCGGTCTTGCAAACCGTAGTCGGTTCGCCAGCGGTCTGAGGCGACGATGTACCGCATCTCGGTGTCGAACATCGCGACCGCGGCCGGGGTGTGTTTCACGAAGAGTTCGAGCGTCTGCTTCTGCTCGCGGACGCTCTTCTCGATCGTCACGCGTTCGGACACGTCGAGGAATGTGATGACGACACCTTCGTCGATGCGTGTCGCGGTAACGTCGTACCAGCCCGCGACGCGTGCATCGGCGTAGTAGAACTCTCCGCGGAAACGCTCGCCGGTTTCGAAGACCCGGAGGTACTCGGTGAGCACGCCGGAGGCCCGGGACTCCGAAAAGGCGTTTCCAAAGAGCTGCCCTTCCCACTGCTCGCGGTCAAGCCCGATGATCTCGCACGCGGCGGTGTTGACCCTCTCGATGAGCAGGTCATCAACAGGAGCGTCCGGGCGTTCTTCAGAGCGGTGTGGCCGCAAGATAACAGCGCCGTAGACCACAGCCTCAAAGACCGTGCGGAAGGCGTTCTCGTCCGGGCCGTCGGGTGGCCTGCCCTGGGTGGTCACGAGGAGCTCCTGCTGTGGTCCGTGCCGGAACGCCCTTGCTGAAGCAGCCGGCCGCGGGCGTTAGTGTGAAGAGACCTTCGGCCCGAGCTCTTCGGGCTCGGGCTCGGGCCGCTTGGGGCACAGGAAGAACAGGATGCCGAGCCCGGCGACCGCCGAGACCGTCGACGCGGCGAGGATGCCCATCTTCGCGGCCTCGAGCTGCTCGACGCTCTCCTTGAACGCGAGGTTGGCGATGAACAGCGCCATGGTGAAGCCGATGCCCGCGAGGCAGCCCACGCCCGCCAGGTGGGCCCACGTGACGCCCTTGGGCAATTGGGCGAGCCCGAGCTTGCAGGCGATGAAGCAGCTCAGGAACACACCCACGGGCTTGCCCAGCACGAGCCCGGCCATGATGCCCAGCGAGAGCTGCCCGCCGAGCGCCTCGGCCGCGCCGTGCCCGATGTGCACGCCCGCGTTCGCCAGCGCGAAGATCGGGATGATCAGGAATGCCGTCCAGGAGTGGAGGTAGTCCTCCATGCGGTGGAGCAGCGGGAGCGCGAGGCGGCCGTTCTTGTTGACCGCGTAGATCGCCGCGCGCTGGGCGGAGTTCGTCTGGATGCTCGAGCCCTGCGCCCCCGACCGCTCGAAGACGTCGAGCGCGGCGCGGCTGGACTTGAGGTATCGGTCGGCGTTGACGCGGTTGTGCACGGGGATCGTCGCGGCGAGCAGGACGCCCGCGATCGTCGCGTGCACGTTCGAGTTGAACATGAAGACCCACAGGAAGACGCCCGGGACGACGTACCAGATCGCGCGGCGGATCCCGATGACGTTGAAGAAGATCAGCAGAGCGAGGACCGCGCCAGCCATCCCAAGCTGGCTCCAGACGATCTGGTCGGTGTAGAAGATCGCGATGACGAGCAGGGCACCCAGGTCGTCGACGATCGCGAGCGAGGTCAGGAAGATGCGGAGGCTGTTGGGCACGCGGTTGCCCAGGAGCGCGAGGATGCCCAGGGCGAACGCGATGTCGGTCGCCATGGGCACGCCCCAGCCGCTGGGGGCCCCGCCTTCGCCCAGGTTGACCACGGCGTAGAACCCGGCGGGCACGATCATGCCGCCGACCGCGGCGATCGCGGGCAGCGCCGCTCGGCGGACGCTCGAGAGCTCGCCCACGAGCAGCTCGCGCTTGATCTCGAGGCCGACGAGCAGGAAGAACACAGCCATCAGCGCGTCGTTGATCCAGTGGACCAGGCTCAGCTTGAAGATCTGCTCCCCGAACGTGAGCTTCAGGTAGGTGTGGAAGAGGTCGTGGTACGAGTCGCCCAGGGCGGGGATGTTCGCCCAGGCGAGCGCGAGGATCGTGCAGGCGAGCAGCACGATGCCGCCCGACATGCTGAGGCCGGCGAACCGCTGAAACGGGCGGGCCAGCCGCTCGGAGGTCTCTGGCTCGAGCGTCTCGGTCGCGATGGGGATGTGTGCGTGCGTGGCCACGGACATCGTTCTTCCTTCCAGCAGCAGGGCGATCCCGCCCGCTCCCCGACCGCGCCGGACACCACCCAGCGGGACTCGGCCGGCGGAGAGACTCCGACGGGGGCTCCGTAGGTATCGGGTAATGATGCTAGAGGGATCAGCCCGGTTCGCATCACCGCGGGGCCGGCATGAATAAACAGGGAATGGTCCTATTTTACATCAGGAAGCCCCGGACAATGGTCCGAGCGAACACCGGGTGCCGCCGCCGGGCGCCGGCGGCTTCTCCATCCGGCCGCTGTCCGCGGTGCCGGGTTCGAGGAAGGACAGTTATGGCTCCTGGTCTCTGGTCTCGCGTGAAGGGTCTCGCCGCCGGTGGTCTCGCGGTCGTGCTTCTCGGAGCCTGCGGCGGCGGCCCGCCCACCCCCGACTTCGGGCGTCTGTATAACGCCGCGGCGAGCGGCATCGGCGATGATCGCACCCCCGTGATCGTCATCCCGGGCATCCTCGGGTCGAAGCTCGAGGACATGGATTCGTCGCGCCCGGTCTGGGGCTCGTTCACCTACGGCGCCGTCGACGCCGACACGCCCGAGGGTGCCGCGGCCGTCGCGCTGCCGATGCGGGAGAACGTGCCGCTCTCCGAGCTCACCGACGAGGTCCGGCCGACCGGCGTGCTCGACAGCGTGACGGCCGACATCGGGTTTGTCCGCAACCTCAAGATCGGGGCGTACGCGGACATCCTCTTCACGCTGGCCGCGGGCGACTACGCCGACGAGGACATCATCGAGAACGCCGGCATCGATTACGGCGGGCACTACACCTGCTACCAGCTCGCGTACGACTGGCGGCGCGATGTCTCGGAGTCGGCCGCGCTGCTGCACCAGCGCGTGCTCGACGCTCAGGCGGCCATCCGCTCGGCGACCGGGCTCTCCGGCGACGAGCCGGTCAAGGTCGACGTCGTGGCCCACTCCATGGGCGGGCTGCTGCTGCGGTACTACCTGCGCTACGGCCCCCAGCCCCTGCCCGAGGACGGGTCGCTGCCCGAGCTGACCTGGGAAGGGGCGAGGCACGTCGAGCGGGCGGTGCTCATCGCCACGCCCAACGCCGGGTCGGTCGAGTCGACCGTCCAGCTCGTCGAGGGGCTGAACCTCAACCCGCTCTTCCCGAACTACCGCCCGGGTGTCCTTGGGACGATGCCCTCGATCTACCAGCTCATGTCGCGGCCGCGGCACGCCCGCGTCGTCGACCAGCGCGGCGAGCCGATCGACCTCTACGACAGCGCGGTCTGGGAGCGGTACGGCTGGGGCCTCGCCGCGGCCGACCAGGACCGCGTGCTCGGGTGGCTGCTGCCCGGGTTCGACGACCCCGCCGCACGCCGACGCATCGCGCTCGACCACCTGCGGAAGTGCCTCGCCAAAGCCCGACAGTTCCACGCCGCCCTCGACGTGCCCGCGTCGCCCCCCGAAGGCCTCGAGCTGTTCCTGTTCGCCGGCGACGCGATCGACACGCCCGTCGTCGTGACCGTCGACGACCGGGGTCGGCCGAGCGTGACCGAGCTGGGGCCGGGCGACAAGACCGTCCCCCGCACGAGCACGCTGATGGACGAGCGCGTCGGCGGCGGCTACGCGCCCTATCTGCGGTCGCCGATCGACTGGACGCAGATCTTCTTCCTGCACGCGAGCCACCTCGGGCTGACGCGCGACCCGGCGTTTGTCGACAACCTCCTCTACCTCCTGCTCGAGAAGCCCCGCGGCGGCGCGACCGCGCCAGAGCTCATCGGAGAAGCACGCCGATGAAAGCAGCGGTCGAACTGATCCTCCTCGTCCTCGGCGGCTACCTCGCGGTCGGCGTTGTCGCCGGCACGTTCCTCGCCTTTGTTGGTGTCAACCGCTTCGACCCCGCGGCACGGCGCGGCAACCTGTGGTTCCGCGTCGCGGTGCTGCCCGGGCTCGCGGCGCTCTGGCCGCTCGTGCTCGGTCGTGCGATCAAAGCTCGGTCGACGCCTACGGGCACAGGCCTCCGCCCTCGCCCGACCAGCGAGGGCGCGTCGTGAAGCGGGTTCACCGGCGGGTCCATCTGGTGGCGTGGTGTGTGCTCCCGCCGGCGCTGCTGGCGATGCTTGTGTGGGCTGTGTTCGAGCGTCCGGACGAGGGCTCGTTCGCCGCCAGCGCGGCCGAAGCCGGACAGGAGGCGAGCGATGGCCGTTGAGTACCGCGGCGTGCAGTGGAACGCGCACAAGCGACTCTATGACGCCGCCGTCGTCGCGATCCTCGTCGTCTTCGTCGTGGTCTTTGTTGGCGTCGGCCTGCTCGGCCCGTCCGGGGGGCCCGACCCCGTCACGCTGCTGATCCGCGCCACCGGCGTTGCCGCGGTCACGATGCTGCACCTCATCCTCGCGATCGGCCCGCTCGCCCGGCTGACGCCCCGCTTCGCGCCCGTGCTCTACAACCGCCGCCACTTCGGCGTGCTCTTGTTCTTTGTTGCGCTCGTCCACGGCCTCCTCGTCACGCTCTGGTTCGGAGCCTTCGGCGAGGGCAACCCGCTCGCGAACGTCCTCGTCGGGACCGCGCCCGGCGCATTCCCCTTCGAGCTGTTGGGGTTCGCGGCGCTCGCGATCTTGTTCGTGATGGCAGCAACGAGCCACGACTTCTGGCTGCACACGCTGACGCCCGCCGCTTGGAAGGCGCTGCACATGGCGGTGTACGTCGCGTACGCGCTGGTGCTCGGGCACGTCGCGCTCGGCGCGATGCAGTCCGAGGGTGGGCTGGTCGCGCCGGCGCTCCTGGCCGGCGGGCTCGTCGCGCTCACGGGCCTGCACCTCGCGGCGGGGCTGCGCGAGAACGCCCGCGAAACCGGCAGCGCGTCCGGCGACGGCTGGATCGACGCCGGCCCGGTCGACGACCTCGCCGAGGGGCGAGCCGCGATGGTAAACCTGCCCGCGGGTTCGCGGGTCGAGCGCGTCGCCGTCTTCCGCTCGGGCGGCGTGCTGCGGGCGGTGCAGGGCTCGTGCCCGCACCAGGGCGGCCCGCTGGCCGAGGGCAAGGTCGTCGACGGCTGCGTCACCTGCCCGTGGCACGGGTACCAGTTCCAGGTCGAGGACGGCTGCTCGCCGCCGCCGTTCGAAGACCGGGTCGAGCTGTTCCCGGTGCGCATCACGGCGGGCCGCGTCGAGGTCGCCACGGCGCCGTCGCCTGATGTCAAGCCCACGCCGATCGAGCCAGCCCAGACGGGGGCAGCCCAGGCCGAGCCAGGCCAGACCGAGCCGATCTCAACCGAGCAAAGCCAGTCCGAACCGGCGCGGGCTTCATCGAACACCGGCCAGCAAGAGGGTTCCGATGCCTGATCGCGACGAGTTTTATGTGGGCTACATGCCGGCGCCGCCGCGCACGAAGCGGCTCGTCTCGCTCCTGGTCCCCGGCGCGATCGTGCTCTCGGGGCTCGTCGCCGGCCTTGTCGCCGGGGCGATGCGCGACCCGGGCGGCGGCACCTGGGACCTCGGCGCGGTCACGGAGGTGCGCGGCACTATCCGCGACCCGGGCTACCCGGTGCTCGTCGACGACGCCGGCACGCCCTACCTGCTGGTTGGCGAGACCAAGTCGGGCGTGCGTTCGTCGCTGGGCAACGATCAAGACGGTGCTGGTCATGACGGCGCTGAGGTGGTCGTGCGCGGCAACCTGATCAGCCGCGAGCTCGCCGGCGGGCCCGTGCTGATGCTCTCGCTCACGGTCGACCCCGACACGCTCGAGATCCTGACGCCCGGCGAGCCGGCTTCGACCTGTGAAAGCACCGACGCCGAACAGGGCCTCGTCGGCGAGATCGTTGACAGCAAGTGCTTCCTCGGCGCGATGAAGCCCGGCAACGGCACCACGCACAAGGCCTGCGGCATCCTGTGCGTCCGCGGCGGGATCCCGCCGCTGCTCGTCACGCCCGACGGCGCCGCCACGTTGCTCGTCGGCCCCGGCGGCTCGCCGCTGCCCGACGAGTTCGTGCAGATGCTCGGCGAGCCCGTCGCGGTCGAGGGCGTGTTTCTCGACAAGGTTGGCACGCTGCCCGTCGTCGAGGTGCGGGGCGTGTCGCGCCGCTAGCGGTCGATCGGCGACCCGGCGGCCGAGAGCAGTCGTTCGGCGAGGAGCCGCGCTCGGCCCGCCGCGTCGGCCGGGGCTTCGTCGTGCTCCGGGCAGCCGCCCTCGATCTGGGCTCGGACGAGCGCACCGTCGTAGACCGTGAGCAGGTCTTCCGCGAGCTCGCCAAGGACCTCCGCTGGGAAGCCCTCGTTGGCGAGCGTCTCGGCGATCAGCGCGACCATCGCTCGGCGGTGCCGCGTGACCACGCGTCGCGCCGGCGCGCAGACGTCGTCGATCTCGTCCGCCGCCCGCTGGAACAGGCAGCCCTGGAACGCCGCGTCGTCCACGGCGTCGCGAAGCAGGTCGAAGAGCCCGAGCGTGCCCGCCCGCCCGAGGTGCTCGGCCAGGCGTTCGATCGCCCGCTCGCTGCTCCGGCGGACCGCCGCAACGGCAAGGTCGTCCTTGCCCTTGAAGTGGTTGTAGAGCGTCATGCGGCTGACGCCCGCCTCCTGGATCACGCGATCGACCGACGGGCTGCGGAAGCCCTCGCGGCGGAACACCCGCTCCGCGGCGTCGATCAGATCCTCACGGCGGCTCGGGGGCACACGGTTCCTTTCAAGCGGGTGTCTCGGGGGCCATCGGCCCGGATGGAACAACCGAGTCAGAGAACGGGTGTGTTCCGCATCGAGGCCGGTCAGCAGAGAAAAATGCGTTTCAGAACGAAGACCAAGAATATACTGATCAGTCAGTATGTTCTCCATCCTGTCTGCGATCGCAGTCAGACACGGAGTCCGAGCCAAACCGGGTCCACAGCGACCCAAGCACAGGAGAACACGATGCCCCGGATCAACCCCGTGACGTCCGAGAACGCACAGCCCGCCGCCCAGCAGACGCTCGACGCGATCAAGGGCAAGCTCGGGATGGTGCCCAACCTCTACGCGACGCTGGCCCACTCGCCCGCCTCGCTGAACGCCCTGCTCGGCTTCGGCGAGACGCTCGGTAAGGGCGTGCTCGGCGCCGGCGTCCGCGAGCAGATCGCCGTGGCGATCGCGGGTGCCAACTCGTGCCAGTACTGCGCCTCGGCCCACACCGCCATCGGACAGAACCTCAAGCTCGACGCCGGCGAGCTCGCCCGAAACCTGCAGGGACAGGCGACCGACCCCAAGGTCCAGGCGATCCTGACCTTCGCGGTCGCGATCAACGAGCGCCGGGGCTGGGCGGGCGACGCCCTCGAGACCGCCCGCGCCGCGGGCCTGACCGACGAAGAGATCATCGAGACGCTGGCGGTTGTCTCACAGAACATCTTCACCAACTACGCGAACCACCTCTTCGGCACCGAGGTCGACTTCCCCGTGGTCGAGGTGCGCGAGCCGGCGTCGGCGTGAGCCCCGCCCGTTAGAGCTCTGCCGGCCGGAGCGCTCCGGGCCCGACAGGTGCAGCCGCGTGAGCACGAATCCGCAAGGCCCCCCTCGCGACGGTCGTGCGGGGGGCCCTTGTTGGTGCTCGGGTCGCGAGCCGCGCACGGATACCGTGACACATGCAGGAGTCGACGGAGCGGATTGTCGGGATCGATCTCGGGACCACGAACAGCCTGATCGCGGTGTTCGACGACGGCGAGCCGCGGGTGCTGGGTGAGATCGTGCCCTCGGTGGTCCGCTACGAAGCGTCGGGCGGGTCGTGGTCGCGGACCGTCGGCGCCGACGCGCGTGAACGCCAGGTGACCTTTCCGACCAGGACTGTGTCGAGCGTCAAGCGGCTCATGGGCCGGTCCGTCCGCGACGCGGCCCGCGACCTGCCCTTCTTGGGATACACGGTCGAGCCCGGCGAGCGCGACACGGCTCGCGTGGTCGTGCCCGGCGAGGACGGCCCGCTCAGGCTGTCGCCCGAAGAGGTCTCGGCCGACATCTTGGGCGAGCTCAAGCGCGTCGCCGAGCGTGAGCTGGGGCATCCTGTCGGACGCGCGGTCGTGACGGTGCCGGCGTACTTCGACGACGCCCAGCGGCAGGCGACGCGCGACGCGGGCCGACTCGCCGGGCTTGACGTGGTCCGCATCGTCAACGAGCCCACGGCCGCGGCCCTCGCCTACGGGCTTGGCCCGCGCGACGCGAGCGAGCCCAGCACGATCGTCGTCTACGACCTCGGCGGCGGCACGTTCGACGTGTCCGTGCTCAAGCTGATCCCGTCGGGCGATGCTGAGAGCGCGGAGTCTGAGCCGAGCGGCACGGGCTCGACCGACTTCTTTCAGGTGCTATCAACGGCCGGCGACACGCGGCTCGGCGGCGATGACGTCGACCAGATGCTCGTCTCGCTCTTCGTCGCCGACATCGCCGAGCAGCTCAACCTCGGCGACGCGTCGCTCGACGCGTTCCCGCCCGAGACGCGGCGGGCGCTCGTAGGCTTTGCCGAGCAGATCAAGGTCCGCCTCAGCGACGATGAGGCCGCCCGCGTGTCGGTGCGGATCAACGAGTCTGAGGTGTACGAGCGGACGGTCTACCGCGAGCAGCTCGAGGAGATGATCGCCGAGTGGGTCGACCGCTCGATCCGCGCGTGCGAGCGGGCGCTCGCCGCGGCTGGCGCCCCTGAGCTCGACGCGGTGGTCATGGTGGGGGGGTCGACGCGGATCCCGCTGGTCCGCCGGCGCGTCCGCGAGTTCTTCGGCGTCGAGCCCTACGTCGCGCTCGACCCCGACCGCGTCGTGGCGATGGGGGCCGCGGTGCAGGGCGGCATCCTCTCGGGCGGCGTCAAGGGGTCACTACTGCTCGACGTCATCCCGCTGAGCCTGGGCATCGAGACGCGTGGCGGCGCCGTCGCCAAGCTCGTGACGGCCAACTCGACCGTTCCGGCCCGCGCGACCGAGATGTTCTCGACCAGCGTCGACGGCCAGACCTCGGTCGCGATCAACGTCTTCCAGGGCGAGCGCGAGATGGCTGAGGACTGCCGCCGGCTCGGCGCGTTCGAGCTCACGGGCCTGCCCCCCATGCCCGCGGGCATCCCGCAGCTCGAGGTCGCGTTCCTCGTCGACGCCAACGGCGTGCTCAACGTCACCGCCCACGAGAAGCGGTCGGGCAAGCGGGCCGAGTTGCAGGTGCTGCCGTCGCACGGGCTGACGCGCGACGAGGTCGAGCGCATCGAGGCCGAGAGCGTCGAGCACGCCCGCGACGACATGACCCGCCACCGGGTGGTCGACCTGGTACAGAACGCGTCGCTCGACCTGAAATGGATCGGCGAGAAGCTCGCCGCCCACGCGCCCGGGCTCGAGGCGGCGTACGCCCAAGAGCTGCGTTCGAAGATGGACGCGGTGCGGTCGATGGTCGACGCCGCGTCGGCCGACTGGCGGTCGGTCGAGCCGAACGCGTTCCACGAGGCGAAGGAGGACCTCGCCCGGTCGAGCGTGCGGCTTCAAGAAGTCGCGATCGCCGAGAGCCTCAAAGACTGACACACAGTCGGCGACCACCCCCGCCCGGCGGGCGGGGCCCTCACTCGCCCGGCACGCCGATGTCCTCGTTCCACAGCTCCGGGTGTTCGCAGGTGAAGGTTTCCATCAACGACTGACAGCGGATGTCGTGGACCACGACGAGCTCGACGCCCTCGGCGGTAAGCCAGTCCTCGCGCCCTCGGAACGTCGCGTTCTCGCCGATGACGAGCCTCGGGATGCGGTGCAGCACCGCGGTGCCCGAGCACATGGCGCAGGGGCTGAGCGTCGTCGCCATGGTCAGGGTGTGCCAGTCGCGGCGGCGGCCGGCGTTGCGGATGCACACCGTCTCGGCGTGGGCCGTCGGGTCCCCGGTCTGCACGCGGAGGTTGTGCCCGAGCGCGACGACGACCCCCTCGGCGTCCATGAGAGCCGCCCCGATCGGGATGCCGCCCTCGGCCAGCGACTTCCGGGCCTGGGCCAGCGCGGCGTCGAGGGCGTCGTGATCCAGTTCTTCCCGGCTTCGCATCCGGGTAGCCTACCACCATGCCCACGCGCCACCCCGACTACGCCAACGTTGTCGTCTTTGACCACCCCCTAATCCGCCACAAGCTCACCCACATGCGTGACAAGGTCACCAGCCACCGCCCCTTCCGCGCACTCATTGCCCAGATCGCCGGTCTCATGGCGTACGAGGTCACCCGCGGCTTCCCCGTCGACGACGTCGAGATCCAGACGCCCATGGGCCCCGACCTCGGGCGGTGCGTCGGCGGACGCATCACCGCGGCGATCACGGTCGTGCCGATCCTGCGGGCCGGGCTGGGCATGGCCGAGGGCATCATGGAGCTGATGCCCGAGGCCCGCGTCGGCCACCTCGGTATGGCCCGCAACGAACAGACCCTCGAGCCCGAGTGGTACCTCGAGCGGCTGCCGGCCGACCTCGCCGCCGGGCCCGTCGTCGTGGTCGACCCGATGCTCGCCACGGGCGGCTCGGCGAGCGCCGCGATCACGCGCCTCCAAGAAGTCGGGGCGACCGACCTGCGGCTCATGTGCCTCGTCGCCGCGCCCCCGGGCATCGAGCGGGTCGCGGGCGATCACCCGGGTCTGACGGTGTACGCCGCGGCGGTCGACGACCGCCTCGACGAGCGGGGCTTCATCGTCCCCGGGCTCGGCGACGCCGGCGACCGGATGTACGGCACGGTGTGATCCACCTGCCGAACATGCGAGGCGGCGCTGATCAGTGAGCGATAGCAGCCGTCGCGGGTGATCCAAGTTCGTCTGTGGGCAACGCTCCGGCCGGCTACTGGGCGGCGTTGACTTCAACGCGAGGCTGTGGTGTCTTTGGAAGGAGCTTCTGCACTCCCTGCCGGTGACCGCTCCGGTGTCGCCGGTGATGCGAGGCCGTCGTCTTCGATCATCTGCTTCTTATCCGCTTCCGCGGCCCGTCGGATGCCGGCGGTCATGCCCGAGAACACGAAGCCGTGGAGGGGCAGCACCGCGTACCAGTACGCGAGCCCGAGCAGGCCCTTCGGCCGGAACAGGGCCCGCTGCGTGAGCGAGCAGGAGCGCCCGCCGGTGTGCTCGTCGATGACAAAGTGCAGCTCGGCGTCGCCCGGTACCTTCATTTCGGCGCGGAGGTCGAGCCGCCGATCGCGCTCGATGCCCACGACGCGCCAGAAGTCGAGCGCCTCGCCATACGTCACGTTCTCGGGGTCGCGTCGCCCGCGCCGGAGCCCGGGCCCACCGACCAGCACGTCCAGCATGCCGCGGACGTGCCAGAGCCAGTCGAGCGCGTACCACCCGTGCCCGCCGCCCACGCGGCAGACGGCGCGGTACACGCTCTTGGCCGGCGCGTCGATGCGGACGGTCGTGGTGTCCTCGAAGACGGTGCCCCCCGCCCAGTCGGGGTCCCCCTCGATGCGCCCGGCGTCCGACCACGACGTCTCGACCGACTGCGTATCGATGCGCTCGATCGCGGCGTCGATCGATTCTCGGACCGTCAGCAGCCGCTTGGGCATCAGCCTCGCCGCGTCGTCGTTTCGCGCGACCACGCGGTTTCGAAGCCCTTCTGCGAGGGGTCGCGCGATGCGGTTGCCGATCGGCGTGACCAACTGGATCCAGTACGAGCTCAGCCGCGGCGTCAGCAGCGGGACGGGGATCATGAGCCGCTTCTTGAGGCCGCGTGCTTTGGCCATCGTCCGCAGCAGGTCCCGGTACCGCAGCACCTCCGGTCCGCCGATGTCGAGCGTCCGCCCGACCGTTTCCTCGCACTCCAGCGACTCGACGAGGTAGTGCAGCACGTCGCGGATCGCGATTGGCTGGCACTCCGTCAGGACCCAGCGCGGCGTGATCATCACGGGCAGGTGCTCCACCAGGTACCGGAGGATCGCGAAGCTGACCGAGCCCGAGCCGATGATGATCGCCGCGCGGAGCGTGGTCAGCGGAACGTCGGTCGAGCTCAGCGCCGCCTCAACATCCCGCCGCGATCGGAGGTGGTCGCTCAGGTCGTCACCCGTCTCGCCGAGCCCGCCGAGATAGATCATGCGGTCGAGCCGTGCTTCGAGCGCGGCTTCGGCAAAGCGTGTCGCGAGCACGCGGTCGCGCCTGGCGAAGTCGCCGTCGACGGCCATCATCGAGTGGACGAGGTAGTACGCCGCCCGGCAGCCGCGGAGGTGGGCCGCCACGTCGTCCGACTCGAGATCGCACTGCACGAACTCGACACGCTCGTTCGAAGCCCACGAGCGATCCTCGAGCTTCCGCGGCGACCGGGCAAAGCAGCGAACGCGGTAGCCGCGCTCGAGCAGCCTCGGCACGAGACGCCCGCCGACGTACCCGGTCGCACCGGTCACGGCAACGGGGCGTTCATCGCGCCGATCTCGCAACCGGCTTCGACCGGTCAGGTGATCTTGGGGAGCACTCGTTTCGGCCATTGCAGGCGTACTCCCAGCGGGCCTTCGATGCGGGCAAACGCGACGCCACGCCTCGCGAGCAGCGTGGGTGCCAGGCGTATGTCCGGTGGCAGTCGTGCCGGCAGGAGCTCGCGCAGCGAGAGAAAAGCAGCGAACGAGCTCGCGTCGAACACCGGGCCGGCGTCCGAATTCCGGAGCTCGATGGTGCCCGACGGCCCGACACAGCGGAGGTCGCCCTCGAGCGTCACGGTTCTTTTGTCGGGGTCGGCCCGGGCCGGCGTGCTCAACGGTTGGCGTTGTCGGTGGTGCGGATGCGGAGCGTGCCGTGGAGCTTCCACTTGGCGTACGACGCGTTCGGGCCCGTGCCGCTGGGCACGTCGACGGTCATGTTGTCGAAGTCGTACGTGATCTCGGCGCCGCGGCCGGTGAGAGCGTCCCACAGCCCGATCGCCAGCTCGGGCCAAGTCTGCGTGTGCGTTGTGTCAGAGTTGGTCATAGTGGTGTGTTCCTCAAGGATGTCTGAGTTTGTTTTCGGAGCACCGCCCAGAAGGATTCGATCGGTAGACAGGATATCGGGACCGGGAGAACGTCCTTGCGCGAGCGATCGTTGACCGGCTCTGCTCAATCGAGCGTGAGCAGCACTTTGATGCCGTCGCCGGAGATCATGGTCTCGAACGCCTTGTCGTAATGTTCGAGCGGGAACTCGTGGGTGACGATTTCGTCGAGCTCGAGCCGGCCGGAGAGCAGCAGCTCCTCCATTTGGAACCATGTCTCGAACATGCGCCGGCCGTTCACGCCAAGCACGGTGCAGCCCTTGAAGATGACGTGCTTGTTGAGGTCGAACGTCGGCTTCTTGGCGAGGAGCCCGAGCAGGGCGGCGGTGCCGCCGTTGCGCAGAGCGCCGAAGCCCGACTCGAGCCCGGCGGGCGAGCCCGACATCTCGAGCAGCACGTCGACCCCCTCGCCGCGGGTTTCGCGCCGGATCTGGTTGATCCAGCGGTCGTCTTCGGAGGCGTCGAACGCTTCGGCGGCGCCGAGGCGCCGCGCGAGATCGAGCCGGCGGGGGTTGACGTCGGTGCAGTAAATGCGCGCGGCGCCCGCGGCTCGGGCCACCGTCACCGCCATCAGCCCGATGATGCCCACGCCCGAGATCAGCACGGTCTTCGCGCTCACGTCCGCGGCCATGACGGTGTGCACCGCGTTCCCGAGCGGGTCCATCGTCGCGGCGAACCGGTCGGGGATGCGGTCATCGACGGGCCAGATGTTTTCCTCGGGCATGACGAGGAAATCGGCGAACGCGCCGTCGCGGTCGACGCCGATGATCTGTGTGTCGCGGGCGATGTGGGCGTTGCCGGTACGGCTGTTGTAGTCGGCACCGCGGGTGATGTGACCCTCCGCGGAGACGCGCTGGCCGGGCTGGTACGCCTTGACCGCCTCGCCCACGCTCTCGATCACACCGACGAACTCGTGCCCGGTGACTATGCCGACGGGGATGCGCGACGCCGCCCAGTCGTCCCACTCCCAGATGTGTCGGTCGGTGCCGCAGATGCCCGTCTTTTTGACGCGAATCAGCACGTCACGCGGGCCCACCGGCGGGATCGGACGGGTCGAGTCGAACGCGAGCTCGGTCCCGGCACGGTGCTTGTAAAGAGCTCGCATCACGTCGGTCCTGGCGGAATCGGCGGTCGGGCGCGAGGAACGGGTCGAAGGGGCTTGACTCATCTGTTATATCATCGCTCGCATCGGGCCCGGAATCGATCGGTACCATCACTGAGATTTTGGCACAGAGATTTTGGACGGGTTGCGCCCCCCCCCCCCCCCCCCCCCCCCCCCCCCCCCCCCCCCCCCCCCCC
>JBCBZP010000031.1:0-29613 GCA_039815285.1 Planctomycetota bacterium
CCGGGGTGTTTTGTTAATTTATTTTTTTTCCCCCAAAATTTTTTTTTTTTGGGGGTTTGTGTTCCCCCTTTCCACTTTCCCCCGTGTGGGGGGGTTGGGGTTTGGGTGTTGGGGTTTTGGGGTTTGGGGTTTTGGGTTTTGGGGTTTGGGGTTTGGGCCGTCGAGGGCATGTTCGCCAACATCCCGGGCCTCAAGATGGCGATCCCGAGCTGCCCCTACGACGCCAAGGGCCTCCTCGCGACCGCGATCGCCGACCCCGACCCCGTCTTCTTCCTCGAGTCCGAGCGCATGCTGGGCGACAAGGCGCACGTCCCCGAGGAGCACTACTACATCCCCTTCGGCAAGGCCCACCGGTACCGCGAGGGCGACGCCTGCACCCTCGTCAGTTTCGGGCGGCCCGTTAACTTCTGCAACGACGCCGCAGAGGTCCTCGCGGCCGAGGGCATCGAGGTCGAGGTCCTCGACATGCGGACCATCCGACCGCTCGACATCGACTCGGTCGTCGAGAGCGTCCGCAAGACCAACCGCGTGGTCGTGGTCGACCAGTGCTGGCCGTTCGGCGGTGTCTCGAGCGAGGTCATCACCCAGATTATCGAACATGCGTTCGACCACCTCGACCACCAGCCGGTGCGGGTCAACACGGTCGACGTGCCCACTCCGTACGCCAAAGACCTCGAATACGCGTACCTGCCGAACCCCGAACGGATCGCTGAAGCGGTACGCGGCGTTGTCAACGCCTAGCCCTTGCCGCCACTCCTGTCACTTTCTCCACTCGCAACCTCACAGCACCACGTCCAAAGCCCGGCACGGGTATCTCGCGCCGCGTGGCCCGTGTTGTCATGTTGCTCGTCAAAGAGCCCCAGCGGCCCTGCGGTCGGGGGCGACGGGACGGCGTTGATCGCCGGCGTGCCGAAGCCAGACGCGAGGTCTTGGTAGGGCGTCGCGAGTACAACGGCACGAAGACCCACACGAGAACCTCGCGGGACAGCGATCTCATGATCCGCGACGGCTCGAGATCAAAGCAGTCTTGATTTCCGACGAGAACTTTGGCCTGGCCTGCCGCCGGGCGGGCTCTCGCGGCCCGCGAGACAAGAACCTTGGTGTCCGATAGGTTGTGAGCCTCTGTTGTCATTCGACGCGGCCCAACCACGCTGATCGCGAGAAGCGGACAGGCTTCCGCGTGAGCACGGCTGAAGACGAGTACCATGTGCTTCTGCCATGTGCTTCTGACGGCCCGATCCGATCGGTTCCGTCTTTGCACGATCGAAAACCTGCAGGTCGATAGGCGCGCGTCGTGTCCGATGTGAGGATCCGACCGCCGCCCCAAGAGCGGAGCCGAACCGATGCCGATCGAAGTGACCATGCCCCGGATGTCGGACACGATGGAGCAGGGGACCGTCGTGAAATGGCACGTCAAGGTCGGCGACGAGGTCTCTGCCGGAGACGTGCTCGCCGACATCGAGACGGACAAGGCAACGATGGAGCTCGAGGCGTTCGACGACGGCACGATCGCAAAGCTCGCCGCCGACGAGGGCTCGCAGATCGGCGTCGGCGAGCTGATCGTCGTCCTGGCCGAGGAAGGTGAGTCCGTCGAAGACGCGGCGTCCGCCGCCGGGTCCGCCGGAGCAGCCGCACCGGCCGCGGCCGCCGCAGAATCGTCCGCAGCCGCAGCCGCTGCGCCCACAACCGCGACGGCCGTCGCCGAGCCCGCTGCGAACGGGTCGACGACCAACGGCAGCGAATCACTCAACGGCGCGACGGCCGGGTCGGGCGACGGCGGGCGTGTCTTCGCCTCACCGCTGGCCCGCAAGATAGCGACCGAGCGGAACATCGATCTGAGCGCCGTGCAGGGGACGGGCCCGAGCGGCCGGATCGTCAAGCGCGACCTCGACGCCGCGCCCGCCGCGGCGCCGGCGACCGCCGCATCGCCGGCTCCCATCCCCGCCCCCACGCCCGCCCCCACGCCGGCCCCCATGCCGGCCCCCATGCCCGCACCGGGCGCGACGCTCGAGGACAAGACCGTCACGCTCACGAACATGCGGGCCACGATCGCCCGCCGCCTGGTCGAGAGCAAGACGACCATCCCCCACTACCAGGTGTCGGTCAGCGCCCGCATGGACGCGCTCGACGAGCTCCGCAAGCAGCTCAACGCGCAGCTCCAGACGCAGGGCGTCAAGCTCAGCGTCAACGACTTCATCGTCCGCGCGACCGCGCTGGCGATGCACGAGCACCCGTACGTCAACTCGTCCTGGGTCGAGCAGGGTCCGGCGATCAAGCTCAACGGGCGGGTCAACGTCGGCGTCGCAATCGCGCTTCCGGAAGAACGCGGCGGCGGGCTCGTCGTCGCCACCATCCGCGACGCCGACCAGATCGGGCTCCGCCAGATCTCGGGCGAGACCAAGCGGCTCGCTAAGAAGGCCCGCGACAAGGGCCTCACTATCGACGAGATGTCCGACTCGACCTTCACCATCTCCAACCTCGGCATGTTCGGCGTCGACCACTTCACCGCGATCGTCAACCCGCCGAACGCGGCGATCCTCGCCGTCGGCCGGGCGATCGACAAGCCCTTCGTCGAGACCGACGACGACTCGGGCGAAGCGGTCATCGTCGTGGGCAGCGAGATGACCATGACCCTGTCGAGCGACCACCGCATCATCGACGGCGCGATGGCGGCGCAGTACCTCGGCACCGTCAAGCACTACCTCGAGAACCCCGCGACGCTGCTGGTCTAGGGCGGGCCCGCCCATGCCACCCCTGCCGCGACGCGTCGTTGTCACCCGGTCCGGCGAAGGTCCTGCCTCAGGCACGATCGGCGGCGCGCGGGTGATCCACGCGGTCACCGCGGCGGACAACCCGGGCGGCGCCGCCGTGCACTTCGCCGAGCTGCCCGTGGGCGAGGGTCCCCCCTTCCATCGGCACGCGGCGTTCGACGAGGTCTTCGTGATCCTCGAGGGCGTGGTCGAGTTCCAGGCCGACGACACGCTGATCACCGCCGCGGCGGGCGACGTCGTGTTCGTGCCCGGCGAGATCCCGCACGCGCCGAGATGCACCGCCGGGAACGGCCGCGGCGTGGCGAGGCTGCTCACCGTCGTGACCCCGGGCCGGTTCAACGGATTCTTCGAAGCGATGGGCGAGCTCGTCGCCCGCGGCGCGGGCCGCGACGCCGTCCTCAATCTCGCCGCCGAGTACGGCATCGAGTTCGTCGATCGACCGCCCCTCCGCGAGAGCGAGCACCCGTGACGCGCGCCACGACCGATCCGTCCGAGAGCCTCTTCCCCCTCGGCACGATGCTGCTCGTCGGGGGCGCCGTGCTGTCGCTGCTGGCGATCGTCGTCGGCGCCGGCGCGTTCTACGGCAGCATGCGGCGCGTCGTCGCGTCGATCCCATCGCCCGGCACGCATGAGCTCGACGCGCCCGCGGATCGGCTCTGGCTCCTCCGCCCGATCGAGCTCGACGACGGCGACCGAGCGGGCACGCTCGTCTTCGGCGTCGGCGACCGCCCAGGCGCCCGCCCCAACACGGACAGCAAGACCGGCAGCAACACCCGCGACCAGCCGGACGTGAGCGACGAGCTCACCGTCCGCGACGCCGGCGGGGTTGAGCTCTCTCTCGACCGAGCGCCCGACGCCGCGTGGTTCGAGATCGACGGCACGCGCGCCCGCGTTGTCGGCACCCTTGAGCTCACCCCCGGCTCACGGTCGCTCGACTTCACGGGACCGCCGGGCGACTTCCCGCTGGAGATCCGGTCCTCGCCGGCGGCCGCCGGAGCGCGGGCGGTCAAGATCGCCGGGGCGTTCATGGCCCTGCCCGCCGCCCTCACGATCGCCGGGACGGTCGTCGGCGTCCGCAACATGGCCCGAGAATCCAGCCGCCGATCGCGTCTGCTGGACGAACTGGCCGAGCCGATCTAGCGCCGTTGTCCCTCGCCCGCGAGCCCTTCGGCACGCCCACGTCGAAACGCCGCGATTTCCCGAGGAATATCGGCGCGTTCAAGCAGGCTCGGTATGGTGTGATCATGGACACCAGCCGCCATTCCGAACACGAACCGACCCTCCGCCTGGTCGGCTCGGCACCGCACGGCTCGGGCAACGCTGACCGCGCGCAGCGTGTCGCGACGGGCGGGCTCTACCAGCCCGACCGGCTCGCGGCCGACCAGCCCCCGGCGTTCGCCACCGAACCCGAGACCGATGGGCCCGAGACCGACGGCGGCCGGCTGTTCCGACGCCTGCTCATCGCGCTCGGGCTCATCATCGCGCTGGTCTTTGGCAACGCGATCATGCTCCGCCACTTCGGCGTCGGGCTCGGGCCCGAGATCCTCTTCAGCGCCTTCGCCGTCATCGCGATCGCGGGCGTCCTGACCGGCCTGCAACGCCGCGACGACGAGCATTCCGCCGACGAACGCGATGCTGATTCGAGACGGTCCGAGCCGAGCCGGTCCGAGCCGGAGGGCTGCGCGGTCGGGCTCTGCCCAGGGCCGCGCCCGCCGCGGTTCCTGCGGAAGTAGTCGTCAACGATCGTCGCCCGGCGCCGATGGGCGTCTATGGTCGGCGATGCCCTTCGAAGCCGTGATCGCGTGCGACTGGTCGTCGGAACAGGGGCGGAAGCCCACGCCTCAGGAGAACCGCTGCTGGCTGGCGTGGGGACACGCGGGCGGCGAGCGCTCCGAGCCCGAGTACCTGCCGACGCGGCTCGAGACCGAGACCCGCATCCTCGAACTGCTGACCGGCCCGCTCGCCGGAACACCCACGCTCCTCGGCTTCGACTTCGCGATCGGCTACCCGCTCGCCGACGACGACAAGCCCGTGCTGCCGGTCGGCCGCGAGCTCTGCCGCATGATGGCGTCGATGGTCGAGGACGATCCCAGCGGGCGCAACAACCGCTTCCACGTCGCGGCCCACCTCAACCAGATCATCCGCCAGATCACCGGCGCCGACCACGGCCCGTTCTGGGGCCGCCCCAAAACGCTCGGCCTGCCCGACGTGCCCATGACACGCCCCGAGACCACCGGCGTCCGCAAGCTCCGCGAGGTCGAGCGGGCCGCGAGGCGGCTGACCAAGACCAAGCCCAAGAGCCCCTGGCAGCTCGCGGGCATCGGCTCGGTCGGCGGCCAGTCGATCGTCGGACTCGCGACGGTCCACCGCGTACTCGAGGCGATGGGCGACCGCGGGCGGCTCTGGCCGTTCGAGCCCGCGAGCGAACGCGCCGACGAGATCACGGTCGCCGAGATTTACCCGAGCCTCTACGAAGAAAAGTCGCCCGCGTACTGGTTCAAGGACGCGAGGCAGGTGGTCGACACTCGGGACGCGCTGCTCAACCACGAAGACCGCGCGTCGCTCACGGCACGGCCCGCGGCGACCGGCCTCGACGAGCCCGACGAGGGCTGGATCCTGGGGATCCCGTCTTCTTCGTAGTCGTCGCGGACGGGGGCGTCCTCGCGCACGGGCCCGAGGGTCAGGCTTCCTTCTCGGCCCGACGCCGCTTGAGCTCCGCGTCGATGAAGCCGGACAGCTCGCCGTCGAGCACGGTCTGCGGGTTGCCGATCTCGAAGTTGGTGCGGTGGTCCTTCACGCGATTGTCGTAGAGCACGTAGCTGCGGATCTGCGCGCCCCAGCCGCGGTGCTCGAGCTTCCCGCCCGACGCCTCGGCGATCTCGGCCTGCCGCCGCTCCTCGGCGTCCTGCTCGAGCTTCGCGACCAGCAGCTGCATCGCCTGCCGCTTGTTCTGCGGCTGCTCGCGGTGCGTCGACGCCACGACCATGTACCCCGTCGGCTTGTGCACGATGCGGCACGCGCTGGCGACCTTGTTCACGTTCTGACCGCCCGGCCCCGACGACCGCGCGAAGAACGTGATCTCCAGGTCCTTGTCGGGGATCTCCAGGTCGTTCACCTCGAACTCGGGGGTGATCTCGACCGTCGCGAACGAGGTCTGCCGCTTGCCCTGCGCGTTAAACGGGCTGACGCGCGCGAGCCGGTGCGTGCCCCGCTCGCAGTTGAGGTACCCGAACGCGTACGGCCCCTGCACGTGCAGCGTCACGTGGTCGATCCCGACCTCCGTCCCGTGCGTCTTGGCGATCTCGTCGATCTTGAAGCCCTGCTTCTCCGTGTAGTAGAGGTACATCCGGAAGAGCATCTCGGCCCAGTCGTTCGCCTCGGTGCCGCCGTCGCCGGCCGAGATCGTCAGGAAACAGTTGCGGAAGTCGTGCTTGCCCGACAGCAGCGACTGCAGCTCGACCTTGCCCATGCTGTCGACCGCGGCCCGAAGCCCGTCGTCGGCCTCGGTCAGCAGGTCGTCGTCGCCGTCCTCACGCGCCATCTCGTACGCGACTTTCGCTTCCTCGAACGCGTTGCTGAGCTTGGCGAGCGGCTCGGTCTGCGCCTTGATCAGCTTCATCTCGCCGACGATCCGGTTCGCCCGCTCCTGATCGTCCCAGAAGTCGGCCGCGCCCATCAGGCCCTCGAGCTCTCTGATCTTTTCGCGCTTGACGGCGTAGTTAAAGAGAGTCGCGGATGGTCAAGATCCGCGCCTCGAGGTCGTCGATGACGGCCTGATGGTTCTCGAAGTGCATGACGGCTCCAGCAGCGGGCGTGGCGCCCGCGGGATCGGACCCCGGAGCATAGTCGGCGGATTTTCTTGCAACGGTGCGCCCCGACCGCTGCTTCGGCGGCACGGTCCTGGTACATCACCCCGAAGGGGCCGAAGCATGCAGACCCGCAGCCTGTCCTCCCGGCTCATCGTCGCCTCCGCGTGAGCTCTGTCCTCCGTGGGAGTTGCCACCCGGACCAGCAAGTCGTGACGCTCCGGCTCGCAGGGCCGACCTCACCCGTCCCATCGCTCAGCCTGCAGACCACTCAAAGACAGACACAGCCGCCGGCACAACAGCCCGCCCTCAACACACCGAGCGATCCGCCCGCCACGCGACCGAACAACTCGGAAGCGGCCGCGCCCCCCTCGGGTCACCGTCCGACGCTGGTCCGAACGCTCCCCGGCGCCGGTCCGGCGACTGACCGACGCCGAGCTGCTCGAGCGCCCACGCGAGCCCGATCGCCCAGCCATACCGTGAGGCGTGCTCGCGAGCGTTAGCCAGCCCATCGACCCCGAAGCCGGCCTCGAGCTGATCTCCGGCCGGCTCGCGACCTTCGGCCTGCTCGTCGGCGTGCTCATCATCCTGCTCGCGGGCTGGGCCGCCGTCTTCAACTACCTGCGCGCCCGCCACAAGCTGCGCATGCGAGACCCCGCCACGCCCGGCCCGCGCAAGGTCGACGCATGGACCGAAGCCGGACGCCGCTTCCAGAACAACCCGCCGGATGATGACGCTTCGGCGGGCCCCCACCCCAACAACAATCCCACCAACGACCCAGAAGACGATCCAGAAGACGACGACGATCATGACAACGACGACGACGGTGATATCCCCGTCAACCGCCCGCCGCCGACCCTGAGCCCGGCGAGCGCGTAACCGCCCAGCGTGCCGCGGCTCGAACCATCTCCGGCTCGTCCGCGTCGGTCGCGAGCTCCAAGAGGCGTCCGACCAACAACGCGGCGTCGCCCGGCGCCAACCGCCCCTCGGCGAGCAGGTTCCCCGCCACGACCGCCGCGTTCCGCTTGAACATCTCCAGCCGGACCCGCTTGAGCGCACTCGAGGTCAGCGCGTCGCGCCGCCGGTCCGCGTCCCACCCGAGCACGTCGAGCACGGGCAGGCTCGCGCGACCGCCGCCGTACGCCTTGTTGACCGGACGGTCGTCTGCCCGCGCGCGCGGCGCGTTGTGCGGGCAGACCTCCTGGCAGATGTCGCAGCCCGCGAGCCAGTCGCCCATCGCCGGGTAGAACACGTCGTCGATCGGCGAACGGTGCTCCAGCGTCAGGTAGCTGATGCAGCGCGTCGCGTCGACCGAGTACGGCGTGATCGCGTCGGTCGGGCACGCGTCAATGCACCGCGTGCACGTGCCGCAGTGGTCGGAGACGACCCGCTGTCCGGCCGGCTCGGGCAGGTCGAGCGTCGTGTAGACCCCGCCGATCAGGAAGTACGACCCGAGCTCCGGGTCGATCAGGAGCGTGTGCTTGCCGACCCAGCCGAGCCCGGCCCGGGCCGCGTGCTCCCGCTCGAGTACGGGCGCGGAGTCGACGAACGACCGGAACCCGTGCCCATGCCCCAGCTCGTCTCGGAGCGCGTCAGCGAGCGCGTGCAGCCGCCGCTTGATCACGCGGTGGTAGTCGCGACCCTGCGCGTACCGCGCGATGCGGCCCGCGCCCTGTTCCGGTCCCGGCTTGGGTCCAGGCTTCGGACCCGGGCCGCGGGCCGCGTACCGGTCGGCCACCATCACGACCGACCGCACGCCCGGCAGCACAAGCGTCGGGTCCAGCCGCTGGGCGAGCTGGTCCGCGAGGTAGCCCATCTCGCCGTGCTTGCCCGCCTCAAGCCACGCCCGCAGCTCGCTCTCGTACGCGCTGGGCTCGACCCGGCAGACCCCCGCCCGCGCGAACCCCAGGCCGGCGCACCGCGCCAAGATCCGCTCGCTCAGAGACGTGTCCGGCAATGACCGCTTGTCGTCGTCTGGCCCGCTCACGCCCTCACCCTACCCTCATTCGTGCTCGACATCACCCAGCCGCTCACCCTTGCCCACTCACCCGACGCTGACGACCTGGTCATGTGGTGGCCGCTCGCCGGCCTGCCCGCCGAGCTCGGCGGCAGCGGGCCCGCCGTCGATACGCAGGGGCTCTCGTACCGCCTGCTCGGCGCCGACGTCGAAGAGCTGAACAAAGGGCTGCTCTCGGGCGACCTCGCCTACGACCTGTGCGCCATCAGCGCCGCCGCGTACCCCCGCATCGCCGACACCTACCGCATCACCCGCTGCGGCGGCTCGTTCGGCGAGGGCTACGGCCCCAAGCTCGTCGCCCTCGAAAGCCCACAACCCACAACCCGACCCCCGGCCCAAGACCCCCTCAACCACCTCAAGAGCGGCGCCACCCTCGCCATCCCTGGCGCAAACACCACCGCGTTCGCGGTGCTCCGCTCGGCCGTCGACCACGCCGAGCTCCGAGCCACCGTGCTGCCCTTCCTCGAGATCGCACCGGCCGTCGCCGCCGGGCGGTTCGACTACGGGCTGCTCATCCACGAGGCCCAGCTCACCTTCACCGAGCTCGGGCTGCGCAAGGCGCTCGACCTGGGCGAGTGGTGGCAAAGCGAGCACGACCTGCCCCTCCCTCTCGGGCTCAACGTCGTCCGGCGCGACCTCGACGAGCGCTTCAGGCCCGGCACGCTCGACCGCGTCGCGGCGGCGCTCGAAGCCTCGATCGACGCCGCGCTCGCCGACGCCGACGCCGCGCAGCGGTATCTCCTCCACACCAACCCCGACCGCAAAGAGTGGCGAGACCGAGCCCTGCTTGACCGCTACCTCTCGATGTACGTCAGCGGGCTGACCCGCGACATGGGCGACGCGGGCACCCGAGGGCTCGTGACGCTCTACGAGACCATGCACGCCGGCGGGCTCATCGACGCCGTGCCCACCGTCGACCCACTCGGAGGGTCACCGCCGGCGACCTAGCCCAGACTTCCCGGCGAACACACGCCGATACACCAGCCCGCACCGCCAGCGAGACGCACCATGAACCTCATCCGAACGACCGAAGGCGTCTTCGTCGAACGCCCCGGCTCACCGCCCCTCCGCCTCGGCTACGTCATCGGCATCGGGCGCAACTACGCCGAACACGCTAAGGAACAGGGCGCCGACCTGCCCGACCGACCGATGGTCTTTACCAAAAGCTCCCAGAGCCTCACGCTCCACGGCGAGCCGATCATCATCCCCGGCGTCTGCCGCGACCCGGAGAGCGGCGGCCCGGACCAGGTCGACTACGAGGCCGAGCTCGCCGTCGTGCTGGGTGAGCCGATCAAGAACGCGACGCAAGAAGAAGCATCAGCGGCCGTGCTCGGCTACGCCTGCGCCAACGACGTGTCCGCCCGCTGGTGGCAGAAGAAGGGCTCGGGCGGGCAGTTCTGCCGCGGCAAGAGCTTCGACACGTTCTGCCCCATCGGCCCGCGCGTCGTCCCTGCGGCCGACATCGCCGAGCCGCAGGCGCTGGCCGTCCGCTGCCGCGTCTCGGGCGAGCTCATGCAGGACGGCAGCACCTCGCAGATGATCTTCCCGATCGCCGAGCTTCTCGCCGACCTGAGCCGCGGCGCGACGCTCCCCGCCGGCACGGTCGTCCTCACCGGCACCCCCAGCGGCGTCGGCGCGGCGCGCACCCCGCCGCGCTTCCTCGCGACCGGCGACACCGTCGACATCGAGATCGAGGGGATCGGCACCCTTTCAAACCCCGTCGAGAACGCCCCAGCGTGACCCGGCCGATCAACCCAACCAAGCACTTCCTCGACCTCGCCGCCCGCCAGGCGATCCGAGGCTTCGGGCTCGTCGAGCCCAACCCCCTTGTCGGCTGCGTGCTGACGCAGGGATCGGGCCCGGACGAGCGCGTGATCGGGCTCGGGCACCACACCCGCTTCGGCGACCCCCATGCCGAGCGCGAGGCCCTCGCCAGCGCCCGCCGTCAGAACAACAACCCCCGCGGTTCGACCGCGTACGTGACGCTCGAGCCGTGCTGCCACCACGGGAAGCAGCCGCCGTGCACCGACGCGCTGATCGAGGCGGGCGTCGCGCGGGTGGTCTACGCGTCGCGCGACCCCAACCCCGAAGCCGCGGGCGGCGCCGAGGTGCTCCAGCGGGCCGGCGTCGAGACCTACGCGACCGACGCCAGCCCGCTCGCCTCCGGGCTCGCCGACCCGTTCGTCAAGCGGCTGCGCACGGGCATGCCCTGGGTGATCGCCAAGTGGGCGCAGACGCTCGACGGCCGCGCCGCGACACGGGCCGGGCAGAGCCAGTGGATCAGCTCTCAGCGGTCGCGCCGGCGAGTGCACGCGCTGCGGTCGCGCGTCGACGCGGTCATCACCGGCATGGGCACCGTCCGGGCCGACGACCCGCAGCTCAACGCGCGCGACGCCCGCCACCTCCGCCGCACCGCCGCCCGCTGCGTCGTCGACGGCGAGCTCGAGCTCCCGCTGGGCTCAAGGCTCGTGCGCACCGCCCGCGAGATCCCGGTGATCGCCTGCTGCAAGCGCGAGTGGGCGACGAGCGAGTGGGTCATGGAGCGCCGCCGCCCGCTCGAAGCCGCCGGCGTCCAGGTCATGCCCGTCCGCAGCGACAACCGGCACATCGACCTCGACCTCATGCTCGGGGCGCTCTGGAACGACTTCGGCTACGCCACCGTCATGGTCGAGGCCGGGCCCGGCCTGCTCGGCGCGTTCTTCGACGCCGACCTCGTCGACGAGGCCGTGGTCTACGTCGCGCCGGTCCTGCTCGGCGACGAGCAGGCCCTCGCCGTCGCCACCGGGCGCGTCGTCCCGAGCCTCGACGCCGGGCGGAACTTCCGGCTCGTGTCGGTCAAACGCGTCGGCGACGACATTGAGCTCGTCTACCGAAAGTCCATCGACCACCTGTAGCCACTCAGGGCGCACGGCCGACCACGCTCGTCCGGCTACACCTCGACAAACCGCAGCACCTCGCGCACCACCCCGCGCACGCTCATGCCCGACGCCTCGGCGAACAGCTCCGTCCCGGGCTCGTGGCTCCCCCACTTCACCGTCGCCAGCGCGATCGGTGCCCGCCCGAGCAGCGGGCTCAGCGTCGAGCTCGAGACGCCGCCCTTCTCGCCGCCCTCGGCGTCGCGCAGCACGCTGCCCGTGACCGGCTGCAGCGGCCCGACCTCCGGGTGCTCCGGGTCGGCCGGCACGCTCTCGAATTGCACACCCACCAGCAGCCGCTTGGGGTGCCCGAGCGCGTCCATCCGCGCGACGACCTCCTGACCCAAATAGCACCCCTTGTCGAAGTCGACCCGGTCGCGCAGCACGCCCGTCTCGCCGGGCAGCGAGTCGTGGCCGAAGTCGAGGTTAAACACCGGCGTGCCCGCCTCGATCCGCGCGATGTTCCAGGCGTGAAACCCCGCCGGCCGGACCGTCGCCCCGCCGGGCGCCGCGGCGAACCCCTCGTCCTCACCCCCGACGCTCCGCGGCGCCATCGCCGCGAACGCCTCCCACATCGCGGACGCTCCCGGCGTCGACACCGTCAGCTCGAACCCCGGCACACCCGCCGAATCGTGCCTGTCGATCAGGACCGAATGCCCGGCGATCGTCGCCTCGGCCACGCGGTCTTCCTCGAGCGGCGCGGCACTCCCCGTCAGCTCGGCGAGCACGGCAGCGCCCGCCGGACCGTGCACCGCCAGACGGTGCAGCTCGGCCGTCGTCTCGCGGATCTCCACGTCTTCGGTGATGACGTACGCGCCCAGCGTCTCGACGAGCCGTCCCGCCGCGAACACGTCGACGTCGAACACGAACCGGTCGGCGAGCCGGACGACCCGCAGGTCGGCGTCGATCCGCCCCTTCCGGTTCAGCCAGAAGCTCCGGGTCGCCCGGCCGACGTCGAGCCCCGCGACGTTGCGGGTGAGCATGTTGTTGAGAAAGTCGGCCGCGTCGCTCCCAGAGACCTCGACGGTCGCGCGGTGCGGCTGGTCGAGCAGGATCGACGATTTCCGGATCGCCGAGTATTCAAGCTCCAGCGAGCCGTAGGTCTCGACCAGGTCGATCCCCGCGTCGCCGGGCCCATACGGCATGAGTGGGCAGCGGGCGTCGCGGTGGCGGTCGAGAATCGGAGACGGATGAGCCATGCGGGAGCGTACTCGCCCTCCCGGCGTGATCTGCAGGCGCGACCCGCGGCCTGGCGGGCAGCCACGACACACGCCCGCAGCCCTTCCAAAGCCCGTCCCCAGGCTCGCATCTCCCGCGGCCGCAACGGGTACAAGCGTTGTCACCGGGCCCCGCCCGGGGTAGTCTGATAGACCGATCCGGCCGCGACGTCTGCGGCCAACCGACGCTGAAGGAGCACGTCAATGGGTTCGATGGCACGTCGATTCGCGGTTCTCTCTCTCACGGCGTTCACCGCGACCGCCGGACTCGCGGCCGCGGCCGCCGGCGCAGAAACGTTCGCCAGCCCGAACACGAGCCCGGTCGCCGAACCCAGCAGCGCCGACAAGCCCGAGTTCCCGCCCTTCAAAGACGTCGCCAAAGACTTCGTCAAGGTCGTCTCCACGGCCGACGGCTCGCGCCCGCTCTACTCGGTCTGGCACAACAAGAAGACCGGCGACCTGCTCGCCGAGCTGCCCGCCGGCTATCAGAACCAGCGCCACTTCTTCGCGATGACCGTCGGCGCGGGCGAGCTCTACGCCGGGCTGCAGGGCAACGACATCCTGACCTACTGGCGCCGCTACGACAAGCGCGTCGCCCTCATGACCCCCGAGACCACCAACCGCTCCACCGGCGACCAGGAGTCGAAGGACTCGGTCAAGAACATCTTCACCGACCGCGTCCTCGTCGACGTCCCGATCGTCACCATGGGCCCGGGCGGCCAGCCGGTGATCGACCTCGACAACCTGCTCGCCGGGCAGGCGTCGAAGTTCTTCGGCTTTTCGGCCCGCGGTGCCAACACCCGCCTGAAGAAGGTCGTCAAGGCCAAGGCGTTCCCCAAGAACCTCGAGATCGCCCTCGAGATGCCCACCGCCGGCGGCACGCTCAAGGAGTTCCACTACTCGATCAGCCTCGTGCAGGGCAGCCCGGGCTTCAAGCCCCGCGCCGCCGACCAGCGCATCGGCACCTTCAACACCACCTACCGCGACCTCGGCAAGTTCACCGACGACGAGACGATCGTCCGCTACGCCAACCGCTGGCACCTCGAGAAACGAGATCCCAAGCTCAAGAAGAGCCCCGCCACGCAGCCCATCGTCTACTACATCGAGCACACCACCCCGGTCCGCTACCGCCGCTTCATCAAGGCGGGCGCCGAGTACTGGAACCGCGCTTTCGAAGAGCACGCGGGCATCCTCGGCGCGATCGAGATCTACCAGCAGGACAAATCGACCGGGGCCCACATGGACAAGGACCCCGAGGACGTCCGCTACAACTTCATCCGCTGGCTCTCGAATGACATCGGCACCGCCATCGGCCCGAGCCGGCCCCACCCCGAGACCGGCGAGATCCTCGACGCCGACGTCGTCCTGACCGACGGCTGGATCCGCTACTTCAATTACCAGTTCGACGTCCTGCTGCCCGAGATCGCCACCGAGAGCTTCGGCCCCGAGACGCTCGCCTGGCTCCACTCGCGCCCGCAGTACGACCCGCGCATCCTGCTCGCCCCCGCGGCCGAGCGCGAGTTCATGGTCGCCGAGCGCGAGCAGCGCGGCGTCCTGCGCTACGGCGGCCACGCCGCCGCCGCCGCCCTCAACAACGCCGACGCCAGCGCCCTCTACGGCGACAACGAGTACGACGGGCTCAACGGCAACCGACAGTTCAACGGCTTCTGCATGGCCAGCCGCGGCAAGGCGATGGACCTCGCAGCCATGTCCATGCACCTCGCCCTCGCCGGCGAGCTCATCAGCCTCGACGAAGAAGAGGGCGAGGAGGACACCGCCGACTACATCGACGGCATGCCCGACTGGTTCATCGGGCCCATGCTCGCCGATCTCGTCGCCCACGAGGTCGGGCACACCCTGGGCTTCAGCCACAACTTCAAAGCCTCCAGCCAGTACACCTTCGACGAGATCAACTCCGAAGAGGTCAAGGGCAACGCCTTCACCGCCTCGGTCATGGACTACATCCCGATCAACATCAACATGCCCGAGGGCGGCCTCGAGGCAATCAAGAACGGCGACGCGGTCCAGGGCGACTACGCCATGGTCGACATCGGCGTCTACGACGAGTGGGTCGTCGAGTACGTCTACGGGCCCAACCCCGAAGAGGCCATCAAGCGCGGCTCGGCCGAGAACATCCCCTACGCCAACGACCTCGACACCTGGGGCATCGACCCCCTCGCCCGCCGCTACGACTTCGCGCATGTACCGCTCGACTACGTTGAGAACCAGAAACGCCTCAACGAGTACTACCGCAGCAACCTGCTCGACAGCTTCGTCGAGGACGGCGAGAGCTGGGCCAAGGCCCGCCGCGGCTACAACATCACCCTCGGCCAGCAGATGCGATCGGTCAGCATGATGGCCAACTGGATCGGCGGCGCCTTCGTCGAACGCGACCGCAAGGGCGAGGAGAACGCACGCCCGCCGCTCGAGGTCGTCCCCGCCGACATGCAGCGGCAGGCCCTCGACTTCGTGCTCGCCAACGGCATCGACGAAGACGCCTACGGCCTCGACCCCGAGCTCATCACCTACCTCTCCAATGACATCTGGTGGGACGAGTTCGCAAACCCATACGCCGACCGCGACTATAAGATCCACGACCGCGTCACCGGCATGATGGCGTCGACCCTCACCATGATCATGAACCCCACGACGCTCGCCAACGTCTACGACAACGAGTTCCGAGTCCCCGCGGGCGAAGACGCCATCACCCTCCCCGAGGTCATGTCTGCGACACTCGGCGAGGTCTTCAAGGAACTCGACGCCGATCCCAATGGCCCCTACACCCCCCGCGAGCCCATGGTCTCCAGCTTCCGCCGCACCCTGCAGATGAGCACCATTGACCGGCTCATCGACTTCACGCGGCCCGGCACCCTCAGCGGAGCCGCGGCCACGCCCGTCCGCACGCTCGCCGCACACCACCTCCGCGAGATCAAGGAAAAGGCCGACGCCGCCCTCACCGCCAAGGACCGCCTCGACGCGTACACCCTGAGCCACCTCTCCGAAGCGGCCATCCGCATCGAGAAGGCCCTCGACGCCGACTACATCTACAACACCGGCGACATCTCAGGCGGCGGCGGGGTCACCGCCAGGGTCAGATAGCCGATCGATCAGCTGAACAGCCCGCACACCAACTCGGGCTCGCGACGCGCCGGCCTCCTCGGCGAGTCATCCAACCAACCACCGCAACCACCAGGGCGGGCCCAGCGGCCCGCCTTTTCCATACACGACTGTGTTCACGCGCGGTCCGGAGCCCCCGCCCGCAGGGCACACAGCGTCACGCCCGCGTGCCCGGGCTGGTCCCCGTCCAACACGTGGACCTCGTGAAAGCCCTCGTCGCGCAACGCCCAGAGCACCGCGCCGAGGTCGTACTCGTGCATCTCCATGCCGGGCGCGAGCCACCGCTTGGCCCGTCGCGCCGCAGACATCACCCCGCGAACCGCCGCCCAGCCGAAGCCGCTCGGCCGCCGGACGCAGACCTGCACAATCAGCACGCCGCCCGGCCGCGTGAACGCCGCCAGCCGGCCGAGCCACCGCATCCCCCTCGCCGGCCGGATGTGCTGAAACACCAGCACGCTGTGCACGAGGTCGATCGTCCCAAACGCCACGCGCCCGCCCACATGCCGACCGCCCCCGTTCAGACCACCACCGTTCGGGCCACCCCCGTTCGGGCCAAGCGCTTCGAGCGCGGGCGAAGCGATCAGCTCGACCGCGCCGTGCCCGCGTTCGTCAAGCACCGTTCGCGCCTCGGCCAGCATCGCCTCTGAGACATCAACCCCGACCACCCGACCGCACCGCTCTGCCAGCGGCACCAGCAGCCGACCGACCCCGCACCCGAAATCGAGCGCCGACGCCCCGCGCCACCCCCCGCGCGGCACGCCGTACAGGCGCTCCACCGTCGAGAGCACGCGGTCGACATGCTCCGCGCCCGACGTGAAAAAACGCTCCCGCGCCGCGCCCTCGGGCACACGCCCCTCGAGCTCGTCGTGGGTCAGCACCGACCAGTAGAGGTCTCTCCGGGCGAGCCCACGCCAGTACCGCGATCTCTCGGACATCACGCCATCCTCGCGATCGCCCGGCTGAAAACCAGACAGCCCACCCTGCCTCAATTTGAGCGGGCGAGCAACGTTGAGCGGGCGAGCAAAGCCACCTGCCGGAATCGAACCGGCGACCTTCAGATTACAAATCAGACGCTCTACCAGCTGAGCTAAGGTGGCAAGGCCAAAGCCTAGCACAAAAACCGCCGCCTCCGCAAAGACCAGCAACCACTCCCCCAAGAATCGCTCATGCCAGACCAGGCGTCCGATACCGATCTCGGCGAGACGAAGACGCACGACACGGTGGTGACCGGCCTTGCGTCCGAACCCGCCGTCCGACGCCACGACCTCGACGCTCTCCGCGCCCTCGCCATGCTCCTGGGCATCGCCCTCCACGCCGCCATCGCGTACACCGAGTACGGCTGGGTCGACCGCAACAACGACCCCTCGCCCGCCCTCTCCACGTTCTTCCACGCCGTGCACGGCTTCCGGATGCCCCTCTTCTTCGTCCTGTCAGGCTTCTTCACCGCCATGCTCTTCCAAAGGCGCGGCCTGCCCGCCCTCATCAAGCACCGCGCCAAGCGCATCGCCATCCCTCTGGCGATCGGGCTCGTCACCGTCGTGCCGCTGACCTGGGTTGGCCTTGTTTCGACGTGGACGCTCAACCGCCCGCTCGACGCAGCCACGGGCCCAAGCGAGGCCTCGCCGCAAGACACGCCCGACGAAGACTCCACCCTCTGGACCGCCGCGTTCACGGGCGACACCGACGCCCTCGCCCGCCACCTCGCCGACGGCGCCAACGTCGATGCGCCCGACCCCGCGTACAACCTGCCACCCCTCGGCTTCGCCGCGCTCGCCGGGCAACCCGCCGCGGCCGCCGCGCTACTCGACGCCGGAGCCGACCCCAACGCCCGCTCCCCCGACGGCAACACCGCCCTCCACACCGCCTGCTTCTTCGGCCGGGCCGGCGTCGCCGAAGCGCTGCTCGACGCCGGCGCCGACCCCGCCGCGGTCAACGGCCGCGGCGAGACGCCGCCCGACGTCATGCGCCACGGCAAGGGCATTACCAGCTTCATCGCGAACACGATCCAGGTCTCCATCGACTTCGATGAGGTCGAAGCCGGTCGCGACCGCATCCGTGCCGTCCTCGCCCGGCCCGACACCGAAGACAACCCCGCCGACAAGCCAGAGACCGGCCCTGTCGACGAAGCGGGCCGTGTCGCCGAAAGCTCAAGACCGTTCGTGAGCCTCGACCTCCGCGCCGCCCTCTTCGAGTGGCCCGTCTTTCATCACCTCTGGTTCCTCTGGCACCTCTGCTGGCTCGTCGCCGCGTTCGCCGGGGTGATCGCGATCAGCTCGCTGCTGCCCAAGCACCGCCCCTCCCCCCCCGCGTGGCTAGGCACGCCGCTCGGCTCGCTCGTCTGGCTCCTCCCGATGACCGCCTTCGCCCACTGGGTCATGCGCCTCATCGCCGGCAACCAGGGCTTCGGCCCGGCGCTGTCGGCCGGCCTCCTCCCGCGGCCCTCCGTCCTCTGGTACTACTCGGTCTTCTTCGCCGCCGGCGCGGTGTTCTACGCGGCGCGCGGGCCAGCACTCCGGGTCGGCCGCTTCGGCTGGCTCTGCCTGCTCACCGCCGCCGCGGTCGCGCCCGTCGCCATGGGGCTCTCGCTCAATCTCGACTGGATCCCGCCCGTGCTCGCCGACCGCCCCGCCCTGAGAAACGCCCTCGCCCCGATCGCCGAGAGCGTGTACTGCTGGGCCGCGATCTTCGGCCTCATGGCCGTGACCGAGACGCTCCTCGCCAAGCCCAGCCCACGCATCCGCTACGCCTCCGATAGCTCGTACTGGCTCTATCTGACCCACCTGCCGCTGATCTTCCTCGCGCAGACCGCGCTGACGTGGGTCGAGCTCGAACCTGTCCTCGAAGCCGCGGCAATGACCGTCGCGGTCACCGCCCCGCTGCTGCTCGTGTACACAATCGCCGTCCGCCACACGCCTCTCGGCGCGATGCTCAACGGCAAGCAGACGCGTCGGCGGCCCGCCAAAGCCCGCCCACCACGCCCAACCCACGCGGCGTCGTCACCGATCGCCTGACCTTCCCCCCCGCACACACGCCCCGACCAGGGCTACCCGACCCTCGGCAACAAGTCACGCCGCCTGCCCCGTGTTGGCCTCATCGCCCGTCGCGCCTTCCGGCTCGAAGCTGTAGCCCATCCGTCGCGCCTCGCCGCGGAACCACTTGCCCACCATCCGCGCATACGCCGGCGAGTAGTACGACTGATACGGGCGCCGCTCGCGGCGATACTGAGACTTCGCCCGGATACCCCGGAACGGCGGGATGCCGAACCTATCCAGAACCCGGTCGAGCGCGTGCGGGAGATCCTCATACCGAACGATCTCATCGACAAGCACGCGATCCCCGAGCGTGTACAGCCGCTCGTTCCGACGCACCTGCCACTGCGTAAGAAACGTCTCGAATGACACTTCCAGACCCGGCCGACGGGCGTTGACCATGTACCACATAGAGACCATCCGGTCCCAAGGGTTACGCTCCACGCAGAACTTGAAGTAGCTGTCGAACACGCGCTCCCCAACCAAGCCACGCACCTCCGCCGCCGTCATATGACCGCTCAGCCCGCCAGAGTTCCGCGGCTCGTGCCCCTCCTCGCCTGACCCGAAGGCCGTCACGATGTCTTCGGGTCCACAGTGCCTCGACAGATGCACCTCGATGCTCGTGCCCGCGGTCTTTTCCGTCTTGATGAAGATGAACCGGTGACGGTGAGAGACGATCATTTCGTGGGCTCCTTCTTGGGAAGGATCGGACGATCGGCTCGCCAGCCGTCTGATTTTGCTGTAGGCGCCCGCTCGGCTACTTCTTGCGCCGGTAGTCGGTCTTCCCACGGTCGCGGGCCTTCGACTTGCGGTTGCGGCGTTGCCCGCCCGGGCCCTTTCCGCCGCCGCCATCGCCGAACCCGCCGCCGCGCGACGCGTCGAGCCCGCCCCCACCACCGCCGAGCTTCAGACCGATCGCCTTGCCCGCCGACCGTCCCTCGGCGTCGGCGATCAGAAGATCGAGCTGACGGGCCTCGAGGTTCACCTGCCCGATCTGTACCTTCACCCGGTGCCCGACGTTGTAGTTCCGCCCCGAGTTCTCGTCGACCAGCGCGCCGGTCTTCTTGTCGATCCGCCACCGCGGCGGCTTGCCGCCGCGCGTCACGTCCCCCGGCAGATCGCTCGTCTTGACCATCCCGTCGATCACGAACCGGTCGATCTGCACGAACACGCCCTTGGGCGCAACCCCGGTCACCACGCCGTCGTACACCTCGCCGATCTTGTTCGACAGGAGCTGCAGGATCAGGAACTTCCGAAGCTGCACCTCGGCCTCGGCCGAGTTCACCTCGGTCGCCGTGATCGACCGGCCGATCTCGGCAAGCGTCTTCTCGTCGGGCGTCTTCTCGGCGAGCTGCTTCCCGAGCGCCTCCTTCGCCTCGTCGCCCTTGGGCGGCGTGGTGCCGTTGTTGGTCTGCCTCAGAAACTCCAGCAGCGCCCGGTGCACCGTCAGGTCCGCGTACCGGCGGATCGGGCTCGTGAAGTGCGCGTACGCCGGCGACGCCAGCGCGAAGTGCCCGATCAACGCCGGAGAGTACTCGGCCTTGGTCAGCGTCCGCAGCACCGCCATGTGCACCGCCCGCGCCGCCGCGGTCCCGCGCGTCGCGTCAAGCAGGCCCTGCAGCTCCTCGCGCGTCGGGCTCTTGGGGATCTTGAACCCCGCCACGCTCGCCGTCTGCTGCATGTCCTCCACGTTGCCCGGCGTCGGCTCCGGGTGGATCCGCCGGATCAGCGGAACCCCGAGTTCCTCGAACAGTCCCCCGAGCACCTCGTTCGCCTCGACCATGAACATCTCGATGATCTTGTGCGTGTACGCGTCGTCCTCGGGCTGCCCGTCGATCACCTTCCCGTTGTCGTCGAAGACCAGCTCCACGTCGGGCAGCTCGAGCGAGATCATGCCCTGCCCGTGCCGACGACGCTCGATCGCCCGCGCGCACTCGTTCATGATCTGCAGCGACTCGAGGATCTCGGGCGTGTAGTTCGGCTCCGTGCGCGCGTGCTCCTTCGCCAGCTCCTCGTCGCCGTCGATTAGCGCCTGCGCCTCCAGGTACGTCATCCTCTTGCGGCTCTTGATCAGCGTCGACGCCACCCGACGCCCCCGCACCCGACCGCTCTTATCGAGCCGGATGAACGCGCTCTTGGCGTACCGGAGCACGCCCTCCTGCAGCGAACAGATCCCGTTCGACAGCACCTCGGGCAGCATCGGGATCACCAGCCGCGGCAGGTACGTCGAGTTCCCACGCCTCGACGCCTCCTCGTCCAACGGCGTCCCCGGCTCCACGTAGTGTGACACGTCGGCGATGTGTACCCCGAGCTCCCACCCGCCGTCGTCCGTCCGCTTGATCGAGATCGCGTCGTCGTAGTCCTTCGCGTCCGGCGGGTCGATCGTCGTGATCAGCTCGCCCGTCAGGTCCTCCCGCATGTCGAGCGCGCCGATCCCCTCCCGCTCGTACAGCTCCATCTCCCGGTCGAACTTCTCCGTCGCCGCCCGCGCCTGCTCCACGCACTCGTCCGAAAACTCGTTCGACGCCAGCGCATACGCCGCGATCACCGCCTGCGTCTCGACGTCGGGCTCCCCCGCCTCGCCGAGCACCCGCACGATCACGCCCTCGCCGAGGTAGTCCCCGTCGGGGTACCGCGTCAGCTCGAACACTACCTTGTCGCCCGGCTTGGCGTACTTGCTCTCGGCGTCGCGCACCGAGATCGGCATGTTCAGCTCGCGAGCGTCCGGCATCACCACGAACTGGTTCCCGCGCTTCTCGATCGTTCCGCTGAAGCTCGAACGCTTCCGCGTGAGCACCTCCGTCACCACCCCGACGTACCGCGGCCCGCCGTCGCCCCGGCCCCGCTGCCAAGGCTTCGGCTCCTCACGGAACACACGCACCGTCACCCGGTCGCCCGTCAGCGCCTGCAGCGTCGAGTCCGGCGGCACGAACAGGTCGCCCTCGCGGAACTTCTGGCTGAAACGCACGAACCCGAAGCCCTTCTGCGTCCCCCGGAACTCCCCCTCAAGCTCCTCCTCGACCCGGTCCCGCAGCGACGGCAGCGCCACGCGGCCCGTGTCGCTCACGCTGATCTCGCGAAGCTCCGCCAGCGCCTTCACCGCAAGACCGAACTCGTCGCGGTCCATCACCTTCAGGTCCGTCGCGAGCGCTTCTTCCTCGGCCGGCTCGTACCGGTCGTGCGAAAGGTGCGCCAGCAGCCGGTTGCGGTGCCGCAGCACCGCGCCGTGCGTCGCGTCGTCGAAGTCGTCCAGGTTCGTCGGCTTCCGCGGCGATGAATGGCTCACAGCACGCCCGCATACTCGGCGAACGACGCCTCGAACGCCCGCGGCTCGCCGTCGTACAGCGAACGCCACTTCGCGAGCGACGCCACCGAGTCCTCCGAAGCCATCGACGCCATCCCAGCGTCGAACGGCAGGAACTGCCCCAGCCCAACGAACTGCAGCGCCGTCGCCAACGCATGCGCCGGCGGCGCCGGAACGCCGCCCGGCTGGATCCCCTTCGATGCGTGCTTCACCCGGTCCCTCACCATCGTCAAAAGGTCGGGCCACGCAAGCGTCTGCGGGCCCACCGCGTTGATCACCTCGCCCACCGTCTGCTCATCGCTCAGCGACCGCACGATCGCCGACGCCAGATCGTCGACGTGGATCGGCGCGACCACCGGGTCCTTCAGCGCCCCCGGCTCCAGCGACCAGCGGTCGTCGGCCCGACGCGTGAAGTACGGCATCACGAAGAACGGCGGCCGCTTCCCCCGCGCCCACTCCGCCGCCATCCGCGTGAACTCGCCCGAAGCACCGTGCACCAGCGACGGCCGAAAGATCGTCCAGCCGAGCCGCGACGACCGCACGATCGCCTCGCCGCGGTGCTTCGACCTCTGATATTCCGCCCGCCCCTCGGGGTCCGCCCCGAGCGCCGAAACATGCGCCACCCGCGTCGCGCCGGCCGCCCGGAGCGCCTCGCAGAACCACCGCACGCCCTCGACGTGCAGCAGCTTGAACCGCTGCCCGGGCCCGGTCTCCCGCAAAATGCCCACGGCGTACACGCCCGCGTCCGCCCCCTGAGCCAGCTCGCGGCACGCGTCCGGACCGATCCGCTCGGCTTGCACCGTCTCGATGCCCTCCGGCAACACCCGCCGCGCCTTCTCAGCGTCCCGCACCAGCGCCCGCACCGGGTGACCCGCCGCGACCAACGCCGAGCACACGGCCCGTCCGACGAAGCCCGTCGCGCCCGCCACCGCCACCACGCTCTTGTTCCCAGCAGCCGTCATGCGTCCCGTGCTCCTCAAACGCTGTCGTCCGTACCCGCGTCGATCCTAGCGTCCCGGGCGGCGTCGCCCGCCCCCCCTCCCCCCCTGCGACCCGCCGCAACGCCGCCCATGCTCGAACTCTCCAACATCTCGCACGAGTACCCCGGCGGGAGGCGCGTCCTCCAGAACGTCTCCCTCGCCCCGAGGCCCGGCCGCATCACCGCGGTCCTCGGGCCCAACGGCTCGGGCAAGTCGACCCTCCTCCGCATCGCCGCCGGGCTCCTCACACCAGCCGAGGGCACCGCGATGCTCGACGACAGGCCCGTCGACCGCGCCGACCCACGCCAACGCGCCCGCCGCCTGACCTACCTCGCCCAGCGCGGCTCCGTCGCCTTCGGCTACACCGTCCGCGCCGTCGTCGCCTTCGGCACGCTCACCCAGCGTCCAGACGCCGCCGCCCGAACCGACGCCGCCCTCGAACAAGTCGGCCTTCTCGACCGCGCCGCCGAGCCCTTCGCCACCCTCTCGGGCGGCCAGCAGCAACGCGCCATGCTCGCCCGAGCGCTCGCCCAACTCGGCAACCAGCTCAGCGCTCAGTCCGACGACCAGCCCAACGACCAGCCCGAGCCGAGCATCCTCATCGCTGACGAGCCCACCGCCGCCCTCGACCCCAAGCACGTCGCCCAGACCGCCCGACTGCTGCGGTCGCTCGCCGATCGCCGCCACGCCGTGCTCATCGCGGTCCACGACCTCCGCTTCGCCGCCCACACCGCCCACGACGCCCTACTGCTCGACCAGCGCGGCCACGCCGCCGCCAGCGGCCCCATCAGCGACGTCCTGACCCCCGACCGCCTCGAAGTGGTCTTCCAGATCCCGTTCGGCCCGCCCGCGTCCGACCCGGTCGCCCCGGTCCCCGACCTGTCCGCGTAAACTCATACCAACGTGAATAACAATTACATCCAGCTCATCCTCGTCTTCCTCGTCGTCGGCAGCGGTGCCGTCAAGTGGATCATCCAGCGCCTGCAGGAGCAGGCCGCGGTCAAAAAAGCTGAGCAGGCCCGAGCCCGAGCCCGGGCCGAAGCGCTCCGCACGGGTCGAATGGAGCCAAATCCCGAGCAGCAGGCCGCGGAACAACTCAGCCGCGGTCAGCCCTCCAGCGAGCAGGCCGTGCGCGACCGCCTCGCCGAGCTCGCCGAACGCCGCCGGCGCCAGATTGAAGCGATGCGTCGCCAGCAGGGGCCAACCGCGACGACCGCCGCCCCGCCACAAGCCAGCACCTCGAGCCCTCAGGCGCCTTCGGCTCCGATCCCAACCCAGTCGGTGCCTCGCCCGTTCCCCAGCCCGCGGCCAGGCCGAGACCAGGCTCCACCGCCGCAGCAATCACAGGTTGCCGACCGCGGTCCGCGCCCGCCGCGCCGACGCGTCCGCACCGTCGAGCTCCCGGCCGAACCCACGCCAACTCGCCGCGTCCGCCCGGCCCCGCCCCCCGCCTCTTCCAAGGCATCTCGCCGTGTGACCCCGGCCCCAGAGCCCGAGGCCGTCCGCTCACGCATCACCCGGCCGACCCCGGCCGAGCTCCGCAGAGTCATCGTGCTCAAAGAAGTCCTCGACCCGCCCATCGCACTCCGCGAACGAGCGGACGGAAGCCAACCGCTGTGAGCCCGCGGCCGCCCCGGACGCAACCTCCTGACGCGCAGCCGACCCGCGCGCGTGTCGTCGGTAAACGCCTGGAACAAGCGAACACAGCGTGCCTCGTCGCCGGCCTCGCAGCACTGACACTCGCCGGCTGCGGTGCGTACGACCAGATCACCGAGAACGACGGCACCGGCCGCCGGTCCGACAGCCTGCTCGCCGGCGTCTTCGCCGGACCCTCGCCGACCCAGGCCGTCGTCTGGTCCATCGACGAGCTCAACGCCGACAACCGCTACCGCGGCACCATCCTCCTCGCCAACGCCCCCTACGCCGGCGAAGACGTCTACCTCGAGCTCTTCCGCGACAACATGGACCCCGAGAGCGAGCCCTACGCCATCGTCCGCGCCGCCGCCGTCCGAGGGCTCGCCCACCACGGCCTCCCCGACCAAGACGTCCCCCGGCTCATCGATCTCTACGACCGCGACACCGCCCCCACCGTCCGCGCCGAGATCGTCCGGGCCCTCCAACGCCTCCACAACCCCCTCGCCATCCGGACGCTCATCCGCATCGCGGGTGACCTCGACCTCAGCCCCCGCCTGCGGGCCGACGCGACCGACGCCCTCGCGCAGTACCCAGAGCCCCGCGTGTTCGAAGCCCTCGTCGACCTGCTCCGCGACGACTCGCTGCTGGTCAACGAGCGCGCCCACGCCGCGCTGATCACCCTCACGGGCGAGACCTTCGACCCGGTGCCGACCGACTGGCTCGTGTTCGCCCGCGACGCCGACGACCCCTTCGCCGCCCGCCGCCGCTACGAGTACCCCGTGTTCGAACGCGGGCTCAAGTACTACGAGTACCTCCCCCTGATCCCCGACCCGCCCAACGAGCCGCCCTCGACCCCCGCCGGCTTCCCCGAGCCCGAACTCACGCCGGAGCTCACGCCCGAGCCCGCGCCCAAACCGAGCCCCGAGGGCGCCACGGATCGCGTCGGCCGCACCGCCTACCAGAGCTCGCGCGTCCGGACCGTCTGAGCGATCTGCCCGAGCCGCTCGAGCGCCTCGCGCCCGTGCGAAGGGTCCACGTCCAGCACCACGTACCCGAGCTCCCGGTCGGTCTGGAGATACTCGCCGAGCACGTTCACGCCCGCCTCAGAGATCGTGCCGTGGATCGCCGCGAGCACCCCCGGCTCGTTCTTGTGAAAATGCAGGATCCGGTGCGACCGCGTCCCGTCGACCGACCGCTGCCCGGGCAGATCGACCTCGGGCACGTTCACCGCGCCCGTCGTCGACCCGTTGTTGACAAACTTCAGCAGCTTCGACGACACGTCCCGACCGATGTTCGCCTGCGCCTCCTCGGTCGACCCACCGATATGCGGCGTCAAAAACACGTTCGGCAGACCCCGCAGCGCGCTCTCGAACCCCTCCCCGCTCAACTTGGGCTCCTCTGGAAACACATCGACCGCGGCCCCGCCCAGACGTCCCTCGCCGATCGCCAACGCCAGCGCCCGCACGTCGACCACCGACCCGCGCGAGTTGTTGATCAGCATCGCGCCGGGCTTCATCCGCGCCAGCTCCGCCGCGCCGATCAGGTCCTTCGTCGCCGCCGTCGCCGGCACGTGCAGCGTCACCGCGTCCGATACCTCGAGCAGCTCCTCCAGCGAGCCCAGCGCCACCGCGTTGCCGAGCGCCAGCTTCGGCACCACGTCGAAGAACACGACCCGCAGCCCCATCGCCTCGGCCAGCACCGACACCTGCGAGCCGATGTGCCCGTAGCCCACGATCCCCAGCGTCATCCCGCGGATCTCGTGCGAGCCCGCCGCCGACTTCTGCCACACGCCCTCGTGCATCTCCCGCGACCGGTCGCCCACCTTCCGCGACAGCACGACCAGCTCGGCGATCGTCAGCTCCGCGACCGACCGCGTGTTGCTGAACGGCGCGTTGAACACGGGCACGCACGCGTCCCGCGACGACGCCAGCGCGACCTGGTTCGTCCCGATGCAGAAGCACCCGACCCCCAGCAGCCGCGACGCGCCCGCAAAGAACTCGGGCTCCAGCCGCGTCTTCGAGCGGATCCCCACCAGGTGCGCGTCGCCCGCGGCCTCCAGCAGCTCGGGCGTCGACATCGCCCCCTTGTGCGTCCGCACGTCGAAGCCCTCGGCCCGGAACGCCTCCGCCGCCGCCTCGTGGATGCCCTCAAGCAGCACCACCTTGATCTCGCTCTTCGGAAAACTCGTCGGCGTCACTCCGTCCCGCTCCCTTCTTCCGCCGGCACCCGCTCGCCCGCGCCCCCACCCGCATCAGCCTCCGCTGTCGGCGGCTCGATCGCCACCGTCCCCAGCAGGATCGCCCCGCCGAGCCCCGCCGCCAGCACGATCCGGTACCAGCCGAACGGCTCCAGCCCGCGCCGGTTCAAAAACCCGACCAGCCACTTCACCGCGACCGCCGCGCTCACCGTCGCCACCGCCGTCCCGACAACAATCGGCCCCCACCCGATCACGTCGAACATGTTCGGCTCGTTCGCCGCCGCCGACTCGCTCACGTTCTTGTACAGCTTGTACACGCACGCCCCGCCGAGCGTCGGCAGCCCGAGCAGGAAGCTGAACTCCGCCGCCCGCGCGGGCTTCAGCCCCACCAGCACCCCGCCCGCAATCGTCATCATCGACCGCGACGTCCCGGGCCACATCGCCACGCACTGCAACAGCCCGATCAGCGCCGCCTGACGGAACGACAACGCGTGCAGCTCGTCCGCACCGTCGGCCACCGGTTCTTCGCCCGCACCCTCGTCAGCCTCCTCGCCAGCCCCCTCGCCAGCCCGGTCGCCGCTCGCGTCGCGCCGGTGCGCCCGCAGCCGAGCCCGGTCGAGCCAGATCATCCACACGCCCCCGAGCGCCAGCGCCCCGAGCACGGGCAGCGAGCGGAACAGCCGCGACTCGATCCACTCGTCGAGCGCCAGCCCCAGCACCACCGCCGGCACGAACGCGGTCAGGATCAGCAGCGCCAGCCGCAGCCCCCGCGGGTTCTGCCCGACGAGCCCGAGAAGCATCTCGACCACCCGCTCGCGGTACAGCCCGAGCACCGCGAGGATCGCCCCGCCCTGAATCACGATGCTGAACGCGTCAACCGACGCCTTGAGCTCCGGGCCGTCGAGCCCCAGCAGCGCCGACGTCAAAATCAGGTGCCCGGTCGAGCTGACGGGCAGATACTCCGTGATCCCTTCGACCAAGCCCAGGATGACCGCCTGCCACCATTCCATCAGGATCCCTTCGGCCACACGCCGTCAACGATCGTCGGTCCGCGACGGGAGCAGGCTATGACCCCACCCTCCAAAAGCCCGAACTCCAAAGCCCCAAACGCGAGCTTGCTGAGCGCGACCGACCTCTCCGACCCACACCTGGCCCCCTATGTCAACCTGCGCGACGCCCACCTCGCCAGAGCCCACCCGTCCGACCCCGACCGCGCCGAAGGCCTGTTCATCGCCGAGGGCCACGCCGTCGTCCGCACCCTGCTCGCCTCCCGCTTCGAGACCCTCTCCGTGCTCGCCTCCGAGCGGCGCGTCCACACCGTGCAAAGCGACGTGCCCGACGGCGTGCCGCTCTACGTCCTGCCCGACGACGCGATGAACGAGCTCGTCGGCTTCGACATCCACCGCGGCGTCCTCGCGGCCGGCAAGCGACGCCCCCCGCCCCCGCTCGCCGATCTCGCGGCCGCAGCCACGACCGTCGTCGCCCTCGAAGGGCTCTCCAACCACGACAACGTCGGGTCCATCTTTCGCCTCGCCGCGGCCCTCGGCGGCGACCGGCCCCGCGTCCTCCTCGACCCGGCGTCCTGCGACCCGCTCTACCGCAAGTCCATCCGCGTCTCGATGGGCCACGCCCTCCGCGTGCCCTTCGCCCGCGTCGACAACCTGCCCGCAGCCCTGCGATCGCTCAGAGATCAGGGCTTCGACACCCTCGCGCTCGAGACGACCGAGAACGCCGTCGACCTCGCCGCGGTCGAGCCAACGGGCAGGCCGCGCGTCGTTGTCGTCGGAGCCGAAGGGCCGGGCCTCACGCCCGAGACCCTCGCCGCCGTCGACCGCGTGGCCCGGATCCCGATCGACCCGGGCGTCCCATCGCTCAACGTCGCGACCGCCGCGGCCATCGCCCTCTACCAGCTCGCCCCGCCACCGCTCCCGTCCCCGCCACCACGCCCGACACCGGCTACACCCACCAACGCCCCATGACCCCAGCCGACCCGCCGAACCAGACCATCCCGCCGCAGCCACTCTTCGAGGTCGTGCTCTTCGAGCCCCAGATCCCCAACAACACGGGCAACATCGGCCGCACCTGCCTCGCGATGGCGTCGTCGTTGCACCTGATCGAGCCGCTCGGCTTCGACCTGTCCGAAAAGGCGCTCCGCCGGGCCGGGCTCGACTACTGGCCCCGCCTCGAAACCGCCGTCCACGAAGATTGGAGCAGCTATGTCCAGAGCACACCCGGCGCACGCCGATGGATGTTCACGACCAACCCGGCCATTCCAAACAACGGGCCCGCCAAACCTGTGTTCCGTGCCGACCTGCGCCAGGGCGACCACTTCGTTTTCGGCCCCGAAACCAGAGGCCTCCCACGCGATCTCCTCGAAACGCACGCGCAATCGAATGTGATCTTCCCACTGGTCCCCGAAGAACGATCCCTCAACCTCGCGACCACCGTCTGTGCAGCGCTCACCGAAGGCGTACGCCAACTCGCCCAATCAAACAGCATACAAATTTCACGCAAGGGCCGCATCGTGATCCCGGCACGACCCTAATTTTAAGAAACGCGGCTTTGCATGGATTGTATGTAAAAATCTATCATCAGGATTGAGAATATAATATATCATCCCCCCCC
>JBCBZP010000015.1:0-62597 GCA_039815285.1 Planctomycetota bacterium
CGAAGTGTGCGCTCTCAAGTCCATGCTGAAGCGGGTCATGGTGGCAAAGAACCAGGTTGCTCACGTCCGAGCGGAACGCGACATGCTTTCGATCGCGACGGATTCTTCGATCGTGATGCTGTTCGATTCTTTCCAGGACGCTTCTCACCTGTACATGGTGATGGAGTTCTTGCCAGGCGGCGACCTCATGTCGCTCCTGGTCAAGGTCGACACGCTCGACGAGCCTTCGACCAAGTTCTACGTCGGCGAGATTGCTGCTGCGGTTGGCGCAGTCCACGCTCATGGATGCCGCGATCGCGTACCGCTCGCAGACGATCGACGAGCTGCTGCCCTTAGATCTCGTGCCCGATATTCTTGTGGACCTCTACCGTGAGAACGCCCGCGCGGAGGTAGGGCGCGGCGATCATGCCGCGGCGGCTGTCTGGTACGACCGCATCTTTGCTGATCTTCCTGACTACGGCTACCAGGACGACGCGAGCGGGTACGACCGGCACGAAGCGCTGCGGTCATGCGGTTCGCCGCCAAAGACCGACGCGTACATCGAACGCCTCCTCGAGCTGCTCTCGATCCCCGGGTTTGAGGACGACCGAGGGCGTGCGTGGCTGTACGCGAGGCTGGTATACGACCACACCATCCCATCGTCTGGCTTTGGCGATGAATCGCGTGCCCACCTTCGTTCGGTCGCGCTCAACCTCTACGCGGACTCCATGGAGCACGGGTGGCATCTGCCGCACGATGAGCAGAATCGCTTCGACAGCCTGTCCGAATTCGCAACAGACTGGACGCACGACGCGATTATCTCGGTGCTGCTGCCGTGTGTTCTTCAGGATGCCAAAAATGAAGTTGAGACCCTCGAGAACGTGCTCTATGCCAAGCTTCTTTACAAGTATTTCCGGAACCATGATCACGTTGTTGCCTTCCAGGGAAAGCTCCGTACCATCAGCACGAATTATGATACTTACGAGAAGATATTTCACGGCGGTGGCGGTTCTATCTTCTGGTTGAAGTGATACCCGAGTTCTTGCCATACCTCCACCCCGGCCTGGTGCCTCTCTGAGGCACCAGGCCGGATTTCTGGTGTCGTGAAGACGATCTGTTGCCGCCGAGCGTGGGAAGTTTGTCTAGTGTTTTGGTGAGCGGTCCCTGGGAGACCGATGTTCGTAAAAAATAGGAGCATCCGGTATGAGAATGCTTGTTGTCGGCATGGCCCTGCTGTGCTTGTGTTGCGGATCTGTCGCCGGGCAGGGGCAGTGCTCAGAAGAGTTTCATAAACAGAAGCTCGGTCCGTTGCCGGATTATATAGAAGCTATACCTGTTGCCAGATACCCGAGAAAATATGCAGTTGTGGAAAAAATTATTCACGGTCCCCGTGAAAGATTCATGGAACATTTTAAAATGGAGGCTTATGGATGTAAATATTGCGAAAGTCCAGAAGAATATTTGAATCTAACTAATCCGGAGACCGTGGTGATTCATACTCCTGAATACAAGGCCCGTCTTTATCCGGGTGTCGGTGGCGTAATAGATATAGAGAGGGATCATCCATTTGTGATAAGATTGTTTCGTGAACTAGATATTCAAGCTTCTATTCGTGAAGCTTTGAGTGGCATCGAAATTATTCCTTCTAGTGGTCATAAGACGACTCGTGTCCCGAGCCAGTGCCGAAACCAAGAGGCGCGTTTCTATCACTATTACTACATAAGCTTTGGAAGAGTCAGTATGCAAAGCGATCGCCGGTGGTGGAGATTGTACAATAAAGATAATAACAGTGCGTACTATATTTCAACTTTCTGTGACGGTCGTGTATTTAATGTGAACGAAAAAAAACCTGGTGGATTTATTATCTATGGTGGTCCCGGTGATTTCGGGAATTCATTGTGTTGTGAAAGAGATGGCAAGACCCTTTGTTGTGACTGTGCGTCGAAGTAATGTAAGCGTCCTTTGTCTCCACCTTTGGATAGCAGCCGAGGCGGCCGACCGTGCATGCCGGTTTTCAAGGGCGTGACGCCGGCATGATCTAGAATGAACCGTGCCGAAGACGCTTGTGCTGCACATCGGGACGGAGAAGACCGGGACAACCTCTGTCCAGGACTATCTGCGTGTGAACGCGGAGCGGCTTCTGGGTCGCGGCGTGTTCGTGCCGACGTTCTTGGGGCACCACTCACACTGGTGGTTGGCGTTCCTGGCGTACGCGCCGGAGCGGGTCGACGACCTGGTGAAGTCGAACGGCGTGGTTGAGCCGGCGGCACGCGAGCGGGCGGCAAGGGAGATGCACGAGCGGGTGCGCTCGGCGTTTGCAGAGACAGACGCGTCGCGGATCGTGGTGAGCTCGGAGCATTTCTCGTCGCGGCTGACGACCGATGGGGAGGTGCGGCGGCTGCGCGAGATCGTGGAGCCGTTGGCGGACGAGGTTCGGGTGGTGGTGTACCTTCGCGAGCCGATGGCCGCGGCGATCAGTCTGTTCTCGACGACGCTCCGGCAGGGGCGGGAGATGCTGCGGTTCCCGTCGCCCGACGTGGACGACATCAGAGCGGTCTGCGATCATCGGTCGGTGCTCGAGCGTTGGGAGGCGGTGTTCCCGGGGCGCGTCGCGGTGCGGCTGTTTGAGCGAGGGGAGATGGTGGGGGGGGATCTGCTGTCGGATTTCGCGGCCGCGGCGGGTTTTGAGGTGGACGCCGGGGACGAGGTGCCGGAGCCGGCGAACCAGTCGCTGAGCTGGCCGGCGATGAAGGTGATGGCGCGGGTGAACCGGCGGCTGCGGCCGTTCGACGGGCAGGGGCGGCCGAACGAGCGCCGGGGGAACATCCTTCGGTTTGTTGAGACGATCAAGGCGGGTTCGGACGCGGGTGACGGCGTTGGGGGGCGTCGGTTCAAGCCGTCGCCGGAGGACGTCGAGGCGTTCGACACGTATTTCGCCGAGTCGGAGGCGTGGGTGCGGACGCGGTACTTCCCGGAGAAGGAACGCCTGTTCGCCAAGCGCGTCGAGGCGTACGGGCCGGGCGAGGCGGGGGAGTACTCGGGCGAGCTGTCGGCGTTTGAGCAAGAGCTGGTGAGGGTGCTTCTGGACTCATGGGAGGCGCGGCCCGAGTCGCTGCCGAGCGGGACGGCCGACTGGATGCGGGACATGGCGCTGCGGATCGAGGCGGGGGAGACGCTGGGGATGCAGGACGCGTATCGGCTGATGCGGGCGGCGCAGCGGATCCGCCCGGCGGGTGGGTTCATCGGCCAGAAGGTCCGCGAGTACGAGCAGGCGGGGCACCGCCCGGGCTGAGGCGGTCGCTTTCTCGCTGGGCTGTTGGTCGCGCGGCGTGCTTTTTTCGGTCGTGTGGGTGGGGCGGGGGCTTCCGCTGCGCAAAAATCGAGTTGGTTCTCGGGAATGCGATGATGCGGATCAGCAGATGTGGTTATCGACTGGTAGGGTGACGATGAATAGATCGCGATCTCCCAAGTCCTCGGCGATGGCCTGTTGGGCATAAAAGGATGTTTTTATGCTTGATCTGGCCTGTTGACGGGGCGATGCTTGGACGGACCCGAGGAAGGCCGGCGTGAGCCGGGCTGGGGCCGAGGTCAAGGAGTACGGCGTGTCGGAAGCAGCGAGCGTTCCCGCGGGTTTGGATGGGGCGGCCGAGGGGGCCGGGTCGTCGAAGCTGGTTGATCGGTTTTCGTACGACGACGCGATCGTGCGGATGTTCTTCTGGGCGACGATGATCTGGGGGCTGGTCGGGCTGTTGGTGGGCGTGATCATCGCGTTCCAGATGGCGGCGCCGCAGCTGAACGTGCTCCCGGAACTGAGCTTCGGGCGGCTGCGTCCGCTGCACACAAACGCGGCGATCTTCGCGTTCGCGGGGAACGCGATCTTCGCGGCGGTGTACTACTCGACGCAGCGGCTGTGCAAGGCGCGGATGTGGAGCGACACGCTGAGCAAGCTGCACTTCTGGGGGTGGCAGCTGATCATCGTTTCGGCGGCGTTGACGCTGCCGTTCGGGATCACGCAGGGCAAGGAGTACGCGGAGCTGGAGTGGCCGATCGACCTGGCGATCGCGGTTGTGTGGCTCGGTTTCTTCGGCGTGAACTTCATGATGACGCTCGTGAACCGTCGTCAGCGGCACATGTACGTGGCGCTGTGGTTCTACATCGCGACGATCGTCACGGTGACGATCCTGCACGTGTTCAACAACCTGTGGATCCCGGTGGGCGTGTACGAGGTGATCAAGACGGGGAGCGTGGCGAGCTTCGACAACGCGATGAAGAGCTACCCGCTGTACGCGGGTGTTCAGGACGCGTTCATGCAGTGGTGGTACGGGCACAACGCGGTGGCGTTCTTCCTGACGACGCCGTTCCTCGGGCTGATGTACTACTTCCTGCCGAAGGCCGCGAACCGTCCGGTGTTCAGCTACAAGCTGAGCATCGTGCACTTCTGGTCGCTGGTGTTCATCTACATCTGGGCGGGCCCGCACCACCTGCACTACACGGCTCTGCCCGAGTGGGCGATGAGCCTTGGGATGCTGTTCAGCCTGATGCTGTGGATGCCGTCGTGGGGCGGGATGATCAACGGGCTGCTGACGCTGCGCGGGGCGTGGGACCGGGTGGCGGCGGACCCGATCCTGAAGTTCTTTGTGGTGGGGATCACGTTCTACGGCATGTCGACGTTCGAGGGCCCGATGCTCTCGATCAAGACGATCAACGGGCTGACGCACTACTCGGACTGGACGATCGCGCACGTGCACGGGGGCACGCTGGGGTGGAATGGGTTCATGATCTTCGGGATGGCGTACTGGCTCGCGCCGCGGCTGTTCCAGACCAAGGGGCTGTTCAGCCAGAAGCTGGCGGGGGTGCACTTCTGGACGGCGACGATCGGGATCGCGATGTACGTGCTGAGCATGTACGTGGCGGGGCTGACGCAGGGGCTGATGTGGCGGGCGATCACCGCGACGGGTCAGCTCGAGTACCCCGAGTTCATCGAGACGGTGACGCGGCTGAACCTGCTGTACTGGGTTCGGGCGATCGGCGGGACGCTGTACCTGGTGGGCGCGTTCGTGGCGGTGTACAACCTTGTTCGGACGTGGCAGATGCGTCCGGCGTCGTACAACGTGCCGGTGATCGAGGCGGCGCCGCTGGGGCCCAGGTTCGTGCCCGAGGCGGACCCGAAGTCGCCGCTGACGAGCAACGTGGGGGTGGGGCACTCGGCCGCGAAGTGGCTGGAGGCGACGTGGCACCGCCGGCTGGAGCGGGTGCCGGTGAAGTTCACGGTGTTCGTGGTCGGGTCTGTGGTGGCGGCGTCGCTGTTCGAGATCCTGCCGACGTTCTTGATCAAGAGCAACGTGCCGACGATCGCGAGCGTGCAGCCGTACACGCCGCTTGAGCTGGTGGGCCGTGACATCTACGTGGCGGAGGGGTGTTACAACTGCCACTCGCAGATGATCCGTCCGATCTTCAGCGAGGTGAAGCGTTACGGCGAGTACTCGAAGCCGGGCGAGTTCGTGTACGACCGTCCGTTCCAGTGGGGCTCGAAGCGGACGGGCCCGGACCTGGCTCGCGAGGGCGGGAAGATGTCCAGCTTCTGGCACTACCGGCACTTCGAAGCGCCGCGCGAGGTCGTGGCCGGATCGATCATGCCGAGCTACGCCCACCTGATCGAGCAGGAGTTGAACTTCGACGCGATCGAGGCTCGGGTGGGCTCGATGGCGGCGCTGGGGACGCCGTACGAGGACGAGCTGGGCAACGCGGCCGACCTGGCGCGGATCCAAGCGGTGGCGATCTCGGACGAGATCTCGACGCAGTCGGAGGGCGATGTGGGCGACGTGAGCGACCGGAAGGTCGTGGCGATGATCGCGTACCTGCAGCGTCTCGGGACGGACCTGTACGCGGAGCCGCCGGCGGGTTCCGAGGCGACAGCGGTCGCGGAGTAAGGGGGCTCCTGTGCGTCTGACGGACATCATGCAGCACGCGGACCTGGCGTTTTGGGCGCAGGTGGCGTTCGTGCTGTTCGGCGTGAGCTTCGTGGCGATCTGCGGGCGTGTGCTGCTGAGCAAGCGTTCGTTCAACGAGAAGATGTCGTCGATGCCGCTCCAGGAGGAGGGCGTCGGCGAGGACGACGGTGTGCTGGTGGGCGGCGAGGGCGCCGCGAACGGAAGGGCGTGAGGCGATGTCGACGAGCGATGCCAACCTGATCCAGGGTCACGAGTACGACGGGATCCAGGAGTACGACAACCCGACGCCGGGGTGGTGGCACATCATCTGGCTGACGACGATCCTGGGCAGCTTCGTGTACTTTTTCATGTCGCTCTGGAGCCCGATGTTCATCCACCAGACGGACCGTCTGGCGGCGGCGCAGACGGCCGAGATCGAGCTGCGGTTCGCCGACATCGGCGAGCTGACGAACGACGAGGCGACGCTGGTCGGTCTGATGAACGACCCGGACTGGATGACGTACGGGGCGGCGGTGTTCAAGGGCAACTGCTCTTCGTGCCACGGGTCGAACGCCGAGGGGGGCGTCGGCACGAACATGCGTGACGAGCACTTCAAGAACGTGTCGTCGCTGACGGACATAGCCGACGTGATCCGCGACGGCGCGAACGCGGGGGCGATGCCGGCGTGGGGCCGGCGTCTTCACCCGAACGAGGTGATCGTGCTGTCGGCGTACGTGGCGACGCTGCGCGGGACGCCGGGTGGCGTGAAGCAGGCGGAGGGCGTGGAGATCGCGCCGTGGCCGACGGCTTCGGAGCTCGGGCTCGCCTCAGGGGGCTGAGGGCCGGGTCTGGCCGCGGGGTTTGGCCGCGGGGTCTGAAGCGGGGGGCCGGGTCGGGGGCTGATCGGAGGCTCGTGTGTCGATGGTGGAGCGTGGTCAGGAGCGGGTGCTGTCCACGCTGAACGTGGACGGGAGTCGTCGGTGGCTGAAGCCGCGGCCGGCGTCGGGGCGCTGGCACGACCGGCGGCGGGTGTTCGGCTGGTTCCTGATCGCGTTGTTTGTGCTGATGCCGCACGCGCGGATCGCGGGCCGTCCGCCGCTGCTTTTGGACGTGATCAACCGTGAGCTGACGTTCTTCGGCCAGACGCTGTACCCGACGGACACGTTTCTGCTGGCGTTCTTGCTGATCTCGACAGCGCTGAGCGTGTTCTTCTTCACGGCGATGTTCGGGCGGGTTTGGTGCGGGTGGGCGTGCCCGCAGACCGTGTACCTGGAGCTGCTGTACCGGCCGGTCGAGCGACTGTTCGATGGGACGCCGGGTCGGAAGCGGGCGGGGCCGCTCGCGCGGGTTCGGTTTTTGAAGTACCCGGTGTACGTGGTGATCTCGCTGTTGCTGGCGCACACGTTTTTGAGCTACTTCGTGGGGACGGACGCGCTTCGGACGTGGATCTTCGGGTCGCCGCTGGACCACCCGCTGTCGTTCGCGTTGGTGGTGGCGGTGACGGGCGCGATGATGTTCGACTTCGCGTTTTTCCGCGAGCAGATGTGCATCGTGGCGTGCCCGTACGGGCGGCTGCAGAGCGTGATGCTGGACAAGGACTCGCTGGTGGTCGGGTATGACCGGCGGCGGGGGGAGCCGCGTGGGCGGAAGCGGCGGAAGCCCAAGCGGGTGGGCGTGGACCTGACGGTGGGCGAGACGGATCCGGATCCTGTTTCCGAGCCCGAGCCGGGCGACTGCGTCGACTGCGGTATGTGCGTGACGACGTGTCCGACGGGGATCGACATCCGCGAGGGGTTGCAGCTCGAGTGCGTGAACTGCACGCAGTGCATCGACGCTTGTGACAGCGTGATGACCAAGCTCGGGCGGCCGACGGGGCTGATCCGGTACGACTCGCAGCGTTCGCTGGAGGGCGGGGGGCGGCGGCTCGCGCGGGCGCGGCTGTTCGTGTACCCCTCGGTGATCGCGGCGATGCTGACGGTGTTCACGGTGCTGCTGGTGCGTCGGGAGCCGGTGTACGTGAGCGTGGTGCGTGGGCCGGGGCTGCCGTACACGGTGAGTGATGACGCGGGGGCGGTGACGAACTCGCTGCGGGTCAAGCTGCACGACCGGACGCGGGCGGGCGGGACGTACCGGGTGAGCGTGGTGGGTGTCGAGGGCGGGGTGATCGGCGTGGAGGCGATGACGCTGGAGCCCGGGGAGATCCGTTCGCAGCCGGCGATGATCACGCTGCCCAGGGGTGTGTTCGTCGACGGCCGCGCGGATGTGATGCTTCGGGTGGAGAACGCGGACGGGTCGGTGGTGGTGGACGCGCCGTGCCTGGTGCTCGGGCCGCGGCGGCGGGTGGTTGAGACGCCGGCTGAAACGCCGGGAGAACGGACGGGTCAGAGTTTGAACGCTGAGGGCTCAAGCGTTGAGAAGGAGGGGTCGCTGTGAAGGCTTCGGTCGCTTGGCCGATGGGTGTGGTGGGTGTGTTCTTCGTGTCGCTGAGCGTGTGCGGCACGACGGTGTATCTCGCGACGAGCACCCCCGCGGTCGTGACCGACAGCGACTACTACGAGCAGGCGGTCCGGTGGGACGAGATCGCGGCGGAGCAGCGGGCGAGCGAGCGGCTCGGCTGGACGCTGCGCGTGGAAGCCGGGGGCGAGGGTGTTCTGGTGCGGGTGTCTGACACGCTGGGGCGGGCGATTGAGGGCGGGTCGTTTGAGTCGCGGCTGTTCTCGCACGCGGCACCGGGCGTGTCGCTGCGGGAGCGGGGCGAGCTCACGGGGGACGGCGCGCGGGTTGGCGGGGCTCTGGCGCCGGGCATGTGGCGGCTGTCGCTGCGGGCCGAGCGCGGGCCGGAGGTGTTCGTGCGGACGGTCGACTTCGAGGTTGCGGCGGGTGAAACGCTGGTGCACGAGTTTGACGCGGGCGCTTGGGCGGTGGACGACGGTTCGCCCGAGGGCGACGCGCTCGGCGACGGGCGCGCGCGCGAGGGGGCGGACGGGTGACGGCCGCGGGCGTTGTTGCGATCGTTTCGGCGAGCCTGCTCGGCAGCCTGCACTGCGCGGGGATGTGCGGTGCGTTCGTGTCGCTGGCGTGCGGGGTGGAGCGCGCGGGGCGCGGGCGGCTTCAGGCGGCATACCACGGCGGGCGGCTCATTGGATACTCGCTGCTCGGGGCGCTCGCGGGGACGCTCGGGAGCGTGATCGATCTGGGTGGGGCGGCGGTCGGGATGGGCCGTGTGGCGGCGATCGTGGGCGCGACGACGATGCTGGTGATCGCGGGGGTGGTGCTGTCGGAGTGGGCCGGCGTTCGTGTGTTCGGGGGTCGGGCGAAGCCGCCGGCGGTGCTGACGCGGTTGTTCCGAGTCGGGGCGGGGCTGGCGCAGCGTGGGACGCCCACGGTGCGGGCCGGGGCGATCGGTGGGCTGACGGTGCTGCTGCCCTGCGGCTGGCTGTACGCGTTCGCGGTCGTCGCCGCGGCGACGGCGAGCCCGGTGGTCGGCGCGCTCGTCATGGCTTCGTTCTGGGTCGGCACGGTGCCGGCGCTGGCGGCGCTTGGCTGGAGCGTCGGGGCGATCCGGTCTCGGCTCGGGGCGGGTGTGAAGCCGATCGCGGGCGTGGTGCTGCTGGGGGCGGGGGCGGTGACGCTGATCGGGGCGGCGCGGCTGGAAGACTCGGCCGTGAAGGTGATGCTGGCGAACGTGTCGGCGGCGGGGCCCGAAGACGTGGCGGGCGGCGACGCGGTGCTGGGGGCGTTGCCGGGCGCGGGCGACGGCGACTGCCCGCTGTGTGATGCCGACGGTCGGCCGGCGGGGGCGGGCGAGTGACGACGGTTGCTTCTGGCGTTTCGGTCGGGGCGGGGGGGGATGGCGTTGCCTTGGGGACGTCGTGCGCGCACTGCGGTCTTCCGGTGCCGTCGGCGATGCGTGCGGCGGGGCGTGAGGAGCAGTTCTGCTGCACGGGGTGCGAGGCGGCGCGGGCGGCGATCCTGGGGTGCGGGCTCGACCGGTACTACGAGATGCGCGAGGGCGCGGAGCCCGTGGGCGTGGTCGACGACCGGTACGCGGCGCTCGACGACCCGGCGTTCGCCGAGCGGTACGTGACGGCGCACGCGGGTGGGCTGTGCGAGTCGCGGCTGTGCCTGCAGGGGGTGCACTGCGTGGCGTGCTTGTGGCTGCTGGAGAAGCTGCCGAGGCACGTCGCGGGGCTGGTGTCGCTCGAGCTTGATCTCGGGCGGTCGGTCGCGGTGGTGCGGTGGGACGCGGCGGCGACGACGCTGTCGTCGGTCGCGCGGTCGCTGGCTCGGTTCGGGTACCCGCCGCACCCGGTGGAGCCGTCGGAGGCGCGGTCGGCGAGGTCTCGCAGCGAGAAGCGGCAGCTCGCGGAACTTGGTGCAGCGGCGGCGCTGATGGGCAACGTGATGCTGCTGGCGTTCGCGCTGTACTCGGGGGAGATCGAGCCGACGTACGAGCGTCTTTTTCGGTGGCTGTCGGCGGGGCTTGGGATCGCGAGCGTGGCGTGGCCGGGCCGGGTGTTCTTCCGAGGGGCTTGGGCGGCGCTGCGCGCGCGTTCGTGGCACCTGGACGCGCCGATCGCGATCGCGCTGGCGGTGGGCAGCGTTGCGGGGCTGGTCAACGTGGTCCGGGGGTCGGGGGAGATTTATTTCGACTCGCTCACGATGCTGGTGCTGCTGCTGCTGATCGGGCGGTGGCTGCAGGCGCGTCAGCAGCACCGGGCGACGGAGGCGGTGGAGCTGCTGTTCTCGCTGACGCCGCGGTCGGTGCGGCGGGTCGAGGACGACGGCTCGGTGCGGGAGGTGCCGGCCGAGGCGGTGTCGCGGGGCGACCTGGTCGAGGTGCTGGCGGAGCGCAGCGTGCCGGTGGACGGGGTGATCGAGTCGGGGCGGAGCCGGTTTGACGAGTCGGCGCTGACGGGCGAGTCGGCGCCGATCGAGCGAGGCGACGGCGACACGGTCGCGGCGGGAACGACGAACCTGTCGAGCGTGGTGCGGGTGCGGGTGACGGCGTCTGGGCGGGAGACTCGGATCGGGCGGATCCTGGAGACGGTGGAGCGGCTGAGCCGTTCGCGGGTGCCGCTGATCGGGTCGGCGGAGCGGCTGGCGAAGCCGTTCGTGCTGACGGTGGTGGGGCTTGGGCTGGTGTGCCTGGTGGTTCACACGCTGTTGTCTGGTGTGGAGACGGCGGTCGAGCACACGGTGGCGCTGGTGATCGTGGTGTGCCCTTGCGCGGTGTCGATCGCGACGCCGCTGGCGACGAGCTTTGCGATCGGCCGGCTGGCGACGCGCGGGATCCTGGTCAAGGGCGGTGACGTGCTGGAGGCGCTCGCGGGGTCGCCGGCGGTGGTGTTTGATAAGACGGGGACGCTGACCGACGGGCGGTTCGCGGTGCGCGAGACGGTCGGCGATGCTTCGGTGTGGGGCGTGGTCGCGGCGGCGGAGGCGGGGGTGGCGCACCCGGTGGGGCGGGCGCTGGCGCGGCTGGTCAAACGTGGGGTTGTCGACGATGGGTGGGTCGTGCCGGAGTCGGTTGAGGTGATGAGCTCGCGGGGTGTTGTGGCGGTTGCCGGCGGCGACGAGTTTGTCATCGGCTCAAAGCGGCTGATGCGGGAGCGGGGGATCGCGGTCGACGCGTGGGAGCGGCTGCACGGCGGGTCGGCGGTGGGGGCTCGGGTGCTGGTGGCGCGCAACGGCGAGCTTGTTGCGGAAGCGCGGCTGGGCGATGCGACGCGGCCCGAGTCGGCGGCGAGTCTGTCGGAGCTCCGCGGGTTTGGGTGGGAGGCGTCGCTGGCGTCGGGCGATGCGCCCGAGCCGGTGGCGCGGGTGGCGGATGAGCTGGGGCTGGGGCAGGGGTGTGGGCAGGCCGCGGCGGGGGTGACGCCCGAGGGCAAGCGGGCGATGGTGGAGGCGCTTCGGGCGGGCGACGGCGGGAGCGACGCCGACGCGGGCGCGAGGGATCGGCGCGTCGTATTTGTGGGGGACGGGGTGAACGACGCGGCGGCGCTGGCGGCGGCGGACGTGGGGGTTGCGGTGCACGGGGGCGCGGAGGCTTCGATGGCGGCGGCGGACGTGTATCTGAACCGGGGCGGGCTCGGGCCGTTGGTGGAGCTGGTGCGGGCGGCGCGGGGCGTGACGTCTCGCGTGCGCTGGTGCCTGGGGCTCGCGGCGACGTACAACGCGCTGGCGGCCGGGCTCGCACTGGCGGGGCTGGTCTCGCCCGTGGTGGCGGCGGTGCTGATGCCGGTGAGCTCGCTGACGGTATTTTCGATCGCGGTCGGCGGCGGGCGTCGGGGCTTGGGTCGTTCGGAGGGCGCTTGATGGGCGTCTTGTTTGTGGTGATCCCGATCGCGCTTTTGCTGGCGGGGTTGGCGGTGGCCGCGTTTATGTGGATGGCGCGGTCGGGGCAGCTTGACGATCTGGAGTCGCCCGCGCGGCGGATGCTGTTTGACGACGACGATCGGTAGCGGCGCGGCACCGGGGGTGGTGTTTCTGGTATATTGCGAAGGTCGGGAAGCCCGGCGCGGCGGTCCGGTCGTCGCGGTTGGGGCCGCGGCCGATCGGAAGGATGCTCCGTGCAGGCAGGGATGAATGTTGATGGGCGTGGCGCGGCCCTTCGAGGCGGCGATGAGGGCGGTCATGCGTCGCTCGATCGCGCGCTGGGGCTGCTTCGGCTGCGACTGAACGCGTTGCGCGGGCTGATGGTCGCGGCGGCGGCGGTCGCGGGGGCGCTGCTTGCCGTGGGCGGGGCGACGCTGCTGATGCGGGTCGGGCTGGGCGTGGAGCCGTCGGCCGGCGTGCTGGTTGGCGTGTTCGCGGCGGTGTTTGCCGCGGTGTTTGGGTGGATCGGCCTGGGTGTGGCGCGGGGGTTTTCGGGGGGCGCCGGCGGTGGGTTGTGCTGGGCGTCGGGCGATGGGCTGGCCGCGTTTGTGGACGCGGAGTGTCGGCTCGGCGGTCGACTGCTCGCGGGCGGGTTGTCGGACGGAGAGGCTTCGGGGCTCGCGCTGACCGTGGAGCGGCTGCGGGCGCGGCCGAGCGGTCGCGGCGGGTGGTCGCTGGGGTGGCTTGCTTCGGGGATGGTGCTGCTGGTGGCGGCGTGGCTGGTGCCGATGGGCGAGCCGGGGCCGGACGCGGTGGTGTCGCCGGTGGCCGCGACCGTCGAAGAACTACGGGACGAGCTCGAGACGCTGCGCGAGACAGACGCTGCGGAGCTCGAGGAGCTCGAGCGGCTGGAGGCTCTGATCGACGACGCGGAGCGCGGCGGGTCCGGGGGCGATGCGCACGCGGCGTGGGAGTCGGTGGACTTCGCGTCCGACGAGCTGTCGAAGGCGATGCGTGACGCGGTCGCGGAGTTGGCGTCGCTGTCGAGCGAGGCCGAGGCGTACGAGTCGCTGTTCGAGGCGATGTCGCGGGATGCGCGGTCGGCGTCGGGTTTGGCGGGGGCGGTCGCGGAGGCGCTGCCCCAAGCGATGGACGGCTCGGCGCTGCCGGAAGAGATGCTGCAGAAGCTGGCCGAGGCGGCGGGCGAGCTGGGGGAGGCTGGGCTTTCGGGTGAGCGGGCGGCGGAGATCGCTCGGGCGATGGCGCGGGCGGCGGGCGAGTGCAAGACCGGGGCGGGCCGCTGGCTGGACGCGGCGACGGCGAGCCGTCTGCTGGACCCGGACGAGCTGGACCGGCTGCTTGATGGTGGCGAACGGGCCGAGGCGATGCGGCTGCTCGACGAGATGCTCGAGGCGTGCAAGAACGGCGGTGAGTGCGATGCGGCGGTGCTCGTCGCGTGTTTGCGACCCGGCAACGGCGGCGTGTCGCGCGGGCCGGGGCATGTTGAGCTTCGCTATGGTGAAGAGGCGGACGGGCAGGGGGCGCTGTTCGAGTCGCGGCGGCTGGCGAGCGGGGCGGTCGATCTTGAGAAGTCGGTGCTGCTGGGGACGGCGGCGATGGAGCCTGGAGACCTGACGCCGGGCGAGGCGTCTGCGGGGGGCTCGGTGGGGCGTGAGAACGGGTCGGTCTCGTCGAGCGAGATCGGTGTGACGCTGCCGGTGCACCGGCGGGCGGTCCGACGGTACTTCGAGCGTTCGGCGCGGCCGGGTCGGTCCGACGATGCGGAGCGTGGGGGGAGCGGTGATGAGTACTGAGACGGGACGCGGCGTGTCTGACCGCGTGTCTGAGGGAGTGGCGGGCGTTGCCGGGGCGGCGGCGGCGGTGCTTGCGGGTCTTGACCGTGTGCTGCTCGGGCAGTCTGAGGTACACCGGCTGGTGCTGACGTGCGTGCTGGCTCGCGGGCACGTGCTGCTGGAGGGGCTTCCCGGGCTCGGCAAGACGGTGATGATCCGGACGCTGGGTGATCTCTTGGGGCTTGATTTTCGGCGGGTGCAGTTCACGCCGGACCTGATGCCGGGCGATGTGCTGGGGAGCCAGATTCTTCAGCAGCGGGCGGACGGCGAGCGGGTGATGGAGTTTCACCCGGGGCCGGTGTTTACGAACGTGCTGCTGGCGGACGAGATCAACCGTGCGTCGCCCAAGACGCAGTCGGCGTTGCTGGAGTCGATGCAGGAGGGGCGGGCGACGGTGTACGGGGTGACGCGTGAGCTGCCGTCGCCGTTCTTCGTGCTGGCATCGCAGAACCCGATCGAGCTGGCCGGGACGTACCCGCTGCCCGAGGCGCAGCTGGACCGGTTCTTGATGAAGATCGAGGTGGGGATGCCGGGGCTCGACGTGCTCGAGGAGATCGTGGCGACGCGGCACCGGGGCGAGGGGCCGGCGGTGGAGCCGGTGACCGACGCGGCGGGTCTCGCGGCGTTGTTCGCGGCGGTCGACGGGGTGGAGCTGCCGCGCCCGGTCGCGCGGTACGCGGCTCGGCTGGTGAGCGCGACGCACGCGGGTTCGGGCGAGGCGCCCGAGGCGGTGCGGCGGTTCGTGAAGCACGGGGCGTCGCCGCGGGCGGTGATCGGGCTGGGCGAGGCGGCGCGGGCGTACGCGCTGCTGGCGGGCCGGGCGTCGGTCGGGTTCGAGGACGTGGCGGCGCTGGCGCCTTCGGTGGTGTCGCACCGGATCGGGCTGACATACGAGGCGGGGCTAGACAAGATGACGCCTCGGGGCGTGGTCGACGCGTTGGTCGCGTCGCTGCCCAAGGTGCCCGACGCTCTGCCGGCGGGCGTCGGGGTGGAGGTGGGGGCGTGACGTTGCCCGGACGCTCGCAAGAGCGACGGTCTTTGGGCTTCTGCCGGGCGGTCGCGCTGGTCGCGGGCGGGCTGCTGCTGGCGGTGGGTTCGTTTGGCCAACCGCGCGACGGCGTGACGATCCGTGCGCTGACGCCTTGGCTCGAGGAGTCGGTCAGCCACGGGTACGCCGAGATCCCGGTGCTTGTCGAGAACGCTTCGGATGAGACGCGGACGGTGAGGCTCGATCTGGCTGGCGATCAGCAGAGCTGGGACACCATCCGGCTGGACTCGCTCTCGCGGACGGTCGAGGTGCCGGCGAAGGGCGCGGCGGTCGTTCGGCTGCTGCACCCGCCCGCGCCGCTTCGGAACCCTCGGATCGGTGCTTCGGTCGACGGGCGTCCGCCGGGCCGCCGGACGGTGTCGGTGGTCGATTCGTATGAAGCATCGGGCTGGGGCTACTACACGGGGGCTGGTCGGCCGTGTGTGATCGTGCTGGGTCGGTGGATCGCGCCGGACATCCGCGCGCGCGTTGAGGAGAACATCGCGGCGTCGAGCACGTCCAGTAGCTCGGTTCGGCGTGAGTTCCGGCACGCGACGGTTCCGGTGGACGCGGTGTGGCCCGAGACGTGGCTCGGGTACACGCGCGCGGCCGTGGTCGTGCTGTCGGCCGAGGACTGGCGGAACGCGGGGACGCGGGCGCAGGCGGCGATGCGCCGGTGGGTGTTCGCGGGCGGGGCGGTGATGTTTTCGGACGCGGATCCGAGGGATCTGTTCGACGAGTCTCTCGGCGGTGGACCGGTTGCTGATATCGGCGGAGCGATCGCGAACGGGACTCCGACGGGCACGGTGCCTCTCGGGTCTGGCTTCGTGGGGGGGATGGTCGTCGAGGCGGACGCGGCGTTCCGGGCGTACGGGCTCGGGTCTGTCGGTCGGGTCGGCGGGGCGTGGCCGCGGTATGCCGCGGATCTTCGGGAGCTCATGTCGAAGTGGGGTGATCGGTCGCCCGTGTTTCGAGACGGGTTGTCGCGGGGCGAAGGGGAGAAGCAGCTCGGGCTGCTCGAGGGCGTGACGCTGCCGGGGCGTTCGCTGCTGGTGATGTTGACGCTGTTCGCGGTGGGGGTTGGGCCCGTGAGCCTTCTGGTGCTGCGGAAGTACCGGCGGCGGACGCTGCTGTTTGTGACGGCGCCGCTGGCGGCGGGTGTTTTCTCGGTGACCGTGTTTGCGTACGGGCTGCTGAGCGACGGCATCCGGCCGCGGGCGATGTCTCGGAGCGTGTGGCTGCTCGACCAGGGGTCGCGCGAGGCGGTGGGCCTGTCGCACCGGGCGGTCTACGCGCCGCTGTCGCCGCGGGGCGGGATCCGGTTCGGCTCGTCGACGGGGGTGGCTCTGCCGTCGCCCGACTTCTCGTTCGGGTTCGCGTTTCGGGGGGAGCAGTCGCTTCGTCTGAGCCTTGACGGCGGGCAGGTGTTCTCGTCGGGTCTCGTCCAGCCCCGGGTGGCGACGCACCTGCAAACGGTTTCTGCTTTGGAGCGGCGGGAGCGTCTGACGTTTTCGGTCGGCGACGGGGGCGTCGTGGCGGTTTCGAACGGGCTGGGATTGCGGATCGAGCGAGCGGTGCTCGACACGCCGGTGGGGCTCGTGTCGGTGGAGGGGCTCGAGGCCGGCGGTTCGGGGGGAGCGACGCCGGTCGAGGGGGAGGCGCTGGACTGGGACGTGGTCCGCGGTCGGGTGACGGCGAGTTCATCGTTCGCGACGACGATGAAGACGGTCGGCGATTTTTCGTCGCCGCCGCGGGGCGGGTATGTCGCGGTGCTGGAGGGTGACGGGTTTCTTGAGCTCGGCGTTGAGAACCTGCGTTCGCACGATGCGCGCACGGTGGTGTGCGGCTTCTTCGGCGGTGCGGAGGGGGGACGCTGATGGAAGTGCGGGTGGAGGGCTTGAGCCGTCGGTTCGGGAAGACGCTGGCGGTTGAGGACCTGAGCTTCACGCTGGGGGAGGGTCAGATCGTCGCGTTCGTCGGGCCGAACGGTGCGGGCAAGACGACGTCGATGCGGATCATGGCGACGCTGGATACGCCGGACGAGGGGACGGTGTCGTACGGCGGGGTGTCGGCGGTGGACGACCCGCAGGACGCACGGTGGCTGTTCGGCTACATGCCCGACGCGCTGCCCGAGCACCGGGACATCGTGGTATACGAGTACCTGGACTTCTTTGCGCGGGCGTTCGGGCTGCGCGGGGAGGGGCGGCGGCGGGTGCTCTCGGAGCTCGAGTCGTTCTGCTCGCTCGGTGAGATGCGGAACAAGACGCTGTCGTCGCTGTCGAAGGGGATGAAGCAGCGGGTGAGCCTGGCGCGGGCGCTGGTGCACGACCCGGAGTTTCTGATCCTGGATGAGCCTGCGGCGGGGCTGGACCCTCGGGCGCGGGTGGAGCTTCGGCGGCTGCTGCAGGCGCTCGCGCGGCGGGGGAAGACGGTCTTTATTAGTTCGCACATCCTCAACGAGCTGGAGGAGATGGCCGACGCGGCGGTGATCATCGAGAAGGGGCGGCTGGTGTTCGCGGGGTCGCTCCATGAGGAGTCGGTTGCCGTGGGCGGGGCGGCTTCGGACGCGGGCGCCGGTGGAGCTTTGGCGGTCGGCTCCGGGGCGTTGGGCGCTGGGGGGGTGGGTGTCGGGACGACTGATGCGGCCGAGTGTTCTGATGGTGGGACTGATGATGGGGCTGCGGACGGCAACGGCGAGGCGGCGTCGGTCGCGGTGCGTCGGGTGGCGGTGCGGTCGCTGCTCGAGCTCGGGGAGCTCTGCGAGCGGTGCGCCGAGACGCCCGGGGTGGTGCGTGTGAGCGACGAGGACGGGCACGCGGTGCTGGAGATCGCGGGCGGTGAGGAGGGCGTGGCCGACGTGCTTCGGTCGCTGGTCGAGCGGGGTTGCCCGGTGGTCGAGTTCCGGTCGAGCCGAACGAAGCTCGAGAACCTCTTCATGGACATGACGCGGGGGGCTGTGCAGTGAGCGTTGGAGCAAGCGGCGCAGGCGGGCGGTGGGGCGTGGGCGGGTTGTTCGCGGCGGCGGGGTGGATTGACGACCGCGTGAACCCGATTGTTGTGAAGGAGGCGCGGCAGGCGGTGCGGTCGCGGTTTGTTGTGGTCGTCTATCTGCTGCTGCTGATGGGGCTGGTGACGGCGTCGGCGGTGGTGATGCTGCTTGGGACGATCGGGGTGGGCGACGGGGCGGGAGCGGTGATGTTCGGCTCGCTGAACGCGGCGGTGCTGGGCGTGTGCGTGCTGGTGACGCCGGTGGTGTCGGCGGTGCGGCTGTCGACGGAGCGGAAGGGGCCGCGCGCCGACCTGATGAACACGACGACGATCGGGCCGGTCTCGGTGGTGATGGGCAAGCTTGTGGTCGCGGTGATGATCGCGCTCTTGTTCTTCTCGGCCGCGGCTCCGTTCATGATGGTGACCTACTTGTTCCGCGGGATCGACCTGGCGACGATCGGGTTCACGCTGGTGCTCGACGTGGTGGCGTTGGTCGCGGCGGCGCAGGTGGGCGTGATGATCGCGGCGGTTCCGATGAGCCGGGCGTTGCAGGTTCTGGCGGGCATTTTTCTGCTGCCGTCGTGCCTGTACGTGCTGGCGGGGGCAGCGGCGCTCGTGCTGCCGTTTTCTTCGGGCGGGAGTGTTGCGTCGTTCGACGCGGACGACTGGGTCGCGTTGGCGGTGGTGCTGGTGCTCGCGGTGGACGCGGTGGGTGTTCTATTCGCTTTGTCGGTGTCGTTGACGGCGCAGGAGACGGACAACCGGGCGGTGTGGCCGCGTCTGTACCTTGCGGGGTCGTGGGTGCTGACGCTGGCCGCGGCGGTTTGGGGGAGTGTCGAGAGCTCGTCGATGGATCCGCTTACGGCGTGGACCGGGTTCTGGTGCTGCGTGTGGGCGGTTTCGGCGAGCCTGGCGGTGGGCGAGCGGCGGCGTCCTGGCAAGCGGGTGCTGCGCCGCTTGCACACGCGGCGGATCGGCCGTGCGGTGCGGGTGCTTTGGACGAGCGGGGCGGCTTCGGGGTTGGTGTACACGCTGTTGATGGTGCTGCTGACGTTCGGGGTTGCGGCGCTGCTCGAGCCGGTGATGCCACTGGTGGTTTTGAGCTCGTCTGGTGCGCACCCCGCGTGGCTCGACGCGAACCCGCTTTGGGAAGCGCGGGCGTTCGTGCCGATCCCGCTGTTCATGCTCGGGTACGCGCTATGGGGCGGGGTGCTGCGCGACCTGCTGATGCGGCGGTGGACGAAGCCGGCGGTGTCGATCGCGATCGCTTGGCTGCTCGCGGCGGTGTGCTCATTGGGGCCCGGGATCGCGGCGTTCATGCTGTCGCCGCGGGACTGGGAGAGCTACGACTGGCCGCTGTACCTGAACCCGGCGGGGGTGCTGTTTTTCTCGTCGTCGGAGCCGTTCGCTTGGAGGATGCTCTGGATCTCGTCGCTGTTCTGCGCGGGGTCGCTGGCGCTGTGCAGCGGGTGGGTGTACTCGGGGTTGCGGTCGTATGGGCGGGCGGGGACGTCGGGCGTTGAGCCGACCGCTGAGCGTGATGCCCCGGGAGCAGCCGGGCGGGGCGTGGCGTGACGGGTCGTTTCGCGGAGGCTGTGGCGTCGGGTCGCGCGGCGGCTTCGGGGCTGGTGCTGGTCTCGCCCGGATCGTCGCGCGGGGTGGCGGGGGAGGCGCTGGGTATGGGTCGGGGCGAGTCGGCGGAGTTTGTCGAGCACCGCGACTACGCGCCGGGCGACGACCTGCGACGGATCGACTGGCAGGCGATGGCGCGGTCGGACCGGCTGGTGGTTCGGCAGTTCCGGGACGAGGTGACGCCGACGCTGGAGGTGCGGCTGGACGCGTCGCGTTCGATGGATCTTGGTGGGACGGCGAAGGGCGTGTCGGCATTGGCGTGCGCGGCGTGCCTGGCGGAGGCGGGGCGTGCCGGGGGGTTTGGGGTCGGGGTGGTGTCGGCGGGGTCGGGCGCGGCGGAGCGGGTGGACCGGCTGGAGTCGTTCGCGGGCTTCGAGGGCCGGGGGGCGATGCCGATCGAGATCGAGGGTTTGGGTGAGGGTGGGGGTGTGGGGCGGGGTCTGGGCGTGCGCGCGGTGGTGAGCGACCTGCTGTTTTCGTGCGAGCCGGCGGCTGCGGTCGCGTCGTGGGGCCGTTCGTGCGGCCGGCTGGTGGTCGTGCGGCTGGTCGCGTTGAGCGATGTCGACCCGCGGATGGGGCGGGGCGTGGTGCGTCTGCGGGACCGCGAGACGGGGCGGCTGATCGAGGTGGTCCCGGAGGCGGGGGTGCTTGGGCGTGTGCGCGAGCGTGCGCGGGTGCACGCCGAGAGCTGGCGTTCGGCGTGCGCGGCGGCGGGAGCGCGGTTTATTGAGATCGTTGCCGGCGACGCGCTCGACGCGGGGATGATCGCCCGGCTGCTGGTCCGCGGGGGCGTTTTGAGTACCGGCTCGGGGGCGGGCTGAGGTGCTCGGTTGGACGCTTCCCTGGGCGCTTTCGGGGCTGGGGCTGGTGTTGCCGCTGGCGGCGGTGTACTTCTTCCGCCGGCGCTCGCGCGCGGTGGAGGTCAGCTCGCTGCTGTTTTGGCAGGACGACGTGTCGGCCGGGCAGGGCGGGCGGCGGCTCGAGCGGTTCCGCTCGGAGCGTTCGTTCGTGATGGAGGCGCTGCTGCTGTGCCTGTTGTCGCTGGCGGCGGCGGGGCCGCTGTGGGTGACCGAGCGGGAGCGCGTGGTCGTGGCGGTGGTGCTGGACGACTCGCTATCGATGCGGGCCGAGGGGGTGATGGAGCGCGCGCGGCTGGCGCTCGCGGAGGCAACGGCGGGCGCGGACGAGGTGGTGGCGGTGCTGTGCCGGGACGAGCCGCGGCTGGTCGATACGGGTCGTGCGTCTTGGGAGGACGCCTGGACGGGTGCGTGGCCCGACGCGGACCTTGCTAGCGGGCTTGAGCTTGCGCGCGGGACGGCGCCGCCGGGCACGCCGGTGCTCGTGCTGTCGGACCGTGGTCCGGGCGGCGTGGACGGGGCATTGGATGCGACGCCGGGCGTGCGGTGGGAGGGTGTCGGGCAGGCTCGGCCGAACGTCGCGCTGACCGACGCGGTGCGCTCGAAGGGGCGCGTGGCGCTTGAGGTCTCGAACTTCGCGGATGACGCGGCGTCGGTGCGCGTGACCAAAACCGAACGGCTTGGGGATGGTGAGCCGACGGTCCGGGCGATCGATCTGGAGCTGGCGGGTGGCGGGCGTGAGCGGGTGGTGCTTCCGGTGGGCGACGACGCGGCGGTGGTTGAGCTCGGGCTGCCGCGGGACGCGCTTGCGGACGACAACCTGGTGGTGCTGGCGCCGCCGGACACGCGTCTTGTGCGGGTGCGGGTTGCCGTGGGGGACGAGGCGCTGCGGCGGAGCCTTGAGCGGGCGGTCGGGGCGTCGCAGCGCGGACGGGTTGTTGACCGCGGGGCGGAGCTTCTGTTCACGGACAGGCGCGACGAGATCGGGTGGTCGGGGGCTCGAGCGGCAGTGCTGTTCGAGGTGTCTGAGGGCGGCGGCGGCCTGCTCGGGCCGTTCACGCTCGACCGGACGCACCCGTTGTCGACGGGGCTGGATCTGACGGGCATGATCTGGCCGGCGGCTTTGGATGATGGGGACGCTGCGTTTGCGGGGCGGCCGATCGTGATGGCGGATCGGCGTGTGTTGGTCGGCGAGGAAACCGGCGGTGCGGTGGTGGTGCGGCTCGGCCGGGGTGGCAACGTGCTCGAGCACCCGGTGCTGCCGGTGCTCGCGTGGAACGCAATCGACCTGGCGGCGGAGGGGCGGCCGGGCCCGACGGTTCGGAACGTGCCGGTCGGGGCGGCGGTCCGGGTTCGCGCGGGATTGGACGCCGCGGGGTCGTCGGCGGCGCGTATCGAGCGCCCGGGCGGGGGCAAGTCGGGGCTGGATGTTGTTGACGGTGAGACGGTGTTCTTCGCGGCCGAGCCCGGCTTGTACGGGGTGACGGCTGCGGACGACGGGCCGACGGTGGTCGTCGGGGCGTCGTTCGTGCGGCACGGGGAGAGCGATCTTCGCGGGACCGAGACGGTGTCGGCTGGGTCGTGGGAGGAGCGTTCGTTGTCGTCGACGGACGGGCGGTCGCTGCGGTGGCTGCCGCTGCTGGTCGCGGGCGGTCTGCTGGCGTGGCACGGGGCGGCGGTGCTGGCGGCGCCGGCCGGGCATCGGGCTGCGAGCGGGCTCGGGGCGGGGGGACGGTCGTGACGCTGCTTTCGCCCGGCTGGTTGCTCCTGGTGCTGCCCGCGGCTTTCGCGGTGTGGCGGTTCCGACCGTCGGGCGTCGTGCTTCTTTCGTTGCGCGCGGTGGTGGCGTTGCTCGTGGTCGTGTCGATGGCCGAGCCGGTGGTTGAAGAGGAGCGGCTTTCGGGGACCGTCGTGGTGGTGGTGGACCGCAGCCTGTCGATGCCCGCGGGTTCTGACGAGCGGCACCTGGAGAGCATCGCGCTGCTCGATGAGGCGGCGTCGAGCGACGACCGGCTCGCGGTGGTGGCGTTCGGGCGTGAGTCGTTCGTCGAGCTCGGGCCGGGCGGGCTGTTTGGCGGGGGCTTCGTGGGTGTGGTGGATCCGAGCGCGTCGTCGCTTTCTGTGGCGCTCGGTCGGGCGTTGTCGCTGATCGCCGAGGGCGAGCCCGGTCGGGTACTGGTCTTGAGCGACGGGCGGGTGACCGACTCTGGGACGGCGGGTGTGACGGCGGTCGCGGCGGCTCGGTCGATCGCGATCGACTACCGGTCGGTCGAGCGTGAGGCGGGCTCGGACCTGGCGGTGGTGGACGTGGAGGCGCCGTCGCAGGTGGGCCTGTCGGAGGCGTTCGTGGTGCACGGGTGGGTGTCGTCGCCGGCGGCTCAGGAGGTGGTGTACGAGCTGCGTCGCGGCGGGGTGGTGATTGCGCGGGGGACGCGGGAGGTGCCGGCGGGGCGGAGCCGTCTGACGTTCCGCGACGCGGCGACGGCGGAGGGCCTGCTGTCGTACGAGCTGTCGGTCGAGTCTCGCGCGGACGACCCGGTGCCGGAGAACAACCGCGCGAGCTTTCTTGTGGGTCGGCGGGACGCGGAGCGGGTGCTCTTGGTGACCGAGACGCCCGGGCGGGGTCTGGCGGAGCTGCTCCGCGGGTCGGGTCTTTCTGTTGATGCGGTCGGGCCGAGCGAGGTCGATGGCTCGCTGGAGTGGCTGGCGTCGTACGCCGCGGTGGTGCTGGAGAACGTGCCGGCGCGGGAGCTCGGGCCCGGGCTGCTGTCGAACTTGGCGGTGCTGGTTCGCGAGCGCGGGACGGGGCTGCTGATGACGGGCGGGCGCCGGTCGTACGCCGCGGGCGGGTACTACGGGTCGGCGATCGATCCGGTGCTGCCGGTGTCGATGGAGCTGCGTTCGGAGTTTCGTCAGTTGAGCGCGGCGATCGTGGTCGCGATGGACCGTTCGGGTTCGATGGCGGCGCGGGTCGCGGGCGGTCGAACGAAGATGGAGCTGGCGGGTCTGGCGTCGTCGAAGGTGCTCGAGATCATGACGGACCTCGACGAGTTCGGCGCGATCGCGGTCGACTCGGCGCCGCACATCGTGGTGCCGCTGTCTCCGGCGGGGGACGTCCGCGGTGAGGCTCGGACGCTCCGGCGGCTCGAGTCGATGGGGGGCGGGATCTTCGTGGACGCAGCGCTGCAGTCGGCGGTGGCGATGCTCCGCGGGTCGGAGTCGGCGTCGAAGCACATCATCCTGTTCGCCGACGCGGCGGACGCGGAGCGGCCCGGGAACTACCGAGAGCTTCTGTCGGCGGCGACAGCGGCGGGGATGACGTGCAGCGTGATCGGGCTTGGAACGCCCGCGGATGCGGACGCGGTGCTGCTGCGCGACATCGCGGCGCGCGGCGACGGGGAGATCTACTTCACGACCGATGCGGCGCGGCTGCCCGAGATCTTCACCGAGGACGCGGTCGCGGTGACGAGGGGCGCGTTCTTGGAGCAGCCGACGGCGCTCACGGCGACCGGGCAGCTCGTGGCGCTGCTCGGGAGCAACCCGGGGGAGCTGCCGCTGGTGGGCGGGTACAACCCGCTGTACGCCAAGCCCGGGGCGCGGGTGGCGGCGGTGACGCGGGATGAGTACTCGGTGCCGTTCTTGACGGACTGGAACGCCGGGCTTGGGCGGGTGGTGACGGTGGCGGGCGAGGCCGACGGCGAGTTCAGCGGCGGGCTCCCGGGGTGGGACGGCGTCGGCGGGTTCTGGGCGGGGCTGGTGCGGTCGCTGATGATCGATGAGGGCGATCTCGGCCGCAGCGTGTACGTGGAGCAGCGCGTTGACGGGGGGGAGCTGCTCGTCGACGTACACATCGATCCCGAGAGGCTAACGGGGCTGTCTGGCGGCGAGGTGGTCGTGACGCGGCGTTCGCGTGTCGGTGTGCAGTCGGTGGAGCGCGTTCGGTTGGTGATGGAGTCGCCCGAGCTGCTGCGCGCGCGGGTGCCGCTTGGGCGTGGTGATACGGTGGTGCCGACGGTGCGGTGGTCGGGGGGGCGTGTGGCGGCGCTGCCGGCGGCGCGGCTGCCCTACGAGCCCGAGTACCGGCCTTCGGGGGCGTCGGGGCGGTCGCTGCTTGCGGGGCTTGCGCGGCGGACGGGCGGCGTCGAGCGGGCGGACCTGGCTTCGGTGTGGGATGATCTGCCGGTGTCTTTGCGGCGGGTCTCGCTGGCGCCGTGGCTGTTGGGCGCGGCGATGCTGCTGCTGCTGTTCGAGGTGGCGGAACGGCGGATCGGGCTGCTGCCGGCGGTTGTGACGGCGCGGCGGCTCGGGGCACCCTTCTCGACGGTGGGAGCGCGTCGGGCTCGGCGTGGGGCGGGGCCGTCTGTGCGCGGGGTGTCGTCATTGGCATCGCCGCCCGCAGATAAGCCGTCTGGGATTTCGGGAGCGGAGAAGTCCGCCCCCCCGAGCTCGGGGGGTGTGCTCGACGCGCTGTCCGACGTGTCGCGATCAGATTGACCGGCCGTGTGAAGCTGGTGTTTACGTACGGCTTTGGTGGGTGCTTGACGGTCGCGTGCGCGCACCCCCGGTTCGTGGGCCGGCGCTGCTGGAACGGGGTGCGACCACGAGCATTGTTGTTGGAATGCTGGTGCGATGCATCAGGTGGACGTCTGGTCGTTCCGATGCTCCCACGGAGCCCGCGACGTCCGCGGTGCTGGGAGGCATTTCATGCAGAGCAGCCAAGTCATCGAGCATATCAACTCGTTCGACGTCGAGGGGCTCCGGTCGGGTCTGAGCGAGGCTCCGACGCCGGAGAACGACACGTCGCTGCCGTCGATCATCGACGACACAATCGCCTGGTTCGAGGATCTGCGTCGTGATCTGATCTCGACGCTCGAGGAGGTGGGGGAGGGCGAGGACATCGAGCTGACGCTGGCGATCAACTACGTCGAGTACAAGAGCCGCTGGATCGCGTTCAACACGAAGATGAACTACATGATGTTCCGCGGCGCCCCGGCCCCGCTCAGGGAGCAGTGCCGTGGCACGGCTGTGAGCGAGCTGCTCGGGCATATCGAGCCGCTGCTCCGCGACGGGGACATCGAGCGGATCACCTCGTTCCTTGCTCAGCCTGTTGGCTCGGCGGCGTGAGCCTCTACTTCAAGGAGTCGGTGTGATGTCGGATTTTACGATGATCGAGAGTCTGGACGGTCAGCTCCAGTCGCTCTACCGGGACCGCGAGATCCTGGAGGAGCGGTTCGGGGTGTCCTCGGCCGAGGAGATCTCGAGGATGATCGAGAACCTCGAGGCGCAGCTCCGAGACCTGTACAACAGCTACGGATCGTGCGGGGGTCTCGAGGGTGTCGAACAGGCACGGATGCTCTCGCGGATCGAGGAGCTCAGCTCGGTGCTCGACCCCATGTATTCGCAGAAGAGCGTGAGTTTCTTTCTTGAGAATAACCAGCCCGTGCTGCGTGCCGAATGGCACGAGGCCATTCAGCAAGGAGACGATCAATGACCATGATGCAGAACACAGCCGGCGCTGCTCCGGCGCAGGGAACGTTCGTACCAAACGAGCTGTTCGGTATGCTCGGCAACCTCTCTCGGAGCGACGCGGACGCGTGCGACTTCGGCGTGATCCGCGTGGACGACGCCGGGAAGATCCTGATGTACAACCGGTACGAGACGGAGCTCGGCGGCGTGCCGGCGTCGTCGGCCGAGGGCAAGAACTTCTTCACGCAGATCGCGCCCTGCACGAACAACTCTCTGTTCTTCGGCTCGTTCAAGAAGGGGATCGCGGCGGGCTCGCTGAACGTGGCGTTCCCGTACACGTTCACCTTCAAGATGAAGCCGACGAACGTGAAGATCCACCTGTACCGCGACGCGGCGAGCGCGACAAACTGGATCTTCGTCGCGAGGGCGTGAGGGGAACAGCTTGAATCCTTGCCCGGGCTGGTCCACGCGGCCGGCCCGGGCTTTATGCCAGAGAAAGACACGTCCCGTGGGGCGCTGAGAGACGTTCTGCACCGGCGGCTGGCCGGGCGTTCGATGCCGCTGCTCGCGGGCGCGAGGTTCGTGATCCCCGCGGCTTCGATCTGGACGGGTGCCCGGACCTGGGTACGGCGGTTCCGCGAGCTGGGTCTGACCGAGGGCGACCGCGTTGTCTTGTCGCTCCCGCGGTCGCCGGCGAGTGTGATGGTGACCACCGCGGCGTGGTGGGAGGGCCTTACGGTCTGCTTTTCACGTCAGGGTGCGGGGCCCAAGCACGAGCTTCTTCGGTCGTACGACGCGCGCCTGATGGTGTCGTCGCGGCCCGGCGGGCACACGCTCGTGCCGGACCACGCCGGCGCGTGTCCTGAGACGGCCGTCGAGACCCGCCGGGCGGGGGAGCCGACGGCCGGCGTGGCGTTGCTCCTCGAAAGCAGCGGCACAAGCGGGAGCACGAAGCGGATCGCGCTCTCATACAGCAACCTGCTGCACCAGGTCGTTGGTCATGCTGAAGCGCTCGGTATCGGGCCAAACGATGTCGTCTGCTCGGTGCTCCCCTGGGACCACGCGTTCGGGCTGCTCGTGTCGCTCTGGCCCGCCCTCCTGAGCGGCGCCACGGTGGTCGTCGACCCCCACAACGGTCGGCGGATAGAAGCATTGATCGACCTCGCCTCGGGGAGCGGCTCGACTCGGCTCGATCTTGTGCCCCGTCAGGTGCGCGAGTTGTCACGTTCGGCCCGCGGGACGCATCTTCTTCGGCGTGTCCAAGGGGTCGTCGGCGGCGCACCCGTCACGCGCGATCTGGTGGGGGTCTTGAACGAGACCTCGCTCAGGGTCGGCTATGGGCAGACCGAGGCGTCGCCCGGTGTTGCGCTCGGGCGACCGGGCGAGTTTTCGGAGGGCTGGCTGGGTCGGCCTGTGGGCTGCGAGACCTCGGTCGTCGATGGCACGCTCCGCGTTCGCGGCAAGAACGTCTGCGCTGGTTTCTGGGATGATGGCCGCGTGACCCACCACAACCCGGATCGGTGGCTCGATACGGGTGACGTCGTGCAGGTTTGCGGCGACGGCTTCCGGTTCGTCGGTCGCGCCGACCATCGGTTCAAGCTCGAGAATGGGCGGTTGGTGGATGCGCCGCTGCTCGAGGTTGGGCTGCGGGAAGCCACCGGCGACGATCGCGTGTGTGTTGTGCCGGGCGATGGCGTGGAGGCGGTCGTCGTTCTGGGGCGTGGGCTTCCTTCCGGTAGGTCAGAACGCGTGGGCATGGTCATGGGGCGTGTGCCGTGGCGGGCGGTTGTGATCGATCCGAGCGAGCCGATCTACTCGGCCAAAGGCGACATCGATCGGCGGGCGTTGAACGGTTTGTTGTTGGGCGGTGTGAAACGTTCTCTGGCCGCGTGAACCCTTGGTGCGTACTCGTCTTTGGAGACGGCGATGACTGTGATCGATACAGAAGCGGGCGCTCGGTTCGGCGGTGTTGCCGGCGTTGAGACGAGCACGAGAGGGTCGCGAAGGCGCTGTTTTCGACTCGGAGCGGCCGCGGCGCTGCGGTGCGAAGATGTGGAAGCGGTGGGCGACGGCTGGGCGCGGGTCGTGCTCGACCCGGAACCGCTTCGAGCGTCTTGCGAGATCCTGGAGTCGGCGCGCCGCCGGGGTGATCCGATCTATGGGCTGACAACCGGGTTCGGGCCGCACGTACGCTACGACGCGTCGTCCGATGCGGAACAACAGGGGGCGAACCTGATCGCCCACCTGGCGGCCGGTCATGGCGAGCCGGCCCCGCGCCGTGTCGTGCGGGCGACGCTCGCGGTCCGTGCTCAGACCATGGCCCTGGGGCGGTCGGGGATCTCGCCCGGTGCGGCTTCGGCCTTTGTGGCATTGATCGACCGCGATGTGTGCCCCGCGATCCCTCAGATCGGTTCGGTGGGGGCAAGCGGCGACCTGATCCCGCTGGCACACGCGGCGATGGTTCTGACCGGCCGGGGCGGTGTTCTCGGTGCGGGCGGAGGGCTGGTGCCGGCGGGTGAAGCGCTGGCGGCGGCGGGCCTTGAACCTACGGCGTTGTCGGCCCGGGACGCTCTGGCGATGGTGAACGGGACCGCTTTCATGACGGCGTACGCGGCGCTCGCGCTTTCTCGGTGTGAGCGGTTGCTCGGCATGGCCGAGGGTCTGACGGGCTGGGCGATGGCTGCGCTTCGTGCTCGTCGGCAGTCGCTCGACCCGCGCCTGCACCGGGCGCGCGGGCACAGCGGGCAGGCCGTGAGCGCGGCGGGTATCGCGGCATCGTTGCCGGGGTACTTCGAGGACGCGTCGCGGCCGCTGCAGGAGGTCTATTCGATCCGGTGCGCGCCTCAGATCCTGGGGGCGTGCCGGGACCAGCTCGCGTATGCGCGATCGGTCATCGAGACGGAGCTATCGGGCGTGAACGACAACCCGGTCGTGTGCGGGACCGTCGAAGATCCGGCGGTGCTGCACGGCGGGAACTTCCAGGGCCAGCAGGTCGCATTCGCGGCCGACGCGATGAACGCGGCGGTGACGCAGGCCGCGTTGCTCATGGAGCGTCAGCTCGATGTCGTGGTCAACCCGGAGCTCAACGGCGGGGCGCCGCTGCTCCTGGCTTGGGAGCCCGGTGCGACCAGCGGGCTGGCGGGGGGGCAGATCACGGCGACGGCTCTTGCGGCGGATATGAGGCGGAGCGCGACGCCGAGCGCGGTCGCGACGATGCCGACGAACGGGCGGAACCAGGACGTGGTGTCGATGGGCACGATGGCGGCGCGTGTGGCGTACGAGCAGACCGAGCGGGCGGCTGCCATCCTCGCTGTGCACACGACCGCGCTCGAGCAGCTTGCGTTCCTGCGGTCGGCGGGTCGTGCTCCTGGTGTCGCGGTACACCGTCCCGACTGGGTTCCCGAGGTCGAGGGCTTCGAGCAGGACCGATCGCTGTACGACGACACGCAACGTATCGCGCAGGCGTTCTTGACCGCGGCGGCGTGAGGCGGTTATTTCGCGAGTGTGGCGAAGGAATACGGCGGCCAAGGACCCGTGATGGTGGTCGGCAGTGCGGCGTCGCCGGCGGACGCGATCAGCGCGTCGGCGCCGTTGTGCGATCGGTGGATCAGCAGGCGGAGTGATGTGCTGCCGTCGACGCCGCCAACGGCACGGTGATCCCGAACCACGTCGGCGGTGCGGGCGGTGAGCTCACTGAGCCAATCGGACACATGGGGTTCGATACCAGCGTCTTCGTCGTACCGGGCGCGACGTTGTTCGAGGTAGCACCGCCCTCCGCGATGGGTTGTTTCCCCAGGAGTTGTCGGGGTGTGCCCCGGTTCGATCGAGAGCGACCACTCATCGCAGTCTTCGAAGCGGTCGAGGAGCAGCCGCAGGCGTTCGCTGCCTGCGCGGAGGAAGCGGACGAGCCCGGGGGCGTCGGACGGCTGACCGTCGCCGCGGAGAGGAACGCAGGGGGCGTGGGTATGGATCTCGTCGACGAGCTCCATCACCCGTGCAGGATCCGAAGCGTGGTCGGTGATGGGGGTGGCGACAACGGCCAGCCCGCGGTGGTGTACGACGGTCGCGTGTTCGATGGGTTCGGCGGCGGCCGCGTCCGTCGAACGGATGATCGCGAGCGGTGTCAGCACGGTGTGTGATCGTCGTCGGTCGCGTCTATCGGCGCAGCGAAGCTGTAGGGAGCCCAGGGACCGCTCAGCTCGATGCGGAGGCCTTCGCTTTCGACGCCCGGGGCGAGGCTGTCGAGGGCGGCGTCGAAGCGGTTCTGGTTGTCTCGTTGGATCAGCAGCGCGACGTGGGCGATCGTCCAATCGTCGCGGTCCTCTGCGGTGTCGATCGCCCGGCGCTCGGCGGCGTCTTCGATGTGCGGCCCGAGCGAGTCGATCAGCGACTCGGCAAGGTCGAGCGCGGAGTCTCGGGCGAGTGCGTCGGCGGCTTCGTCGAGTTGCCGGGCGCGGAGATAGGCAACGCCTCGTGTCTCGCCCGAGTTGGCGGCGAAGCGACGGCGCGCTCGTTCCAGGAGGTCTTTTCTGGAGCCTGATACTTTGAGTGACCACTCATCGCAGTCGCCGGCTCGACCGAAGAAGTCGCCGATGATGCCCGAGTGGGCGGTGAGTGACTCGGCGAGAGTGGACCCGGTCGAGAACACGCTTCCGAAACCGACGGGGAAGACGGTCGTGCGTGCGCGTGCGGCGCGGAGAATTCCTTCGTGCCGTTCGGCGCGGGGGGTGAGCCAGGCGATGTCTCGGAGTCTGGACTCGGCGTCGTCGCCGGTGAAGACCTCGGCGGGCAGCTCGATGGTGATGGCGTCGAATGCCACGATGGGGCGTACTGTCGTGACCTGTCCATCTTCGAGCCCCGGATGCGTGAAGCTTCTGAGCGTGCCCGGAGCGGCAACGCCGACGAGGTAAAGAGCGGCACCTTGCACCGTTGGCGTCGCGATCTGGTCGGGGCTCAGGCTGCTCACGCGGCTTCTTCCTGTCCGAGCCCCGTCTCGGTATCGATCGCGCGGGTGAGGTCGCCGAGCGAGATCTCGAGACACACCGCCGATCCGGCGTTCTGAGCGCGGACGGCGCGCCGGACGGCGGCCATCGCGGCGCGCCGGACGGCCCCGGCGATCTGGGCGCCGGACGCCGCGGGGCAGAGCCTCGCGAGCTCGGAGGGATCGACCCCGGCGGCGACGGGGCGGTCTCGCATGTGGAGGCGGAAGATCTCGGCGCGGCACGCCTCGTCGGGCGTGCCGAGCTCGACGATCTCGTCGAAGCGTCCGGGCCGGAGCATGGCGGGGTCGAGCAGGTCGAGGCGGTTGGTGGCGCCTAGGGCGAGCACGCCGTTGAGCTCTTCGACCCCGTCCATCTCGGCAAGGAACTGGGCGAGGACGCGGTCGCCGACGGCGTCGGCCGGGTTGAGCCCGCGCCGCGGCAGCAGGGCGTCGATCTCATCGAAGAAGACGATGCACGGCGCCGCCTGGCGGGCTTTTCGAAAGACCTCGCGGAGCCTTGACTCGGACTGGCCCACGAACTTGCTCATCAGCTCGGGGCCCTTGATGGAGATGAAGTTGGCCTGGGTCTGGGCGGCGACGGCCTTGGCCATCATGGTTTTTCCGACCCCGGGCGGGCCGGCGAGGAGGATGCCCTTGGGTGGCCTGACGCGCGCGTCGCGGAAATATTCGGCGTGGGTGAGCGGCCACTCGACCGCCTCGATGAGTCGCTGCTTGGTGGCGGTCAGGCCGCCGATATCGTCCCACGAGACGTCCGGCACCTCGACGAAAACCTCACGGACAGCGGACGGCTCGACCTCGCGGAGGGCGTCTCGGAAGTGCTCCATCGAGACCTCGAGCCTGGTCAGGACATCGTACGGAATGGCCTGCGAGGCGAAGTCGATGTCTTGGATTACGGTTCGGAGGCAGGCCATGGCGGCTTCGCGGCACAGAGCCTGGAGGTCGGCGCCGACACAGCCGTGCGTGATCCCTGCGATGTTATCGAGATCGACGTCGGCAGCGAGGGGCATGCCTCTGGAGTGGACTTCGAGGATCTGGCGTCGGCCGCGGGCGTCGGGGATCGGGATCTCGATCTCGCGGTCAAAGCGGCCGGGCCGCCTGAGCGCGGGGTCGATGTTGTTGGGGAGGTTGGTGGCGGCGATGACGACGACACCGGCGTTTTTGGTCAGGCCGTCCATGAGCGCAAGCAGTTGTGCGACGATGCGTTTCTCGACCTCACCCTCGACGCTCTCCCGCTTTGGCGCGATGGAGTCGATCTCGTCGAGGAAGATGATCGAGGGCTGCTTGGCGGTCGCCTGCTTCCAGATCTCGCGGAGGTGCTTCTCGCTCTCGCCGTAGTGGCGGTGGACGATCTCAGGGCCGGAGACGGTGAAGAAGCTAGCGTCTGCCTCGTGGGCAATCGTGCGGGCGATGAGCGTTTTGCCAGTCCCGGGTGGTCCGTGCAGGAGGACGCCCTTGGGCGGCTCGATGCCGAGGCGTTCGAAGACCTGTGGGAAGCGGAGGGGGAGCTCGATCATCTCGCGGATGCGTGCGAGCTGCTGGCCGAGGCCGCCGATGTCCTCGTAGGTCGGCGTGAAGCCTGTTGAGGTTGGGGGGGGGGCGGAGGCCCGCTGGGCCGTGGCTGGAACGAGCAGCTCTGTCGTCGGGGTGATGACCGCTTCGGGCCCGGGTTTGCAGGCTTCGACGACAAAGTCGGCGGTGCGCGAGCCGAAGAGAGTCGCCCGAACGGTGTCACCGCTCGAGACCGCAACGCCGTCGAGCAGTGATCCGATGTAGTCGAGATCGCGAGGGCTGACGTGAACGGTCTTCGGGATGAGGGTGACGGCTTGTGCTTCGCGTGGCGAGGCCGGGGTCACGGTGACGGGGTCGTCGATGCCGAGGCCGGCGTTTTCTCGGGTCACGCCGTCGATCTGGGCGCGCGCCTGACCCCGCTGATCGGCGAAGGCGGGCATCGCCTTGCTGAGCGTCGTCCGCTTGCCTTGGAGGCGGACGAACGAGCCGACGCCGAGCCCCAGGGTGCGCATGTCGGCGGGGTCGAGTCGAACGATGTTGCGTCCCGCGTCCTTCTTGAGCGCCTCGCCGACGCGAAGCTGGAGCTGATCGCCCATGGCTGTTCTCGCTGCGATCGCTCCGCCACGGCGGGCGTCGGATGGCTGCGCGGTCAGGCGGCTTCGGGCTCGGAAGCATCGAGCCGGACCTCAAACACGCCGTTGGTCGCGGTGATGTTCAGGTCGGCTGGCTTGAACGGTCCGGGGAGCAGGACTTCCTTGTAGTAGCGTTTCGGGCCGTTCTCCGCCGTGACCGTCAAGACATCACCTTCGACGGTCAGCGTTGCTTGGTCGAGCGCGATGCCCGGCATCTCGACAACGACGAGCACGTGGTCAGGCTCTTCGAAGATGTCGGTCGGCGGCTCGCGGCGTTCGGTCACGCTTGCCTCGCCCGTCGTGCGGTCCCTCGTGACATCGCCGAAGGGTTCGACCTCGATGGTCCGCTCTCCGGCGTTGTCGGCGAGGGTGCGGACATTGAACCCGACTTGGAACCGTCCTTCGCGGCCGTCGCTTGTTTGGAACGAGCCGTCGCGGGTGCTGCCCTGCCCCTGCTGGAGGCGTTCGGCGTTGTCGGCGAGGTCCGCGAGCTTGCCGAAGATGTCGCCGAGTCCGCCGAGGATGCCATCGACGGCGGCGCGTCCTTTGAGATGGCCAGAGTCATTGGGTGTGGTCATCGGGTGGCTCCGGGGACGTACTGCGATCGCCCGAGGGGGTAGATCGGCTCGATGTCGCCGGGGAGTTTGCTCTCGACATCGTGGAGCATGCCGATAAAGAGCATGCCCCGCCGGTTCTGGGGGAGTGTTTGGTCAATACGGGCTGCGATGAAGCTGTCGCGCCGTTCGAGGATGGTTCTGGACCGCTGCGCGTGCCGGGGGTCTTGGGGTCGTCCTGCGGCGATGGCATCAGCGGCGTTTGTCGCCAGCTCGTATTCCTTGAGCAGCAGCGCCGGGTCCTCGGTACCAACGAGCGTTGCACCGCGCGCGGTGAGCGAGGCGATCAGCTTGTGATTCAGCGAGCCTTGGGCGGTGAGGTCGCTCACGATGCTGGCGGCAGCGTCGGCCGCGGGGAGGCCGTCCTGGTACACATAGAGGTCTGAGGCATCGATCGAATGGACCCAGCGTTCGATCTCGGACCACAGCTTCGCGACGGCGGACTGCTTGTTGGCCCACGCATCGTCGCTTGTGAGCTGCTTCACGCTCGCGGCGAGTTGGCCGAGGTCGGTTTCGGTGTGGACGATGGGGATGATGCAGACGGTTCGGCTCACGCTATGGGCTCGCCGGTTTCGGTGTCGTCGATTATTGAGGAGATCTGTTGGTCGCGTTGTGGTGCCGTGGTTACCGCGTCGAGCGGCTTGGGCCCTGTGGGCTGCCGTGCTTCGGTGAGCTGTTGCTCCAGCGACTCGAGCCGTTCGGTCAAGGCTTTGACAGTTTCTTGGGTTTCCTTCGGGGCGTTGCCGAAGACGGGCGAATTCGCCCACCAGTCCATGCCCATTTCTTTCGCTTTATCGATGGAGCAGACAACGAGCCGGATCTGAATGGTGAGCAGCTCGATATCGAGCAGGCTGACCTTGATGTCGCCGGCGATGACGACGCCCTTATCGAGTACGCGTTCGAGCAGGTCGGCGACGTTGGTCGAATCGGTCGAGTGGGCCGGGCTGTTTCGGACGACTGCCATGGGCTAGAGCGCCTTTCCGAGCGGGCCGAGGTCGAGGTTGAGGTCTTCTTCGGCGAGGTCGAACTTCGCGGCCATATCCCGGATCTCACGGGCTTGTGCTTCGAGGGTGCGGCCGAGCCGGTCTATCTCGTCTTCGGTAAGGGATCCCGCGTCCATGCGTCGGAGGGCCTGCTTCTCGAGCAGCTCGTGGACAAGGCGGACAACAGTGAGCACGAGCTGGGCAAGCCCCTTGCCGACGTTCTGTTCGTTCAGGTCGACCCTTGGGCGGTCGTCTGTATCGGAACGGGAACGCGCCGGTCCGGCGCCGTGTTGCTGCACCCCTGTGCCGACCGGTGGGTTGAGATCTTCGTAGACATCGAGCATGGTGTTGTTATCGGCGCACGCGTGGTGCGTTTGCATCAAAGCTCTTGATTTTCGGACACGATCGCCGGGGGTGCCGTTTCTGTCCGGGTGGCGGGAGCGTGTTCGCGGGCGAGCTGCGCCGCGGTTTCGATCGAAGACACGAGCGCTTGCAGGCCGACGTATACGAGTGGGATGTCGGCGACACTCAGCACGACCTCGGCACGTGCGACGATCCCGCGGTGGAGCACCCGGTCGAGTGTCTCGGAGAGCGTGACCTGCTCAGGTGTGTGCTTTGCGGGTGGGCCGGCATGGGCGACCGTCTTTCGGCGGAGGTTGAGCCGTTTGTTGCCGCGGTGGGATGGCGTGGGATCGCTGGGCATATCAGGCGGCGCGTTTGCTTGTTGACCCGGTGAAGAGCGTGCTGCCGAGCTCGGTGAGCGGGCCGATTCCGGCGATCGCCGATCCCCTTGAAACGGTGGTGTGCGGGAGGGTCCCGAGGAGGGGGCTCATCGCGTTGATCGCGTCTTGCTCACGGTCGGCGATGGCCTTGGAGAGCTCATCGTGCCCTGCGTGGGTCTTCTGGTTGATAACGATGCCGAGGACCGGCACGCCGAGTGAGGCACAGCTTTCGACCAGGCGCTCGGTCTCGGCGCCGGCGACACGGGTGGGGATGGTGACGACAAGCACGCCGGTGCCGTCGCTGCCCCGCAGGAGTGGCGTGAGCGCTTTGAGTCCTCGGGAAAGTCCGAGGAGCCGCTGGTTGAGCCTTGGAAGAGAGATGACGTTCTCATATTTCAGGAGCACACCGAAGATCTCGTGGAGCCACTGCTGCACGAGGTCGGGCAGCTCGAGCAGCCGGAGCGTGTGGCCGGTGGGGGCGGTATCAAGGATGAGCGTGTCGTACGTTTGAGCGTCGAGTGTCTCGGTCATCCTGACGAGAGCCATGACCTCATCGAGCCCGGTAGGAGCGAGTTCGAGCAGGCTTTCAAGGGCTTCGCGGTCGAAGCTCAGATCGAGAGACAGCCCATCGAAGAAGCTGTTGAGTTCGTCGGCGTACTCCTCCTTGAGGACTCGGAGCTCGTTGTCGGCGTCGAGCTGCAGGGCGTCAAGGTTGCTCGCGATCGGTCCTGCGGCCGCGGCGACTTCTTGCTGCAACGCGTCGGACAGGTTGCCGGCGGGGTCGGTTGAGACCAGCAGGGTGCGTCGGCCCTGCGCGGCGGCGGCGAGTGCGGCGGCGCACGCCGTGGTTGTTTTGCCGACGCCCCCCTTGCCCGCGACGAGCGTGACACGGCCGAGTGTTGGCAGTGAACCTATGACGGTCGGGCGTGTCTGGTCTGCGCTGTTGGGCGGGGGGGGCGTCGCCGTGGTCAGGGCGTCAAAGAACGTGGCGAGCTGTTGGCCGCGCGGTTCCTCGCCGGCGAGAGGTACCGCGAACACCGAACGCGCACCCAGGACCGGTGGCATAGCGGCGAGCGCCTGCGACTGGGTGTCCCGCAGGGCGGCTAGGGAACCGCCGGCCTCTGCGGGGACCACACGGTTGAGCACGAGCTCCGGCGCCGAGACGCCGAGCAGGTCGAGGGTCTCGAGCAGCCGCTCGGTCTCGGCGATGCTCAGTGTCTCGGCGTTGAACACGGGGACAAACTGCGTGAGGCTGCCGTCGGTCCAGACCGATTCGATATTTTCGAGCGCTTCATCGAGACCCGATACAAACCCGTCGACCAGGTCGGCGTCTCCCGACCCGAACACGCTGGCCATGAAGCGGTGCTTGCCGAGCAGGGCGTCGATCGCCTCCAGCCAGCCGCCGAGTGTCTCCGGCATGGAGAGCAGGCGCAGGGCGTGGCCGGTTGGGGCCGTGTCGATGATGAAGCGGTCGGCGCGTTCGTCCTCGAACCAGTCGGCGAGGCGGAGGAAGTTCATGAGCTCGTCGACCCCGGGCAGGGACAGGTCGAGGAACCGCCGGATCTCGTCGTCCTCGAGGAACGTGCCTCTCGCGGCGATCTCGTGCAGCGTCGCGGCGTGCTGCCGCATGAAGTCGCTGTGCTCGACGTCGGCGTCGAGCTCGGCGAGCGTGAGGTTGTCTGGGAGCCTGGCTCCGTCGATGGCGTCGCTCAGCGAGTGCGCCGGGTCGGTTGAGACGAGGATCACGGTCTCGTCGGGGTGGCTCTGGGCGGTCATGATCGCGGTGGCTGCGGCGGACGTCGTCTTCCCGACGCCGCCTTTGCCGCCGAAGATGAGAACGGGCGGTGCGTCCGATGACAGGAAAGTCGGCGTGGGTGTCATGCGGCGGTTTCTCCGGTGGTTGTGTCCGCCGCGGGCTCGGGCTCGTCGGCTGAGCTCAGCCCGTCGAGATGGTCGAGCCGGTCGAGCAGTTCTGTTTCTTGCTCTTCGAAGGTGGCTTCGTCGATCTGGCCCGCCTCGAGTCTCATATGGAGGGTCTGGAGGGCACGCATCGTGCGTTCTCGCTCGTCGGCAAACTCGCGGTCGGCGGCGTTGCGCAGCTCTCGGACGAGCCACATGAAGCCCTTGGCGGGGGCGAGCACAAGATCGTCGACGATGAACAAGGGTGGCTCCGGGAGTGGGTTCAGGCGGCGGCTGCGGCGAGTTCGAGCCGGAGTTCAACGAAGCTGTGCGGCGCGAACGGGCCGGCGATTCGGATCACGTGCGACCCGTCGAACCGCGTGGCGAGTTCTTCGACGGCTCGCTCGAATGCTTCCGCTTCCGAACGAGGCAAGAGGGCTGCGGCGTGGGCGAGGTCGGCTTCGTCGGTGACGTCGCGCGGTGTGATCTCACGGCATCGCGGTGAGAGGGCGTCGAGGATCGCATGGACTGCCTCTGACCGGTGCGCCTGGAGGACCGCCTCGACACGCCGCCCGACGCTGACCTTGAGCTCGTGCGGCGCGGCGGTTCCGTGAGAAGCGAGCTCGCTCCGCAGGTTGGCCAGCACAGGGTCGAGTTCAACGAGCTGATCAAACACGTCCGGGACGTCCCATGCCAGCTTGACGTCGAACTCAACGCACCCCGCGACCCGCGCGAGCTCGGCTTGGATCGACGCGGCGTGCTCATGCATCGCTGTTTCGAGTTGGGCCTGCGTTTCAGCGACGAGCCCGAAGGCGCACGGCAGCGTGGAGACGCGGCCGGCGATCGACGCCAGCACGTTCTGGTGCGCCGCGAGCATGCGGCGCTGGGGACGGAGCCGCCCGCGTGGGGCGTCGCTGATCGCGGCGTAGACACCCCCCGCCTCTAGGAAGCGGAGTGTCCCGCCTGAAAGCCCGGCGAGCTCACCGGTGTCGGCCGGTTGGTCGCAGAAGGCGTAAATGTAGATCGGCTGGCTCACGGTTCTTTGCTCCTCGCGTCGGTGGGTGGGCGGTCGTGCTCGCCGGTTCAGGCGGCACTTCGGGTGGGTTCGTTGGGCAGCGTCATCGGCGAGACCGGCTGCTCGATCGGCCGCTCCGCGGGTGGTTGCAGGAAGCCCAGACGGACGGCTTTGACCAAGCCGTCTTCGATTCGGGCCTCGAGCATGCCGCCGCAGGTGGGGCAGCGGAGCAGGCCCTCATAATCGCAGTACGAGTCGTCGACGCCAAAGGCGTGGCCGCAGTGGAGGCAGTTGATCTTCATGGGTTGGCTCCTGTGTTGCGACGCGCTGTGTTTGGCTCAGCGGTGTTCGGCTCAGCTGTTTGTGGTTCAGCGGTGTGGGGTTCAGCGGCGAGAGGCACGGCGGCCTTCTTTGATCTGGTCACGCCGTACGCGTGCTTGATCGCGACCAGGCCGGGCTCGTGGAGTGTGTCGGATCCCTGGGCGTGGTCGCGGTTCGTTGCGTGCGGCGATGCGATGTTGCGGACGATCTCAGCGATCTCCGAGTCCAGACGATCGACGCGTGAGCGGGCGGCGTCGGCCTTTGCTTGGAAGATCTCGGCCTCCTGGTTCCGACGCACTCGTTCCATCTCGAGCACCGAGAGCCGGATGTAGGGCTTATACGTCGGGCCCGGTGATGTCACGCGGCCGGCCGATGTCTTGATGTCCTGGAGACCCTTCCTCTGATTCTGCACGGGGCTGCCTTTCAGTGTGTGGCTCCGGTCACGCGGCGGTACGGGTGTCGGCGGCGAGCACGAGCCTGACGAGGTCGGTGAATTCGGCGCGTGTGGCCTTTGAGCCGGTGTCGAGCAGCTGCGCGCCGGCATCGCCGAGGACATCGAACGCCATCGCGATGAAGCTCGCGTCGTCAGGATCGATCGTGATTTCCGCGATGACGCACACCCGAGCGAGTGCGATGGCGGCGCGGATGGACGGCTGGTCCGCGTCGCCGCGCTCTCCCCGGAGCGCACGCACGAGGCAGACGATCGCGTGGGCGTCGCCCTGGTCGATGCCCGACGCCGAGGCGACGATCCGGGTCTCGGTCGTGGCATCGTAGTGCTGGCACCGGACGGTGATAAGCCGGTCGAGCAACGCGTCCTGCGCCTTGTGGACGCCGGCGTACTCGGCGGGGTTAGACGTGAGAATCATTCGGAATTCTGGGTGTACGCGGATGTACCCGCCGCCGGCGCGGGGGATGCTGAGGATGCCCTCTTCGAGCAGGCTGAGCAGGATGTTGTTCGCCTCGGCTCGGGTGCGGTTGAACTCGTCGTAGATAAGGGTGTGGCCGTGCTCGCACGCCTTGGTGAGTCGGTTGTCGATCCAGTTCACATCGACGCTCTCTTCGGTCTTCAGCACGGAGTGGATGAAGTTGTCGACCGTGGTCGATTTGCGGTAGCCCGAGTCGCGGCCGGCAAGGTCCGTACCGTTGAACGCTTCGTTCCCGTGGAGCAGCGAGACGGGCCGTCCACGCCTCGCGGCAATATGGAAGGCGAGCGTGGTCTTGCCGGTGCCCGCCGGTCCGGCGAGGTGGACGGGGTACCCCGCCTCGAGATAGACCGCTGCGCGCTCGGCGACCGTGTCGACCTCCGGCGTTGAAACGAAGCCGTCTGAGGGTGCAACCTTGAGCGCATCTCCCTGTGCTTTGGGGGATGCGGCGGCGGGCTTTGTCTGCGTTGTATCGGTCAGAGAACTCATGAGGTTTGTATCGGCCGCGTGCTTTGTGCGGTTCAGGTGCTGCGGCGTAATGCTCGGGGAAACACGGTGTTTATCGTGCGGAGCGCCCGGTTAATCGACGCGCCGGAAGCGGATGCCGCGAGCGGCATCCTCCGATGAAGTGGTGCTGCCACCGGATGTGGGGGCGGCGGGGGAAAGCGTTGAATCGGTGCGCCTGAAAAAGGCGTCGGTGTCTGAGGGGTTCGACGCTTCGGTATCGCCCGTCCGCTCAGAGCTGTCGTTCGCTGCTTCATGATCGTGGCGTCGCTCGGGTTCCGTGCCGGTTCGGCCGTCTGCTTCATCGGGTCGTGTGTCAAGTGTGGCGGTGTGCGGTTCGGATTCCGACACCGACGCGTTGTTGTCTTCTGGGATCGGAAGGTCGAAGAGCGTGGGGGCCGCGTGAGCCGTCTCGGCGCTACTTATCACGGCCGGGGTTGGCGGTGGTTCCGTGGTCTGCGCGATGGGCCCGACGCTTACGACGTCCGTGGCCCGGTGCGTTCCGACCGATCGCCGGATGCTCTCGACGAACGCTCTGCGTCGGGACGCGTCCTGTCGGGCTTCTTCGGCGCGCTGTCGGCGGAGCCGCTCGCGGAGCTGAGCGACGTCGCCCCGGATTTCCGAGGCCCGCTCGACGTGCGCGGGGCGGACCTGCTCGTCGTCTGGACGTTGGCTCGTGAGGAGTCGCTTGGCACGGTCGCCAAGCGGTGTCGTCGACGACGCGAGCCGCGATACGGCGGTTGCAAGACTGTGCGACGTTGCGGCGGCATTCGGATCGTTGCAGAACTGTTCACGCAGTCCCAGCATCTCGTGGTGCAGGTCTCGGACCCATTCTGCAACATCGCGGCAGAACCGCTGGGCGTCCGTGCCGGAGTCGATCGTGGTGTCGGCGAATCGGCCGAGCCAGAGCCCGACCTCGCCAAGCACGTCACCGGAAGTGGGAGGGCAATATTGGTGATCCTGACACGCCTCCTCGGGTGGAGGTTGATCGTCCGGGGTTTCGGTGATCTGGTCTTGGCTCATGGGCGTGGCCCTCGGGTCGCGGGAATGGTCAGAGCCGCCGTCTGGGCAGCTCAGACCGGTTTGCGTTCACAGCCCCCCATGAGGAGCCGTTGATCGCTCAGGCGTTCGGGCTGGCCGCGGTGGCGGTCAGCCCGATGGCCTCGGCGTACTTGAGATAGGTCTCGACCGAGGCGATCACGACGCGGGCCTCGATGGAGATCAGTTCGATGCCGACGAGCGAGACTTTGGCAAAGGCATCGACGACGATGCCCTTGTCCAGGATGCGGTCGACTACCTCGGCCAGGCTGGCCGAATCCGTGGACTTCTGAACCTTCGCCATGGGACGGTTCCTTTCGTTGCGGGCGCGACGCCCTCGACTGACGCCCGGTCGCGAGCCGGGCGACTCCTACACACACCCGCGGGACGACACTCGCCCGTCAGGGCCCCGCGTTCGACACGGGACGGTGCGGGGCATCGGTCGCAGTGTTTGTGGGTGTTGCTGCCGCAACGCGATTTGTCGTTCGAGCGACGGCGCGTGTGACGGCGGGGTGCCAGAACAGGTGGTGGTCGCGGCACGTGAGGACGAAACGGGCTGTATTGCCTCGCATCACAGTGATGGCGGCGGCAGGTGGTTCCGATCATCTCGGCGGGGGAACTGAACCGGGAGGGTCGTGCCTCGTCGAGGAGCCCATATGGGTCAACTCCAGCCTGAAGACATGCAGAGCGCCCTCGAGGCGATCTCGCGTGAGCTCGTCGAGCTCGAAGCGATGCTCTTGTCGTCCGTCTTGACCGGTGAAGAGCTTTTGTCACGCGGGGGTCTGTTAGACGCTGCGCGGGAGCCGTTGGCCGAGTCGTCCGCGATCACTCGTGCTGTTGAAGAGGTCGTACGGGCCTGCCGGAGCGCCGCAACGACCGAGGGTCTTCACCCGTCTTCACTCAGCGTTGTCGTCGACGCCCTGACGGGTGCTCAGAGTGTGGTGCAGTCGATGACTCTTCGCGAGTTCGACGCATCCCTCTCGGCGCGGCCGCCACAAGCGCCGTCCTCGAAAGACGGGGTTGAGCCGCAAGCGGCGTCACAGATTCGCTTCCGTCGCGCCGACACGGGGGCAGGGCCGGCCGACCAAGCGTCGAACGATGAGCCGGGCGGCGGGTCACCCTCCCGGCGGACCGGCTCGCAGGAGGGTGTAGCGCTCGACACGAAGCCCAGCGGCTCCGTCGGGGGAGTGGTGGGCGAAACCGCGCCTGCCCAGCCGGAAACGGAAGACAACGCCCGAGACACCGAACACTCGTACACGCTTGATGCTTCCGGAGTTTCTGCTTTGGAGCTGTTGGCGGACCAAGGGGCAGCGTTTGACGAGAGTGCCGAGCCAGAAGCAATCGCGGATGTGGCGAGAGTCGGTGCCAATGCAAGCGGTACCGACGATCATGATCACGGCCTGCCTGAGCGCAGCGGTGGAGACTCGGCAACGCCTGCGGGGCACGGATTCTCGTCCGCGGCTTCAGAAGCCGATGACGAGCCCGCCACCGATCCGCTGACAGAGCCCGAGGAGTCTGCGACACCGGCAGGCGTTGGTGCGAGTGGCGATGGAACCGCTGCCGATGATCGAGAAGCCAGCGAGCCTGAAACGCTCCAGGAATCACACGATGACGCCTCAGACGAGTCCGTGATCTTGGATGAGACCGCGGCAGCCGTAGCCGAAGACGAACCGGCCGAACCTCACGACGAGGCTGCTGACGAGCCGAGCGATTCTTCACATTCGGATGCAGCACGGTCTGACAATGCCACGACCGCTGCTCGCGAGCCATCGGGTGATGCCGATAGCTTCTCGGCAGAGACTCAAGACACGCCCGATGAGCACAAGGTCCTGCCCGTGTCCGACGGGGCGTCGAACACAGACTGTGACGAGATAGAACCGGATGATGACGGCGGGGCCGGTGATGGGGATGGCTGCGAGGACGCCGCCGCTCATGGAGAGCGCGTGGATCTCGCGGAGCCAACCAACGAGGCAGGGGCGGGCGGTACCCATTCAGAGAGTTCGGACGATCAGCAAGGCGGCTTGGGACCGTATGAGGCGGGTGATGCGTCGGGCGGCTCGGACCCGAACGTGTCGTTGAACCCGGCGGGGGGACCCGATGTCAACGCCGCCGCTGATCGGTCGGGCGGGGTTCATCCGAACCTTCCGCTCGAGCCGACGGGCCCCGACCCGACAGGCCCCGACCCGACGGGCCCCGAGCCGACGGGCCCCGACCCGACAGGCCCCGACCCGACAGGCCTCGTTCCAACGGGCCTGACTCCAACGAGCCCGCACCTCGGAGAAGACAACGCGGGTGGGGTGGGTGCGGTCGACGTCCAGGACGCCGATGACGAGGAATGGGGGAGCACGCCGATCGCGCTGGACAGCGAGCGAGCCGAGCTGCTCCAGTTCCTGGTCACGGACGTCCGCCAGGCAACGTCAGAGATCGATCCGATCATTTCTGAGCTTAGTGACATTACATCGCGGCCAGAAGCGGCTGAACGACTCGTGGCGATGGCGAGCGGACTCGCGAAGGTCGGTGAGTTCTTTGACTTCCGAACGTTCACCCGCCTTCTCGATCTTCTGCGGGTGATCGGCCTGGGCATCGACACGGTGGCCGACGAGCACCTCGGCGAGCTCTCGCTGCGTCTCCGTGGAATCGGCTCGCTGTTCGACCAGTTCTGCTCCGGGCTCGAGGTCGGCATGGAGATGCACTGGCCGCTCCGGACACTTGAGCGACGGATCGGGCACCTGCTGGGTGGCCGGTCGCTGCACCCTGACTTCACCGAGTACCACCGGGGTGACGTCGACCGCGTTCTGGAAGTCGACCGCGTGACCGAGGGGATCGAGCCGCTCCCCGAGCCCGAGAGCGAGACGGTCGCCCGGGCCGCTGGCTCCGCTTCACCGTCTGCCGGCGCGGCGCCTTCTGGCAGCAGCACGGCGACACCAACGGTCCGTGTACCGCGTGACGCGATCGCCGAGCTTGTCTCGCTCGTCCGTCAGCTCGTGCTGAATAAGAACCAGTTCGAGAGCATCGCCGATGAAGCCGGGGGCTGGGGGTTGGCGGTGTCGCGCACCGAGCCGCTCAAGCTGCGAGCCTCCGAGTACGGGCGGCTGATCGATCAGCTCCAGACCACGCTGAACACCGCTCGCACGCAGCCCGTTGAGGTTGTGGTGGGTCGGTACGAGCGGATGGTCCGCGACGTCGCTCAGATCGGCGATAAATCCGTGCATTTCTTGGTCGAGGGCGGGGACGTCGCGGTCGATAAGTTCGTGCTCGATGCCATCGCGGACCCGATCGGTCGTTTGCTGCGGCGGACGGTGTCATCGGAGATCGAGACCACGGCCGATCGCGCGGCGGCGGGCAAGCCCGAGACCGCGACCATCAGTGTGACCACGTCCGACCACGGCAGCCACGTCGTGATCGAGCTCTCGCACGACGGGCGAGAGCCCAACCCCTCTGAGATCCGTGAGCATGCACGAGCGCTGTCGCCGGCCGGGGTCGCCGTCGAGGCGCTCGCCGACGAGTATCTCTTGGCTGCGGTGCACCGCGGCTGGATGACCGATTCCGATACGGCGGGCGTCGCGGAACTGGTCGAAGCGCAGGGCGGAACCCTCTCGGTTGCCTGCGACAGCGGGCTTATCCGGACACGGCTCTCGCTGCCGGTTGAGGGCGCGGTGATGAGCATGATGTACGTGGGCATCGGTGATGGCGCGTACGCCGTGCCGGTCAGCAATATCCGTGAGGTCGTGCCCCTGCACACGTGCACCCTGTCAAACGTCAAGGGTGAGCGCATAGCCAGGATCCGCGACAGTATCTTCCCGGTGGTCGACGGCGCGGAACGGTTCGGAGCGGCGGGCGTGGGCGAACGCCGCATCGCGGTGATCTTGTCGATCGATGGGTACTCCGCGGCTCTGCTGGTCGAGCGCATGCTCGGGCAGCAGGAGGTCGTGCTCGAACCACTCGGTCTCGACGCCGATCAGTGCGGCCCATTCCTCGGCGCCACGATCCTCAACAGCGGGTCCGTCGGGCTGGCGATCGACGTGAGGGCCCTGCTCGCGGTGTAGATGTTCTTTGGACAGGTACATCGGCAGAGGTCGGCGGGCGCGTGCCGTTCCAGCTGGCTCCCGGTCGCTCCCAAGTCCTGGTCCGGCCCTTGGCCTCGCTCGTCAAAGGATAGATGCCCCGGGCGACAATACGTAATAAGTAATTCCGATGTAGATATGAAAATTATACGACGTGATTCTCAACGAACGCTCCGATGAACCGCGCAGAAAACCACTCGTGAGACCTTTCCTTCGAGGCTACCAGGCTCGGGTCTTGCAGAACGAGAACGCCACAGGATGGGTTGACCGAACCAGACCCAAGCGACGGACGTGAAGCGGCGAAGGCGGTTGAACGCTGCGACATGGCAGAAAAATTCTTGACTTACAGGACTAGACGCGAAGTCGGCACTGTGCTAGCCTGTGTCGTTGAGAATGATTCTCAATTATGTGCGATTTTCCAGGTTGTTGTATTCTCAAGCGTCGGATTCGATCGTGTTTATCGGCCCAATAAGACGCTGCATCGAAGTTGTTTGTCTGCCATGCCGCTGAGATTCATGAGGATGAAGTCTACCGGCAGGTCGATTAAAACTGTAACATCAGCGTGAAGCTCATCCTCTTGTTTTCAGCCACCGATGCTTTTGTTCCTTCCTGCTTTATGAAATGAGTTCTTCGTCCACGGCCGTGTGGAGACCCGCTATGCAAGGCCTTCCTGCTTTCCGATGTGCCTGCCTGCTGCTGCTTGCTCCGTGTAGTTCGCAGGCCCAGTTCATTGTTCCATCTCAGGGTACCGACGGCTGGTCACGCGATGTGACGGAACTATCTCTGTACGCCGAGTGGGATTTCTTCCAGAGCCCGGGCGGCCCCAACGCCCCGCAGGCTCAGACGGTCGTGGGCAACCTTCCCGGAGATGCACCGGCGTTCGACGCGTTCGACTCAAATGCTGAATCAAGCGGTTCGCAGATCATTTCGAGCGGGAATATCTACACCTTCGGTGGCATCAACATGCCGCTGACCATCGCCCCCGGCTTCGGTCTGGGGTACGGCTTTCGGACGGTCGTGCTTTACCAGGTTCAGACCCTCGGCTTCGAGCCCGATGTAGACACGTTTACGCTGAACGGTCGTTTTCTCCCGAACGAGGTGGTTGAGCTCGAAAGGAAAGATGCTGTCAGCGTCTTTGGTGGGGCCGATGTCACGAATCTCGTGCGGTTCGAGCTGCCGCGGAACGACCTGTCGCACGAGGTGTTCTTTGAGGCCGAGTCAACCTCGATGAGCTTTGATCGTGTCACGATCGATACCTTCACCGAGGAGATGATCTGTCCTGTCGATGTGAGCCTCGACGGCAAGAGCGATTTCTTCGATCTCATCCGGCTGCTCGAAGACATCGACAGCGATGACGGTGACTGGAACGCAGACAACGCGACGGATGCGTCGGATGTCTCGAACTTTCTCGCCGCGCTCGATCAAGGGTGCCAGTCATGAGACAATCGATTCGAGCGTTTACGCTGATCGAGTTGCTCGTCGTCATCGCGATCATCGGGCTGCTCATCGGTATCCTGCTGCCGACGCTTGCGACGGCGAAGCAAACGGCCGAAACCATCAAGGCGTCAGCCGCCGCCCGGACTCTGATGCAGGCGTACACGCTGTACGCCGATGATCACAACGGCTATGTCATCCCAGCCTATTTGTCTTCAGAGCAAGCCAAAGACGTGATGGACGAATTCGGCAACATGCAGACGTTCCCTGTGAGCTCGCGGTGGGCGTACCGGCTGGGTGAGTATTTCGATTACGGGTGGGCGGGCACGACACACATCGGCGAGCGCGCGTCGGTACTCCAAGACTTGGCGGACGATACGAGTGTGACAAACGTGGCTGAGTTCGCTTACGAGGTAAGTGTGTACCCGTCGTTCGGGATCAACCTCCGGTATGCCGGCGGGAACTACGAGCGGCCGGACTGGCTCGCTCAGGGACACCACGTCGTGAAATTGACCGACGCGTTCCGCCCGGACTCGTTCCTTGTCTTCGCGTCGGCGCGTCAATTCATTAGCACGCCTGTCTTTACTGCTCGCGTCGACGGTCACTTGCACGTGACAACACCTGCCTTGGGCGAGGTATACGACGAAGAACAGCAGACCCTCAGTCCTGTGTCGAGCTTCGGCAACGTGCATCCAAGATACCGCGGGCGTGGGGTGGTCGGCTGGCTCGATGGCCATGCAAGCACGCTCGCGCCAGAAGAGTTTCTCGACCGCCAGATTTGGTCAGACACGGCCAGCCGCAAGGGCGACCCCGACTGGGAGATCTAAACTTAAGTGGTGCGTGGCTTCCGCAGTCGTGGTGTTGTAGCCGATTCCCAGACATATTCGTAGTGCCGTGACGCTTCCACGTCGTGTGGCTCAGCTGTCGTGCTGTGCGGCCACGGGGGGCGTGGGCGCTTGATACCTTCGGCCACATGGTCTCCGATGAGGCGGCGTCTGCCGTGGCCCGGATGCCCGATTCCGAGCCCATGCCGCTCCGTCTGGCGGGAACCTCAGACCCCCGCGAAGGAACAACGATCGGGCCGATCGAGTGACAGCAACCGGCGCAACAACGGGGGGCGTGATTCATCGTTTGCACGCGACACGACGCGAAGCAAAACCCCCTCATACGCTCTTAGACCCCACGGGCCCGTGGCGGAATCGGCAGACGCGGCGGACTTAAAATCCGATGCACCCAGGCATAACCGATTGGAAAGCCAGTCGCTTACAGCGGTGGGTGATGGCGTGATAGCAACCGGCGCAGCAACGCTTCCCAACGGCCGCGCCCTCGATCATCAACTGACTACGGTCGTCGAGGCGTGGCCACGTCTACCGAAGAGTGTTCGCGAGACGATACTGCGGCTGCTCGATCTTGAAGTCGGCCGGTCCTGATCGAAACGTGATAATGGGCGTCGCAGTTCAGCCAAAGTGCGATCGAGCTATGCGCTGGCAGCATGAAGGCCGTCGTTGTTGTTCGTGAGCGGCTTTGAAGCCGCACCTGTCAGCCGGACGGGTATCCGCCTGGAGATGGCGTCGAGGTCTCCGGGCCGCGACGGCAACCGTCATACTGGCCCGGGGTGAAATCGCGAAGAAATCAACGTGTGCCGACGCCGCCCCGGATCGCGAAGCCGGTTTTCCGGGCTGGCACCGCGCCCGTAACTGGAGGTATCTGGCTGCCCGTGATCTGCCAGCTTTCCGAGGTCGCATCTTGCACACATCCTGGCCGAATGCAGGGATTTGTTTGGGCGAGGCCGAGATTTTGGATCCCGCGGTATGGGCTCTTGGCGGCTCTGGGCCTGGCCGGCTAAACTCCAATTGAGAACGTATCTCAACAAAGACCTAGTGCAGAGAGAGAACCAGAGTATGACATCACGAATCCTTTTCGTTATCTCCGCCCTTGCGGCAACGACCATCAGCGGGCAGACCGTCTCGCTCGCGGGCACGGCCGACGGAACGGGCCGCATCGCGGAGTTCAACATCACCGGGTCGTTTTCCCAGATCGACCTTGGCGATGGAGGTCCGAACGACAACGACGGCTTCTTTAACGTGGACAACCCCTCCCAGATGTTCGGGGCCGGCAACATGTTCCCGAACGAGCAGGCCTTTGGGATCGGATCGCTTGGCTTCGATGCTGGGTCGGTCACAGGTGTCGGGATCGAAACGGTCGCTGCGACAGGCATCGACCTTTCGTCCCTTTGGTCCAGCGGATCGGCGACGAGCGACATCTCCGACGCTGCACTAAGAGCACAGTTCTTTGAAGCACCGACCTCGTTCGTGTTTGGGGCACTGGACGGGGCTGACACGCTGACGTTTACGGATGGAGCGCTCACCTCGATCGACATCTCAATTACAGCGTCGTTCGTCGTGGACTACACGTTTGCCGGCGCTCCGACCTCGTATGACGGGACATTCTCGATCAGCGGGAACAGGTTCGCGTTGTTCATCGATGAGACCGAGTTCGACGTGCAGACAGCATTTGGTCCGCAGCCGCAGAGCCGATTCCTCGCCGATGTACGTGGCACGGTCGCCGCCGTCGTACCAGCGCCATACTCCGCGGCTCCGATCGCGATGGGTGGGCTGCTCGCGGGTCGCCGCCGTCGTTCGTAGATCGAAGGAGGTTGCGATGTCTGGACGAGTCTTCGCGTGGTCGATGAGCACCTTCGCCGTCTTGTGGACCGCTACTGCTGGTGGGCAGGGACAAGTGGAGATCCCGCTCTCCGGGATCGATGGCGACGGGTACTTTGCGACAGTTGGCTTCAACCAAGAAGGAAACCAGACGCTCGCGGGCATCAGCCCAGATCCGACCGATCCGAAGTTTTTCGACTACCCCGCGTACGTGAACCCGCTGAACCCGGCCAACATTTTCATCATGTATGTCGAGCCCTACCGGTTTGGGTTGGCATATCCCGACCTGTTACACCCAACCGGCCTCAACTCGTTCGAGTCGGTTGGAGAGCTCCGTCCCTTGTCCGAAGCGGGCGAGGCTGGTGTGACGTTCGTGGAGGGTGCCACCGAAGATCAGGACTTCAATGACTTTGCAATCGGGTCGATCTTGTTCGACGCCGCGCTCGTTACTGGAGTTGGGACCGAGGTCGTGCCGCCCTCGGCGATCGTCTTTACTCTGGATGGTTCGGAGTTTGAGTCGACCAACCGGACGGAGATCATCTCGGGCGCGGACTTTCCACCATTCGGACCGAGTGGCCGGTCCAACAGGAACGAGGCCGCCAACTCGGTCACGCTTCAAGCATCTGGTTCGTCTGGGGTAGGGCTGACGTTTCAGGCTGGTCTGTTGACATCGATCGAGCTGGTTGCGGAGGCAGATGTCGTTTCCGAAGGTGTCGCGTTCGCGGGGTCCGGGTTCGGCTTTGTCGCAGATGGTGAGTTGGTGTTCTCTGGCCGTGAATTCTGCTTCGACATTGATGGTCAGTCGACAACACCGATCGGAAGCAACGTTCGGCTCATCCTTAACCGGTCGGGATCGCCGGATGCGATCGGTACGTTTGTCGTGCCTGGGGCATGCCCCGCAGACTTCGATGGAAGCGGCACGGCCGGTGCGGCCGACGCTCTTGCTGTGCTCAGCGCGATCAACAACGGTGCCGCGGAGTACACCGGGGACGGTGACGTAGATTTCTTCGACCTCGTCCGCTTCCTTCGTTCCTTTGACGAGGGGTGCGATGATTGAGCACTGCGCTCTGAGGCTGCACATTGATCATCGTGACAGTCGGCGTGGCTTCACGCTGATCGAACTGCTCGTGGTGATCGCGATTATCTCGCTTCTCATCGGTATCTTGCTGCCTGCCTTGGGGTCGGCGCGAGAGGCGGGACGGGCGGCTGTCTGCCTGTCGAACGCTCGACAGTTCGGACTTGCGTTTCACGGATACGCGAACGACTCCGACGATCGGCTCCCTCCGCACAGCTATGCCGATACGAATCTTGTCACGGCGAGCGGGTTGCCCGGTGCCCCGAGGGCGTGGTGTGTCGCCGATGTGCCGGGGGCACCTGAGCAGGTGTTTGCGGAGGGCTTTCTTGGTCCCTACCTCGATGGCGTTAGCCAGGTCGGAGGCTGTCCGACTTGGGACCCGCCCGAGGAGTTTCTCAACGCCCTGTATTCGTTCCCGGGATTCCCGCAGTTACCGCCGATCGACTACGCCTACAACGGCCGCATGTTGGGCGTGCCCGGGGCCGATGGTCCCGCGAGATGGATCGGCTTCCGTATGTCGCAGCTTCGCAGCGCCTCGGAGACGATCCTGATTACGGACGCGGCCGACTACCAGCCCATTTACCCCGGGGAATTAGCGTTTAGCTTGGAGTTTGAACTCCAGCCACCTGTCGCAGACTCTCTTGCGGCACGTGCGGGATCGTCGCCGGATTCTTCTGCAGCGACCGTTCATGGTCGGCATCGGGAGCGAGCCAACGCCTTGTGGGCGGACGGCCATGCGTCTGGCGAGAAGATTCGGCTCGAAGAGTCCCGCCCCGAAGAAGAGAGGCTGCTGCTCGGAGACATTTTCGAAGACGACGAAGCGAACAACGACTGGTGGGATGGGGGGATCCGATGAAGCTTTCGCGGCTGTTTGGTTTTACTGCGTGCGTGCTGCTGTGCTTGGTAGCGGTTGGCTGTTCTGGGAGTCGACCGCCCCCGATCACCACTGAGATGTCTCTCGATGAGAAGATCGAGGCGACCCGCCGCCATCTCGGGTTACCGGGAGCTGCGGTGTACGTCTCGCGGGGCGGTCAGCCGTTGGTGGACGACGCATTCGGAGTCGTGTCGCTTGAAACCGCAGAGCCCCTGACGTTGGATCATCACTTCCGCATCGCAAGCCTGACGAAGCCGTTTGTCGCGACCGTTTTGCTACAGCTTGCGGATGAAGGCAAGGTCGACCTAGATGATCCCGTCAGTGAATACCTCGATGGTGTGCCGGCGGGTGATCGGATCACGCTGCGAGTGCTCGCGCAGCACACGAGTGGGCTGCGGAACTACATCGCGATCCCCGCGGTGAAGAGGGCTTTCGCGGCCGAACCCGAACGAGTGTGGACAGAGCAAGAACTCCTTGAACGCGCCTTCGACTTCGGGCCCCACTTCGAGCCCGAGGACGATGGCTGGCTTTACTCGAACACGAACTACATCCTGCTGTCTCAGGTGATCGAAAAGGTGGACGGTAGATCGCTGAGCGAGTCGATCCAGGCCCGGGTATGTCGCCCGCTTGGTTTGGACGACACGCACTACACCGTCAGTCTGGAGATGCCGTCGCCGTTCGCTCGTGGGTACCAGATGGGTGACTCCGACGGGCCGAACTTCTGGGTGGGCCGGGGAAACACTGCGTGGGACGTGACTGATACGTCGCCGACGATGTGGCACGGGGCGGGGGCCATAGTGTCGACGCTCGCGGATGTCACGCGGTTTATCGAGGCGGTCGCCGACGGAGAACTCGTTTCAGAGGTGTCGCACGCCGAGCAGCTCGCGTGGCGCGACACCGGCTATCCCGTCGACTATCGCTACGGGCTCGGCGTCGTGAACTACATGGGCATGATCGGCCACAGTGGGAACGTGCCCGGGTACCAAGTGACCGCAAGCCATGACCCCGATCGGGATGTCACGGTGGTCGTCCTGGCGAACCTGTACAGCAGCTCTCACTACGAAGAGCCCGCGAATGCGATCATGTTCGTCACCATGCGACATCTGACCGGCACGAGCTACGCGCCGCCCGGCTGGGGTGGGTGGTGACCGAAAAGGCAGTGAGCAGTCGGTCCAAGGCGACACGACGGAGCGTCTGGTGCTGGCACTTCTGGGCTGGGCTGTTTGTCGCGCCGGTCATGCTGATCGCCTCGATCACCGGGGGTGTGTTGGTCTTTGAAGATGATTTGAAACACGCGTTCGACTCGGCGTGGCATGGGTCGTTCCAGACCGACGCGATCCCTGTTGAGGACATACCGCTCAACCGGCTCGCCGAGGCCGCACGGATGGCCAAGGGCGGAACCAAGCCGCTGTCCGACGTGTACGTATTCAGCGAGCCGGGGCGGAACGTCATCTTCGTCTTCCGCGACGGCCCGTTTGACCGGCGAACGATCACCCGAGTCGCCGTCAGCCCGACCCGCGAATCGGTTGTCGAAGTCCGGCGAGGGGAGTCGGCCGTAGAGACATTTTTTCGAGTTGTGACGACGGTTCACGAGTCGATGTTCTTGGGCACACCCGGACGCATTATCGTCGAGCTCGTTACGGGCTGGGGGGTCGTGCTGCTCGTCACAGGGATCGTGCTGTGGTGGCCGAAGGCTTGGCGCGTGCTCGGTGGTGTCTGGACCCTTCGGACCTCGGGACCGAGATACCGCGTGTGGCGTGACTGGCACACGGTGCCTTCGGCGTATCTCGCGATCCCAGCGGTGCTCGTGCTCGTGAGTGGTATGTTTCTGTCCTTTGGCACGGGGCAGATCTGGACACTTGGGACGTTCGCGGCCGGTGGGATCCCGGAGGTCCTCTTCAGTCCGCCGACGATCGAGCCTCCGCAGTCTGACAGACTCGACCTTGATGCTGCACTCGATGCGGCGATCGAGCAACGCCCCGATGCTCGGATCTACGACCTCGGGATGCCGTATTCAAAGACCGACTCGCTCAGGGTCGTTGCGGGAAGCGTCGCCGAACCGATCGGGACCGCGTACGTCTATGTCCATCCCGAGACGGGTGATGTCCTCGCCACGACCGGACAGGCGGAGCTGCCGCTGCATGGTCAGCCGCTGGCGCTCGCGTACGGCATTCATGTCGGCGGCATCGGCGGCCTCGCCACGCGGATTCTTGCCGTGCTCGTGTGCCTCGGGTTGATCGCGGCGACGTGCACCGGGCTGGTCATGTGGCTTGTCCGACGCCCCGCTGGAAGGGTGGGTGCGCCGAAGCGCGTTGAAGGACCATTGAGTCGTTCGTACGTTATCGGCGCAGGCGTGCTGGGTGTGATGATGCCGAGCTTCGGCGTCTCTGTCGTTGCGGTTCTGATCATTGGGTTTGTGACCAGACGGCTGACTCGATGAAGATCGCTATCTGGTAGGCTCTTCTCCAAGAATCTGATCGCTGTCATCCGGAGCCGGGAACATGTCACTGAGTCATGCAGAAACCAAGGGGCACGTCGACCGAGCCACTCCGGTCGATCGTGATGTGGTGGTGTTGTTGGTGGGGAGGCGTGTACCGGAGCGATCGATTGGGCGGGCGTGGGTGTGGCGAGACGACACGGATGCCATCGGTGGCGCGGCAGTGGTGACTGATTGGTGGTCCGGCGGCGACCTGCCCGGCCCGAATGTATGGGTCGAGGTTCGTTCGAGCCACCGTCGGCAGGGCGCTGCTAAACAGCTATGCGTCGCAGCAGAGCTGTGGGCCAGGGAACTCGGGGCGAGCGCGATCTACGGGTCGCACGGGATTGAGCAAGGGGCAGCATTGGATGCCGCGGCTGCCCTGGGGTTTACCGAACATGAGAAAGCCTCTGAGTGGGACCTTGATGTTCACCTCGTTCACGCCGAGTGCGACAAGCTCGTCACTCGCTTGGAACAGCGGGGACGCTCGCGCACGGAGTCGTTCCGAGTGCACCCCGCCGCGGAGTGGACGCAAAAGCAGCGGGAAGTGGTTTCTTTGAAGCACGCCGAGGTGCTTGGGGGATCGCCGGCAGACATAGCGGTTCGCCTCGACCCAGCGCACCCGAACGCGTTTAGTGGTCTTGTTTCAACCGCGGTCTTCGATGAGCGAGGCGGCCTCGCGGCGGCGGCGCTCGTTGCGACGGGGCGACGACGAGGTGAGGCGCACGCCATGGTCGAAGGGTTGTTTACGCTTCCGGACTTCAGGCTCTCGGTGGTGACGCCGCTTCTGCAGCGTGCCGTCGCGAGCGCGTACCAGAAGCTCGGAGGGCGAGTCTTTACGATGGCAACGATGGATCGGCATCGCGACACCCGGCGGCAGGCCGAGCGTCTCGGCCCTATCGCTGCTCGGCATCTGTTCCGACCGTTCAAGGTCCTCGCGGCGTCTGGTGATCAGGAACGCGGCAGCATCGACTGATCCCCGAGTTCCACGCGGGATGCCTCTTCGTCTCTGCCAGCCCGGCGGAGCATGGCCGCAGTGTTCCGCCGGCGGCTCGCCGACTCGGGGTGGGCAGCGAGCAGACGCAGGGCGAGCAAGGCGGCGGAGTTGTAGTCGTGCGTGCCTTGGAGCACCTGGAGTTCGAGGTCGTCAGATTCGGTGCCTCGTGGCGTGAGCCGTCGCGCCGCTGAGATGTGTTCGATGGCGTCCGTCCAGCGCTCTCGCGCAATCGCACATCTCGCAAGGCCGAGACGGGTCTGAGCAGCTCCTTCCTCGCCTTGAAGCAGTGTGGTCCAGAGTCGTTCGGCGTCTTGAATGAGCTTTCCGAGTTCAGCCGCCCGCGCGAGCAAGGCAAGATCTACCTGAGATTCCCTTGGATCATTGAGGTCGGACCACGCGTCTTCAAGCAACGTGAGGTCTTGACTCGTTCGTCGTCGATCACCCTTTGGACAGAGATGCGTCGGGAGCTTGGCGCACTCGCCGGTGCGTCGCGCGTGAGCAGAAACGATCGCGTAGTAGGCGGCCGAGGCGGAGCCCTCCGAACGGCCCGCCGACATCGCCGCGGCCGAGTTCACGCACTTCGACGGCCGGCTCACGGCCGTCGAGCAAAACGATGCCTGATCAGGCTCGGCACCGAGCGTGCGCGTCTGGAAAATCACGGTTGTCTTGAACCCGTAGCCCAAGCCGAAGCTAGGTCGTGTCTGACGGCTCTGATGTTCGGCGCATGCCCGCGAGCGGATCGAGCGGGAACGCTCGGACTTCCTGGTGGCAGAGGACCACGATGGGCGGGTGTTGGATTTCCACGCGCTTCGGCACACCACCGGCGCGTGGGCTGCGATCGGCGGGGCTTCACCCAAGGCAATCCAAACCCTAATGCGGCACTCAACGATTACGCTGACTCTCGACACCTATGGGCACCTTCTGCCCGATGAGGCGGCTTCGACCGTCGCGAAGATGCCCGACGCAGATCCGATTCCCTTGCGTCTCACGGGTACAGCTGGCACCCGGGAAACACCTTCACAACCCGGCGAGCGAGTGTCAGCAACTGTGACAGCAACAGGGGTGCGAGATACGGCGTTTGCACGCGAGACCACGCGAAGCAAAACCCCCTCATACGCTCTTAGACCCCACGGGCCCGTGGCGGAATCGGCAGACGCGGCGGACTTAAAATCCGCTTCCTGGGAACAGGAGTGGGGGTTCGAGCCCCCCCGGGCCCATTCGGACGCTTCGTCGTACGGCTCGATGCGGTCTGCTCACGCTGCGAATGCCGTTTTGCTGGCCGCGTGGGCCTCGATGAGTGACCTTGGTGCAACGGATCCTGCGACCACTTCCCGGGGGGACTGCCTCGTCGGCAAGATGCAGCTCGTATGCCTCGGCGTCACGCTTGTTCGTGAGCGTCTTGAAGACATCCCACAGATCGCTGTGTCGGTGGGGCAGGTTCCGAACCTCGTCAGAGACATCCGTGACGACGCCGGCAATATCTGCGGCCTCGAACTCGGCAAGACTGCCGTACAGGTCAAGTGCCTCATCCAGCCGTTTCAGCACGCCGCAATAGTCGATGATGTAGCCGAAGTCCTTGCCCTCGTAGAGACGGTTTACTCGGGCAATTGTCTGGAGAAGCTCGTGACCCTGCATCGAGCGACACAGGCACGCCTCAGCAGCGGGCAGGGATCAAGCAGTTACACTGTTGAAGAACGGTACGAAGGCTGGGGCACGCCAGGCGGGCGTCAGGCGGTCGTTGATCAGCGGCATGTTCGCGGGGCTGATGCCGGTAAGGCGAACGGTCTCGCCAAGCAAAACAACATATGTACAAAGGCTCGCCGCTGACACCCTGCTCAAACTCGCCTCGATCGGCCGAACCTCCGATCGCCGGAGTCGTCAGACACGGCACAAGAGCTGCTAAAGGACTTGGGCGTCGGAGGCTCCGGGGTTGGAAAGAGCAGACGCGATCGCTTGGTGTTGCCACCGGTGTTCGAGCGTCGAGGATTGGATGACGAGCGAGTCGGCAACCTGCCGGTGGCAGTGCCGCCGAGCATGCTGCAGCGCGACGGGTATGAAGAGCTCAGGATGACGAGCACCGATGGTCCCCAGCACGAACACGCTCGGCTCCAGGACGTTCGCGAGGATCGCGACAAGCTCGCCGAGCTTGGCCGCCGACTCTCGAACGACCGCGGAAGCCGCCTCGTCACCGTTTGCCGCATGCTCGCAGATCAACGCCGGCGTGAGTTCCGCACCGAAGAGTGATGTCGCCTCACCCGACTGACGCCGCCTGAGCCGCTCAGCTAGGGCGAGCTGAACCAGCCCGGGCCCGCTCGCAAAGCCCTCTGCGGTTCCGAACGCCCCGAAACCAACCGGCCCGTACTCCCGGAGGCGGACGCGGCCGACCTCGCCGGCGAAGCCGTTGGGGCCCTCCAACACGCGGCCATTAACAACAATCCCAGCGCCCAGGCCCGTGGACATCGTGAGGAAGACCAGAAGCTCCGGCCTGTCGAAGCCTCCCCACCTCCACTCGGCCAACGCCCCGGCGTTCGCGTCGTTCATAATCGTCGCGCGACGCCCTGCCGCCTCGAACCATCCGGCGATGTTGAAGTTCTGCCACGAGGGCATGTTCGGCACGTCCAGCAGCACGCCGGTGCGCTTGCTGTAGGGGCCGGGGCAACTGACGCCGATGGCCGATGGCGTTCCACCCTCACCCACCATGTCGTCGAGCGCGTCGAGCGCTGCTCGGAGCTGGGGGCCCGGCGGCGACGCCGTATCTGTGGCGAATTCCCTCTCGAACATGCGTTGCACCCGACCGTCCGGGTCGAGCCACGCCGCACAAGCACCGAGCTTGGTCCCACCGATGTCGAGTCCGCACACGAGCATGACACGCCTCCACGGTCTTCGCGGCGGAAGACGCGGACCGACCGGAACAAGTATTGCCTACCGGGAAGATGTCCAGCCGTCCCCGGGGCGAGCCTGACTGTTCGTCTTGCCCCGGCGGAGAAGCCGAGCCTCTCGGTCGGACGACCATCGATGATGAACTGTATCACTCTTGTCGCTGCGATCATAATATTTGAACCTCGGCCTGCTCTCCTATGCTCTCACGCGTCGTCAGCCTCGGCACCCCGACCTCTGTTCGGCGTGGAACGCGGCTTGACTCGCAGAAGGATCTGCCTTGGTATCGATCGAGCTCGATGGTGTCTGGAAAACCTTCCCGGACGGGATCGAAGCCGTCCGGGGTGTCGACCTCACCGTCGGTTCGGGCGAGTTCGTCGTGCTCGTCGGCCCGTCGGGCTGCGGCAAGTCCACCACGCTCCGCATGATCGCCGGCCTCGAAGACATCTCCCGCGGCGAGGTCCGCATCGGCGGACGGGCGGTCAACAACGTTCCCGCCAAGGACCGCGACATCGCGATGGTCTTCCAGAGCTATGCGCTCTACCCGCACATGACCGCGTTCGAGAACATGGCGTTCGGGCTCAAGCTCCGCAAGATTCCGCGCGCCGAGATCCGCGACCGAGTCCACAAAGCCGCCGACGTCCTCGGGCTCTCGGACATCCTCGACCGCAAGCCCCGCTCGCTCTCGGGCGGGCAGCGGCAGCGGGTCGCGGTCGGGCGGGCGATCGTCCGCGAGCCCGCGGCGTTCCTGTTCGACGAGCCGCTGAGCAACCTCGACGCGAAGCTGCGCGTCGCCACGCGGAGCGAGTTCAAGGCCCTCAGCGAGCGCCTGGAAACGACGACCGTCTACGTCACCCACGATCAGGAAGAGGCGATGACCTTGGGCGACCGCCTCGTGGTCATGTCCGAGGGCGCGATCCAGCAGATCGGCAGCCCGTTCGACGTCTTCGCGTCGCCCGTGAACCGGTTCGTCGCCGGGTTCATCGGGACGCCGCCGATGAACTTCTTCCGCGGGAGCGTCACACGCGACGCCGAGCAGACCACGTTCCGGATGGAACCACCTAGGGAAGCGCCCGACGCCGGCGTTCCGAACGTCGCACCGCTCACGCTCGACCTCCCGGGTCGGCTCGCCGCCGGGCTCCCCGAGGGAACGCTTTCCGACGTCGTCCTGGGTGTCCGCCCATCGACGGCGCGCGTGCTGGGTGAGAACGAGCCCCCGCGGCCGGCCAGCGACCTCGAGCTGCTCGTCGAGGTCGTCGAACCGCTCGGCGCACAGATGGACATCCACGGCCGGGTGGCGACCGGCGAAAAAGCGATCTTCCGGGTCGACGCGACCCGCACCGTGCCGGTCCGCTCGGTCGCGAGGCTGCGCCTGCGGGCCGATCAGGCCCACCTGTTCGAGCCCGGAGACTTCGGCGCGTGCCTGACCGCGGACCCGTCGGCAGCCGTGATGATCGCTCCGGCCGAGCCGCCGCCCGCCGCGTCGCCGCGTGCCGGCTCCGCCCGGCCGGAGTCCGCTCAGCTCGAGTAGTCGAACACACCGCGACCCGTCTTGTTGCCGAGCCGGCCCGCGGTGACGAGCTGGTCGATCAGCGGGCAAGGGCGGTACCGCTCGGCGTGCAGCCCGTCGGCCAGCACGTTCATGATGTGGCGGCACGTATCGAGCCCGATGAAGTCGGCCAACCGCAGCGGGCCCATCGGGAAGTTGCAACCGAGCTTCATGATCCCGTCGATGTGCTCGGGCTCGGCGACACCCTCCATCCACGCGTAGAACGCCTCATTGATCATGGGCATGAGCACCCGGTTCGACACGAACCCGGCGCGATCGTTGGCGGGCAGAGCTGTCTTGCCCATCGCCTCGGCGAGCGCCGTCGTCCGCGCGGTTGTTTCGGGCGTCGTCGCCAAGCCGTTGATCACCTCGACCAGCCCCATCACCGGCACCGGGTAGAAGAAGTGCATGCCGATCACCCGCCCGGGCGACGCGGTCGCCGCGGCGATCTCGGTGATGGAGATCGAGCTGGTGTTGGTTGCGAGGATGGCGTCCGGGGCGTCACGGAACAACACTTCGAGCTTCTCGAATGTCTCACGCTTGACCGCCGCGTCTTCGACCACGGCCTCGATCGCGATCCCGGACGACGCCAACGCGTCGAAATCCGACGTGTACGAAAGCCGACCGCGAGCGGCGTCGGCCTCGGCGGCCGTCATCCGCTCCTTCTCGACCGCCCGGGCCAGGAGCTTCTCGTGAACCGCCCGGCACCGGTCGATCTGGTCGGCCGAGACGTCAAACACCGTGACTTCGAGCCCGGCGACCGCGGCGACCTGAGCGATCCCTCCGCCCATCTGACCGGCACCGATCACCCCGACCCGTTTGATCCCGTGCTCTGCCACGCGTCACACCTTTCGAATCTTACATGATAGCGGCCTATGAAAACACGCGGGCTCCAGGAACGGGGCACTCGGTTTGTTGAAAGCCGGTTGGTTCAAAGATGTGTGGTCCTCACCAGAAGAGCCGACCGGTGGGCCAAGCGCCCGAGCCGCGCCACCTTTATACGACCGAACGGATACGACCGAACGCCAACCGCCCGTTCCGTTGCAAGGCTTCTCACTTCCGAAAAGGCAAGGCATCCCCCGATCTTCTCGGAGCAACGTGGTAGCATCGGGAATGCCGTCACTCGAACAGCTCCAGAACCTGCTCGCCGCCGACGAGTCCGATAGCTTCGTTCTCTACGCCCTCGCCCAAGAGCACGCCAAGCGCGGCGAGCACGACCTGGCCGTGTCGTTCTACGACCGCTGCCTCGCCGTCGAGCCCAACGAGCTCTACGCCTACTTCCACAAGGCCCGCTCGCTCGAGGCCCTCGACCAGACCGACGCCGCCGCGGCGTGTCTGCGGGTCGGCGCCGAGCGCGCGGAGGCCGCGGGCGATGCGAAGGCGCTCGGGGAAATCACCGGGTACCTGCAGTCGTTGGGCGGGGCATGACCCGCGGGCGACGCGCCGCCGACGTGCCCGACCCGGCCGAGGTCTGCCCGGTCGACGCGGGGCTGAGCGTCGAGCGCGTCGGGCTCTACCGTGGCGACGAGTCGCGGCTTGCGATTACCGTCGGCGGCAAGCACGTCGCGGTGATCGGCGTGACCGACGCCGACGTCGTGAGTGTCGGGATGGCGTGGGACGCGACGCTCGCAGCCGACGTCTGGCTCGCGGCCAAGACCCTCGCGGCGACACGGCACGCGCTCCGGCTGCTGGGCGCGCGCGACCGCTCGCGGAGCCGCCTGCGGCTGCTGCTTGTTCAGCGGGGGCACGAGAGGCAGGCCGTGGACAGGGCGATGGGGCGTCTCGTCGACCGCGGCCTGATCGACGACGCATCGCTCGCCGAGCGGCGCTCGTCGACCCTCGCGGCCCGCGGGCAGCACGGGAAGCGCGGCATCGAGATGAAGCTCCGGTCCATGGGCATCGGGACCGACACGGCGCGCGCGGCCGCGGGCGAAGCGACCGAGGGCGTCGACGAGCGCTCGTCGGCGGTCGAGCTGGCGGCGAAGCGAGCAAGCCGTTTCTCGGACGCGCTGCCGTACGACAAGGCCCGCCGCCGCCTCTATGGGTTTCTGGTCCGGCGCGGCTTCAGCCACGACGACGCGGCCCACGCCGTGGAGCGGGCCCTGGCCGATCGACCGGGGGATGCCCGTCCCGAGGACCCGGCGTAACATCGGTCATGAACCGAATGACCTTCCATAGTGCCTGCTCGGCCGTCCTGCTCTTGCCGCTCCTGACCGGCTGCACGGTCGACAGCAACGCGCGGCCGACCCTCGGCGGCGACCTGTCGAGCGGCGGCGATGACGATGGCGCGGTCACGCTCGCGGCTTTGCGGTCTCAAGGCGCCGGCCCGTCGCTCGTGGGCGACTCGGCCGACCCGGGCGATCGGGCGGCGTGGCCCGTGCTCGAGCTGACGGTGCCCTCTGAGACCGTTCGGCACGGCGCGTTCCTGCAGGGTGATTGGACGAGGTCCGCGCGTGACGACGGGGCGTTCCCCACGGTTGAGGCCGCGACCGAGCTCCGATCGATTTCCGTGGGTCAGCAGTGGGCCGAGTTCGCCTGGACGCCGATGTGGGTGGTGACCGAGACCGTCGGGGGTGTGCGCAGCCTGCTCCGCGTGGGCCCCGGCGGGTGGACCACGTCACAGAGCGGCGACTACGAGCGAACGCCGGCCGAGAGCGGCACGTGAACGAGCACGGCCTGCCCGACGGGGTCGACCCGAAGCCCGAGCACGAGATCTCGGTGCTTGAGACGCGCGACCGGCTCGCGGCGAACGCGGCGCTGCCCGAGGACCGTCGGCTGGTCGTTGTGGACTGCCGCGAATCGGAGGAACTGGAGATCGCGAGCCTCGACGAGATCGTTCACATCCCGCTCGGCTGCCTGCTGCACCACCCTGACGACCTTGCCGATGAGCTTCCGGGCGGGCGGGAGCAGCCCGTGGCGATCATCTGCCGGTCGGGTGTACGCTCGCTCAAGGCCAAGCTCGCTCTGGAGGCAATGGGCTTCACCGACGTGCGGTCGGTCGCCGGCGGTATCCTCGCGTGGTCGCAGGCGATCGACCCTTCACTGACAAGGTATTAGAGACACCGCGTTCACTGCGAGCTACGAATCAGGGGTGTCTGTCGGGCAAGAGCCCGCGGACAAGCGGCGTCGACGGATGCCGCGAGACAACTCGGTGCGATGGCTGAGCGGTTGAAGGCACGCGACTTGAAATCGCGCGAACCCGATAAGGGTTCCGGGGGTTCGAATCCCTCTCGCACCGCTTGAACCGTTTGTATAAGTACGAACCCCTGGAGACCTCGGCGAAATGAGCCGTGTTTCCCGGGGTTTTCGTACATCCGGCGCGTCTCTCGCTTCCGTGTTTCACGCGGATTTGAGCGGCTTTGGGCTCAATTGAGGC
>JBCBZP010000049.1:0-12813 GCA_039815285.1 Planctomycetota bacterium
CTCGTTCGCCGACCGCCTCGGCTGCTGCTTTGTGCTGATCCACCACTCGACGAAGGGCAGCCAGTCCGGCAAGTCGGTCACCGACGTCGGGGCCGGGGCGGGCGCGCAGAGCCGGGCGACGGACACGCACCTCGTGCTCCGACCCCACGAGGAAGAAGGCGTGGTCGTGCTCGACGCGGCCGTTCGGTCGTGGCCTCCGATCGAGCCGACGTGCCTGCGGTGGTCGTTCCCGGTGTGGAACGCCGACCGCTCGCTGGACCCGGCCGACCTGAAGAACGACCGACCCAGCAGGAAGAAGACCGCCGCGTCCAGAGCCGAGAAACCAACCGATCCGGAGCAGCCGGCGTGGGACGTGGAGCGGTTCGTGGAGGTCTTCATCTCCAGCGAACCCGTGTCCCTGGCGGAGCTCCGCGAGCACGTGAAGACGCTTGACGATCTCGCGATGCGGCGGGCCGAGGACCTCCTCAGCATCGCGGAGACGCGCGGGCTTATCGAGCGCCGCAAACTCCCCGGGCGCGGTGGCCCGGTGGGGTTCGTGCGCTCGGGAGCCGAGGCGGAAGGGGATTCAGCGTGAGCATGTCCGACGGCATCCAAACCAACCAACCGCGCGCAAACAAGGCGATCACCTGCGCGCGGTTGATTCGCTCGGGTAGCGCGAACCTGGCGCACCCCAGCGATCAGGTGCGCGAGGTTCGGCACCCCAGCAGGGTCAAATCGGCCGAACTAACTAACTGCGCGCACCCCCCCCATACCCCCCCGGGGTGCTTGCGGCCAGTTGGCCGCCGCACCCGAACCAACCGCGCGCACTTGGTTGGTTGGCGTGGGAGGTTCGGTTCGCGGGTCCTCCCGGGTGGATCGGCCCGGCTACGCCCGCGGGAACAGCCGCGGTATCCGACTGACTTACTTCAGCCTGTCCGAGCGCCGGTCCGGGGCCCGCACGTGGGGCCCGAGGTTGCCCCACGTGTCGTTCCGCCGACCGGGCTTGGGCACAGACGCCACGGCAGGAAGTCACCCGACACACGCCAACGTCGCGGGCCACGGCTGGCTCGTTGGAATCACACACGCAAGGAGTAGTGCATGAAGATCGAGAACTGGGAGATTGGGCGGGTGACGCCCTACGAGCGGAACCCGCGTCGGAACGACGACGCGGTCGAGGCGGTGGTGGCGAGCATCCGGGAGTTTGGGTTCAGGCAGCCGATCGTGGTCGATGCAGAGGGCGTGGTCATCGCGGGGCACACGCGGCTCAAGGCAGCCCAGCACCTCGGGCTCGTGAAGGTGCCGGTGCACGTCGCCAAGGACCTGACGCCCGATCAGGTGCGGGCCCTTCGCATCGCCGACAACAAGACCGGCGAGCTAGCGACGTGGGACATGGATCTGCTCCCGCTCGAGCTGGCCGACCTGCGCCATGCGGAGTTCGATCTCTCGGTGCTCGGCTTCGACATGAGCGAGGTCGAGGCGATGCTCTCGCCCGCAGGGACCGAGGGCAAGACGCCGGCGGACGACGTGCCCGAGACGCCGGACGACGACGACGTTGTCACGCGGCCGGGCGATCTGTGGGTGCTTGGTCGGCACAGGCTCCTGTGCGGCGACTCGACCAACGCAGCGGATGTCGATCGGCTGATGGACGGTAAGCGGGCGGCGCTGGTCGCGACCGACCCGCCATACCTCGTCGACTACACCGGCGAGCGTCCCAACGGCACCGGCAAAGACTGGACGGAGAACTACCGCGAGATCGACATCGACGACGCCGAGGGGTTCTTCCGCGGCGTGTTCGAGAACGTGGTCAGCGTCATCGCGCCGCACGCGGCGATCTACTGCTGGCACGCGCACAAGCGCTGTGGCGTGATCCAGAAGGTCTGGTGCGACCTCGGCATCCTCGATCATCAGTCGGTGGTGTGGGTGAAGCCGACGCCGGTGTTCGGGCGGGTGTTCTGGCACTTCCGCCACGAGCCGTGCATGATGGGCTGGGTGCAGGGCAGCAAGCCCGAGCACGACGGCGACCACTCGATGGAGATGAACTCCGTCTGGGAGCTCGGTTGGGAGGGCGGGGCTGGCGGAGCATCGGGCAGCGAGAAATCCCGCGTCACCGGCAACGAGCACCCGACGCAGAAGCCCGTCGAGCTGTTCGCCCGGCCGATGCGCAAGCACACCAAGCTGGGGCAGGTCTGCTACGAGCCGTTCAGCGGGTCTGGTTCGCAGCTCGTCGCCGGCGAGCAGGAAGGGCGTCGCGTCTTCGCGATGGAGATCTCGCCCGCGTTCGTGGACGTTGCCGTGCGACGCTGGCAGCGGTTCACGGGCGAGGTGGCGACGCGGTTCGATGCTGATGGCGTGGAGCAGGCAGGGATTGGCACGGATGTTCCCGAAACGATCGGGAGTGGGCTGTGAAGGCCGGCGTGCATCCAACGAGAAACCCCGGCCGGCGGCCGGGGAAGCGGGGTCGGTCGGCCCGGTGCCGATCAGTCGGCGTCCGCGGGCTCGGGGCCCTTCTCCCGCAGGGCGTGGTACTCCGTCATGGCGTCGAGGTAGCAGTCGCCGCTGGCGGCGTGGTTGGTGTCGCCCCGACGCTCGACGATGCCTCGCTCCTTCAGGAACGCCAGGGCGACCGCGGCCTGCGTCCATGCGACCCGCTCGGCCCCGGCGATCTGGTTGAGCGTCCGCTGGTCGCTGTCGCGCCCGTCGAAGTGGTGCGCGACCGCCTGGAGCGTGTCGAGCGAGCATCGGTGCTCGTACCGGTGGCCGTCGGCGCTGATGCGGGTGCGGACGAGCGCCCCCTGGTCATCGACGCGGAAGTTCTCGATCGGGTGGCGTCGGTTCATGCCTCGGCCTCCCGCTCGCGTGCCGGGTCGCCCTCGCGCCAGATGAGGCCCGGGCCCGGGTCGTACCGGCAGCCGCAGGTGTGGCACTCGACGACGTCATCCTCGACCCAGATCAGGAGGTCCATCTCCCGCTCGCCGCACCATGGGCACGCGAAGCCGGGCTCGACGGGGGTGGTGTCGTGCTGATCGGTCATGGTTCAAGCTCCCTTCTTCGTCTTGGGCCCGGCTTCGAAGAGCCCGCGATCGTCCTTACGGAAGCGGGCCGCGTCGCCCTTCTTCGCGATCTCGCGGGTCATCGCCGCGTAGAGCGTGGCCTCGGGCGTCTTGCCGTTGGTCTTCCAGCCGGCGGCGATGGCCCGCTCGGCGATCTGCTTGGCCTTGAGCGGCTCGCCGGCATCGGCGAGGACCTTCGCGGCGAGGTCGAGCCCGCTTGGCTTGCGGTCCGCCTTGGCCGCGATCTTCGCGACCGGGTCCTTGCCGCCGTCCTGCTTACGGCGTTTCTTCGCGGCCTTCGCAGGGGCGCTCTCGCCCATCGCCCGTTCACTCGGCGTCATGCCGTCCGTGCTCTCGGCCCGCTGGTTGCGCTTGGTCGCGTTCTCCTGGTCGGCCGCCGCGATGGCCTTGAGGTTCGCGTCGACGCTCGCCTTGGCGTCGGCGAGGGCCCGCTTGGTCTTGGCCGCGCTCTCGGCCCGGGCGGCGCTCGCGGACATGCGGGGCGTCTTCTTGGCCGGGGCTTTCTTGGCCTGCGGCTTGCGCGTCGTGGTCTTCTTGGCCGCGTTCGTGGTGGCCGTCTTCTTCGTGGTGGTCTTCTTCGCCATGTCGGTACTCCTTGGGGTTCCAAAAACAGTGAAGCCCGCCGTCATCTCCAGATGGGGCGGGCTTCAGAGGGGGCGGATCTCGATGTCCCGATCACACGCCGGGCAGGTGGCTCGTGTTGGCGGTGCCGCCTTGCGGCCCGCTTCGTACGCCCGCTCGAGGGCGTCCTTGATGGACCAGACCGCGTGCTCGTGGAAGTCGAGGCTGTCCATCCTGCGGGCCTCGAGCGTTTCGAGGTCGAGCACCTCGCGGGCGATGCGGTTGATGGCGTTGTCGCGTGCGTTCGGCATGGTCGTCTCCGTGCTGGTGGTCGTCGTTCGCGGCGGCGTTCGCTCGCCCCGCGTGTGACACATGAAGCCCCGAGACCGGCCGACAGGGAAGTCGTTTCGGGCTTGATTTCTCGATGTTTCCGAGATTCTGCGGGAGGTGCGGCGTGACTCCCGAAAACGCGCCTAGTTCTGGCGTCAAGGCGGGCCTGAACCCCGCCGCGTTGCGCGTCGAGGACGCCGCGAAGGTGCTGTCCCGCATGGGCGGGAAGCCCGTCACCGCGGACATGCTCGGAGAGGACATCGATGCGGGCGCGCCGACGAACCCGGACGGCACCATCAACCTCGTGCACTACGCCGCATGGCTCGTGCGCGAGATGAGCGCCGGGGGGGCAGGGGGTGGCGGTGCCGATTGATCCGCGGCAACTCCGTCCCGGCGAGCTGTGCCGGCTGCTGAACTCCACGCCGCTGGGCGAGGTGATCAGCGAGCGGCAGCTGCACCGTCACCGCACGCGCGCTGGGTTCCGCGTCGCGGCGGACGGGGACACCGGCCGCGTCGATTTGTTCCGCTACGTCGCGTGGCTCGCGTCAACGCGCCATGAACCGAAATCCGACCCGGCCGAGGCCGAGGACTACGAGGCGTACCGCGATCGCAAGGCCCGCGAGGCCCGTGCGATGTCGCTCTCGGGACGAGACATCGGTGACTTGCCGGAGGTCGACGATGCCGCACGGAAGGACCGGGCTCGCGGCGACTTCCGGTTCTTCTGCGAGGCGTACTTTCCGCAGACCTTCCACCTGCGTTGGTCGGCCGACCATCTGAAGGTCATCGCCAAGATCGAGCAGGCGGTGCTCGAAGGCGGGCTGTTCGCGATGGCGATGCCGCGCGGATCTGGTAAGACCAGCATCTGCGAGATCGCCTGCCTCTGGGCGATGCTCTTCGGGCACCGCGGCTTCGTCGCGCTGATCGGCTCCGATGAGGAGCATGCGGCCGACATGCTCGACTCGATCAAGGCCGAGCTTGAGAACAGCGACCTGCTCGCGGCCGACTTCCCCGAGGTCTGCCACCCGATCCGCTCACTGGAGGGGATCACCCAACGAGCCACCGGGCAGCTCTACCAAGGCAAGCAGACGCACATCGGGTGGACGGCCAAGGAGATCTTGCTGCCGACCATCGAGGGCTCGGCGGCGTCAGGTGCGATCATCCGGGTCGCGGGGATCACCGGTCGTATCCGCGGCATGAAGTTCAAACGGGCAGACGGCCAGAGCGTCCGACCGTCGCTCGTGCTCATCGACGACCCTCAGACCGACGAGAGCGCTCGCAGCCCATCGCAGTGCGCGAACCGCGAGCGTGTGCTCGCCGGCGCGGTGCTCGGGCTTGCGGGGCCCGGCGAGAAGATCGCTGGGCTGATGACGGTGACGGTCGTCCGCCCCGATGACCTGGCCGACCGTCTGCTCGATCGTGATAAGCACCCGCAATGGCAGGGCGAGCGGACGAAGATGGTGTACGCGTTTCCCGATGACGATGCACTGTGGGGAAAGTACGCCGAGATCCGAGCGGATGGGCTGCGGAACGATCGCGGGCTGAAAGCCGCGACGGCGTTCTACAAGCGCAACCGGAAAGCGATGGATCTCGGATCCGAGATCGCATGGCCCGAGCGGTACAACCACGACGAACTCAGCGCGATCCAGCACGCGATGAACCTGCGACTCCAGAACGAGGCCGCGTTCTTCGCCGAGTACCAGAACGAGCCGCTGCCCGAGGTCGAGGCCGACGACGACCTGCTGACCGTGGATCAGATCGCGTCGAAGCTGAGCGGGCACGCACGCGGCCAGGTCCCGCTCGGCTGCTCGCACCTGACGATGTTCGTGGACGTGCAGGGCAAGGCGCTGTTCTGGCTCGTTGCCGCATGGGAGGACGACTTCACGGGCCATGTGATCGACTACGGCACGGAGCCGGATCAGCAGGCGGGGGAGGCTGGGTACTTCACGCTCCGCGACATCCGCAAGACGCTCGCGACGTCAGCGCCGCGGGCCGGCGTCGAGGGCGCGATCTACGCGGGGCTCGAGCGGCTATGCAACCGAATGCTTGGCCGAGAGTGGAAACGCGACGACGGCGCGGCCGTCCGCATCGACCGCTGCCTGATTGATGCGAACTGGGGCACGTCGACCGATGTGGTCTATCAGTTCTGCCGGCAGAGCCCACACGCCTCCCTGCTGCTGCCGAGTCACGGTCGGTACGTCGGGGCCAGCAGCATCCCGTTCAGCGACTACAAGCGGAAGCGCGGCGAGCGCATCGGTCTCAACTGGCGCGTGCCGATGGTGACAGGCAAGCGGGCCGTCCGGCATGTCGTTTTCGATACCAACTTCTGGAAGAGCTTCGTGCACGCCCGGCTGGCGGTCCCTATGGGTGACCCGGGATCGCTCGCGCTGTTCGGGAACAAGCCCGAGGCCCACCGCCTGCTCGCCGAACACCTGACCGCGGAGTACCGGGTCAAGACGGAGGGTCGCGGCCGCACGGTCGACGAATGGAAGCTCCGCGTGGCCGGGCTCGACAACCACTGGCTCGACTGCTTGGTTGGTTCCGCGGTCGCGGCGTCGATGCAGGGGGCGGTGCTCTTCGGCACAGATCTGAAGCCGACATCGAAGCCACGCGTGCGACTGTCGGAGCTGAAGCGTCAGCATTCCTGAACTTCCGCGCGACTATGTCCGCCACTTCTTCGACCAACCGCGTAGTCGGTAGGTGATGGCCCGCTCCATCGATGGAGCGTGCGACACATTTTCGACCTCGCGCAGATATAGACACCGTGGCAGACACCGATTCCAACACACCCGATCTCGATGACGCGATCGCCGAGAACGCCGCCGGGCCGGCCAAGGCCATGGTGGATGGGCAGTCGGTCGAGCAGCATTCGCTGAAGGACCAGATCGAGGCCGACCGGTACCTCGCGAGCAAGCGGGCGAGCCGTGGCCGTGGCCTTGGTGGTCGGCTCGTCAAGCTGACGCCGCCCGGGACAGTTGACGGTCTGGGCAATGACGGGGGTGCGGCCTGATGCTGGGCGGTCTGCTCGGTAAATCGAAGCGGGCCTCAAAGGCCGTAGCGACCACGACGCGGGCCGTGCGGGCAAGGTTCGACTCGGCCCAGACGACCCCGGACAACCGGCGTCACTGGGCCGCTGCGGACGGGCTGGCGCCAAACGCCGCGGTCAGCCCTGACGTGCGCCGGATCCTCCGCAACCGCGCCCGGTACGAGGTCGCCAACAACAGCTACGCCAAGGGCATCGTGCTCACGCTCGCCAACGACACGGTGGGCACGGGGCCGCGGCTCCAGATGCTCACCGACGACCCGACGGCCAACGCCCGCGTCGAGGACGCGTTCAGCGAGTGGGCCGCCGCGGTCGACCTCGCCGGGCTGCTCCGCACGATGCGGATGGGCAGAGCGGAGTCGGGCGAGTGCTTCTGCATGCTGACCAGCAGCCCGCGCATCGACCACGCTGTGAAGCTCGACCCGCGGCTGATTGAGCCGGACCAGGTGACCAGCCCGCTCGTGCGGACCGGGCGTGCCGGTATGGACAACATCGACGGCGTGGTGCTCGACGCGACGGGTCACCCGGCCGGGTACTACGTGCTGCGTCGCCATCCGGGCGACACGGCCTCTTGGACGCGCGGCCGCAATGGCCCGTTCGAGTTCGACACGGTGCCCGCGGGTTCGATGATCCACTACTTCCGCGCCGACCGTCCGGGCCAGCGCCGCGGGATCCCCGACATCACGCCGGCGCTGCCCCTGTTCGCGCAGTTGCGCCGGTACACGCTCGCGGTGATCGCCGCGGCGGAGACCGCCGCCGACTTCGCGGCGGTGCTCTACACCGACGCGCCGGCGAACGGTGAGGCGGACCCACTTGAGCCCATGGACATGGTCGGACTCGAGAAGCGGCTGGCGACCGTGCTCCCCGGCGGCTGGAAGCTCGGGCAGATCCACGCCGAGCAGCCGGCCACGACGTACGCGGAGTTCAAGCGGGAGATCCTCAACGAGATCGCCCGGTGTCTGAGCATGCCGTTCAACGTCGCTGCTGGCAATAGCTCTGGGTACAACTACGCCTCGGGCCGGCTGGACCACCAGACGTACTTCAAGAGCATCCGTGTCGAGCAGCACCAGATGCAAGTCTCGGTGCTCGACCGGATCCTCGCGGCGTGGTTCGCCGAGGCGGCTCTGGTCGAGGGGTTGCTGCCGCAGCAGTTGCGAGCGCGCAACGCCGTCACACCGCACGCCTGGTTCTGGGATGGCGTCGAGCATGTCGACCCTGCCAAGGAAGCCAACGCGCAGGCGACGCGGCTTGCCAATCACACGACAACGCTCGCCGCCGAGTACGCGCGGCAGGGTCGGGACTGGGAAGACGAGCTGCGGCAGCGCGCCAAGGAGGCGGCGCTGATGCGTGAGCTTGGTCTCGGGGCGGCGGACGCTGCGCCCACCTCTCCCCACACACCAACAGACGACACCGAAGAGCAGGACGCGCTCGACGAGCGCCGCAAGGAGGCCGCATGATCGCTGTGAATCCCAACCTGAAGACCGCGACCAACCCGATGTTCATCGCTGCCGCGGCGGACGACACGCTACGCGACGACCAGAAGTCCGTGGCGTTGACCGCTCGAGCCGAGATTGATCTTGCGGCCGCGGCCGAGGCTGACGATACGGCACCGCTGCCGCGGTTCCGGATGGTGGCGTACACCGGCGAGGCGATGCGCCTCGCGGGCTGGCGGCACCCGGTCGTGATCGATCTCGCAGGGCTGTCGGTCCCGTCGCAGAACCGACCGATCCGCTTCGGGCACGATGCCCAGGCCGGCGTCGGACACACCGACGCGATCGGTGTGGATGCCGGGCAGCTCATCGCCGCGGGCGTGATCAGCCGCGACACGGCCGCGGCCAAGGAGGTCGTGGCGTCGAGCCGGAACGGCTTCCCGTGGCAGGCGTCCGTCGGCGCATCGGTGGACGAGTTCGAGTTCGTCCGCCCGAACCAGTCCGTGACCGTCAACGGCCGAGAGTTCACCGGGCCGGTGAATGTCGTCCGGCGTTCGACCCTGGGCGAGATCAGCTTCGTGGACCTCGGGGCAGATGGCCGGACCAGCGCGACGATCGCGGCGTCGGCTGGCGGTGATGCAGACGATGGTGGCGGCGAGACTGCGCCCACAACCGAACCCAACCAGATCGACCCCGGTCGTGACGTCGTCGCCGAGATGCGGGCCCAGGCCGCGGCCGAGACCGACCGGATTTCTGCGATCCGACGGATCTGCTCAGGCGAACACCGGTCGCTCGAAGCGCAGGCGATCCGCGAGGGCTGGGACGCGACACGCTGCGAGCTCGAGGTGCTGCGCGCGAGCCGCCCGAAGGCCCCGGCCGCGCATGTCCCCACGAATCTCGTGAACGACAGCGTGCTCCAGGCCGCGTGCATGCTCAGCGGCCGGATCCAGCAGCCCGAGCGATTCTGCGATGAGCAGGATCTCGACGCCGCAAGCAAGCGGTTCGGGCAGACGCTCGGCCTCCAGGAACTCCTGCTGGAAGCGGCATGGGCCAACGGCTACTCGGGGCGGACGTTCCGCGACTGGTCCGCGGTGATGGACGCGGCGTTCGGTCGCGGCATCGAAGCCGCCGGCTCGACGGTGAGCATCGGCGGCATCCTCTCCAACGTCGCCAACAAGTTCCTCCTCGATGGCTTCAACAGCGTCGAGCGAACCTGGCGGAACATCGCGGCCCTCCGCAGCGTCACCGATTTCAAGACGGTCACGAGCTACCGGCTCACCGGCAACGACCAGTACGAGCGGGTTGCGCCCGGCGGCGAGATCAAGCACGGCACGCTGGGCGAGGAGACGTACACCAACAAGGCCGACACCTACGCCCTGATGCTGGCGATTGACCGCACCGACATCATCAACGACGACCTCGGCGCGATCACGACCGTGCCGCGCAAGCTCGGGGCGGGCTCGGGCAAGACGATCAACGACATCTTCTGGAAGACGTTCCTTGCGAACTCGGCCTTCTTCACCGCGGGCAATAACAACTTCATCTCGGGCGCGGACACGGCCCTCGGCATCGATGGGCTGACCAAGGCCGAGGTCACCTTCATGGATCAGGTCGATTCGGACGGCAAGCCGCTCGGGGTGATGCCCGCGATCCTGCTGGTGCCGACCTCGCTCTCGGCGGTAGGCAGCCAGCTCTTCAAGAGCATGGAGCTGCGCGATAACGGCTCGAGCGCGAAGTACCCCCTGAGCAATCCGCACCAGGGCAAGTTCCGCGTCGAAGTCAGCCGGTACCTCTCGAACGCGGCGTACACGGGCAACTCGTCGAAGGCGTGGTACCTGCTCGCCGGGGCCGAGGACCTGCCGGTCATCGAGGTCGCGTTCCTGAACGGGCAGGAGGCTCCCACCATCGAGACCGCCGAGCAGAGCTTTAACCGGCTCGGGATCCAGATGCGTGGATACCACGACTTCGGCGTCGCGTTGCAGGACCCGCGCGGCGGCGTGAAGGCAAAGGGTGAGGCATGAGTCAGTTCGGCGGCGGGAAGTCGCCGGGCGACGGGGTGAACGAGTCACTCGGTGACGGCATCGACGACGGGTTCCTGACGACCCGCTTCGACACGCTCTTCACGGAGACGACGGACGGCACCGACACGACAGATGACAACGAGCCAGAAGGAGACGGCATGGCAGTGTTCATTCAGGATGGAGACGCGGTTGACTTTCAGTCTGCGGCGGATGTGGCGGCTGGCGAGGTGGTGGTGCAGGGTGATCTGGTCGGCGTGGCGAAGACGCCCATCGCAGCCGGCACGCTCGGCTCGCTGGCGACACGCGGTCTGTTCGACTTCGCCAAGGCCGCGGGCGGGGCGATCTCAGCCGGGGCGGTCTTGTACTGGGACAGCTCGGGCGGCGTCGCGACGACCACGGCCAGCGGGAACAAGCGGATCGGGAAAGCCGTGGCTGCTGCGGCGGCCGCGGACACCACGGTGCGTGGGCTACTCGCGCCTTGACACCGAAACGGATGAGGAGGACCCGCCGTGGGTGATCTGCTGGCCAAGGGATCCGAGATGCTCGACCGCACCCGGCGGGCGCACCTGTCGCGCACGGTGGTCTACCGCCGGGGCGCGGACAGCGTGGAGATCGAAGCCACGGTCGGCTCGACGGCGTTCGACCGCACCGACGAGTACGGCGTCGTCCATCGGATCGAGTCGCGGGACTACCTCCTCGCCGCGTCGGATCTGGTGCTCGGCGGCGAGGCGGTCACGCCCAAGGCCGGAGACCGGATCACCGAGACGGGTGAGGCACGCCTGCACGAGTACGAAGTGTTGGCACCGGGCGATGAGCCCGCATGGCGGTACAGCGACCCGCAGCGACGCACGCTGCGGATCCACACCAAGTTCGTTCGGACAGGAGCGGCGTGAGCAACGGAAGCACGAATGGCAACGGGAACGGCAACGGCCGAGTGCGTTGGGCGGGCGTGGCGCTCACAGCCGGCCTGGCCATCGCGGCCCTGATCGTTCAGTGGGGTGTGGTCACCACCAAGCTCGACCAGGTCGAGAAGCGGCTCGACGAGTTCATCGCCGAGGCGAGCCAACTCCGCAGCGAGTACCACGACATGGAACGCCGCGTTGCGTTCCTCGAGGGACGCGAGAGCGTCTCGGCACACCCAGAGAGGACCGACCCATGAGCGTGATCGTGGAGATCGCGGACGCCGTCGCGGCGGCGATCAACGACGGGACGTACGCCGAGCCGGTGACCGCCGAGCGGGCGTACCGGCCGTCGTTCGACCTCGAAGAACTCGGCGAGTTGAAGGTGACCGTGGTCCCGCGCTCGGTGAACACCGCGAACCTCGCCCGCCAGCAGAGCCAGGTCGACTGCACCGTGGACGTCGGGCTGCAGCAGCGTGTGGACGCGGGCGACGACGCCCGGCTCGATGCGCTGCTCGACCTCGCCGAGCAGATCGGCGACCAGCTTCGGCACAAGCGGCTGACGGGATACCCGCAGGCCGCGTGGGTGAGCATCGAACACGAGCCCGTCGTCGCGGCCGAGCACCTCGACGAGCGATCGACGCTGACGACGGTGATGAGCGTGACCTACAGGGTCAGGAGGTAACTGATGGCGATCAGGCTGGGCATGGAGGCCGTGCTCAACTACAAGACCGGCGGCCAGGACGGCGGCGGGTCGTGGGTCGAGCTGGCGAACGTCCGCGACGTGACGCTCTCGCTCGAGGCGGGCGAGGCGGATGTTACGACGCGGGCCAACAGCGGCTGGCGGGCGGTGGTGGCGACGCTCAAGGAAGCGAGCGTCGAGTTCGAGATGGTGTGGGATACCGCCGACGCCGGCTTCGGCGCGGTCAAGGACGCCTACCTGAACAACGCGCCGATCGGCATGCAGATCCTCGACGGGTCGAGCTCCGGCGCTGGAGAAGGTCTCCAGGCCGACTTCATGATCACGAGCTTCAGCCGGTCCGAGTCGCTCGAAGAAGCGATCACGGTGTCGGTGACGGCCAAGGTCACGTACTCGGACACACCGCCATCTTGGATCGGAGGCTGACGCATGAAGACTTTCACCGACAACGCGGGACGCGACTGGGTGATCGAGATCAACGTCGCGTCGCTCAAGCGCGTCAAGGGGCTCACCGGCACCGACCTGATCGCGCTCGCGGTGTCGATGGACACCAGCGTCGCCGAGCGGCTTGCGTCCGACCCGATCCTGCTGTGCGACGTGCTCTATGCGGTGTGCAAGCCGCAGGCGGACGATCGCGGCGTCAGCGACGAGGAGTTCGGGCGGGCGATGGCCGGCGACGCGATCGAGTCGGCCACGGTCGCGCTCTTGGAGGACATCGTGGGTTTCTGCCCGAGCCCGAGGGACCGGGCCGCCCTCGGGCGCGTGCTGACCGCGATGCGGGA